>DATJBH010000150.1:0-3816 GCA_035515455.1 Xanthobacteraceae bacterium
CCGAAACGGTCGTTGAGCCGCTCAGTGGCGACGCGCAGATGCATCTCGCCCTGGCCCCACACAACGACTTCATGGGTTTCCGGATTGTGCACGATGGTGATCGAGGGATCTTCCTCGACCAGCTTGCTGAGCGCGAGCCCGAGCTTGACGTCGTCCTTGCGTTCCTTGGCTGTGATCGCGATCGCCAGCACCGGCGGATGGGGCGCGATCTTGGCAAGCGCAGGATGCGGCTGCTTGCCCGCGGTCAGCGTGTCGCCGGTCTTCGCCTTGTCGAGCTTGGCAAAGGCGACGGTTTCGCCGAGCTGCGCCGGGCCGCGCTTCTCGGTGGTCTGGCCGACGAGCTTAAAGACGCCGGCGACGCGGCCGGCCTCGTCGTCTCCGGCCACGAAGGTCGTGCCATCGCCGGCCTGTCCCGCCAGCATGCGCACCACCGACATTTTGCCGCCATGCGCGGTATTGAGCGTTTTGAGCACATAGGCGACGGCATCGGTGCCGGACTTGACGCCGAGCCGCTGCGCGGTTTCGGCAATGCCGGGCGATTCATGGCGCAGCGCTTTCAAGAGCCGTAAGACACCGTTGGCGCGCGCCGCGGTGCCCATCAACACCGGGCAAACGAAACCCTCGCGCAACTCGTTGCGCAGATCGTCGAACACCTTGTCGCGCGGCGGCTGAATGTCCTCGAGCAACTGCTCCATCAGCTGGTCGTCATGGTCGGCGAGCGTCTCCAGCATCGAAAAGCGCGCGGTTTTTTCCTTGTCTGCGGCGTCGCCTTCCAGCGGCACGACTTCGGAGGCAGCGTGCTCCTTGTAGACAAAGGCGCGCTCCAGCGCGAGATCGACGAAGCCGGTGATGAGGTCGTCCTTGAAAGTCGGGATCTGCCGCAGGATCAGCTTGCTGCGCGATGCCGGCTGCAAAAGCTTCAAGACGTCGTGGACGCCGGCGTCGGCCTTGTCGATCTTGTTGACGAACAGGATGCGCGGAATCTTGCGGTCTTCCAGCTCGCGCAAAATGAGCTGGAGCTGCGGAATTTTCTTCTCGTCCAACTCGCACACCACCACCGCCGCATCGATCGCCGGCAGCACCGCGCGCATGTCATGAACGAATTCGACGGAGCCGGGGCAGTCGAGAAAGGTGTAGGCGTCGTCCATGAAATTGGCGGTGGCGGCGGTGAGCTCGACGCTCATCTTGTGGTGGCGCGCCTCCTTGCTGGCGTCGCCGACGGTATTGCCGCCCTCGATGCTGCCCTGGCGCGGGATGGCGCCGGTGCGCGCTAGGATGGCTTCGAGCAGCGTGGTCTTGCCGCTCTGGAACGGGCCGACCAGCGCGACGCAACGGGGACCCGTCGCACGCGCGCCATTGCCGTTGCCGTTTGTCGCCATGACCGCCTCCTGCAACTGCCTCCCGGAAGCGACCCGTCATTTGGTGCGGGCCGCGGCAAGGCATCGTTTCAGGGGTCGGCGGGGCCGGTCAAGGGGCGTGACAACGCACCCGGTCACCGGCTGTATAAGAAGGTAGCCGGATCTGACTGCGCCACAGCGCTTTGCCCCCGCTTATTGGGCGAGATGCAGTTCCAGCGCGCCGATGCCGGCGGCGGCATTGAGCCCGACCTGGCCCTGCACCGAGAGCGGCTGCAGCGACACGGAATGATTGGAACCGCCGATCAGCGCATTGGCCCCGATACCGGCGCCGACGGTCGCTTCCGCCTGCGCTCCGGCATAGGTGCCGGCCAGCATGCCGACATAGCGATTGGTCCCGGTGAACACGGCCCAGACAATGGCGCTGCCGGTGGTGAAGCCGACGTCGAGGCCGACTTTGGTCAGAGTGCCGATATAAGCCTCCGGCGGGCCATTATCGGGCTGGAACGTGCAGTTCACGTTGCGTTGCGACCCGACGATCAGGCCGACGCCGGCTGAAACCGAGCAGGCTAGTGTGCCGACCTGGACGCGGCTTGGCTGCGCGTGAGCGGGCAGAACCGCCGCCGCAGCAAGCGCCGCCGCGAATGCGGCTACAAAACTCTTACGAATCATCTGCTTAGCTCCCTCGCCCAGCCCGTTTGGGGCCTCGACTGACTGTTTCGGCACAATTCTAAGCGAGATTGAAGCCCACGTCTCGCCTCGTTTTCCGCGGCGTTAAGGCTCGCACTTGGCACCCCGATCCGAGCTTGCATCACGCTTTTAGACAGCCCCACGTGCATCCTTAAGGGGATGGGAGGCGATGACAATGCCCGGATCCGCCCAGGTCTTGGCTGCGAGCGCCACGTCGAACTGACCCGTATTGCCGCCATCGTCTTGTTGGTGGCGTCTCTTAGGAACTGCGGACGCAGCCGACCGAGCGGCGCCTCAGCAAACAACCATCGCCGGCGGAATCGGGAAGGTAGCGGCTGCGAGCTACGCAACTCGTTCTGCGTTCAACCGAATTTAAATACCAACGCAACCTGTCACACGGAATTCATTGCAACCGTCTCAAATTGCGAGCGGCGCGACGTCGGGGCGCGCCTTCGCGACATTCGTATCACCTGGCTTCTCACACGGCTTCTGGAGCGAGTGCGATGACCTTCGGCGAAGCGGTGGGGGCTGGATTTGCCAATTACGGAATTTTCTCCGGCCGGGCATCGCGTCCGGACTTTTGGTACTGGGTGCTGTTCGCGGCGGGCGGCGCCATTTTGGCGAACATTCTCGACGCTGTGATTTTCGTTTATCATCCAGGTTTGTCGCCGCTCAACAGCATTTTCACGCTGGTTGCCCTCCTGCCGACCTTTGCGCTGGCGGCACGGCGCCTTCACGATGTCGATTGCTCCGGCTGGTGGCTGCTTCTGACCGCGACCGGCATCGGAATTCTTTTGCTGCTCTATTGGCTCGCCTTGGATGGAACGCCGGGTTCGAACAGATTCGGCGCCGATCCCACGCCAGCTCCCGCTCCCGCGCTCGCGTCCCGGCGAGCGACATGAAATAAATGCGTGCGGCAAACCTCCCGGATCGTCGCGCTTCGATGTTCGATTCCCACGCTTGAAACCGTTCTTCGCCACCATAGTTGTCCTGCGTGATATCGTTGGTCGCACACAGAGGCTGCGCATGGTAAGTCCCACGTCCGCCACAATCCGTTGCGCGCAATGCAACGCTCACTACCGCGTTGTGCGAGTCGAAGGTTCCGTAGCAGGCGACGCCAAAATATCGCGCCTCGGCTGCGGCGCGCCTCTCAATCGCGACGGCGCCTTCTTCCTCAAATATTTCCGTGTGGATGCCCACGGCGAGCATCAGTCGCGCGCCAGCTAGCATTTTGTTGCTTGGCGCCGCCTGCTCTGAAGAATAGCGGTTTCGCGATAAGTTGTTCGCCAAATGGATCGTGGACTTTCTGTTCGCCTATACGTTCGGAATAGTATTTCAGTATTTCACTATCGCGCCGATGCGGGGGCTCTCGCTCGGTCAGGGGTTCATCGCCGCGATCAAGGCGGATACGGTGTCGATCACGCTCTGGGAGATCGGCATGTACGGCTTCATGGCGATCGCCTATTTCGTGATTTTCGCTATCGGCTTCGGCACCAAGCTTGAGATCCACAGCTTCGAATTCTGGTTCATGATGCAGATTGCGATGATGGCCGGTTTTCTGACGTCCTATCCGGCCAATTGGTGGCTCATCACGCGCGGCTTGAAGGAAAGGATGTGACCGGCGCGAAGGCGCATTCGTCATACCACGTGCGCGGGCCGTAGCGCGCAGGACTGCGCCATATCCGGAGTTTCAAGCTGCACGGTGGCATGACCGATCGCGAACCGCCCGTGAACGCCGCGCGTGATCTGATCGATCAAAGCGTCGGCGTCG
>DATJBH010000151.1:0-10750 GCA_035515455.1 Xanthobacteraceae bacterium
CGGCAGAACGGCCATAGAGTCGAATAGCGCGCCGCTGAAACGAACCAGCGTTGGCGTCAAGAAGGCGCGCGTAACGTCCAATCCGTGTGGCGTAGACAAGCCGGCGCCGAGCGTGATGGCGACGAATAGCAAGCCGATCAGTGTCGCGCTCGCTTGTGCGGCCACAATGAAGAAGTTTTCCCAGCCGTTGAGCATCAGTCGCCCTTAAAACCCTAAGACGCGCCTTCTATGGCACACTTGTTCGTGAATTTCCTGAAATTATTGATGCCGGGTGATGTTTGGCGATCCCAATAAGGCTCTGCGGCGCAGCCATCGGCCAAGCGTTGATCTAGATCAATACGCGTCCTGCGAAAGCATAGCTAATCTTTCATCAACTCGGCGGAGTCACACGCGAAGCTGAATTCACGCCGGGAAACTCATACAAGGAGAAGTTTTATGAAGCCACTTTCCGAACAGCTCGCCAATTTGTCGGTTCGCGCCAAGAACGCCGAGGATGCTGCGGCGGCGGCACAGAAGGAAGCTCATGATAAAATCGTTGCGCGCGTTGCACAGGCGCAATCTGCTGCTGAGGAAGCGATCAAGAAGGTAAGCCAAAACGTCAAGTCTGCTAGCGATACCACGTCCGCCAAGTGGAATGGACTGAAAGCGAAAATTGCCGCTGACGTGGACGATCTAAAGTCCAAAGTAGCCCAGCGGAAGCACGACGCGAACGTTAAACGCGCCGCGAACTATTCCCAGTTGCTGGACGAAGACGCTTCTTACGCCATCGACTACGCCATCGCTTCTATCGAGCAGGCTAAGGTGGCAGTGCTCGACGCCATCGCTGGCCACATCGAAGTCGAAAAAACCAAGCGCACAGCCGCCTAATCTACGCTAGCTCTGGAGACCGCCTTGCGGCGGTCTCTCTTTAAGGGGATCGTGGTTGACCTAGATCAATGACACGATGCCATGCGTCTACCTCTTATGGCACATCACTATTTGATGGGAGGTTTCCTTGTCACAGGCTCAGACTCTTGGTGGTCCGCGGGTCGCGCCTATCTTACTTCACGCGCTCGCGAAGAACTGGTGGTTACTGCTGTTGCGCGGCATTGCCGCGATCATTTTCGGTGTCCTTGCTTTCGCGTGGCCGGGTTTGACACTTCTCACCCTCATCCTCTTATACGGTGCCTATGCTTTGGCTGATGGCGCGATTGCAATCATCGCGGCCATCAAGGGCGATGCGCCCGCAGCACGATGGTGGCTGGCAATTGTCGGCATTCTTGGTATCGCGGTCGGGGCCTTCACCTTCCTGTTGCCTGGCATGACGGCGCTGATTTTGTTGTTCACCATTGGCGGTTGGGCGGTCGCAATCGGCGTCTTTCAAATCATCGGCGCGATCCGGCTACGCAACGAGATCGACAACGAGTGGTTCCTGATCCTAAGCGGGATCATTTCGGTGATTTTTGGCGTGGCCATTGTGGCCCAGCCCGGTGCGGGGGCACTCGCTCTGGTTTGGCTGATTGGCACCTATGCGATCATCGCCGGTGTTCTCTATGTCGGCTTGGCATTCCGGCTGAAGAAACACGCCTGAAGTAGGGTGATAGGGCAAATGAGGCGGCGGTCCGATTATTAGCCCTCATCGATCCACATCGAATCTCGATAAAATTTAACGAACGGAGAGATGGACCATGAATTGGCTGACGTATCTGCTTTGTGGCGCTACGTTGACGTTGGTCGTGAATAGCGCAAGTGAGGCCCAAGTAATGGTCGATATGTCGAAGTTCACGTGTAATCAATTGTTGAGCGGAACTCCAGACGCCGTCGAGGCGGCGATATGGACCAGCGGCTACTACAACGGGCTGCGCAAGAACACCATGCTCGACTTGAACATAATGAAGCACAACGCTGATGCCGTAGTGACGGCGTGCAAAGATAATCCCAATGAAACGCTGATGAAAGCGGTCGATGGCGTGCTAACTGCCAGAAAGAATAGGTAATGCCCGGGCTTTGAAAATAGCGCGTTAGTGCATTGGGGGGGCGCGCTATGTCTTGGCAGAGAGTTTGCGTCGCCTGCGTGTGTTCCAAGCGGGTGCCTTCAATATTAGCAGTACTACTAATCGTTGCCGCGCCTCTGGCAGCGTGTGCCACCAGACCGGAGAGCGGCTTCCTAAGTCCCGTGGCAGATAACGTGATGGGAGCCACCAATCATGAGTTGCTCATTGCGACGACACGCGAGCGAGACCTGCGGCCCGGCACGTTTTTCAATGGTGAGAGAGGAAAATCACTTCATTATGCAACTCTAACCGTCTCGATACCTCCAACGCACACCCCAGGCAAAATTGAATGGGCATTAACGCCGCCTGGCAATCCGGCCGCCGATTTCGTTGTGCGAGATGAAGCGTCTCTAGATGACGACAAGGCCTTTGTGCAGGCGTTGAATACCCAACTTGCGATGCGCCCCAAGGGAAGCCGCAACGTGTTCTTGTTCATTCACGGTTATAATACGATGTTCGCTGAAGGCCTCTATCGTTTCGCCCAGATTGTTCATGATTCAAAGGCATCCGGCGTTCCAGTGCTCTTCACCTGGGCGTCGCGCGGGAAGCTCGCGGCCTATGTCTACGACACCAACAGCGCGACAGCCGCACGAGACGACCTGGAGCACACGCTCCGTCTTCTGTTGGCGAGCAATGCCGAGCAGGTAAACATCCTCGCCCATTCCATGGGAAATTGGGTCACGGTTGAGGCGCTGCGGCAAATCAGGATTTCCGGCAATTTGCAATATGCTAACAAGTTAGGAGACGTCTTCCTTGCAGCGCCCGATATAGACGTTGATGTTTTCAAGTCGCAAATGCGCCGCTTTGGAAAGCCTCGCAAGCCGTTCTATATCGTGCTTTCAAAGGACGATAAGGCGTTGGGGTTCTCAAAATTCATAGCCGGCGACGAGAACCGAGTGGGCAATGACGGCGACATTGACGAATTGGCGGCGCTGGGCGCCACGGTAATCGATTTGACCGACGTCAGAGGTGACGACCCATCCAACCACGACAAATTTGTTCAACTGGCAACCGTAGCGCCGGAACTACGCACCGTTCTCGGGCAGGGCATCGCCGAGAATAGTGGCGCGGCAACAGGGAACGAATTGGTTTCGTCTTCGCCGAACACGCTGCTCGGCGGAGCTGTCACGATTTCCACAGGACAATAATTTCGTCAAAGCGGTCGACAGTGAGAGGCTTTGCCGAGACTGGACCGGTGAACGAGTTCACTTTCCAGATTTTGCGGCTGATCTGGGCCCCATTGATTCAAATCAATACCGTAGCGTCTCCTTCGTGTTTGTATAGAAACACATCTTTCATCCGTAAGAAAGAAATGGCGTCAAGTGTCGTCCGCTATAGTCCGGCCGTGCGCCATCCCGAGCAGGTCGACGCTCCGCAAGCCACGTCGGCATTATGTTCATCACTAGAAAAAGGAAGAAAGCATGAGTTCCGATAATTCGCATGAGAACGATCATAAGAAAGAGAATGGACGTGTAAGTCGCCGCAACGTTCTCCTAACAGGAACATCAGCGCTCGGGACAGTTGGCCTATTGTCGACGGCGCAAAATGCGTCTGCACAAGGCCGCCAACCGGCGGCGACCAGCGGCCGCAAGCCTAACATCGTCGTCATCATGGGTGACGACATCGGCATAACGAACATCGGTGCTTATGGCCTCGGTATGATGGCTGGCAAAACGCCAAACCTCGATAAGATTGCCAAAGAAGGCATGTTATTCACGGACTATTACGCCGAGGCGAGTTGCACGGCCGGTCGCGCCGCGTTCGTCACAGGCCAATTGCCAATTCGCACCGGTATGACCACGGTCGGCCAGGCGGGCGCGGCTATTGGGATGCCGGCCCAGGCGGTGACAATCGCAACGGCTTTGAAATCGATGGGTTACGCAACCGGGCAGTTCGGCAAGAACCACCTTGGCGACAGAAATGAGTTCCTACCCACCGTCCATGGGTTCGACGAATTTTTCGGCTATCTCTATCACTTGGACGCGATGGAAGACCCCTTCCATCCCGCTTATCCGCAGGCGTTGTTAAATCAGGTCGGCCCGCGCAACTTGGTGCATAGCTGGGCCACCGACACAGACGATCCTACCGAGATGCCGCGCTGGGGCAGGATCGGGAAACAGAAGATCGAAGACGCAGGACCGCTGCCACCGCACCCCATGAGCGGCATCAAGTACAACATGGAGACGGTGGATGAGGCATTTGTCGCCGCTTCCTTTGCGTTCATGGACAAAGCCAGGGCCGCCAACAAGCCTTTCTTCTTGTGGCTCAACCCCACCCGAATGCATGTGGTGACGCATCTCTCCCCGAAATACGAAGCGATGCGCAATTCGGACAATGGCTGGACGGTACAAGAAGCCGGGATGGCTCAGCTTGATGACGACGTCGGCTCAGTGATGCAATATCTCAAGGACAAGGGATTGGACGACAACACTATCGTCCTGTTCACTTCCGACAACGGTCCCGAGCAATTCACTTGGCCGGACGGCGGCCAAACGCCGTTTGCCATGGCGAAGGGAACGGTTATGGAAGGCGGCTTCCGCGCGCCGGCGCTCGTGCGCTGGCCAGGTAATGTCCCGGCCGGCTCCATTCAGAATGGAATCTTCTCCGGTTTGGATTGGCTGCCCACCTTCGTGGCCGCCGCGGGCGATCCGAACCTCACAGAAGAATTATTGAAAGGCAAGACAATCGGCGATCGGACTTACAAGAACCACCTGGACGGCTACAACCAGATGGCCGCCATCACGGGTAAAGGCCCATCGGCGCGTCACGAAATTTTCTACTTTGGGGAAAGCACCCTTGGTGCGGTGCGCATTGACGACTTCAAGTATCGCTTCATTGAGCAGCCCCAGGGCTGGGTTGGTGAGAAAACTCACCCCGACATGCCTATCCTGACCAATCTGCGCTTAGACCCGTTCGAGCGCACGGGTTGGGCGAGCGATGGAGCGGCGAAAGGATCGATGCAATACTGGGATTGGTTTAAGTACGAGTTCTGGCGCTTCGTGTTCGTTCAGCAGATGCTGGCCAAGGCAATGCCTACTTTCATCGATTATCCGCCAATGCAATCGGGTGCCAGCTTCAACCTCGACGCGCTGAAAGCGGAGATGCAGAAAAAGATGGATGAGGCGCGGGCAGCGGGTCAAGGAGCCGCCCAGTAACCTCAATGACCGTCCAGGCGGGCGGCCGTTCATCGAACAGTTCGCCCGCCTCTTTTCCTTACATACTCGGTTTTGGTTTGCGGAGTGAGCTGATCGGTCGAGGCAACAACTGACCGGAAGTTTGATCTTAACATCTAGGGGGCCGCAACCGCATTAATCGGCTACAGCCCCGGATGGCGTCAAGACACAAGGTCCGGGCGATTAGAGGCGGTTGATCGGCTTCGCCGACAAAACAGGATTGCACAATGCTTGAAAAGTACAGCATGCCGCAAAAGCTGCATGCAAAGTCCGGCGGCCAGTTCCACGTCATGGCCAAGCCCGCCGGATCGACCTGCAACCTCGACTGCAAATATTGCTTTTGTTTGAGCAAGGAAACCTTGCCCAATGGCCCTGGGACGGGTCAGATGAGCGAAGACACGCTCGATGTTTTCATCAAGCAATATATCGAGGGCACGACCGGCCCGCAGGTGGTCTTTTCATGGCAGGGCGGTGAACCGACTCTGCGCGGCCTTGATTTTTACCGGCGTGTGGTGGCACTGCAAAAAAAGTACGCTAAACCCAATCAGCGCATCGAAAACGACCTGCAGACCAATGGCGTTCTTCTCAACGAGGAATGGGCACAATTTCTCAAAGAGCATCGTTTTCTTGTCGGGCTGAGCATCGACGGTCCGCGCGAATTGCACGACCAGTTTCGCGTCAACAAGGGCGGCGCGCCGACCTTCGATAAGGTGATGGCCGCCGCAAAGCTACTGCGCAAATTTGGCGTTCCCTTCAATACGCTCACCTGCGTGCACAGGCTTAACGCCTCGCACCCGCTCGACGTTTACCGATTCCTGCGCAGCGAACTGAACTCAACGTACATCCAGTTCATCCCGATCGTGCAACTCAAGAAATTTGAAACAACGGCCCCACAGAAATGGGACAAATCTCGACTACCGATCGTTGGCAGTCCAGAGGCGCGCCCCGATCATTCCAGTTCCGTTGTCACCGACTGGTCCGTCGATCCGGAAGACTATGGATACTTTCTATCCAGGGTGTTCGACGAGTGGCGCCGGAAGGATTTCGGCAAAGTTTTGGTGAATCATTTCGAGACACTCGTGGCCCAGCACATGGGGCTTCCCTCCCAGCTTTGCATCTATAACGAGTTCTGCGGCAAGGGCGTCGCCCTGGAGCACGATGGCAGCGTCTATTCCTGCGACCATTACGTCTATCCGGAATACCGCTTGGGAAGCGTGCGGGAAAAAACGCTGGCGGAAATGGTTTTCTCTCCCGAGCAGGTCAAGTTCGGCTTTGCCAAATCCGAAACATTGCCGCGCTACTGCCGCGAATGCGCTTATCTCAAGGACTGCTGGGGCGAATGTCCAAAGAACCGCCTGATCCGCACGCCGAACGGCGAGCCGGGCCTCAACTATCTGTGCGCGGGACTGAAAAAATTCTACAATCACGCCCTGCCTGAGGTGAACCGGATCGCAGACGAAATTCGACGGCGGCAGAACTCAAACGTATTGGTCAATCATGGTGGGATACTTCGCGACCAGCGCAAATGACCGCGCAGCCATTTATAGGGTCCGGAACGTCGCCTGTTGCCCCCGCACAGATATCGCGGCGCAGCGGTTTGGTCGCTGTCAGGGGCAAAGCGGAAGCCAACAGGGTCATTTCACGTGACGTGAGACGGGTAGCAGGTCCGCTCGCCGCGCTTCATCACTTACTTTGGTATACCGATAGCGGTCAGCGGAGTCGGGGTGCTTCCACCGGTTGGTCCGGACCAGGCCGAACGTGTCGAGTTGGCCATAGTGGTGCATCCAGGTGCCATACGTGTGTGGCAAAAGAGATGAAAGCCACCTTGCCGCCGGGGGAAGGACAAGCCGGTCTGTTTCCGTGCCAGGGCCAGCATTTCACGTGGCCGCCCGCTGGCGTGAAATCGGAACAACTTGGCATCTCCAGCCCACGTTCGAGAAACGGCTTACCAGCGCCGGCCTGGGACCGCCCGGCGAGGCCATTTTTGAGGCGGCGACCTTTAACCGCCTTCGGCCGTGCAGGGCGGGCGCCTGAATCGTGAGCGCCTCCACGAGAACCGGCGGCAAGTATAGGGGGGTCGGGGAGTGTCGGGCGCCGCTTACCGTGCAAAACCTGCGCGCCGCTGATCCCAACGGTCCTTTGTGGGTGGGTTTCTGTCGCCGAAACTGTCGCGGCGCACACCTCGCGAACGGACCGGCTGTCCTAAATGCTTGGCAGAGTTGGTCGGAGTGGCAGGATTTGAACCTGCGACCCCCTCGTCCCGAACGAGGTGCTCTACCAGGCTGAGCCACACTCCGACATTGGCCTTTTAAGGCCGCGGGCGGCTTATAGCGTCGGCATTCCGCCCCGGCAAGCCGCCGGCCCATAACCGGGCATGATCCCGTCCAAAGAGCGCAAACCATCCCGGATCACCGCCACGACGAGCTTTTCGGGATCACGCCGTCAGCGGTTGCGCCGGCGTTATTCAAGCACCAAGGTTTGGCAATGACAGGCCCGGTTACCCAGCCAACGAAAGTGCCAACGCGCATCTTGCGCGCCGACGACGGCGCGATCGCGGAAGGCGCGCGCGTTCTCGCCGCCGGCGGCCTGGTCGCTTTCCCCACCGAGACGGTTTACGGGCTTGGCGCCGACGCCACCAATGGCGAGGCGGTGGCGCGGCTCTACGCCGCCAAGGGCCGGCCGTCATTCAATCCGCTGATCGCGCATGTGCCCGATCTGGCCGCGGCGCGGGCGTTGGCGGTGTTCCCCGCCGAGGCGACGCGGCTCGCGCAAGCGTTCTGGCCCGGGCCGCTGACGCTGGTGCTGCGCAAAGCGAAAGCCTGCGCCGTAGCGGACTTGGCGACGGCCGGACTCGACAGCGTCGCGGTGCGGGTGCCCGATCACCCGGTGGCGCGGAAGCTCCTGACCAGCTTCGGCCGGCCGGTGGTGGCGCCGTCGGCCAACCGCTCCGGCCATGTCTCGCCGACCGCGGCCGCGCATGTGCTCGCCGATTTGAACGGTCGTATCGATCTCATCATCGACGGTGGTGCTACGCCGGTCGGCGTCGAATCGACCATCGTCGCCTGCCTCGACGGACCGGCGCTGCTGCGGCCGGGCGGCCTGTCGCGCGCGGCGATCGAAAGCGTGCTCGGCCGGCCGCTTGCCGAGGCCCCGGCGGATGCCGCCGAAGCGCCGCTGGCGCCTGGGATGCTTCCTTCCCATTACGCGCCGCGGACCCCGGTCCGGCTCAATGCCGGAAGCATAAAGCCCGGCGAAGCTTTGCTGGCGTTCGGGCCGGCGCCGGTGCGCGACGCGGACAAGGCGGCGCTAGTCCTGAACCTTTCGCCGCGCGGCGACGTCATAGAGGCGGCCGCCAATCTGTTTTCCCACCTGCGCCTTCTTGACGGCGCCGGCGCCACGGCGATCGCGGTGATGCCGATCCCGCACAGCGATCTCGGCGAAGCGATCAACGATCGGCTGCGCCGCGCCGCGGCGCCGCGATGAGCGAACGACGATGCCAAGGGTGCTGCGATGAAAGACTTTGGTGCTGCGATGAAAGACTTTCGTTTGACTACAGCGCTGATTGCCGCCGCGCTCGCGTTCTGCGACGCCGACGCGCACGCCGAGGTGCAGAAATTCCTCAACCCCTGCCCGGGCCAGCAGCTCTGCCCGTCGTTCCGGCTGGTCATGACGCCGCCGGACGGCTGGGTGCTCGATGTCGAGGCAACCAAGGAGAACGACGTCCAGATGATGGTGCCGAAGGGCAAAACTTTCGCCAATGCCGAACCGCTGATCTACGTGCAGGTCTTTTATCACCGCGACAAGCAGCAGACGCTCGAGGATTTCGCCCGCGTGTCCAATGAGCGCTGGCTCGCCGCCAACAAGACCGCCAAAATTTCGCCGCTGTCGCCAGTCGCGCGCGCCAACGGCAAAGAAGGTTTCCTGCGCTTCGCCTTCGAAAATCCAAAGAGGCCGCAGCAGGCCTACGAGATAGGCGCCTTCGGCATCGACGACGACAAGGACGGCAACCAGTTCGTGCTCGACGTGGTGATGAGCGCGAACAGCAAGAAGGCGCTCGATCGCGCGGAAAGTGGCTACGTCAGCTTCCTGAAGGCGAATTGAGTAGCTGAAGGGGGGCGCGCGCTTGCGCGTGGGTAATCCGGCTGCCATCTTCGCTGTCATGGACAGCAATTGCCGGAACTGCCCCGATGCTCGATAAGCCGCTCGATCGACCGCCCGTCAAAGCCGACCCCGCACTGCTCGCGCGTTTTGCGGCGATCGTCGGCGACAAATACGCCATCACCGATCCGGCGCTGCAGGCGCCCTATCTCGTCGAAATGCGGCATCTGTTCGAGGGCCACTCGCCGATGGTTCTGCGGCCGGGGTCGGTCGGCGAAGTGTCGGAGATCCTTAAACTCGCCAACGCGACCAAAACCGCGATCGTGCCGCAGGGCGGCAATACCGGATTGGTCGGCGGGCAGATTCCGCACCACAACGAGATCGTTCTCTCGCTCAACCGGCTCGACCGCATTCGCGAAGTCGACCCGACCTCGAACACCATCACCTGCGAGGCCGGCGTGACCTTGCAGCGCGCGCGCGAAGCCGCCGCCGCCGCCGACCGGCTCTACCCGCAGCTGTTGCCATCCGAAGGCACCTGCACCATCGGCGGAAACCTCTCCACCAATGCCGGCGGCACCGCGGCGCTGGCTTACGGCATCGCGCGTTCGCACGCGCTCGGTCTTGAAGTGGTGCTGGCCGACGGCCGCGTGTTCAACAATCTCAACAAGCTGAAAAAGGACAACACGGGCTACGATCTCAAGAACCTGTTCATCGGCGCCGAAGGCACGCTCGGCATCATCACCGCGGCGGTGTTGCGGCTCATTCCGCGGCCGCGCGCCGTGGAAACCGCCTTCGCCGGCGTGACATCGGTCGAAGCCGCGCTCGAACTCCTCGGCATGGCGCAAGCGCGCTGCGGCAACGACGTCACCAGCTTCGAGATCATGACCCGGCGCGGCATCGAGCTGGTGCTGCAGCACGGCGCAGGCTGCCGCGATCCGCTGGCGACGCCGCATCCGTGGTACGTGCTGCTCGAACTCTCCTCGCAGCAGCGCGAGGGTTTCCGCAACGTGATGGAAGACGTGCTGGCGCAGGGAATGGAACGCGGCCTTATCCTCGACGCGACGATCGCCGACAGCATCGAGCAGGGCAAGTCCTTCTGGCGCATCCGCGACCTGTTCGGCGAGGTGCAGCGTCACGCCGGCGGCTCGATCAAGCACGACGTGTCGGTGCCCGTCGCCGCCGTGCCCGCCTTCATCAAGGAAGCCAACGAGGCCGTCGTCACACTCATTCCCGGCGCGCGGCCTCTGCCGTTCGGCCATCTCGGCGATGGCAACATCCACTATAACGTGACGCAGCCGGAAGGGGCCGACAAAGACGAATATCTGAAGCGCTGGGACGACGTGAACGCCGTGGTGTTCGCAGTGGTGAAGAAATACGGCGGCTCGATCTCGGCCGAGCACGGCGTCGGCGTCATCAAGCGCGATCTGCTGCCGTCGGTGAAAGACC
>DATJBH010000152.1:0-43000 GCA_035515455.1 Xanthobacteraceae bacterium
AGGCAGCGGCAACAGCCCGAAGCTGCCGGTGACGAGATCGAGCCCGAGCAGCACGATCAGGATCAATCCGACGGGGAAGACGAGTGCGCCGACCAGCGGCTGGCCGGTCTGCACCATGGCGGTAAAGGCAAGGCTCGTCGCCGCCGCCAGAATGGCGCCAGCCAGCCCGCCGCGGATGACAAGGTCGAGCGGCGACAGTGCGAGCTTGGTGCGCCCGGCATTCATCATGCTGGTGGCGACGTCCGCCGGTTTAACATAGTCCATGTTCGGCTCCCCTTCGGATTGCGGCCAGCCATTCGAGGGCTGACTGACCGAGGCCAACTCTGCTGCAAGGCAGCAAACCTCGTGCCAGCCATACATCACTGTTTTTATTGTTTAATTTTTTTAATCCGATGGACGCTGCCATGCACCGCAGCGTGCAACGCCAAAATTTTGAGCAGGTCACCGGCTCTTGATGTGCCCGGCCAAAACTTGGCGGGCGCCCGACGGGGATCCGCCGGGCGCCCTTAAGTTCACGTCAGCCGGTCTGTAAGCCGGGTTCTGGGAGGCCTGCGAAACAGAATTCGCAGACGTGACGGCCATTCCTCTGGGACGCCGGTTACCCGGCGCCTCAAGCAACCTACCCGGACGGCAGGATCCGGACATGATCCCGAAGCGCGCTCGCGCACGCCTCGCGCCGTCCCTATTCGGTCTTGCTCCCGGTGGGGTTTGCCGTGCCGCCGGCGTTGCCGCCGGCGCGGTGCGCTCTTACCGCACCGTTTCACCCTTGCCGCGGCAAACGCTACGCACCGCGGCGGTCTGTTCTCTGTGGCACTGTCCCTGGGTTCGCACCCGCCGGATGTTATCCGGCACCGCTTGTCCATGGAGCCCGGACTTTCCTCCCCGGCAACCTTTCGGTTTCGCCGGAGCGGCCGTCCGACCGACTGACAGGACAGGGATGGGGACGAAGCCGGGTGCCGTCAAGTGGCCGCAGCGATAGCGGTTAAGGGGCAATGAGCAGTATCGCGGTGCGGGCGCGAGCCGCCACGGTGCGGGTTCGGCCGCGGCTGGCGAGCAGTTCCTGCAGCGTGCTCCGCGTCGACTGATCGGCGACACCGTCGATTCGCTCCGGCCGAAAATGGCGCTGAAACGCGATGACGACTTCAAGGGTCATGGAATCGTATTCGCCGTTGCTGTCGACGCCATAGCCGTACTCGGCCAGCGACTTCTGCAGCGCGGCAACCCCGTCGCCGCGGTCGCCGGGCTTGAGCGACTGGCCGAAATTCATGATCGGAGCGGGTTTCACCCAATGCCCGACGCCGGACTCGTAGAGCGTCCGCCAGGGAAATTTCTCGCCCGGATCCTGCTTGCGGCTCGG
Organism: Xanthobacteraceae bacterium; assembly: GCA_035515455.1. GTDB lineage: Bacteria > Pseudomonadota > Alphaproteobacteria > Rhizobiales > Xanthobacteraceae > BOG-931. The sequence continues at coordinate 1,358 of DATJBH010000152.1, forward strand.
CGCAACGTCGGAATGCGCCAAGACCCGCTCCGGTGGAATCATGTTGCGGGTCTGGATGCTGCGGCACAGGGCGGTGACCGCCGCAATCTGGCGCTTGGGGTATTCGGGATAGCCGTGATCGTGGCCCGGATTGGCGATTTCAATGCCGATCGAGCAGGAATTGATATCGGTCTCGCCCGCCCATGAGGATTTGCCGGCATGCCAAGCCCGATGACTCTCCTGCACCATCTGGACGATGCGGCCGTCCTCGAAAACGAAGTAATGAGCCGAGACTTCGCTGCCGCGGGCTTTGAGCAGCTCGAGCGCAGCCTCGGCATCCTCCATCCCGGTGTAGTGCAACACGATCATGTCGGGCCGCCGGGCGTCGCGACGATCGCCATGATTGGGCGACGGGACGACTTCGGCAACGACGCTGGAATCGGGAGCAAACGCCGGACGCGACATAAGAGAATCCTATAGGAGAACATGGCTCCGCCATAAAGCCGATTTGCGCCGGCACGACGGGAATTCATGAAGAATGCGCTGCGGCGTTGCGCGTCTGCGACACGCAGCGTCGACTTGCGGACTTTAATGCGCGGTTCCTCCTTGCGAGCGTCATGCCGGCTGGTCGCGGTCGCCGCTTCAACCATTCCTTAAGCTTACGCCGCGCTAATCGAAATCGAGCGACTTTGCCCAATCGAGGTTTTGCTCAATCGGTCTGGGCCGGTCCGTTGACGCCCATACTATCCCATGATAGCCCATTTGATCCCAGAAACGCTCATAATGCGAGGGCCTTGCGGGATTGGCCTGCCGCATGGCGAAGGGCGAGATGGACCGCTTTGTTTCCCATTACATGCTCCGGTTGGACGCCAAGGGACGCGTATCGGTGCCGGCAACATTTCGCGCGGTACTGGCGCGCGACGGTTTCGACGGTCTCTACTGCTATCCGGCCCTCGATCGCCCGGCGCTCGATGCTGGCGGCAATGCGCTGCTTGCCGAAATCGAGACTCTGACTGCCGGCTTCTCGCCTTATTCGACCCGCCGCGAACAGTTCTCGCTCGCGCTCTACGGGACCAGCGAGACGTTAAGGATCGACGCGGAGGGTCGCGTGGTGCTGACCGACACGCTCAAGGCGCATGCCGGCATCACCGACGCGGCGACCTTCGTCGGCCTCGGCCACAAATTTCGAATCTGGGAACCCAGTCGCTTTCGCGCGGAACTCGCGGAGGCCACCGAGAAGGTCCGCGCCTTCAAAGCGGAACTGGGAGCCCGGATGACGGCGGCGGCAAAACCGCTCGGAGCGCGGGAAGAATGACGGGCAGCGACAGCAATGCTGTCGCTGGCGGACTGGCTCGTCATATTCCCGTGCTCGGCCGCCGTGTCCTTGACTGGCTCGGCGTCCGCGGCGAAGGCCTCTATATCGACGCGACATTCGGCGGCGGCGGCTATACGCGCGCCATCCTGCAAGCGCCCGCCGCGCGCGTTATCGCCATCGACCGCGATCCGACCGCCATCGCTCGCGGCGCCGCTCTCGTCGACGAAGCGCGCGGCCGGCTCGAACTCGTCGAGGATCGCTTCGCCAATTTGGCCGCCATTGTGGACAGGGCCGCCGCGGACGGCGTCGTGTTCGATCTTGGCGTATCGTCGATGCAGCTTGACGAGGCGGCCCGCGGATTTTCCTTCCGGCTCGACGGGCCGCTCGACATGCGCATGGGACGCGGCGGCCCGAGCGCCGCGGACGTCGTGGCGCACGCCGGCGAACGCGATCTGGCCGCCATCATCGCCACGCTGGGAGAAGAGAATCATGCCCGCGCCGTAGCGCGGGCGATCGTCAGAGCGCGCGACGAAGGTCCCATCGCAACGACGCGCGGGCTCGCCGAGGTCGTCGCACGTGTGGTTCACGCCCGCGATGGCGCGGTTCATCCGGCTACCCGAACGTTCCAGGCCTTGCGCATTTTCGTCAACGACGAGCTCGGCGAATTGGCGCGCGGATTGGCCGCCGCCGAGCAGGTCCTGAAACCGTCTGGCCGCCTTGTGGTGGTCGCGTTTCATTCGCTCGAGGACCGCATCGTCAAAACTTTTCTCGCCGAGCGAAGCCGCACGCCGGCAGGCTCGCGGCATCGACCGGCCGTCGCGGCGCCGCCGCCGACCTTCCGTGTCTTGACCCGACGACCGGAGACTCCGGAGGACGCCGAGATTTCCGCCAATCCGCGCGCCCGCTCGGCCAAGCTGCGTGCCGCCGAGCGCACCGACGCGCCACCGCGCCAGTCCGCAATCGAAAGCCTGCTGCCGCGCCTGCCGTCGCTCGCCGCCATCATGCGGGGACGGCCATGATCCTCCGCATACTCAACTTCGCCGTGATTGCGGTGCTCGTGCTCTCTGCCGCCTGGGTCTATCGCATCAAGTTCGACGCCACGGTTCAAGCCGAGCATCTCGCCAAGCTACGCAGCGAAGTACGCCACGAACGCGACCAGATCGCGTCGCTGCGCGCCGAATGGGGCGAACTCGACAATCCGGCGCGTATCGAGGCGCTGGCCAAGCGCTTTCTGCATCTCAAAATCATCGCGCCGACGCAATTCGACACGCTCGATCACCTGCCCGAGCGGCCGCCGCAAAATGTCACCGCCAGCGCCGATCCGATCGGCGGGATGATCGAGAATTTCGAGGAGCCCCGCGCATTCGCGACGACCGGAACGATCCCGGCGGCGGGAGCTCGTATCGGCGAAACGCCGGCCGCATCGACAATCGGCGCCCCTGGAGCGCGAGAATGAGCGCGACTGCGGACACATTCGCGCCGGCCCCCGGAATTCGTCCACGCGACATTCCCTGGCGGCAATGGCTTATCCGCAAGCTACTCTACGGCAAGGATCTCGACCGCAGCGCCAAGGCACGGACGCGCATCGGCCTCGCCATCATCGGCTTCGCCCTCGTCTATGCCATCATCTCGGCGCGGCTGGTCATGTTCGCGATCCAGGCCGACGAACACACCACGCATCGCGTGGTGTCGAGCGACGCGGTGGCCACGGCGCGACCTGACATTCTCGACCGCAACGGAATGATCCTGGCGACCGACGTGCGCGTGCCCTCGCTCTATGCCGAGCCGCGCCGGCTTATCGACGTCGACGAGGCGGTGGAGCTTTTGACCGCCGACCTGCCCGATCTCGATCCCAAGGAGTTGCGCGATCGGCTGTCGTCCAAGCGCGGCTTCGTCTGGCTCAAGCGCGACATCACGCCGGAGCAGGAGCGTGAGATCTACCGTCAGGGAATTCCCGGTATCGGCTTCCTCAACGAAAACAAGCGCGACTATCCGAACGGCGACGAAATCTCGCATCTGATCGGACACGTCAATATCGACAATCAGGGCATCGCCGGGATCGAAAAATGGCTCGACGGGCAAGGCCTTGCGGCGTTGCACCTCGCCGGTCTCGCGACCGACCGCCTGCAGACTCCGGTGCAGCTCGCCGTCGATCTGCGCGTGCAGCACGCACTGCGCGACGAACTTGTCGCCGCGCGGGCGAAATTCAGCGCGCTTGCCGCCGCCGGCCTCGTCCTCAACGTGCGCACCGGGGAGGTCGTCGCCCTGGTGTCTGAACCGGACTACGATCCGAATAACCCGAGCGAAGCGCTCGATCCGTCCCGCATCAACCGGCTGACCACCGGCGTCTATGAGATGGGATCGACTTTCAAGGCGTTTACCGTGGCCATGGCGCTTGATTCCGGCAAGGTCACGCTCAACTCGAAATTCGACGCCCGCGTGCCGCTGCAGATGGGCCGCTTTGCCATCCATGACTTCGAGGCGCAGCATCGCATTCTCAGCGTGCCGGAAATATTCACCTACTCCTCGAATATCGGCGCGGCGCGCATGGCGCTGTCGCTCGGCAGCCAGGCGCAACAGGCGTTCCTGAAAAAGCTCGGCCAGCTCGACCGGCTGCGCACCGAATTGCCGGAAAGCGCCGAGCCGATCGTGCCGAAGCGCTGGAGCGACCTGACCACCGCCACCATCGCCTTCGGCCATGGTCTATCGGTGGCGCCGTTGCAGGCGGCGATGGGCGTCGCCGCCATCATGAACGGCGGTATCTTGATTCCGCCGACATTCCTTAAGCGCTCCGAGGCCGATGCGGAGAAGCTCGGCAAGCGCGTCATCAAGCCGGAAACCTCAACGATGATGCGTTACCTGATGCGGCTCAATGTCGAGAAAGGAACCGCGGAGAAAGCCGATGTTCCCGGCTATTACATCGGCGGCAAGACCGGGACGGCCGACAAGGTTGTCAACGGCCGCTATTCCAAGAGCAAGGTGTTGACGGATTTCATGGCGATCCTGCCGGCCGACAAGCCGCGCTATCTGCTCCTGATCATGCTCGACGAACCGCACGCGACGCCGCAAACGCACGGCTTCACCACATCGGGCTGGAATGCCGTTCCGACCGGCGGCGCGGTGGTGTCCCGTATCGCGCCGCTTCTCGATATTGCGCCGCGGATGACCCTGCCGGACGCCGGTCAGCAAATACTGGCGTCACTGAAGGAAAGCAGGTAGGCCTTACGGAGGTAAGGTTTTGGCCGCATGATCGATCCGCCGCCGAAACAATCTACGCCAAGTCGGTCTATGCCAATTCGATCTGCAGCAAGTCGATATTCAAGTCGACCGGACCATGAAGCTTCGCGAAATTTTGCCCCCTGACGCGCAATTCAACCCCCGCGTTGCCGATTTCGACGTCGGCGGGGTGACCGCAGACAGCCGCGCGGTCAAACCCGGTGACGCCTTCGTCGCAATAGCGGGCGGCAAAGCCGACGGCCTGCAATTCGCGCCGGCGGCTATCGCCGCAGGCGCGATCGCCATCATCGCGGAACGGCCGCCGCAGACGTCCTTGCCCGGCAATGTCGCGTTCATGCGCGTCCCCAATGTCCGCCGTGCGCTTGCATTCATGGCGGCCAAATTCTATCCGCGTCAGCCGCGCGTCATCGCCGCCGTCACCGGCACCAGCGGCAAGACCTCGGTCGCCGCGTTCACCCGGCAAATCTGGACCACACTCGGTTACCGCGCCGCCAGCATCGGCACCATCGGCATCGTCTCGCCCCGCGGCGAGACTTACGGCTCGCTCACGACGCCGGATCCCGTCGCGCTGCACCGCTCGCTTGAAACACTATCCGCCGACGGCGTCACCCATCTTGCCATAGAGGCGTCATCGCATGGCCTCGACCAATACCGGCTCGACGGCTTGCATATCGCGGCTGGCGGCTTCACCAATATCACGCGCGATCATCTGGATTATCATCCGAGCTTCGAGGCCTATCTCGCCGCCAAGCTGCGCCTGTTCGAAGATTTGCTGCAGCCCGGCGCTGCGGCGGTGATCGACGTCGATCACGATCATGCCGATGCGGTGGTGGCGGCGGCAAAAGCCCGCGGACTTTCGCTCCTGACCGTCGGACGCAAGGGCACGGGTATTCGCCTCGATCAAGCGGCGGTCGACGGTTTCGCGCAGCGGCTGCGGCTCGAATATCACGGCGAACATTTCCAGCTGCGCTTGCCGCTGGTCGGCGAATTTCAGATCGAGAACGCGCTTGTTGCCGCCGGGCTTGCCGTCGCCACCGGTGGCTCTCATGAATTGGTGTTTGCGGCGCTGGAACAACTCTCCGGCGCCAAGGGCCGGCTTGAGCGCGTCGGCGCCAGTCGCGGCGCGCAGATTTTCGTCGATTATGCGCATAAGCCCGATGCCCTGGCCAAGGCGCTCGACGCGTTGCGGCCCTACGCCGGCGGCCGGCTTGTCGTGGTGTTCGGCGCCGGCGGCGATCGCGATCGCGGCAAGCGGCCTTTGATGGGCGCCGTTGCCGCCGCCAAAGCCGATCGGGTGATCGTGACCGACGACAATCCGCGCAGCGAAGATGCCGCCGCGATTCGCGCCGCGATCATGGCTGAGGCGCGCGGCGCCTGCGAGATCGGCGACCGGCGTGAAGCGATCCGGCGCGCCATTGCCGAACTGCGCTCCGGCGACGTTCTGTTGATCGCCGGCAAAGGCCATGAAACGGGCCAAATCATCGGCGACCGGATCGTACCGTTCAGCGATCATGAGGCGGTCGCCACGGCACTCAAGGAACTCGCCGCATGAGCGCGCCCGCGCTGTGGACCACCGACGCGATGGCCGACGCGATGGGCGCCGAACGCCACGGCGTATTGCCGCAAACGGTCTCCGGCCTCTCCATCGATAGTCGCAGCCTTGCGCCGGGCGAAGCATTCTTCGCCATCAATGGCGAGCATCGCGACGGCCATGACTTCGTGGCGGCGGCGCTGACGGCGAAAGCGGGGCTCGCCGTCATTGCCGCCGACCGGCGCTCGCAGTTCCCGAGCGATGCGACGCTCCTTGTCGTGCCCGATGTGCTTGCCGGTTTGCGCGCGCTCGCCGCCGCCGCGCGGGCGCGCATGCATGGCAAGGTGATCGGCGTTACCGGCTCGGTCGGCAAGACCGGAACCAAAGAAGCGCTGCGGCTGGCGCTGTCGAAGGACGGCGAAACCCATGCTTCGGTCGCCTCCTACAACAACCACTGGGGTGTGCCGCTGTCGCTTGCGCGCTGCCCGGCGAGCGCGCGCTATGCCGTTTTCGAAATGGGCATGAACCACGAAGGCGAGATCGAGCCGCTGTCGCGGCTGGTTCGTCCGCATGTCGCGATTATCACCACGATCGCGCCGGTGCATTTGGAATTCCTGGGCTCGCTGACCAAGATCGCCGACGCCAAGGCCGAGATTTTCTTCGGCATCGAGCCCGGCGGCGCGGCGATCATCAACCGCGACATCGCGCAATTCGCCCATCTGCGGCGTCGGGCCAAGGAAGCGGGCGTCGCGCGGGTCGTCTCGTTCGGCGAGCACGAGGCGTCCGATGCGCGGCTGGTCAAATGCGCGCTGCAGCCGCGCTGCTCGACCGTGCAAGCGAATATTCTCGGCACCGAACTGACCTACAAGATCGGGGCGCCGGGCCGTCATCTCGTCATCAATTCGCTCGCGGTGCTGGCGGCGGCCGAACTGGTCGGCGCCGACCTAGCGCTGGCGGCGTTGGCGCTCACCGAGCTTGCGCCGATCTCCGGCCGCGGCGCGCCGATCACTATCGAGCTTCCCGGCGGCCCGGCGCTGGTGCTTGATGAAAGCTACAATGCCAATCCGGCGTCCATGGCGGCGGCGCTCGAAGTGCTCGGCCGGGCGCCGATCGGCCCGCAAGGCCGCCGCATCGCCGTGCTCGGCGATATGCTGGAGCTGGGGCCGAAAGGCCGCGCGCTGCATCGCGCGCTCACCGATGCCGTGCTCGCCAATGGAGTCGATCTGGTATTCTGCTGCGGTCCGCTGATGCAGGCGCTGTGGCAGGCTCTTCCCGCGAGCCGCCGCGGCGGCTATGCAGAGAACTCAGCCGCGCTGGAAGCGCAGGTGCTGCGCGCGATCCGCGCCGGCGACGCCATCATGGTCAAGGGCTCGCTCGGCTCGCGTATGGCACCCATCGTCAAGGCGCTGCAACGGGCCCACCCGCACCAGGATTCGGACGAAGACGCGATCGAAGGCGCCCTCGCCGGCGCGTCCGCACAAGGTTGATGCGATGCTCTATTGGCTGGTCGATCTGTCGGACAAGCTCACCGTCCTCAATGTATTTCGCTACATCACGTTCCGTACCGGCGGCGCCGTAATCACCGCGCTGCTGTTCGTGTTCCTGTTCGGCCAGACCATCATCGACCGGCTGCGACTGCTGCAGGGCAAGGGCCAGCCGATCCGGGCCGACGGTCCGAAGTCGCATCTCATCGCCAAGGCCGGCACCCCGACCATGGGCGGGCTGATGATCCTGTCCGGCATGCTGGTCTCGACGCTCTTATGGGCCAACCCCGCCAACCCTTACGTCTGGGTGGTGCTGTGGGTGACGCTCGGCTTCGGACTGGTGGGCTTTTACGACGATTATCTGAAAGTCACCAAGCAGCAGGCGACCAACGGATTTGCCGGCCGCACCCGCCTCGGCATCGAAGCGATCATCGCCGGCCTGGCATGCATCGCCCTGGTCGAGCTCGGCCACGTGCCGTTCTCGACCTCGCTGGTGTTTCCGTTTTTCAAGGAGCTGGTGCTCAATCTCGGCTGGTTCTTCGTTTTGTTCGCGATGTTCATCATCGTCGGCGCCGGCAACGCGGTGAATCTGACCGACGGCCTCGACGGCCTCGCCATCGTGCCGGTCATGGTCGCGGCGGCGAGCTTCGGCATGATCTCCTACCTTTGCGGCAACACCGTCTTTGCCGACTATCTGCAAATTCATTATGTCGCCGGCACTGGCGAACTGGCGGTGCTGTGCGGTGCCGTGCTCGGCGCGGGTTTGGGCTTCCTCTGGTTCAACGCGCCGCCGGCTTCGATCTTCATGGGCGATACCGGTTCGCTGGCGCTCGGCGGCATGCTCGGCGCGGTGGCGGTGGCGACCAAGCACGAGATCGTACTTGCCGTCATCGGCGGTTTGTTCGTGCTCGAAGCGGTTTCCGTGATCGTGCAGGTGGTTTCCTTCAAGCTCACCGGCAAGCGCGTGTTCAAGATGGCGCCGATCCATCACCATTTCGAGCAGCTCGGCTGGACCGAGCCGCAGATCGTCATTCGATTTTGGATCGTCGCCGTCGTGCTCGCCTTGGCGGGGCTTTCCACGCTGAAATTGAGGTAGCGGCGTCGTGATTCCGGTCACGACCTTTGCCGGCAAAAAGGTCGCGATTTTCGGCCTGGGCGGCTCGGGATTGGCGAGCGCCAGCGCGCTCCTTGCCGGCGGAGCGGATGTCGTCGCGTTCGACGACAATGCTTCGAGCGTGGCGAAGGCAAATGCAGCGGGAATTCCCACCGCCGATCTGCGGCAGATCGACTGGAGCAAAATCGCAGGCCTCATCCTGGCGCCCGGCGTGCCGCTCACGCATCCGGCGCCGCATTGGGTTGTGGAGCTCGCACAAAAAGCCGGCATCGAGGTGATCGGCGATATCGAATTGTTCTGCCGCGAGCGCAGATGTCACGCTCCGGGCGCGCCCTTCGTTGCCATCACCGGCACCAACGGCAAATCGACGACGACCGCACTGATTGCGCATCTTGCAGCGTCAGCCGGAATGGATGCGCAGCTCGGCGGCAATATCGGCACCGCGATCCTGTCGCTCGAGCCGCCGGCAGCGGATCGCGTCCATGTCATCGAATGCTCGTCCTATCAAATCGAGCTCGCGCCCTCGCTCGATCCGTCGGTCGGTGTACTGATCAATCTGTCCGAGGATCATCTCGATCGCCACGGCAGTATGGAGCATTACGCCGCGGTGAAGGAACGACTCGTCGCCGGGGTGCCGAGCGATGGCACCGCGATTGTCGGCGTTGACGACGCGTGGAGCCGCGCGATTGCGGATCGACTTGATCGCTCCCGCAAGCGACCGGTCCGCATTTCAGTGCGACAAAAACTCGCCGACGGAATATTCGTGGCTGACCAAAATATCATGCGCGCCGGCGCCGGAGAGCCTCAGCGCATAGCCGACCTCGGCGGCATCGGCTCGCTGCGCGGACTGCACAACGCCCAGAACGCCGCCTGTGCCACGGCCGCTGCATTGGCGCTCGGCATCGATGCGGCGGCGATCCAGAAAGGATTGCGTTCATTCCCCGGCCTCGCCCACCGCATGGAGGAAGTCAGCCGGCGCGGCCGTGCCCTCTTCGTCAACGATTCCAAGGCCACCAATTCCGATTCCGCGGCGCAGGCGCTGGCCTGTTTCAACGACATTTTCTGGATCGCCGGCGGCAAGCCGAAGACCGGCGGCATCGAATCGTTGCGCGGCTTTTTTCCGCGTATCCGCAAGGCCTATCTGATCGGCGAAGCGGCGGACGAATTCGCCGCGACGCTTGGCGCCGCCGTTCCCCACGAAATTTCCGGCACGCTCGACAAAGCGCTGACCGCCGCCGCACGCGATGCGCAAGCCTCAGGCGCGCCTGAACCCGTGGTCCTGCTGTCGCCAGCCTGCGCCTCGTTCGATCAATACCGCAATTTCGAGGTCCGCGGCGACGCGTTTCGGGAACTGGTGCGGGCGCTGCCGGTGGTGAAATGACACGTCCGGGACGCGTCATTTTAAGCCCTTGGAAACCATCCCGGTGTCACCACTAACGCGGGACTCGTCTCGGGGAAGGCCTTGGCTTCGCGCGCGCAACCCACGCTGTTTTCCGAGTGGTGGTGGACGGTCGACCGCCTGACGCTCGCGGCGCTGTTCGCCTTGATGCTCGGCGGCATCATTCTGTGCCTCGCCGCCAGTCCGCCGGTCGCCGCCCGCATCGGGCTCGACCCGTTTCATTTCGTCGATCGCCAGGTCCTCTACCTCATTCCCGCCGGCGCCGTGCTGATCGGCACCTCGTTCCTGTCGCCGCGCGACATCCGCAAAGTGGCGCTGATCGTCTTCATCGTCAGCCTGGTCTTGACCGCGGCGACGCCGCATTTTGGCGCCGAGATCAAAGGTGCGCGGCGCTGGCTGGTCATTCTCGGCGTCAACATCCAGCCGTCGGAATTTCTCAAGCCGGCTTTCGTAATCCTGATCGCCTGGCTGTTCGGCGAGACGGCGAAACATCCGGAAATGCCGGCCAATTCCATCGCGCTCGCCTTGCTGATCGTCGTCGTCACGCTCTTGGTGCTGCAGCCGGATTTCGGTCAGACCATGCTGATTTCGCTGGTGTGGGGCGCGCTGTTCTATATGGCGGGCATGCGGCTCATCTGGGTCATGGGGCTCGCCGGCACCGCCGGCGTCGGGCTGACGGTGGCGTTCTTCACCGTGCCGCACGTCGCCCAGCGCATCAACCGCTTCCTCAACCCGGCCTCCGGCGACAGCTACAATATCGATGTCGCCACCGAATCGTTCCTGCGCGGCGGCTGGTTCGGCCGCGGTCCGGGTGAAGGCACCATCAAGCGCATCTTGCCCGAGGGCCATACCGATTTCATCTTCGCCGTCGCCGCGGAGGAATTCGGCGTCGTGCTTTGCCTTATTCTGGTCGCGCTGTTCGCCTTCATCGTCATCCGAGCCCTGATCAAGGCGATGCGCACCGACGACCCCTTCATCCGCTTTGCCTCCGCAGGCCTTGCCATCCTGTTCGGCTTGCAGTCGACCATCAACATGGCGGTCAATCTGCATCTGATGCCGGCCAAGGGCATGACCTTGCCATTCGTGTCCTACGGCGGCTCCTCGCTGATCTCGCTGGCGTACGGCATGGGCATGCTGCTGGCGCTCACCCGCGAGCGGCCGCGCGCCAAGCTCGCCGGCGATATCCTGCTGGCCGCGAGTCCGGCGTGATGGCGGCGCCGGCTGCCCGGCCGGTGCTGGTGACGGCCGGCGGCACCGGCGGACATTTGTTCCCGGCCGAAGCGCTGGCGACCGCCTTGGCGGCGCGCGGCATTGCGGTTCATCTGGCGACAGACCATCGCGCCGCGCGCTTCGGCGGCGCTTTTGCGCAAGACGCTGTCCATGTGGTTGCCAGCGCCACCTTGCGCGGCCGCAACCCCGTCGCGCTGACGCGCACTGCAGCCGTGCTCGGCGTCGGCTTCATACAGGCCTGGGCGCTGATCGGCCGCCTCAAGCCGGCGGCAGTCATCGGTTTCGGCGGCTACCCGACCATACCGCCAGTGCTGGCGGCGACCTGGCGGGGCGTGCCGAGCCTCATTCATGACGCCAATGCCGTCATCGGCCGCGCCAACCGGCTGTTGGCGCCCCGCGTCTCCGCGATTGCCACGACATTTCCGGACGTCTTCGCCAATGAGCCCCGCTTGGCTCTGAAGGCGACGCTGACCGGTAATCCGGTTCGGGCCGCGGTTGTCGCTGCCGCGGCAACGCCCTATCCCGCGGTGGCGGACCCGTTTCGGCTCCTCGTCTTCGGCGGCAGCCAGGGCGCGCGCGTCATGGCCGATATCGTCCCGGCGGCGGTCGGCCGGCTGGATGCCGGCTTGCGCCGCCGCCTCGCCATCGTCCAGCAGGCCCGCGACGAAGACGTGGAGCGCGTTCGTAGCGCCTATGAAAAGGTCTCGGTCGCCGCCGAGATCGCACCGTTTTTCGTCGATCTGCCGACGCGCATGGCGGCGAGCCATCTGGTGGTCGCACGCTCCGGCGCTTCCACCGTTGCCGAACTTGCAGCCATCGGCCGGCCCGCGATCCTGGTGCCGCTGCCGCACGCCATCGATCAGGATCAATTCGCCAACGCCGGCATGCTCGACCGCGCCGGCGGCGCACGCCGGATCGCGCAGGATGAATTCACCCCGGACCGCCTCGCCACCGAATTGGCAAAGCTTGCGGCCGCGCCAAACCGGCTCGCCGCCATGGCGGCGGCGGCACGGTCCCTGGGCCGGCTCGACGCCGCCGATCGCCTTACCGATTTGCTCCTGCGGGTGGCGGGAATCGCTACAAAACAGTAATTTTAACATTGTTTGTCGGTCGTGTTTGTCGGTGTTGGCCGGACTAGTTCCGGCATTCATATCTCTGATGGGTGTAGGGCTCTTGGGAATGCGCGGCACAACGCCGGGCAGGGCGATACGGGGAACCGCATGAGGCTGCCGCGCGACATCGGCCCGGTGCATTTCATCGGCATCGGCGGCATCGGCATGAGCGGCATTGCCGAGGTGCTGGTGAATCTCGGCCATAGCGTGCAGGGCTCCGACCAGGCCGACAGCGCCAACGTCAAGCGGCTGCGCGACAAAGGCGTCAAGATCGCGATCGGTCACGCGGCGGAGAACTTGGCCGGCGCGCAGGTTGTCGTCATCTCGTCGGCGATCAAACCCGACAATCCGGAATTGATCGCCGCACGCGCGCAGCGGCTGCCGGTGGTACGGCGCGCCGAAATGCTGGCCGAACTGATGCGGCTGAAAAGCTGCGTCGCCATCGCCGGCACCCACGGCAAGACCACGACCACGTCGATGGTGGCGGCGCTGCTCGACGCCGGCGGCTTCGATCCGACGGTGATCAACGGCGGCATCATCAATGCCTATGGCACCAATGCGCGGCTCGGCGCCGGCGACTGGATGGTGGTCGAAGCCGACGAATCCGACGGCACGTTCCTCAAGCTGCCGGCTGACGTTGCCATCGTCACCAATGTCGATCCCGAGCATCTCGACCACTTCAAGACCTTCGACGCCGTGCAGGACGCGTTCCGCGCCTTTGTCGAGAACGTGCCGTTCTACGGCTTCTCGGTGATGTGCACCGATCATCCGGTCGTGCAAACCCTGGTCGGAAAGATCGAGGATCATCGCATCATCACATACGGCGAGAACCCGCAAGCCGATGTTCGGCTCACCGACGTTTCGCACGCCGGCGGTACATCGCTGTTCACCATCGTGCTGCGCGAACGCCCTGGTCGGCCGTTGCACGAAATCAAGAATCTAGCGCTGCCGATGCCGGGACGGCACAACGCGCTCAATGCGACTGCGGCGGTCGCGGTCGCCCACGAGCTCGGCGTCGCCGACGACGTCATCCGCAACGCACTCGCCAAATTCGGCGGCGTGCGGCGGCGCTTCACCAAGACCGGCACCTGGAACGGCGTCACCATCATCGACGATTACGGTCACCACCCGGTCGAGATCGCGGCCGTGCTGCGCGCCGCGCGCGAGTCGACCAAAGGCCAGGTTATCGCCGTGGTGCAGCCGCATCGCTATACGCGGCTTCAGGCCTTGTTCGAGCAATTCTGCACCTGCTTCAATGATGCCGACGTGGTGATCGTCGCCAATGTCTATCCGGCTGGCGAAGCGCCGATCGCCGGCGCCGATCGCGATTCCCTGGTGCAGGGCTTGCACACCCACGGACACCGGCACGTCGTCGCGCTCGAAAGCCCGGAAAAGCTCGCTTCGCTGATCGCAGCGACCGCGCGGCCCGGCGACTACGTCGCCTGCCTCGGCGCCGGCTCGATCACGCAATGGGCCTATGCGCTGCCCGGCGAACTGGCGGCGGCCGGAGCCGTTTGATGGCGTTTCCCGATCTCGTGCCGGGTCTCAAAAAGGCCATGCCGGATCTGCGCGGCCGGCTGCTCGTCAATCAACCGCTTGCGGAGCTGACGTGGTTTCGCGTCGGCGGTCCGGCCCAGCTTCTGTTCATGCCCGAGGACGAAGGCGATCTGTCTTATTTCCTGGCCAATCTGCCTGGCGAGATCGAGGCCACCGTCATCGGACTCGGCTCCAATCTGATCGTGCGCGATGGCGGCGTAGCGGGCGTCGTGATCAGGCTCGGCCGCGGCTTTAATGAAATCGCCATCGAAGCCACGCGCGTGCGGGCGGGCGCCGCGGTGCCCGACGTGAAGGTGGCGCGCGCGGCGCAGGAGGCCGGCCTCGCCGGTTTGGAGTTCATGCGCGGCATTCCCGGCGGCGTCGGCGGCGCCTTGCGCATGAACGGCGGCGCCTATGGCCGCGAGACCAAGGACGCGTTGATCGAGGCGCGCGCCGTCGACCGGCGCGGCCGCATTCACGTCCTGAGCAATGCCGAGATGCATTACACGTATCGGCACTGCGGCGCGCCGGACGATTACATCTTTACGCAAGGATTATTCGCCGGCACGCGCGGCGAACCCGCCGCCATCGCCGCCGCGATGGACAAGATCACCGAGTCGCGCGAAGCGACGCAGCCGATCAAGAGCCGCACCGGCGGCTCGACCTTCAAGAACCCTCCCAACCACAAAGCCTGGCAACTCATCGATACCGCCGGCTGCCGCGGCTTGCGCCAAGGCGGCGCGCAGGTCTCGGAGATGCATTGCAATTTCCTGATCAATCTTGGCGACGCCACCGCCGCCGACATCGAGACGCTCGGCGAAACCGTCCGGCAGCGGGTGAAGGACCAGTCCGGCGTCGATCTCGAATGGGAGATCAAGCGGATCGGCCTGCCGAACCGAAGCGCGGACATGCCGAAATAAGTCTCGAGACTCTCGATTTTTCGCCAATTGTCGATTCTATTGGTGTCCCAGCGAATCAGCGGCTGAAGGCAGCTAGCGGAGAGCTATGCCCAAGCACGTCGCCGTTTTGATGGGGGGCTGGTCGGCCGAGCGCGAGGTCTCGCTGCGCTCCGGCAAAGCCTGTGCCGAGGCGCTCGGCCGCCGCGGCTATCAAGTCACGCCGATCGACGTCGGCCGCGACATTGCCGCGACTTTGACCGCTGCCAGGCCCGACGTTGCGCTCAACGTGCTCCATGGCCGGCCCGGCGAGGACGGCACTTTGCAGGGTCTCCTCGAAATCCTCGACATTCCATACAGCCATTCCGGCGTGCTCGCCTCCGCGCTCGCCATGCAAAAACACTACGCCAAGGCGCTGTTTCGCGCCGCCGGCGTGCCGGTCGCCGAGGATCGGGTGGTGTCGCGGCTCGAGGCGGCAAAGGCCCATGTCATGGCCCCGCCATACGTCATCAAACCCGTAGCCGAGGGCTCGAGCGTCGGCGTCTTCATCGTCACCGAGGAGCAGGCGCACCCGCCCCAGGAGCTTTACCGCGATGACTGGACGTTCGGCGACACCGTGATGGTGGAGCGATACATCCCCGGCAAGGAAATCACCTGCGCGGTGCTCGGCGACCGGGCGCTCGACGTCATCGAGATCGTGCCGGCGACGCGGTTCTACGATTACGAGGCGAAATACGCCGCGGGCGGCTCCCGGCACCTGCTACCGGCGCCGATTTTACCGAATGTTTACCAGGAAGTCCGCAGATTGAGCCTTGCTGCCCATAGCGCACTTGGCTGCCGCGGCGTGAGCCGGGCGGACTTTCGCTATGACGATCGGGGGACGGGAAAGCTGATCTGTCTTGAGGTCAATACTCAACCGGGGATGACCGAGACCTCGCTCGTACCCGAGCTTGCCGCCTACGCGGGCATCACGTTCGATGAGCTGGTGCAATGGATGGTGGAGGACGCCTCGACCAACCGCTGACGCGGTCGGGGCAATCAGCTGCAAGGGGGAACGGCGCGCCGCATGACGAGCCGGGTCGCGCCCGTGCGCCGACCGATCAGTCGCGTCGCCACGGCAGGTTCTTGCTCGCATCTTCGAGTTATCGCCGGCTGATTGGACGCTGGGCGGCCAAAGTCGCGCATCTACCGCGCGGCGCCGGGGTCGTCGGATCGATTCTGCTGATCGCCGGCACGCTCGCTTATGGCGCGGTCGCCGGCCAGCACATCCCTGCGGTGCTCGATTGGACCAAGGACGCGCGCGACCTGGCGGCCAACACGCTCGGCTTTCGCATCGCGGCGATCTCGATCTCCGGCGAGAAGGAAGTCAGCCGCGAGGAAATCCTCACCACCGCCGGCGTCACCGGGCGCGCCTCGCTGCTCTTTCTCGACGCCGATGCGGCGCGCAAGCGGCTGTTGGCAAATCCGTGGATCGCTGACGCCGCCGTCCTCAAGCTCTATCCGAACCGGCTGCAGATCACGATCACCGAACGTCACGCTTTCGCGCTGTGGCAGAAGAACGGCCGGCTCAGCGTCATCGCCGCCGACGGCACCGTGCTCGAGCCCTTCGTCGAGAACCGCTATCTCGGCCTGCCGCTTGTCGTCGGCCGCGATGCGGAGCGCCAAGCCAAGGACTTTCTCGCCGTCGTCGATCGCTATCCGGATATCCGCTCGGCGCTGCGCGCTTCGATCCTGGTGGCCGATCGGCGCTGGGATTTGCGGCTGACCAACGGCGTCAACGTCCAATTGCCGGAAGCCGATATCGCCGCCGCGCTCGACCGATTGGTGGCGCTTGACCGCGACAAGAAGCTTCTGTCGCGCGACATCACCGTGGTCGATTTGCGCTTGCCTGATCGCGTCACCGTGCGCTTGTCCGACGACGCCGCCGCCGCTCGCGACGAAGCGGCCAAGGCCATGATGAAAAAGAAGAAAGGGGGCGACGCATGAACGCCCTCCGCTACGGCCTGACGCCGAAGATGAAGCCGATTTCGCCGCGGCGCAGCGCGCTGGTGGCGGCGCTCGACGTCGGCTCGAGCAAGGTCGTCTGCCTGATCGCGCGGTTGCGGCCGCAAGAGCCGCAGCAGGTCCTGACGCGCCGCAGCCATGCCATCGAGGTCGTCGGCTTCGGCCATACCAATGCGCGCGGCATGAAAGCCGGCAGCGTCGTCAATCTCGCGCAAGCCGAGGACGCCATTCGCCGCGCCGTCGATGCGGCCGAGCGCATGGCCGGCGTGGAGATCGAATCCGTCGTGCTGTCGCTGTCGGCCGGCCGGCTTGCCAGCGAACTGTTCGCGGCGGACGTCGACATTGTCGGCTCCGCCGTCTCCAATGGCGACATCGCCCGCGTCTTGGCCGCCGGCAGCCGCCATTCTCTCAGAGATGGCCGTGCTGTGCTGCATTCGCTGCCGGTCGCCTATTCGATCGACGGCGTCGATGGCGTGCGCGACCCGCGTGGCATGCTCGGCTCGCGCTTCGGCGTTCATATGCACGTTGCCACGACCGACGTCGCCGCCGCACGCAATCTGATGCTCGCGGCCGAGCGAGCGCATCTCGAAATCGAGGCCATGGTGGCTTCCCCTTATGTCGCCGGTCTTGCCGTTCTTGCCGACGACGAGGCGGATCTCGGGTCCGCCGTCGTCGATCTGGGCGCCGGCACCACCACGATGGCGGTATTCCTGGGCGGTCGCTGCGTCCATTTGGAAGGCTTCGCGCTCGGCGGCCAGCACGTCACGATGGATATTGCTCGTGGGCTGAACGCCAGAATCGCCGACGCCGAGCGAATCAAGACGCTTTATGGCAGTGTGCTCGCCGGGGGGTCGGATGAGCGCGACATGATCACTGTGCCGCCGCTGAGCGAGGACGAGCGCGAACAGGCGCAATTCGTCTCCCGCGCGGCGCTGGTCGGCATCATCAAGCCGCGCGTCGAAGAAATTCTCGAAATGGTGCGCGACCGGCTTGCCGCGACCTCGCTCGCGGCGGACCGGCGCGGCCACGTCATCCTCACCGGCGGCGCGAGCCAATTGACCGGACTGCCGGATCTGGCCTCGCGAATCTTGGGCCGGCCAGTACGCATCGGGCGGCCGCTCGGCATCGCCGGAGCGCCGGAGTCGGCCAAAGGCCCAGCCTTCGCCGTCGCCGCCGGTCTTTTGGTTTATCCGCAAGCCGCGCATCTCGAGCATTTCGAGGCGCGGCGCAAGCGGCATCTGACGACGGGCACGGGCGGCTATTTCACCCGTGTCGGACAATGGCTTCGCGAGAGTTTCTGATGGCCCCCGCTCGCGAAGCTAGAAAATCGAAGCGGCCGGTGGCGGACCGGACGGGGCAGGACTGTTTGAAGGCCCGCGTGAGCGACGCTCGCGCGAGGAACAAGAGGCAACCATGACCATCAATCTGAACATTCCCGATATCCGAGAGCTGAAACCGCGCATCACCGTCTTCGGTGTCGGCGGCGCCGGCGGCAATGCGGTCAACAACATGATCAGCGCCGGCCTGCAAGGCGTCGACTTCGTGGTGGCCAATACCGACGCCCAGGCGCTCACGATGTCGAAGGCCGAGCGCGTCGTCCAGATGGGCGTGCAGGTCACCGAGGGGCTGGGCGCGGGATCGCAACCCGACGTCGGCCGGGCCGCCGCCGAAGAGGTCATCGATGAAATTCGCGACCATCTCTCCGGCGCGCATATGTGCTTCGTCACCGCGGGCATGGGCGGCGGCACCGGAACCGGCGCCGCGCCGGTGATTGCCAAGACCGCGCGGGAACTCGGCATCCTGACCGTCGGCGTCGTCACCAAGCCGTTCCACTTCGAGGGCCAGCGCCGCATGCGCATCGCCGACGGCGGCATTGCCGAACTGCAGAAATGCGTCGACACGCTCCTCATCATTCCCAACCAGAATCTGTTCCGGGTGGCGAATGAGAAGACGACCTTCGCCGATGCGTTCGCGCTGGCCGATCAGGTGCTCTATTCGGGCGTCGCCTGCATCACCGACCTGATGGTCAAGGAAGGCCTGATCAACCTCGATTTCGCCGACGTCCGCGCCGTCATGCGCGAGATGGGCAAGGCGATGATGGGAACCGGCGAGGCCGAGGGCGAGAAACGCGCGCTCACCGCCGCGGAAGCCGCGATCTCCAATCCGCTGATCGACGACGCCTCGATGAAGGGCGCCAGGGGCTTGTTGATTTCCATCACCGGCGGCCGCGATCTGACGCTTTACGAGGTCGACGAGGCGGCAACGCGCATTCGTGAGGAGGTCGACCAGGATGCCAACATTATCGTCGGCGCGACCTTCGATGAAAGTCTCGACGGCATGATCCGGGTCTCGGTGGTGGCGACCGGCATCGATCAGGCTTTGTCGCAACGCCCGCTGGTCCCTTCGGTGGATGCGCGCATGGCGGAGGTTGCCCAGCGCATCCGCGCCGAGAACCAGCGCATCACCGAGCGCGCCCCGCGGACCGAACCGGCCCGCCCTGCGGCAGCCGCGCCCGTCGGGTCGGCTGCGCCAGTGGCGCCCGCGATTCCAGCCGCGGCCCCGGCGCCGTCCATCACGCCGGCTGCGCCCGCCGCAGTGAACGCGTCGATCGAGTCGGCCGCCAAGGCGGCGATCGCGGCTGCGGTCGAAGACGTCACGATCCGTCCGCTCGCGCCCAAACCCTCGCTGTTCATCGATCCGGCCGCCAGCGAGCCGGAAGCGGCCGGCAAGCCTGACGTTCTCGAACCCGCGGCATTCATCCCGCCCGAGCCGGAGCGGCTGCCGGTGCGGCCGCCGCGCATGCCGCGGCTGGATGAATTGCCGGTCCCGGCGCAGAACGAGATCCGCGCCCGGCGCGGCGAAATGCGTGAGGACGATCATCCCGAAAAGCGACGGATGTCGCTGTTGCAGCGGCTGGCCTCCGTCGGCCTCGGCCGCCGGGATCAGGACGAGTCGGAAACCGGTTTGCCGGCCGCCCCGCTAGGCGCTCCGGTTGGCGGCCCGGTATCGCCGGAACGTCTCACCGGGCGGCCGATGCCGCGGCCGTCGCAGCCGCGCCCAGAATCGCGGCAGGCGCCGAGCCAGGAATTGCCGGTATCGGAATACGCCCGCCGCGCGGCGCCGCAGGGGCTCGACCAGCACGGTCGGCAGGCCCCTGTGCATAACTCTACGGACGAGGATCAACTCGACATTCCGGCCTTCTTGCGCCGGCAAGCCAAGTGACGGTCGGCTAAAGCCGCGGCGGCCGACCCGCCAGGCTGGTTCGGTCCCTGGGTCTAAGCCACTGATAACAATCACTATTGGTCACTGCCCAATCCGTCCCGCCGCAGACAACCCGGCGGGGCGGATTGTGCATTTTGGCGGACCGCTTGTCGGATTTTGCGGCAACGAGCCGACAAGACTGCGGCCGGAAAAAGGTAACAGTCGGTAAGAAAGCGTGAGTTGGCCTGTTCGGACTACGCCGGTAAGGTTTCCATCGTTGCAGGGGGATGTTGGGGGACCGAGTTTTCTGGCGCTTCGTTGGCCAGTCCCCGATTGTAGAATGCGTTCCCCTTGACGTCGCGGTGGCCATCGGTTCGCGCGGAATTTTGATCGCGTAGTTTGGGCCGTAAGGTTGGGACGAGGGCATGATGAGGGGCGTACCCGCCGGTCGGCAGACGACGCTGAAGGATCATGCCGCGGTCACCGGCATCGGCGTTCATTCCGGCTCGCCAGCCACTCTCACCTTGCATCCGGCGGAAGCCGACACCGGCATTGTCTTTCTGCGCTGCGGCGTCAACGGTCAGCCTGACCGCGAATTGAAGGCGCATCATCGCTCGGTAACAGCAACCGAATTCGCCACCGTGCTCGGGGACCACAACGGCCCGGCAGTCTCCACGACCGAACACGTGCTTGCCGCCTTGCACGGCCTCGGCGTCGATAATGCCGTGGTTGAGGTCGACGGCCCCGAAGTACCGATCATGGACGGCAGCGCCGAGCCGTTTGTCGCCGCGATCGATCAGGCCGGCGTCGTCGCGTTGGCTGCCGCGCGCCGTTACATTCAAGTGCTCAAGCCGGTACGCGTCGCCAAAGGCGACAGCTACGGCGAGCTGCGGCCGCATCTACGCGGGCTGCGCATCGAGACGGAAATCGAATTCGATCATCCGCTGATCGGCCGCCAGACGTTCGCGATGGATGTCGAGCCGGATCTGTTCCGCCGCGAACTCGCGCGCGCCCGCACCTTTGGCTTCATGCGCGACGTGTCGAAGCTATGGAGCGCCGGCTATGCGCTCGGTGCCTCGCTGGAAAATACCGTCGTCATCGCGGAAAATCGTGTACTCAATTCGGAGGGCGTGCGTTTTCCCGACGAGTTCGTGCGCCATAAGGCGGTCGATGCGATTGGCGACTTGGCGCTGTCCGGCGCGCCGCTCCTTGGCGCCTACCGTTCAGTGCGCGGCGGCCACAAGCTCAATCACGCCGTGCTCACTGCGCTCATGGCCGATCGCAGCGCCTGGGCCTATGTCGATATGCCCGAAACCCGCCGCCCGCGCGGCCATGCCGACCTTCCGGCCGCCTTTACCAGCCCGGCCTACGGTCCCGAAGTCTCCTGACCCCCCCTCAGCCTCTTAACTTTTACGCCTTATTCCAGGCCGATTGTCGACCATAATTGCTGTATTGTCATAGGGCTGCGGTGCGTTCACGCTGATCTGGGGGCGTAGAATGACGCACCAGCGGGGGATCGAACTGCGCTCATGATGTTGCGATTACGAGGATCGCCGGGATTCGGTTCCAGGCTGCGCACCCTGTCGGCGTGCCTGGCGCTGGCGCTCGTCGCCGCGCCGCTCATGGGCTGCAGCTTCTTCAAGGACAAGAGCAACGACTACGTTCCCGACGATCCGCCCGACATGCTCTACAATCAGGGCCTTTATCTTCTCAACAGCAAGGGTGACTACAAAGGCGCGGCGAAGAAATTCGACGAAGTCGACCGCCAGGATCCGTATTCGGATTGGGCGCGCAAATCGCTCTTGATGTCGGCCTATGCGTATTATCAGGCCGAGGAATACGACGATTGCGTCAACTCGGCGAAGCGCTACATCACGCTGCATCCCGCCAGCCCCGATGCGGCTTACGCCCAATACCTCATCGGCGAATCCTACTACGATCAGATTCTCGACGTTTCGCGCGACCAGGAGCGCGCGACCAAGGCGATCGACGCGCTGCAAGAGGTGGTGCGCAAATATCCGCAGAGCGAATATGCCCTTGCCGCGCAGAAAAAGATCGCCATGGCGCGCGATCAGCTCGCCGGCAAGGAAATGGATATCGGCCGCTTCTACGAGAAGAAGCGCGACTTCGTCGGCGCCATCAACCGTTTCAAGGTCGTGGTGACGCAATATCAGACCACCCGCCATGTCGAGGAGGCGCTGGAACGCTTGAGCGAATGCTACGTGGCGCTCGGCATCATGGACGAGGCGCAGACCGCGGCCGCCGTGCTCGGCCACAACTTTCCGGACAGCCCCTGGTACAAGGATGCCTATAATCTCGTGAAGAACGCCGGCGGCGAACCGACCACCGAGAACAAAGGGTCCTGGATCAGCCGCGCCTTCCAGAAAATCGGCTTGGCCAGCGCGCCACAAAGCGGCTGACGCAGGACGGCCGACAGGGAACGGACGACAGAGAGCAGAATCAGGCATAGAATCGGGACGTAATCTCATCCGTCGTCTGTCCTCCTTGTCCGTAGTCCGATGCTGGCTCGCCTTTCCATTCGCGACATCGTTCTGATCGACCGGCTCGACATCGATTTCGGCGTCGGGCTTGCCGCATTGACCGGCGAGACCGGCGCCGGCAAGTCGATCCTGCTCGACGCCTTCGCGCTGGCGCTCGGCGCCCGCGGCGACGCCGCGCTGGTGCGCGAGGGTGCCGAGCACGGCCAGGTGATCGCCGCTTTCGACGTCGCCAAGGATCATCCGGCACGCCGCGTGCTGGCCGACAACGATCTGGTCGGCGAAGACGAGCTGATCGTGCGCCGGACGCAATTCGCCGACGGCCGCACCCGCGCCTTCGTCAACGACCAGCCGGTCAGCGTCCAGGTCTTGCGCGCGCTGGGCACGGCGCTGGTCGAGATTCACGGCCAGCACGACGAGCGCGCTTTCGTCGACGGTGCGACGCATCGCGCCTTGCTCGACGCCTATGGCGGCAGCGATGCCGACGCCGTGGAAGTGGCCCGGCTATGGGACGAGCGGCGCGCGCGTGACGTTGCGGTCGAGCGCCATCGCGCCGACGTTGAGCGCGCCAAGCGCGAGGCCGAGTGGCTGCGCCACGCCGTCGAGGAGCTCGGCCGGCTGAACCCGCAGTCCGGCGAAGAAACATCCCTTGCCGAGCGGCGCACCGCGATGATGCAGGCGGAAAAAGTCGCCGACGATTTGCGCGCCACCCATGACGCGGTCTCCGGCCCGAACTCGGCGGTAACACCGCTTGCCGCCGCGGTGCGCCGTCTCGAACGCCGCGCCGCGCAGGCGCCGGCGCTGATCGAGCCGGCAGTGAAGGCGATCGATACCGCGCTGACCGCCCTGGAAGAGGCCCGCGGCCAGCTCGAGCACGCGTTGCGGGTCGCTGAATACGATCCGGCCGAGCTTGAGCGGATCGAGGAACGCCTGTTTGCGCTGCGCGCGGCGGCGCGCAAATACAATGTGCCGGTCGACGAGCTTGCCGCCCTGGCGCGCCGCTATGACGGCGACCTCGCCTTGATCGATGCCGGCGCCGAGCGACTCGCCGCGCTCGAGCGCGAAGCCGAACAAGCCACCGCGCGTTATCGCGCGGCGGCGCAGGCGCTGTCGGCGGCCCGCCGGCGCGCCGGAGGGAAGCTCGACAAGGCCGTCAATGCCGAATTGAAGCCGCTCAAGCTCGAACGCGCGAAATTCTCCACCGAGATCGAAAGCGAAAGCGAAGGCCCGCACGGTCTCGATCGCGTCGAGTTCTGGGTGCAGACCAATCCCGGCACGCGCCCCGGGCCGATGATGAAAGTCGCCTCCGGCGGCGAGCTTGCGCGTTTCCTGCTCGCGCTCAAGGTCGTGCTCGCCGACCGCGGCTCGGCGCCGACGCTTGTGTTCGATGAGATCGATACCGGCGTCGGCGGCGCGGTGGCCGACGCCATCGGCGTGCGGCTGGCGCGGCTCGCCTCCGGCGTCCAGGTGATCGCGGTCACCCATGCGCCGCAGGTGGCGGCGCGCGCCGACCGGCATTATCTCATCACCAAGGATGCGCTGGCCAAGGGCAAGCGGGTCGCTACCCGCGTCGGCGAGCTCGAGGGCGAGCGCCGCCGCGAGGAGATCGCACGCATGCTCGCCGGCGCCGAAATCACCGCCGAAGCCCGCGCCGCCGCGGAGCGTCTCATTCGCGCAGCTGGTTGAAGTCGGCTAGTTGAAGTCCATGGCTCGTCACGAAAAGTCCGAATCTCCTGTGGACACGCTGACCGAAAAGCAGGCCGCGGCGGAACACGCGCGGCTTGCCGCCGAGATCGCCGAGCACGATCGCCGTTATTATCAGGACGACGCACCTACGGTTTCGGATGCCGCCTACGACGCGCTGCGCCAGCGTTACAACGCAATCGAAGCCCGCTTCCCGAAGCTGCGCACGGTGGAAAGCCTGACCCAAAGAGTCGGCGCGGCGCCGTCGGCGCGCTTCGCCAAGGTCCGCCATGCGGTGCCGATGCTCTCGCTCGACAATGCCTTCGTCGAAGAGGACGTCGCCGATTTCGTCGGTCGCATCCGCCGCTTCCTGCGCCTGCCGGAGGACGAGGAAGTCGCGTTTTCCGCCGAGCCGAAGATCGACGGTCTGTCGATGTCGCTCCGCTACGAGGGTGGCGAATTCGTTACCGGCGCGACGCGCGGCGACGGCACCGAAGGCGAGGACGTCACCGCCAACATCAAAACGCTGGAGGACGTGCCGCAGCGGCTCAAAGGCCGAGGCATTCCGCCGGTGTGCGAGGTGCGCGGCGAGGTCTACATGACCAAGCATGCCTTTCTCGCTCTCAATAAACGCCAAGCCGAGACCGGTGGGCAGATTTTCGCCAACCCGCGCAATTCCGCCGCGGGGTCGCTGCGGCAGAAGGATCCCTCGATCACCGCATCGCGGCCGCTCGGCTTCTTCGCCTATGGCTGGGGCGAGATGAGCGAAATGCCGGCGGACACGCAGTCCGGCATGATCAAATGGTTCGAGCATTGCGGCTTCAAGACCAATCCGCTGACTAAAATGTGCCGGTCCGTCGAGGCCTTGCTGAAATTCCATCGCGAGATCGAAGCGCAACGGGCGAGCCTCGACTACGATATCGACGGCGTCGTCTATAAGGTCGATCGCATCGACTGGCAGGAACGGCTCGGCTTCGTGTCGCGCTCGCCGCGCTGGGCGATCGCGCACAAGTTCCCCGCGGAGAAAGCGATCACCGTCGTCAAGGACATCGAGATCCAGGTCGGCCGAACCGGCGCGCTCACGCCGGTCGCCAAGCTCGAACCGGTGACGGTCGGCGGCGTCGTGGTGCAGAATGCGACACTGCACAATTTCGACGAAATCGCCCGGCTCGGCGTTCGCATCGGCGACACCGTGCAAATCCAACGCGCCGGCGACGTCATTCCCCAGGTGCTCGGCGTCGTCGAGGGCAAGCCGCGCGGCACCAAGGAATTCCCCGTCCCGAAAAAATGCCCCTGCGAGCTGAAGACCGAGGTGGTGCGGGAAGAGACCGCGACCGGCGAAGAAAGCGCCGTCGCGCGCTGCACCGGCGAGTTCGCCTGTCCGTTCCAGGCCGTCGAGCATCTCAAGCATTTCGTCTCGCGCCGCGCCTTCGATATCGACGGGCTCGGCGAAAAGCAGATCGAATTTTTCTACGCGCAGGAATGGATCAAGGAGCCGGCGGATATCTTCACGCTGCCCGAGCGAAACGGGAAACTCGTGCTACGCGAGACCGGCGAGAGAATCCATCTCGAAGAGGTCGAAGGCTACGGCGAGACCTCGGTGCGCAACCTGTTCAATTCCATCGCGGCGCGGCGCGATATCTCGCTGGAACGTTTCATCTATGCGCTCGGCATCCGCCATGTCGGCGAGACAACCGCGGTCGCGTTGGCCCGCGGCTACGGCAGCTGGGAGGCCTTTCATGCCGCTTGCCTCAAGCTGGCCAAGGACGACACCGAGACCAAAGAAGAGATGGATGCGCTCGACCAGATCGGCGACACGGTGATCGAGAGCCTTCACGATTATTTCGGCGAGGCGCATAACCGCCGCCGCATCGAGCGGCTCGCCGCGCAAGTGCGCATCCGCGATGCCGAGAAGCCGCGCGGCGATTCGAAGGTGGCCGGCAAGACCGTAGTGTTCACCGGCACGCTGGAGACAATGACGCGCGACGAAGCCAAGGCCTCGGCCGAACGGCTCGGCGCCAAAGTTTCGGGCTCGGTATCGAAAAAGACCGATTACGTCGTCGCTGGCCCGGGCGCCGGCTCGAAGCTCGCCGATGCCAAGAAACTCGGCGTCACGGTGCTGACCGAAGACGAATGGGCGAAGCTCATCGGCTGACGTTATAGTCGTCCCATCAACGCCAGGATGATGACGATCACCAGGATCAAGCCCAGTCCGCCGCCGGGGTAATAGCCCCAGCCGGCGCTATAGGGCCAAGTCGGCAACGCGCCGATCAACAGCAGAATAAGAACGATAATCAGTATTGTTGAAAGCATGACGTCGCCTCGCTTCTGACCTGTCTCGGCAAAGCCGAAGCGGCGTGCCGATGAGCCACGGTCGCAAAATTCAAGCCTGCGAAAAAACGTCGCTCCCGGTGAAAAGTTCCATTGCCGCCATTTCGCGGCATTTGCGCGCCGAAGCCGCTGCAGCGGGATTTCAGTCGACCGCCAGCAGCGTCGTCGCCGCGGCGAGCCAGTCGCGGGTCGCGGCATCTAGGAACGGCGCCAGCGTCTCGCGCACGCGCGCATGATAGGCGGCGAGCCAGACGATCTCGTCGGCGCTCAGCAAGCGCGGCTCGATCAGCCGCACGTCGATCGGCGCCAGCGTCAAGGTCTCGAAGGCATTCAGCGGTTTTTCCGCTTCGGCGACCGGCGCGGCCTCGGCGACGAGAACCAAATTCTCGATCCGGATGCCGTAGGCGCCGGCGTGGTAATAGCCCGGCTCGTTGGACAGGATCATGCCGCGCTTGAGCGGCGCACCGCCAAGCTTGGAGATGCGCGCCGGTCCTTCATGCACCGAGAGATAGCTGCCGACGCCGTGCCCGGTGCCGTGATCGAAGTCGAGGCCCGCCCGCCACAGAAACTGCCGCGCCAAAGTGTCGAGCTGCGCGCCGGTGGTGCCGTCGGGAAATACCGCGCGCGCGATCGCGATGTGGCCCTTGAGCACCAGGGTGAAATTCCTCCGCATCTCCGCGCTCGGCGTGCCGACGGCGATGGTGCGCGTGATATCGGTGGTGCCGTCTTCATATTGGCCGCCGGAATCGACGAGAAACAGCTCGCCCGGCGCGATGCGGCGGTTGCTGTTGCGGGTGACGCGGTAATGCACAATGGCGCCGTCGGCCCCGGCGCCGGCGATGGTCGGGAACGAGACATCCTTGAGGAGCCCGGTGTCGCGGCGGAAGCTCTCCAAAGCCTCGACCGCATCGATTTCGGTCAACTGTCCGCTCGGCGCTTCGCGGTCGAACCAGGCAAGGAAGCGCGTCACCGCGACGCCGTCGCGCAATTGCGCGGCGCGCGCGCCCGCGATCTCGACCGCGTTTTTGACCGCCTTCAGCGGCGCGATCGGATCGCTGCCGCGCACGATCTTGCCGCCGTTGTCGGCGATGAGCCGCGCGATCGCCTCGGGACACGCAGCCGGATCGAGCCGCACCGCGCGCTGCGCCTTGCCGAGCGCGGCGAGATCGCCCGCGAAATTTTGGGGCGCGCGCACCTCGGCCAGCTCCTCGAGCCGGGGCCGGACATCGTTGCCGAGCTTGCCGCCGTCGATGTAGAGCGATGGCCGCCCCTCCTGCGGCACCAGCGCGAAAGCCAGCATCACCGGCGTGTGCGGGACATCGCTGCCGCGGATGTTGAACAACCAGCACACCGCTTGCGGATCGGAGACGACCAGCGCATCGGCCTTGAGTTTCCGCATGTCGGCACGGACACGTGCGAGCTTCGCCGGCGCGTCCTCGCCGGCATAGCGCAGGTCATGCAGCACTACGGCGCCGAGCGGCGGCGCCGGCCGGTCCCGCCAGCAGACATCGATCGGATTGTCGGCGACGGCCACGAGACTGCCGCCGGCGGCTTCGCAGGCTTTGCCAAGCCGCTCGGCGCCGTCGACGGTATGCAGCCACGGCGAATAGCCGAGCGTGGTGCCGGCCGGCAGATTGTCCTCGATCCATTGCGTCGGCGGGCGTTCGACCAAGTGTTCGATAGTAAACAGGCTGCTGTCGACTTCCTCGCCGGCCTGCACCGTGTAGCGGCCGTCGACGAACAGCACGGCGCGGTCGGCGAGCACGATGGCGGCGCCGGCCGAGCCGGTGAAGCCGGTGAGCCACGCGAGCCGCTCGGCGCACGGCGGCACATATTCGTTCTGATAGCGGTCGGCGCGCGGCACGATGAAGCCGTCCAGTCCGCGCCGTTTCAGCTCCGCCCGCAACGCCGCGAGCCGCGGCGCGCCGTCGCCGCGGGCGCCGCGATCCTCGAACGATTGAAAATGCGCCTCGAACATGCCGAGCAATCTAGGGGCCTTGCTGACATCGAGCAACTTCGCGGGCGGCTCATCTGCCGCGCTTGAGCACCAGCGTCGTCCAGCCGTCGAGCGCGATCCGCCGTTCAAGGCGAAACGCATGATAGGCGGCGAGCGCGGCGTTGGCCTGCGCGGTGAGAAGGCCGGACAGCACGACGCGGCCGCCCGGCGCGACGACCTTGGCGAGCGGCGAAGCGAGGCGCTGCAGCGGTTCGAGCAGGATATTGGCGAAGACCAGATCGAACGGCGCCCGCGCGCGAATCGCCGGCGCCGTGACGCCGGCCGCCGTGGCAAGGGTGACGAGCGGTCCGACGTGGTTGAACCTCGCGTTGACCCGCGCCACGCGCACCGCCGCGGCGTCGAGATCGGTCGCCAGCACGCGCAGATGCGAGACGCGCGCCGCGGCAATGGCGAGCACGCCGGTTCCGGTGCCGAGATCGAGAATGCGCGGCGCGGCTCTCCCGCCACGCGACGACTTGCACAACCGATCCAGCGCCAGGAGGCAGCCGCGCGTGGTGCCGTGGTGGCCGGTGCCGAAGGCCAGCGCGGCTTCTATCTCGATGCCGATGCGGTTCGGCGGAACGCCGGCGCGGTCATGCGCGCCGTGCACCATGAAGCGGCCGGCCGCGACTGGCTTTAAGCCGATCAGGCTTTCGGCAACCCAATCCTTCGCGGCGATCGTCTCGAAACGCAATGCTTCGGCCGCAGCGCCGCCGGCGATCGCCGCCCGAGCGCGCACCGCGTCCTCGTCAACCGCGCCGCTAAAGTAGAGCGTCACGCGCCATCGGCCCGCGCTGGCTTCCGTCAGGCCGACGGCAACATGATCGGCAAAACTCCCGGCAAACAGGTCGGCCACCCGCCGTGCCGACTGCTCGTCGGTTTCAAAGGTCGCAGTTGTCGTTTTCTGCAGCGGGTCTGACCCGATCAAAGGCATTGCACCGCCGATGGTTTGTGACGTCATTCCCGCAATTCGGTAGTGTCTTCAAACTGAGACACTACCCGCAATTCACAGGTTTGCGCACCGGCGCGGCTGACACAGCCGCTCGACCGCCTATTCGGTAGGTCTCAGTTTGAATTTCAGGCCCCGTAGCAGGATTGGCCTAGGTGGGCTACAATCGAGGCGAGAGAATTGTAATCCATGCCCCATATCCCCTACTTCAATGATTTTGAATACTGGCGGCAGCAAGCCGCAGAAGCCCGGGCTTTGTCCGAAAGGACGGACGACAAGATCGCCAAGGCAACGATTCTCAGGACGGCGAAGGATTGCGACAAGCTTGCCCTGTGGGCGGCAGTGCGCATCAAGGATGTGAAGGTCAGCTAGCTTGTGAAACCATTGCCGAGCGATGGCCCAACATCAAGCCGCCGAAGGGCGCCATTCTCTAATTTGCTCCCCATAATTAGCCACAAAATTTCAAACTAAAACTCTACCGCCTATTCACCGCATTGTCCCGGATTATTCCACCGGCTATCCACAATATTTGCTCGACCTTTTCACAGCTTTGTCAACGCGGCCATCAAGTTTCGGCGCTACGATCTCATCCGTTCTTGCCGGGAGCAATCGATGCGGCATTTCTTGCGCTATCAATCTGCGGCTGTCCTCCTTGCCGTTGTGGCGATCGCCGTCGGCTCAAATTCGCCAGGCGCCCGCGCGCAGATGGCACGGGCGGCGCCCGATTACGCCGCGCTGATGGCGGCACCGGACCGCAGCGACGCCGACCGCAATGCCGACAAGCGCCGCGACCCGGTGCCGTTTCTCAAATTCGCCGCGCCGCTGCCCGGCATGAAGGTGCTCGATATGGCGGCCGGCGGCGGCTATTCGACCGAGCTCGTGGCGCGCGCGGTGGCGCCTAACGGCACCGTCTATGCGCAGAACCCGCCCGATCTCGGCGATAAGCCCAAGGCGACGTTCGAAGCGCGGGCGAAAACGCCGGCGTTCAAGGACGTGGTCGCCGACATCCGCCCGTTCGACGATCCGATCCCGCCGGACGTGCACGATCTCGATATGATCACCTTCCTGTTCTACTACCACGACACGGCCTACATGAATGTCGACCGCGCCGCGATGGACAAGAAGATGTTCGCCGCGCTCAAGCCCGGCGGATATTTGGTCATCGCCGATCATTCGGCGCTGCCCGGCCAGGGCGTTTCGGTGGTGAAGACGCTCCATCGCATCGAGGAGACGACGCTGCGCCAGGAGATCGAGGCGGCAGGCTTCAAATTCGTCGCCGAGGGCAACTTTTGGCGCAACAGTGCCGACACCCACGACTTCCCGAGCTACAAGCCGAACATGCCGGTGGATAATTTCGTGCTCAAGTTTCAGAAGCCGAGTTCATAGTCGTCACTGCAGCTGATCCTTCACCTTCGCCATGCCAGCGTTGACGCAATCGTCGTCGAAACCGGGCGAGCCGGAGGCGCCGACACCGCCGACGACTTGGTCGCCGACCTTGATCGGCTGGCCGCCCGGAATGGCGATCACGTTCGGCAGCGTCACTTGCTGATGCGCCACCGAATTGGGGTCCTGCAGCTTCTTGGCGTATTCCGCCGTCGGCTGCTTGAAGGTCATCGCGGTATAGGCCTTGCGCCGGGCGTTTTCGACGGTGTGCGGCGAGGCATTGTCGCCGCGCATCTCGACGATGGTGGCGCCGTCGCGATCGACCACCACGGCGGACTCGGCCCAGCCTTTGGCGGCACACGCCGCGATGGTCTCCTCGGCGATGGTCTTGGCGATGCTCAGCGGCAGATCCTTGTGCATGATCAGCGCGGCGCCGGCCGGCGCGCCGTGCAGGGCGATGGCGGTGCCCGCGGCGGCCATGCCGGCAAAGCGGCGAACACGTGAAATGACGGCAAAGCGACGAATGAGCGACATGGTGCGAAATCCTCCCGCGCAAATGATTGCGCCCGCTGCGATGAACAGCGGACGCTTTCGACTATTCCATTGTTGAAAGGCGGGACTGCGACCGCGCCGCGGCGCCCGCTCAACAGCGCGTGAACGCGCTTACCACGAGCGATAGACCGGCGGCGGCTGCGGCGGATAACCGGGCGGCGTGTAATAGGTCCGCGGCTGGCCGTAACCTTGGCTGTAATAGCTTTGGCCGTAATACGGCTGCGGCTGCTGCGCATAATAACGCTGGCCGTAGGCTTGCTGCTGCTGGGCGTCATTATACGGCTGCGGCTGCGCGCGGTAATATGGCTGCGGCGCCGGGTAGGCCTGGGGTTGGCCGTAGCCGGGCTCGATCTGCATCGGCGCGTTCGCGGCCTCCTGGGCCTGCTGCGGCGGCGCTTGGCGGCTCGCCACCAGCGGCGCGCGCGGAATATGCCCGGTGATCTCGACCGCGGTATTGGCCAAGCCCTCCTGCTTCACCAGGCCGAACAGCACGGCGGCGTTGGCCGGCGACAGCCGCACGCAGCCGTGCGACACCGCCATGCCGAGGTGCGGGACGTCGTTGAAGCCGTGAATGGCGTGGCCCTCGAGGTCGAAGAACATCGAGTCCGGCATGAACGCGTCGTCGTATTCCTTGGAATGGTGATCGGCGTCCAGGCGGTTGATCTTGAAGCTGCCGCTCGGGGTGTCGTAGCCGGAGCGGCCGGTCGACACCGGCCAGACGTAACGCTGCTGGCCGTCGACCGCGACCGTCATGCGCTGGGTCGACTTGTCGACGTGGATCGCGATATTGGCGGAGGCCGCCGACGCCAGCGGCAGCGACAGCGCTGCAGCCAAAAGCGAGGCGGGAACCATGGTGACGGAATGCATGGTGACGAAGCGCATGTGATGCCCTGACAGGTCGGTCGCCCAACTCTTAGAAGTCTTTTGCCGGTCTTTGGTTCAAATCAAGTGGGTAATGCCGCCACCCGGCGGAATGGTGAATGAAATGCGGCGGGAATGGGCGACTCGTCATTCCGGGGCGCGGGCTTTCCCGCGAGCCCGGAAGGACAAGGTGTTAATGCCGCTTGAAATATTGCACCGCGCGCTCGTGCTTCTCAGCGGCGGCGCGGCTGGCGAAGGTGCCGAGATTGCGGCGCTTGCCGGTCTTGGGATTTACTTTTCGCGAATAGAGCCGGTATTTGCCGGAGGATAGCTTGCGGATCATGAAGAGGTGCTCCGTTCGTCAGCCTGCGGGCGCGCCGAAGGCGCGAACCCAATTCCATAACCACTGTGAGCGACGAAGCGTTCGAGGCCAAGAACAATTCGAGGGAAGAGCGATACGTATCGACGAACAATCTGCGACGAAAGCGAATCTTTGAGTCAGAGGCCCCTCCACCACGCTTCGCGTGGTCCCCCTCCCCCGCTATCGCGGGGGCGGATGGAGGATACCGAACCCGGCGCGCGTGAGCCGCACGATGGCGCGGTCGAGCGCGGCCAGGAATTCCGAGCGGTCGCGCGGCGCGAACGGCTTCGGGCCGCCGGTGATTTCGCCGGCCGAGCGCAGTGAATCCATCAGATTGCGGGTGGCCAGCGTCATGCCGATCGAATCTTCGGTGAACGGCTTGCCGTTCGGCGCGATCGCCGTGGCGCCCGCTTTCACGGCGCGGCTCGCCAGCGGCACGTCGGCGGTGATGACGATGTCGCCTTGCTTGGCGTGCTCGGCGATCCAGTGATCGGCCGCGTCCATGCCGGCGCCGACGACGACGCGCTGGATCATGTCATCGCGCGGAACCGCGATCGGTGCGTTGCTGACGACGTAGACCTTGAGCGCAACGCCCTTCCCCGCGTGCCGCTCGGCGACGCGATAAATCTCCTGCTTCACCGGACAGGCATCGGCGTCGATGTAGAGGGAGATGGGGGTCATGCTTCCTATTCGTATCCCTGCAGCCGTCATGGCCGGACTTGTTCCGGCCATGACGCCGTGGTTCCATTCGCCACAAAGTCTGACCCGTCATGCCCGCGCTTGTCGCGGGCATCCACGTCTTAAGGCTCAGGCGTGGCAAAGACGTGGATGGCCGGAACAAGTCCGGCCATGACGATGAGAAGCGGGCCGTGCTAACCTGCGCGGATAAGACGGCGGTCTTATAGTCCACTGTTGCTTTCGATGGAGAGCAAAATCCGATGTCCGCAACGCGCACGACGCTATTGGTCGGCACAACCAAGGGCGCTTTTTTGATTTCCGGCGGCAGCGACCGCAGCGGCTGGACGATTGGCGGCCCCTACTGCAACGGCTGGCCGATCAATCACATGATCGGCGACCCCGAGACCGGCACGCTATGGGCCGGCGGCGGCGGCGATTGGCACGGCGCGGGCGTCTGGCGCAGCGAAGACGGCGGCGCGACCTGGCAGGTCACGCGCCTCACCAAGGGAACGATGGACGATTGGGCCGCCAAGGATCCCAACGTCGCGAAGATGATCGGCTGGACCGAAGCGCCGTTGCCGTTCGCCGACAGTTTCGCGCAAATCTGGTCGCTGAGCTACGCGCACGGCACGCTGTACGCGGGCACCAAACCGGCGAGCCTTCTCGCCAGCACCAACGGCGGCAAGGATTGGGTGAAGCTGGACGGCCTGACGAACCACCCGTCCGCCGGCAGCTGGACGCCCGGCGGCGTCGGGCTGACGCTGCACACCATCCTTCCCGATCCGGACAACAAGAAAAAGCTCTGGGTCGGCATTTCCGCCGCCGGCGTGTTTGCGACCGAGGACGGCGGGGCGACGTGGGAGCGCCGCAATCGCCTGTCGAATGCCGAAGCCGCCGGGCACGCAGAGCATCCGGCCGCGCCGCGCAACGGCGAGATCGGGCACTGCGTGCACAACATGATCCGCGCGCCGGGAACAAGCGACGTCCTCTATCAGCAGAACCATTACGGCGTCTGGCGATCGGCCGACGGCGGGCGAAGCTGGAACGACTGCACCAAGGGCTTGCCGTCGACCTTCGGCTTTCCGATCCGCGTTCATCCGCGCGACCCGGACACGATCTGGACGCTGCCGCTCAACGGCGACACGGCGGGACGTTTTCCGCCCGACGCCGCCGCGGCGGTGTGGCGCTCGCGCGATGGCGGGCAAAGCTGGCAGGCGATGCGCCAGGGCCTGCCGCAGAAGGGCTGCTTCTTCACCGTTCTGCGCCAGGCGATGGCGGGCGACGACCGCGATCCGGCGGGCATCTATTTCGGCACCAACAGCGGCTCGGTCTTCGGCAGCATCGACGAAGGCGAGACCTGGCAGGAGATCGCGCGTCACTTGCCGACGATTCTCGCCGTCGAAGCCATCGAACTACAATAATGCGCCGGCATTACCCCTCGGACCCGCTGGCGAAGCTCGGCCAGGCCCCGTTGCCGGCGGCGGGCCGTGCGAATCGCTACCATATGTGAAGACTTTCGCGGCAATCTACCGATGTTTTCCTGGGAATCACCGTTCGACCGAGGAATGGCGAGGATGGAAATGACCAAACCGGCGATGCTGACCCTCCTCGCCGCGGCCACGCTGACGGCGCTGATCGCGGGGCCGCCCGCCGGCGCCAGGCAGGCGGCCACGGCGCGCCAGACCGTGATGACGGCGCCGCGCCAGGCGGGCGAGCCGATCATGGCGATCGTGTCGCTCAAGGGCCAGCACGTGACCTTCTATGACGCCGACGGCTGGATCCTGCGCGCCCCGGTCTCGACCGGCACGACGGGACGCGAGACGCCGGCCGGCGTTTTCGCCGTCATCGAGAAGGACAAGGATCACCACTCGACCATGTATGACGACGCCTGGATGCCGAACATGCTGCGCATCACCTGGAACGGCATTGCGCTGCATGGTGGGCCGCTTCCCGGCTACGCGGCCTCGCACGGCTGCGTGCGCATGCCGTTCGATTTCGCCGCGAAGGTGTTCGACAAGGCGCCGATGGGCATGCGGGTGATCATCGCGCCGACCGACACCGAGCCTGTCACGTTTTCCGATCCGGCGCTGTTCCAGCCGAAGCAGGACGCGATCGACGCCCTGCCGGCGCGCGCCGACGCGCTGGCCCGCGATGCCGACGCGGCGACGCAGGCGGCTGCGGCGGCGAAGGCCGCTGTCATGCCGGCCAAGCGCGCCGCGGCCGCGGCGCCATTGACGGTGCGGAGACTCAACGATCTCAAGCGACGCGCCGATGCCGAGCTCGCCGTCGCCGAGAAGAAGCTCGCTAGCGTCAACGCGATCCAGTCCAACCCGAACTACGTCATCACCGACCAGGCCAAGGCCGACGCAGTGAAGGCCGCGACCGAGGATGCGAGACAGCAAGCCGCCGCCAAGGCCGAAGCGCTGGGCGTGCAGCGCGATGCCGCAAAAGCCGATCTGAAAGCAAAGCAGGACGCCGCCGCGGCCGCTGCGGCTGCCGCCAAGGACGCCGAGACCAAGCGGGTCGCGGCCGTCAACGCCGCGACGGCGGCGAAGCTCGCGCTGGAGCCGGTCTCGATCT
The DNA here is from genome assembly GCA_035515455.1 of Xanthobacteraceae bacterium. GTDB lineage: Bacteria > Pseudomonadota > Alphaproteobacteria > Rhizobiales > Xanthobacteraceae > BOG-931. The sequence goes on from DATJBH010000152.1 coordinate 37,268, forward strand.
ACATCAGCCGCGCGACGCAAAAGCTTTATGTGCGGCGCGACACGCACAAGAAGTGGCCGGACGGCGGCGAGCTCTACGACTTCAGCCAGGAATTCCCGGTCACCATCAAGAACCCCGACAAGCCGCTCGGCACCCACATCTTCACCGCGGTGGCGCGCGACGGCGGTAGCCTGCGCTGGACCGAGGTCTCGATCGACAATAGCGACAGCGCCAAGGACGCGCTCGGCCGCATCACCTTTCCGCAAGCCGTGCTCGACACTATCGCGCCCACTGCCGCGCCGCTCTCCTCGATCATCATCTCCGACGAGCCGCTGTCGAGCGAAACCAATTACCGCACCGAGTTCGTCGCGGTGTTGAGCAATCAGCCGCAAGGCGGCTTCATCACGCGAATGAAATCGCCCGACATGAACATCGCGCGCGATGACGGCGGATTCGGCTACGGCGGCTGGTACGGCTCAGGCGGCTATGCCCAGCCGCGCTACGGACAGATCCCCCGCGCTCTGTCCTATTATTATCCGCGGCGGTGGTGGTGAGGACTGGAGCGAATGTCACCTGCAGCGATCGGTGCGTTGCTGACGACGCAGACTTTTAGCGCCGTGCCCTTCCCTGCATGGCGCGCGGCGACGCGATCAAACTCCTGTTTCACCGCGCAGGCGTCCGGCAACAAAAAGGCCGAAGGCGCTGAACCGCAGCACTAGGCGCAGTTACCAAGGTCGCATTAGCGCTTCAGCGAATCCTCCAAAATACCGAGCACCACGGGTGCTAGAAGCCCCTGCTTTTGCCCCTTTGCACGCAACCGCTCTTCACGATGCATGCCAAGCGCAAGGTAAATCAACGCGGCGCGCGACAGCTTTAACAGGCGCAACGTCTTTTTTTTCAGCTCTGAGCGGCTGATCGAACAGGCGAGTCGGTCAGACCAAGGATCGAACGTTGCATGGCTGGGTCTTTGCACAAGCATCTCATGAACTTTGAGGTACTTGTGTTCCAAGTGGTTCCGAATTTCATAGAGCGCCTGGGAGTCCGGCTCCATCACGGCGCGGAACTCCTCCTCGACAAAATCCTTCGCGAGCCAGTAGAGGCCGCGCCAAGGCCAATTCTCTGCCCGCACGAATTGAACGCGAAGCTCGCGGCGCTGGCCTTGGGCCTTTTCATACCAAAGGCTTCGGAAGTACACGCCTTTTTCGGGAATCCCGAGCCGCATATAGTCATTCAGAAAATACGCGGTCTTATCGAACAATGAGTATGCTACGCGGAACGCAATCTTCATCTTCTCCACGGCAAGCGCATGATTCGTATAGTCCAAGGTGTCGTAAAGCTTCACGCCCCGATCAGAAAAATGCGTATGGGATGCATGCGCGCCTTCGTAAAGAAACCACCGGGCAGATGCATACTCCTGCTTTAATTGATTGAAGAATCCTATCAAGGTCGGGCCTTCATCGAGGGACGTGGTATAGGTCGGAAGCATAAGCACGTCCTGCGCAGCAATCGGGTAAGGTCCGAGGTCGTTGAGCGGATTTAGAAATAAATTATTGGCTAGGCACCAGCGACGGTAGCGTTGCTCCTGTTTTAACCTTCCCAAACTGTGATTATGAAGATCAATGGACGTCCTTACTTGCTCAACGTTAACTCGCTTTTCAATTCGTTTCTTCTGTTCCTGGAAGAGTTCTTTTGCGCCCGTGTAGACGCCATCCCATAAAGCGGTTTGCGAAAGCGCGACGTTTAGATCATCATATGCAAACAGCAAAAATAGACGTCGATGTCCCGTATCGTAGAGAGACTGTGCGTAATGCAGTCGTCCCCACCCTCGATTGCCGACGGCCATCGCAAATCGCGGTTGAACGTCAAGCGCCCGGCCCCAATATTCAATGGCATCGACAAATCGGCCAACGTAGCTGAGTTGATTTCCCAGATTTGTAAAAATCTGGCTACGCCGAAGGAGCGGAAGACTGCCGAACCCTTTATGGGCCAGCGCACGGCGGAGACAAAGCACCTCGTTTTGTAATTCAGGCTGCTCCCATTGCCAGACGGCGGCTCGGGAACGATGCTTGGCCTCAACGCGATTCGCCCAGGTATTCGCCCGAAAATATTCGAGCTGGGCGCCTTGCCTCGGCGATAGGTCCCGCACCTGAAGTTCGTCGCACCACTCTAACGCTCGGGTAGTCCCATCCTGGCTTTTCAGATGCTTTGATAGATCAATCAACGAACCGATCCTATCGAACGCTTTTTCGATAGGAAGGCGCTTGACTCCTTTGCTCGCCATCAGGCGGCGAAGTCGCCGCTGCAGATTCTCAGGCATTTAACCAAACTAGCGCGTAAGCGATAAACGAGACAGTCCATTGTTTCAGATCGCGTAAAAAAGCAATTTCTCCGTGCTCGATCTCACACCCTCTTCACGAAACTATCCACCACCCGCTTCTCCCCGGCGCGGTCGAACTGGATGGCCAGCTTGTTGCCGTTGATCGCCGTTACGTTGCCGGTCCCGCCTGGACCTAACCCGGCTTTCCCAGCGTTACTCCGCGGCCGCGGCGGTCGCCCGCAGCGGCACCGCGGCTATGACGGCGTCGGCCGCTGCCTCGTTGAAGTCGAGGCTATCGCGCAGGGCGTCGATCGTCCGCGGCCGCGGAAATTCACTGCCGGTATGATCCGGCCAGTCCTCGGCGGCAAACTCCAGCGCCTCGGCCGCCTTCCGGATCGCCTCGTCGATGGTGTCGCCCGCCGTCGTCACGCCGGGAACGTCGGGGAACGACACGCCATAGCAACTGTCCGCCTGCTTATGGATCAGCGCGATGTAATGGGCCACGGCTTCATTCCTTCTTCCATCCCGCTTGTTTGTAGATGGCACTTACAGTGCCGATCGGCAAATCCGACTTCGGATGCGGCACGATCACTATCCGGCGCAATTGCCGATGAACAAATTTGTGATGCGATCCACGCACCGACACCTGCTCGAAACCGTCCTGGCGAAGCCGGCGGATGATATCACGGCTGTCGCGGAGCACGCGAGACCCTCATCGATGCTGCCGTCTCGCTATCGTATCACACCCGCTCCACAAAACTATCCACCACCCGCTTCTCCCCCGCCCGGTCGAACTGGATGGTCAGCTTGTTGCCGTCGATGGCCGTGACGTTGCCGTTGCCGAATTTCTGGTGGAAGACGCGATCGCCGAGCGTGAACGACGAAACGGTGCCGGTGGATTTGGCGACCAGCTCGCCTTCGATGGTGAGCGGCAGGCGCGGCCGGGCGACGCGCTCGTCGCGGGCGCGCCAGGGTGAGGGCGAGGAGGTGTCTTCGTCGCTTGCGCTGGGATTCCGTGAACCCCCACCCGATCGAGCGTTGCTCGATCGCCCTCCCCCCGACCGGGGGAGGGCAGATGGCTCGTCGCCGGCGTCGTAATCGGTGTCCGCTTCCGAGAAGCCGTCGCCGTTCTCCGCCTTCTTCGCGTTTCTGTTTCCTTGGGCGCGCTGCCAGCCCGGCGTGTTGTAGCTCGAGCCGAACGAGGTGGCGGCGTCGAAGCGCGAGGCGCCGTAGCCGCCGAAGCCGCCAAATCCGGTGCCCTGCGCCTCGGTGACTTCGACATTGGCTTCCGGCAATTCGTCGAGGAAGCGCGACGGGATGTTGGTCTGCCACAGCCCATGCATACGGCGGTTGGTGGCGAACCAGATCTTGGCGCGCTTGCGCGCGCGGGTGATGCCGACATGGGCGAGGCGGCGCTCCTCCTCCAGGCCGGCGCGGCCCTGGTCGTCGAGCGTGCGCTGGTTGGGGAACACACCCTCCTCCCAACCGGGCAGGAACACAGTGTCGAATTCGAGCCCCTTGGCCGAATGCAGGGTCATGATGTTGACGGCGTCGGCCTCGGCGGCCTTCTCGTTGTCCATCACTAGCGAGATGTGCTCGAGAAAGCCCTGCAGGTTCTCGAACTCCTCCATGGAGCGGACGAGCTCCTTGAGGTTCTCCAGCCGGCCGGCGGCGTCGGCGGAGCGGTCCTTCTGCCACATCTCGGTGTAGCCGCTCTCGTCGAGGATGATCTCGGCGAGCTCGTTGTGCGGCAGCGTCTCGCGCTGCTGGCGCCAGCGGTCGATGGCCTCGAGCAGGCCGCGCAAGGACCCGCGCGGCTTCGGCTTCAGCTCGTCGGTGGCGACCACGGCGCGGGCGGCTTCGGTGAGCGGCACGCGGCGCTTGCGGGCATGGTCGTGGAGAAGCTGCACGGTCGCGTCGCCCAGCCCGCGCTTCGGCACATTGACGATGCGCTCGAAGGCGAGATCGTCGGCCGGCGAATTGACGACGCGCAGATAGGCCAGCGCGTCGCGGATCTCGGCGCGCTCATAAAAACGAGGCCCGCCGATGACGCGATAGGGCAGTCCGAGCGTGACGAAGCGGTCCTCGAATTCGCGCATCTGGAACGAGGCGCGCACCAGGATGGCGATCTGGTTGAGCGCATGGCCGGCGCGCTGCAGCTGCTCGATTTCCTCGCCGATGGCGCGGGCCTCCTCCTCGGAGTCCCAGGAGCCGGTGACGGTGACCTTCTCGCCCGGCACGTCGTCGGTGCGCAGCGTCTTGCCGAGGCGGCCCTCGTTGTGCGCGATCAGATGCGAGGCGGCGGCGAGGATATGGCCGGTGGAGCGGTAATTGCGCTCGAGGCGGATGACGACGGCGCCGGGAAAGTCGTGCTCGAAGCGCAGGATGTTGTCGACCTCGGCGCCGCGCCAGCCGTAGATCGACTGGTCGTCGTCGCCGACGCAGCAGATGTTTTTGAGCAGCCGCGGCGTCTCGGCCTCGCCCTTCGAGGGCCGCTCCGGGGTCCCCATCGCGCTTTGCGCGATGGGGTGCCCCTGCGCGGCCGCCTCAGGATGAGGAATAAGGGCTTGCTCCCGATGGTCCTCATCCTGAGGAGCCGCGCCATAGTGCGTCGAAGACGCGCGTGAACGCGCTAAAGGCGCGGCGTCTCGAAGGATGCTGCTCTGTCCGAGCAGCCGCAGCCACAGATACTGCGCGACATTGGTGTCCTGATATTCGTCGACCAGGATGTATTTGAAGCGCGCCTGATATTGGCGGAGCACGTCGGGATGCTCGCGGAACAGCCGGATGTTCTCCAGGAGCAGATCGCCGAAGTCGGCGGCGTTGAGGATTTTCAGCCGCTCCTGATAGGCCTTGTAGAGTTTCAGCCCCTTGCCGTTGGCGAAGCTGGCGCCCTCGCCGGAGGGCACCTGCTCCGGGGTGAGCCCGCGGTTCTTCCAGCCGTCGATCTGGATCGCAAGGAAGCGCGCCGGCCAGCGCTTCTCGTCGATGTTCTCGGCGTCGAGCAGTTGCTTGAGCAGCCTGATCTGATCGTCGACGTCGAGGATGGTGAAGTCGCTCTTCAGCCCGACCAGCTCGGCGTGGCGGCGCAAGATTTTCACGCCGATGGAATGGAAGGTGCCGAGCCAGGGCATGCCCTCGACCACGCCGCCGACCATCTCGCCGATGCGGTGCTTCATCTCGCGCGCCGCCTTGTTGGTGAAGGTGACGGCGAGGATCTCGCCCGGCCGGGCGCGGCCGAGACTGAGGATATGGGCGATGCGCGTGGTCAGCACCCGGGTCTTGCCGGTGCCGGCGCCGGCCAGCACCAGCACCGGGCCGTCGAGCGTCTCGACCGCGAGCCGCTGTTCCGGGTTGAGCCCGGCGAGATAGGGCGCGCCGCCGCCGGCCGCGGCGCGGGCGCGCGCGGCAATGCCGCCCGGCGCGGGCGCCGGCGG
>DATJBH010000153.1:0-9385 GCA_035515455.1 Xanthobacteraceae bacterium
CGAGTTTCGGATCGGCGAGGCCGTTTGGGGCCTGCGCGACCGCGACCTTGAAACAAGCGCGCTGCCGGCCGAGCAGGCGACGCTCGCGGATATTCTCGCGCACGGCGACATCTTCAAATACGACTATGTGCTGGGCGAGGATTGGGAGCACACCGTCACGCTGCTGGCACGCTCGCGCCCGCAATCCGGCGTGTGCTATCCGCACCTCGTGCGCGCCGAGGGCCGCTGCCCGCCCGCCGATATCGGCGGCCCGGTCGGCTACGAGACTTATCTGCACAGCATCGCCGATCCGAAGAGCGTCAACCACGCCGACATGCTCGATTTCGACGCGCCCGATTTCGATCCGAACGTCGTCGACGAGGCGGCGCTGCGTGCGAATCTGGCGAGCTTGACGAAATATATCGGCCGCAAAACTGCGAGCCGTCATCCTGAGGTGCGAGCGGAGCGAGCCTCGAAGGATGCAGTCGAGGCACTCGGGCCGTCGTCCCATCCGAAATCGGCTTCGTCCGATTTCGGAAATTCAACTACTTCAAGTCGACCACAGTCGACTTGGCCGGGCCGCTCCGCGGCCAGCTGCGGGTGACGGAAATGCAATTCGGCGTTCAGTTCTTTCCCTGCGTCTCCCCCGAGGACAAAAGCGGGAGCGACTATTTCGCGGAGTGCCTGTCGATCGCCGAGGAGGCGGAGACGCTGGGCTATACGCACGCCCGCACCGTCGAGCATTATTTCCGCCGTTACGGCGGCTATAGCCCGAACCCGCTGTTGTTTCTCGCCGCCGCGTCGCAGCGCACCAAGACGATGCGGCTCGTGACCGGCGCGGTGGTGCCGGCGTTCAACAATCCGCTGAAGCTCGCCGGCGAGATCGCCATGCTCGACGGCATTTCCCAGGGCCGCCTCGATGTCGGCTTTGCCCGCGCCTTCCTGCCCCATGAATTCCGCCGGTTCGGAATTTCGCCGGATGAATCCGTCGCCCGCTTCCGCGAAGGGGTCGAGCAGATCGCGCTTTTGCTGACGACGGAGCGCGCGACGCATCGCGGGCAATTCCACTCCTTCGAGGACCTCACCTCGCTGCCGCGACCGACGCAAAGGCCGCGGCCGAAATTCTACATCGCCTCGACGCGGACGCCGGATTCGTTCGAATATGCCGGACGCGAGGGCCATGCGCTGATGGCGATCGCGATCGGGCCGATCAAGCCGCTGCTCGACCTTTATCGCGGCGCCTGGCGCGCGGCCGGCCACCCCGGCGACGGCGAGGTGATGATCGCCTTCCACATGTTCTGCCACGAAGATGCCCGCGCCGCCCGCGAAATCCCGCGCCGCGCCTTCGATCTTTATTTCGAGGCCTTGGTCGAATCCGCGGGCGAATGGACCCAAGGCACGACGTCGAAGGATTACCAGGGCTACGACAAGTCGATCGGCCGCATGAAGGGCTTTTCGCTGGAAGGCCAGATCGAGACCGGCAACGCCTTTATCGGCACGCCCGCCGAGATCAAGGACATCATCCGGCGTTTCCAGGATGCGGTCGGGCCGTTCGAGCATGCTTCGCTGCAGATCAATTTCGGCACGCTGGATTTCGCCGAAGCGCAGAAATCGATGCGGCTGTTCGCCCGCGAAGTGATGCCGGAGTTTTGTTAGTCTCTCCCGGGGAAGTCGATGTCGGCCGAAATTCCAATGCACCCCGAATTATTGCTGGTCGGCAGTGTCGGCCTGCCGTCGGCCGAAGAGGTTTTCCGCGCGGTAAGCGCCAAAATTGGCAGCCGGATCAAGCGAATCCCGGACGGCGAGACCGGACCGCGCAGCCTCTGGGTGTTCTGGCCGCGCCGGGTTCTCGAACGCAACGCCGCATTCGAAATCGACCCGGAAGAGGCCGCGCGCGGCATGCGCGCCACCTCCGAGGTCGAGGGGGTGCGCCGCTGGATCGGCAATGCGGCGGCGGAGCAAGGCGCGCCGCCGCCGCCGCGAATGCGGCTGCGCGCCGGCATCGAGCCGAGCCAAGTCAAGCTTGGCCCGCTCGGCTATGCCGCGGTGGCTGCGGAATCCTATGCCGTCTTTCAACGTTTGCGCGACGAGGGTGTCATTGCGCGCGGCACGAAATTTCAAGTGTCGTTGCCGACCACGGCGGCGTTCTTGAACGCGCATGTGGTTTATTCCCAGCACGCCGTCGTCGAACCGATTTATCGCGCGCAGCTGTTGGACGAGGTGCGGCAGATAGCCAGGACCGTCCCGGCATCGGATCTCGCCGTGCAATGGGACGTCTCGACGGAAATGGCGCAGTGGGAAGGCGTCCGCCATGCCTATTTCGGCGATGTCCGAAACGGCGTCATCGACCGCCTGGCAATCCATTGCAACGCGGTCCCGCGCGAGGTCGAGCTTGGCATCCACCTTTGCTACGGCGATTACGGCCACCGGCATTGGAAGGAGCCGGCGACGACCGCGAACATGGTGGCGGTCCACAACGCGCTGTCCGAGCGCGTCACGCGCCCGATCAACTGGCTGCATATGCCGGTGCCGCGCGGCCGCGACGATGATGCTTATTACGAGCCGCTGCGCGACCTGCGGCTGCGGCCGGAAACCAAGCTTTATCTGGGCCTCATTCATCTCAGCGACGGGATCGAGGGTACCCGCCGGCGGATGTCGAGCGCCGCAAAATTCGTCTCGGACTTCGGCGCCGCCACCGAGTGCGGGTTTGGCCGCCGGCCTCCCGGCACCATCGCCGATCTGCTGTCACTTCATGCAGCGCTGTGATGCCGCAGCACACTTGAAACGCCAAACCGGGTGACGCGATGATCAGCCCGCGGATGATGAACAAATGACCGGACCGCTTGCGGGAATTCGCATCCTCGATCTCACGTCGGTGGTCGCCGGACCGTTCGCCACGCAGATGCTCGGCGACATGGGCGCCGATGTCATCAAGATCGAAGCGCCCGAAGGCGATGCGCCGCGCCATACCGGCCCGGCACGCTCGCCGGGCATGGCGGCGCTGTTCATGGGTTTGAACCGCAGCAAGCGCTCGCTGGTGCTCGATCTGAAAAAGCCCGCCGCCGCAGACGCGCTGTGGCGCCTCATCGATGGCGCCGACGTCTTCGTCCACTCGATGCGGCCGCAGAAGATCGAGAAGCTCGGCTTCGGCCATCAAGCGGTCTGCGCCAGAAATCCCCGCGTCGTCTATGCGGCCCTCCACGGCTATCGCGACGGCGGGCCGTACAGCGGCCAACCGGCCTATGACGACGTGATCCAGGGCCAGTCCGGCATCGCCGCGCTGATGGCGAAAGTCGCCGGCGAGCCGCGCTATGCGCCGATGATCATCGCCGACAAGACCTGCGCGCTCGCCATCGTCGGCGCCGTCACCGCCGCTTTGTTCGCGCGCGAGCGCACCGGCCGCGGCCAGTTCGTCGAAATTCCGATGTTCGAGCAGATGGTGTCCTTTGTCCTCGGCGAGCATCTGTTCGGACACAATTTCGTGCCGCCGATGGGCGACCTTGGCTACACCCGCGTGCTCGCCAGCTGGCGCCGTCCCTACCGGACCAAAGACAGCTATCTCTGCATGATGGCCTATACGCAAACGCATTGGCGGAAATTCTGGACCCTGGTCGGCAAGCCGGAGGTGCACGGCGACCCGCGCTTTGATTCGATCGCCTCGCGCGCCCACAACATCGTCGCGCTGTACGAGCTGGCCGGGACCTGCATCGCCGGCAAGACCACGGACGAATGGCTGGCGCTGCTGCGCGAACTCGAAATTCCCGCCGCGCGAATGGCGAGCCTCGACGAGGTCTTGACCGATCCCCAGCTTGGCGCATCCGGCTTCTTCAAGCGCGCCGCCCACCCTACCGAAGGCGACATCCTCTATACGGACTTGCCGGTCCGCTTCGGCGGCACGCCGACAGCTCCCGAGCGCCTGCAGCCGCGGCTCGGCGAACATAGCGTCGAAGTCCTGCGTGAAGCCGGCCTGGGCGAGGACGAGATCGCGGCCCTGCTCGCCTCCGGCGCCGCCGTCGCCGGACCGCCCAAAAAGCAGGCGGCGGAGTGACGCGGGCCGGGATTGCCCCATTATTGTAAAGGACCGGCTCCGCTACCATCTGGAGCCAAAGGACCGCCGCCATGTCAGACGAACGACGCCCAGATGACCATAACGACGACGAAGAACGGCCATGCCTGCATTGCCTGATGGTCGAACTGATCGACAACTTCTTTGCCGAATACCCGGTCTCCGACGAGGAGCCCGAGGCGCTCGATACCGATGAAGTCATCAACGCGGTGGCCAAGACGGTCGCGGAATTGACGTACAGCCAGAGCGCCGCCGACCGGCAGAAAATGATCGAGCAGCTCATGCGCGAGATCATGCAATTCGACGCCGAATATCGCCAGCAGGAGGCGATGGGCACGGCGGGCTCCGACGCGCGCCATTAAAGCAGTCCCGCGACGCCGCAAATCCTACGCGTGAGAGCCTCGCGAGCGCGATGGCTTGACGCCGGCGTAATCGCCTTCCGGGGACACATCGGCGCTCAACTGGCATTCGAGCACGTTGCGCTCGTAGGCCTCCGCATCGCTCTTGATACGGTAGCGCAAATCGAACGCCTGCTCTTCCAGCGGCATTTGCCGCACGACCTTATAGAGCCCGGCTTTTTTCTCGCCGAGAGGCGTGTACTCGACCGCTTGGCCGACCGCAAACTTGAATGGCATCGTAATCTGCCGCGCTACACAACTCTTGTCGGTATCAATGCGATGCTGAGCCTGCCGCTTCGCTTCCTTAACGAACAGATGCGGCGCCGCGATCAGAAGCGCGGCGGGCGCGGCGGAGCGCTCCTTCCGGGAGCGCCGGGCACGACCCGAGGCTTCATCGGCAGCAGTCCCTCGCGCTGCAGCTTTTTGCGGGCAAGCTTGCGGGCGCGGCGAATGGCTTCCGCGCGTTCGCGAACTTTCCTCTCGGACGGCTTTTCGTAATGGCCGCGAAGCTTCATCTCGCGGAACACGCCCTCGCGCTGCATCTTCTTTTTCAGCACTTTGAGGGCCTGGTCGACATTGTTGTCACGGACGAGAACCTGCACGCGGCATTCCTCTTCGCTCGAGCGGTTTGATAGCCCGGTGGCCAGGGCGCCCGGGCCACTGGCTAACGGATAGGCGCCGTTGCGGCGCCGCGACGATACCGACGGCAAGACGCCTGCGTCGCGATTGCCAACATCGATATCCGGATTACCCGGGTATGTGGCAGGCTCTGACCCAAAGCACAATAGGAGACCCGAAATTAGCCGGTCGGGGTCAATCCGGCTGGGCTTTGCCGCGGCCGGCTTCCTTGGCCGGTTCAGCCCATTCAGCCACGACTCGCCCAAGGTCGGTGCAGTTGGCGTGCATCTGCTCCAGCGCGAAGCCGAGGGCGAAAAACCGCTCCGCAGCATCGTCAGTCAGGGTTCGCGTCACGCCGTCGCGGCGCAGCGCCGCGACCTCGGCGGCATAGGCTTCCAGCGCGGATTCCATGGCATCGAGCGAGGGTTGCTGCGCCCCGGCGCGTAGCGCGGCCGCGCTCGCACGCAAATACTGGTCGAAGGCCGCGCCGACATGTGTCAGTGGCACTTCAAGCCGCGTCCGTACCGCGTCGGGCAACGGATTGAGCGCTGCCCTGCCGACCATCACCAGATCGTGGCGCAGGCGCAGCAGCGTGCGCAACAGCGGCCCGGTATCGGCCCCGGCCGCGAGACGTGCCGCGCGCTCGCGCTCGGCCTCGTCGCCAATCACGTTCAGCTGCTCCAAGGCCTGGCCGATACCGTCCTGAATGCGGTGCAGCGCGTCGACGTCGAGTCCGTCGCGCAGGCCGGCCAACAGCGCAGCCAAGGCCCGTGCCATTTGCTCGAGTGTCCGCGCGGCCGCCGCGGCGACCAATGGGTGGGCGTTCGCCGGCAGCAGCAGAAACGAAACGAAGAAGCCGGTGAAGCCGCCGAGCGCCACTTCGGTGACGCGGTCGATCGCGGACGAAATCGCGGTCGCGTGCGTCATCGTCGGGATCAGGACCACGATGATGGCGGTGATCGGCGCGACGGAAAAGCGGGGATTGATCGCCGCGATCAGCGCCAGCGGCGCCACGGCGACGGCGAGGCCGGCCAGCAGCGCCGCCTCATTCGTGTAGGAAATCAGCACGCCAATGGCGCCGCCGTAGATCGCGCCGCCGATCGTGCCGGCGAGATAATCGAACGTCGCCTTCAGCGAGCGCCCGACGCTCATCTGCGTGACGATGACGGCGGTCAGCACCGCCCACAACGGCAGCGGCAGCTGCAGCGCTTGCGCCAAGAGGTAAGACGCCAAGGCGGCAATCGTCATCCTGACCGAAAGCGCCAGCTGCACGCGGTGGTGCAAGACCACAGCGCGGAGCCGCTGCCACGGGCCGGTATTGCGCGTCATGCCGACCATCCCCGGACGACCTTGGCGGTCATACAGCCTGACGCGCTCCGAACAAAGGGCAGCGCCAGTGCGGCGCGCCGTCACGTCTCCAGCGCGCTCGGGGCGTAAAGCTCCTCGATCTTGATCAGCCGCGGGGTCAGCGCCTGCTCCAGCGAATATTGCGCGATGGTCTCGATCACCTTGCGGTTGGCTTTGACGCCGTGACGGAGCAACGGCGTCTTGGCGTCGCCGGACAGCAGCCCGGTGGCGAGATGATCGGCGACATGCTCGACGCGCCGCTCATCGGCGATATCGTTGGCGCGCTTGAGCGCCTTGATGAGATTGAGCACGACCCACGGTTCACGCTCGAACACGTCGCGCCGCACCACCGCCTGATGATTGATCGGCAGCAATCCGGTCTTGCGATAATAGCGGACGCCTTCGGCTATGGGATCGGCGAACAGATATTTGAAGTCGGGATTGTTGGCGAGGTCGGCACGGCTCCGGTCGACGAGGTTGCGGCCGGAGAGATAATGCAGCACGGCATCGAGCTCGCCGGCAAGCATCATCGAACCGATGCTCTTGTCGGCGGGAATCTGATGAACGATAACGCCTGGCGGCGGCACAAATCCGGTGGCGCCGCCGTGGCTCATCTCGGGGGTGCGTTCCATCCAGAATTCCATGTCCTTGGGCGCGATGCCGAACTCGTGCTGCAACACGCCGCGCGCCCACAACGCCGCGGTCTGCTGATATTCCGGCACGCCGACACGCTTGCCCCTGAGATCGGCGGGAGTCTCGATGCCCGACTTGCGGCTGACCAATATGCTGGTGTGGAAAAATCGCCGCGTGGTGAAGATCGGCAGCCCGACAAAGCGCGTGTCACCATGCGCGGTGACGATCAAAAAGGACGAGCAGGACATCTCCGCGACCGCGAATTCGGCGAAGTGCAGCTGCCGCCAGAACAGTTCCGACGGATGCAGCACCGTCGGAATGAGATCGATGCCGTCCGGCTTCACCGTGCCGTCGAGGATCGGCCAGGTGCGCGGGTTGGAGGTGATGCCGATGGAGAGCTGGAGGTTCATGACTGTTCTCGTTTCCCGGGCGCAGCGCAGCACCAAGTGATGCGCTGCAGAACCGGGATCGTTAGAAACTCGGGGCTTGCGACGATCCCGGATCTGCGGTGCATCGCTGCGCGCTGCATCGCGTCCGGGAAACCAGGCTCAATACCGATACGGCGCTTGCTCCCAGAGCGGGAAGGCCGAGAAGACATGCGGCGCGTTGGCCGGCGCCGCGGCGTGCAGATATGACGGGTCGAGCTTGGCAAAGCTAGTGGCCCCGAGCAGACCGAGCGCGCGGGTCACTTCGTCTTCCATGAGCTCCAGCATGCGCACGATGCCGGCCTGCCCGGCCGCCGCCAGCGCGTAGCATTGCATGCGGCCAAGCCCGACCAGATTGGCGCCGAGCGCCAGCGCCTTGACGATGTCGGTGCCGCGGTAATAGCCGCCGTCGACGACGATCAGCGCGCGGCCGGCCACCGCCTCGACGATTTCCGGCAGCACGTCGGTCGAGCCGCGGCCATGATCGAGCTGGCGGCCGCCGTGATTGGAGACGTAGACGATCTCGACGCCGTGATCGAGCGCGAGTTTGGCATCTTCGGCGGTGGCGATGCCCTTGATGGCGAGCGGGATCTTGAACTTGCTCTTGATGCGCTCGACGGTTTTCCAGTCGAGCGCCGCCTGGAATTCGCGGCCCGTGGCGCGGCGCCGCCCGCCGGTGACATGACGCTTGGCGATGTCGCGCTCGCGGCGGCTGTAGTGCGCGGTATCCACGGTCAGGCAGAACGCGGCATAGTTATTGGCGATCGCGCGCGCGACGAAATCGTCGACCCAGGCCGCGTCGCCGCGGACATAGAGCTGGAACATGCGAAAGCCGTCCGGCGCCGCTTTGGCGACTTCCTCAAGGCCGGGATCGCACACCGAACTCAACATATGGGCGACACCGAACTGCGCGGCCCCTTTGACCACCGGCTCGGCGCCGCCGGGATGGAAGCTCTCCAGCGAGCCGACCGGGCAAAGCACGATCGGCAGACGCAGGTTGCGGCCGAGCACTTCGACCGAGGCATCGACCTTGCTGACGTCCCGCAACACCCGCGGCCGCAGCGCGATCGAATCGAGCGCCATGCGATTGCGCCGCAGCGTGGTTTCGGTCTCCACCCCGCCGACGATGTAATCCCAATGGTTCTGATTGAGATTTTGCCGCGCTTTGGCGACCACTTCGTGCAAGTTCAGAAATTCCGGGGCGGCCTCGGCGTTGCGGAGCGCGCCGGCCTCGTCGATGATCGATACTGGCTTGTTCATGGGACTACGCGATTGCCGTCTATCCGTGGAGGGGACCGCGACTTTAGCCGGTGTCCGCCGGTCAGAGAAAGCCCCCTGCCGCCGGCGACCCGAATCGTCGACCTAGGCCAACGTCCCGGCGCCGGATCGTCAAGGAATGTAATAAAACGGATTCGGCAGCTTGAAGCTTCTCTCCGCGTAGCCGCCGGCAAGATCGCTCTCCTGATCGCCGATATTGGCGATGATGTCGTAACCGGCGCCTTCGACTTGAGCCCGCGCCGGAGCCTTGAAACCGGCGACCGGGGCGGACTTCAGGTTGTTCGGTTCCATCTTGAGCGCGACCCAGCCGTTTCGCCCGCGCCCGTCGACATAGCCGGCGCGGCGAAGATTGAGTTCGGTCCAAGCGCGCTCTTTCTCATGGCGGCCGGTGATGAAAAAGACCGACACGCGCATGGACCGCGCCAGCTTGAAAAGCTCGAGCGTCGGGAGAATGGCTTTGGCCTTGGCCATCTTGTCCCAGGCCAGCATCCCGCACGGCGCTTTGGGCAAATGGCACGGGCCATCGGGGTGATAGTCAAACTTGTTGACGAGCATTTCCGGCCAGTTCGACAGCGACGTCTCGTCGATGTCCAGCACCAGCGCCGGCTTCTGTGCAAACGGTGCACGCCACTTGACCCACT
>DATJBH010000154.1:0-17682 GCA_035515455.1 Xanthobacteraceae bacterium
GTTGACGTCCTTGAGCTGCGCTTGGACGGTTTTCTTGCGCTCCTGGAGCTTTCGCTTCAGGCCGGTCTTTTGCTGGCTGGTCAACCGCTCAAACCGGACGTGACGTACTGCCCACAAGCACATTGCTTCCCCCCGTTCGTGGATCAATGCGATCTGTTCAACAAGCCTTGCACGCGAGAAGATAAGCTTAAGTGTCGAACATTTAACAACAATAATCAAGCTGCGGATCGACGCAGTGTGTCTTTTGACGATTGTGCGGACACTTTTAGCAACGACACGGGGTCGCGCGGCGCGGGCGCTCTTATCCCGTCGGCGCTGGCGCTCTACTCAACCTATCAGCGAATCGGCCGAGCGGCTTTCGCGGATTGGCGGCAATCGCGGTCAAAAGCGCCGTATAGTCTTCAACCCAGCGTTGACCGGGAAACAGGCTGTCTTTGTAGCTGCATGAGCCGAAAATTCCCGACGGGGTCTCGTTGAGGGTCATGGTGAGCCGTGTGCGATCGAGCGGCATGACCGATTGACCTTCCCGGTAACTGAATGGGCGGACCGACAGCCCCGGCAGCTTGGCCGGGCGGCGAAACGCAATCTGCAGGACGAAATAAACTTGAATGAGCAACTCCGGATCGATGCCATGGTCTTCCGCCAGCCGGTCGGCGAGGATATCGAAGGGCAATTCCTGGTTGGCGTAGGCCTGCAAAACCGAGTCACGCACGCGATCAAGCGTTTCGTGAAACGTCACATCGGCGTCGATCCGGGTGCGAATAATGGCCGTCGTTGCGAACGGGCCGATCACGTTCTCGGTTCCCGGGTGAGCGCGGTTGGCCATCGCGGTGGCAACGCAAATGTCGCTGCGCCCGCTGCGCAGCAGCAAGAGCGCCTTGAAGCCGGCCAGTAAAGTCACGAACAAAGTAGCGCCGCGGCCATGCCCGACAGCACCGAGTTGCGCGAGCACGTTATTCGGTATGCGCAGCCGCTCCCGCGCGATTCGCGAACCAAGCTCGCCGGCCGTATCGTCGCTGCCGTTCGTAAACAGGGCGGCGGCCTTGCGCAGGCGCCTGTGCCAGTAGGCGAACTGCCGCTCCGCTGCACCGCTGTTCGACCAGTCGCGCTGCCACCGCACGAAATCGGAGAAGCGCAGCGCCGGTTCGGGCAACCGCACCCGGCTTCCGGCGGCAAAGGCCGCATAGAAGGCGGCGACATCCTCCATGAACACCGCCATCGACCAGCCGTCGATGACGATATCGTGCACCACCAGAAGCAGGACATGATCTTCGGCGCCGAGCCGCAGCAGCCGCGCACGGACCAAAGGCGCACGGCTCATGTCGAAGGGCTTTAGCGATTCCCGCTCGGCCGCCAGCGTCGCCTTTCTACGCAACAGCGCCTTGGTTCGCGTATCGCGGCGATGCGCTCCGGCGACAAGATCTTCGACGACAAATGCGATTTTGATCTTCGCAGGCGGCGCGATGAAAGTAACGGGTTCATCGTTGCGCCAAGCAAATCCGCTACGCAGCGAGTCATGGCGGCGCACGACCTCCAACACGCTACGCTTGAGTGCGGCGACGTCGAGCGGTCCCTTCAGCCGATAGGCAAATGGCAAGTTGAACTGAGGTAGACCCGGAACTTCCCGCTCGATCCGCAGCATCCGGCCCTGAACGACGGTGACCGGCTGCGGGCTGTTTTTCCCGTCGCGCGCGTCTTTTTTAGGGGTGGCGGCAAGGTTCGACGGCGTGGCACGGAAAGTCCTTCCTGATTTCTGAATGCGCGCCGCGAGACCCGCAACCGTCGGCGCGTCGAAAACATCCTTGAAAGTGAAAGCAACGCCAAAGCGCTCGCGCAGCCGCGAAATCAGCTGCGTCACCGTGATCGAATCCACGCCGAGCGCGAAGATATCCTGATCGACACCGATCTCTTCGACGGCGAGAAGATCGGCCCAGATTTCGGCGATTTGCCGCTCCAGATCGGATCGCGGCGCGGACATCTTGCGGCCAGTTTGCGTTGGCGCGGTCGGCTGCGTCAGTGCAAGCGCCGTGGCGAGTTCGGTGCGCTTGATCTTTCCGCCCGCGGCTTTTGGGATGTCGGCGACAATGCGAATAAGGCCCGGGACCTTGAAGCTTGCCAGCCGATTGCGGACAAACTCCCGCAGCTTAGGCGCACTCAGCGTAGCGCCGCGCCGCAAGACAACGGCTGCGGCGACGTCGGCGCCGAGCCGAGCATGGGGAACGGGGAAAGCGGCGGCATCGACGACGTCGGGGTGGCGGAGCAGGGCTTCTTCCACTTCGCCGGGCGCGACCTTCTGCCCGCCGCGGTTGATGACCTCTTTGATGCGGCCGACGATGAAGAGATAGCCATCTTCATCGAGATAACCGAGGTCGCCGGTGCGAAACCAGCCGTCGCGAAAAGCTTCACGGGTTGCGGCGGCATCGTTGTCGTATCCCCTGGTGATGGTCGGCCCGCGGAGCGCGATCTCGCCGCGCTCGCCGGAGGCAAGCCTGCGGCCGTCGGCATCGAGGATCGCGATTTCGGAGCCCGCGGAGCGGCCGACAGAGCCAACCTTGCGCCGGTCCAGCGGATTGGCCGCAATTTGCGTCGCCGCTTCGGTCATGCCGAAGGTGTCGATCACCGGAACATCGAACGCAGTTTCCAGTCCACGCAGCAGTTTCTCCGGCAGGGTCGACGATGCCGAGCGGATCAGCCGCAACGGCGATTGCCGGGCGCTCTGCGGGTCTTTCTCGGCGGCCGCCAGCACGGCGCGATGAACGGCGGGAACCGCCGTGTACCAGGTCGGCCGGAACTCCGTCAGCCAACCGAA
Source organism: Xanthobacteraceae bacterium (assembly GCA_035515455.1). Classification (GTDB taxonomy): domain Bacteria; phylum Pseudomonadota; class Alphaproteobacteria; order Rhizobiales; family Xanthobacteraceae; genus BOG-931. The sequence continues at coordinate 2,810 of DATJBH010000154.1, forward strand.
GAAGGCCGCTGCGTCGAAGCCGGAGGTAGAGACCACGCTCGAACCGGCCGCCAGGGCCGCGATCACGCCCGAGATCAGGCCGTGACCGTGAAACAACGGCAGCATGCTGAGCAGGCGGTCTCGAGGTTCAAGCGCAATCGCCGCGCCGACATTATGCGCCGACAGGCAAACACTGGCCTGGGTCAGCGGGATCGTCTTCGGCCGCGACGTGGTCCCGGAGGTCAACAGAATAAACGCGTCATCGGCGCCGGAGGCAAAGCCGTCATCCCGCGGGCGATGCTTGCGCCGCTTCGCCGGCCCGACAATGCCGAATAGGCCGGCCGACGTGCCGGCTTGCGACAGAGCGAGGACCGGTATGCCGAGCGCGCGCGCAGCCGCGCGGGCGGCGCCGATGTCTGACCGGGTCAATACCGCCGACGCTTTCAGTTCAGCGAAATAGCGCTGCAACTCGTCGGCGGTGAGGCTCGGATTAAGCGGCGCGCAAATCGCGCCGGCCGCGACCGATATCATGGCCGTGGCGGCTTCCGGCCCGCCCGGCAAGACCACCGCTACCCGATCATTCCGGCCGATGCCGGCGGTGCGCAGCGCGCGAACGGTATCCTGCGCGCAAGCCAGAAGCATTCCATAGGTGCCCGGCGTGCGCCGCGGCGCCAAAATCGCATCACGATTGGGCGAGGCGCGGCTGTGGTGCGCGAGCAAATCACCAAGACATGAAAACGCCGAGCTTGCCGCGTTTTTGCTCGCCCGTTCGGGCCGCAATTCTCCACCGGGCTTCAACAAACAACTGCTCCCTTACGCGATCAAAGGCGCGCGGCGAACAAAAGCCAGCGCCAACAAATGAGTGGAAATGCAGAACCGCAATTCTACGGTTTTTACGTTGCGAACCACGGCTTTGCGCTTAAGGAAATCGACCTCGACATCCTGATGATCGAGCGCCGCGCCGTAGTAACCGGCGACGGCCTTATACACGGCCTCCTTGACCGCGAAGAGCAGACGCCCGCCATAAACATGCGCCGTCAGGACCGATTGCTCCGCCGGCGTGGCAATGAGGTTCAATAATTCGGGCGGCAACGCTTCGGCCGGCTCGACATCGATACCGATGCCGGCGAAATCGGGGTGCGGCGCTACCGCCGCGACCGCGACATCCGTGGTGTGGGCCAGTGAGCCGACGATTCGCGGCGGCCAGACCGGAGCCCCGGATGTCGTTCTCGGTATCGCGCAATTCCTAAATCCGGCGCCGGCAAGAAGCTGGCGCGCCACGAAGCGGGCGGATCCGCTCGCGCGCCGGCTTTTTGCGCTTGCCGAGGTAACGGCTTCCTCCGGGAAAAGCTCATATTCATCGCCTGGCGAGATCGCACGATGCCCGATCGCAATCCCCGGCACCGCAATCTCGCTGATTGCCATCTGCAGGCTTGCCGATTGCTCACTCAATTTGCGGCGAGTCTCCACGAAAATACCGTATCATGTCCGAACCGGGTCGGTTAAGCCACCCGAGCCGCCTGCTCGCAGATCGACGGCGAGGAAGGAGTGATCGATGTTTGAAGAATTTCATCACACTTTGCGGACGAAGATCAGGCTCGACGCCGAGCGCGTCCCCCGCGACCTCATTCACGAGGAGCATTTTCACTCGAGCGCAGCCAGCGCGCGGCTGGCGGCCAAGGAATATCTGCACCAGCATGGCGACCTGATCGGAACGGAAGCGGCGGAATTGAACAATCTCGGCCGGCATCCCGAAAACGACGTCGTCGATGCCGGCGTCGAATACAGGTTTCATGCCGAGAAGCCGCAATTCGGCACGACCACCGTCGCCTATTACCAAACGGTTTTCGGATTGCCGATTTGGGAGGCTGGCCTCGCTGTCCATATGAAGCATGCGCCGTTTCGCATCGTCGGCGCGCAAACAACGCGGCATGTGAAGGTCAAGGTTGCCAAGCCTTCGGCAAAGGCGCGCGCCCGGCTTCGGCAGCTCAGCACGGAGACCTTGGCGGAGCACCTCGGCATAACCGGAAGCCGCACCGAGTTCGAGGCGGGGTCGTTACGGGTGCTGCGGCGGCGGCTCATGATCTATCGCTACGACGAAGCCAAGCGCCTCGTCCGGCCGCGCCGGGGCCGCGCGGCACGCAAGAAATCGGCGCTTGATCACCCAATGCTGCCGCTGCCGCCGGTAAAGCGCGGAATTGCCGACGGCCGGCATTACGTCGTCGCTGCCCTCGACTTCCGCACCGTCTCGCGAAATTTCGGGGCCCTGCACTGGATCGCGCTGGTGGAGGCCGAAACCCTCTCGGTCCTCTACCTGCGCGCCTTGGTCGATCACGTTCGCGGCATGGTGTTCGAGTCGGATCCAATGACGCTTGCCGGCGGTCCCGACGCGAGAGCGGAAACGCGCACGCTCAATCGGCTGCGCAGTTCGGTCGCCTTGCCAGGCCTCGACGCGCCCCATGGCGGGACCTGCGCGCTATGCGGCGACATCATCCAGATTCGCGATTTCGAGGCGCCGACAGTGGCGCCGCCGACCGAGCCGGCGGGCAAGGCCTTCGACTATCCGGCGCGAACCGATCAATTCGCCGCGGTCAATGCCTATTACCAATGCGACCGGTTCTTCCGTCTTGTGGAAGAGCTCGGCTTTCCCAGAACGAGCTATTTCAAGCCCACCAAATTCCCCGTGCCGGTCGACCATCGTGGAAGGATCGACACGCTCACCGGTATCGAGATCAATGCCCGCTGCATGGGCAACACCACCGCGGAGGGCGGGCTCCTCAACGTGCGATTTGCGCTGGCCGATACGCGCAACATCGCCGACCCGCTCGGCATCGCCTGCGACTGGCGGGTCGTGCTGCACGAACTTGGCGGCCACGGCATATTGTGGAACCACATCAATTTCGGGATGTTCAAATTCGCCCACAGCACCGGCGACAGCTTCGCCGCAATCCTCAACGACCCGGATAGCCGCGTCAGGGGCAATGCCCGCTTCGTCACCTTCCCCTGGATTCCGTTCCTCAAGCGCCGCCATGATCGCAAAGTCGCAAAAGGCTGGGGCTGGGGCGGCAGGATGGATCGCGGCGTCGACCAGAACAGAGCGCACGATCCCAAGGGATATCAATCGGAGCAAATTCTCAGTACCACGCACTTTCGCATTTACCGCGCGATCGGCGGCGATTCGGAAGAGCTTGCCACGCGCCGCTTCGCCGCTCGGTTTGTCGCCTATCTCATACTCCGCGCCGTCGGCAGCCTGACGCCCGCGCATCCTCCCGAACACGTCGGGGCCTATGCTTCGGCGCTGATGATCGCCGATGCGTTCGACTGGACGACCGAGGAACAGACCGGCGGCGCCTATGCCAAGGTCATTCGCTGGGCGTTCGAGAAACAGGGACTGTATCAGCACAAACTTCACGCGCGCGCGGTCACAAGAGAAGGCGCGCCTCCGCTCGTCGATGTTTACATCGAGGATGGCCGGCGGGGCGAATATGGTTATCAGCCCAGATACTGGAATTGCCGCGCCATTTGGAACCGCCGCGCCGCCGACGGCGGCAAGAGCCACCAGGCACCGCTCGCCGGCGCGATCAATTTCGCTTACGTCAAGATCAAGAACCGCGGCACGACAACGGCGCGCGGGGTCACGGTCAAGGCGTTCCACTACGGACCGGCAGTCGGACAAATCTATCCGGACGACTGGAAGCCCATGACCACGGCGGAGCTTTCCGCAGGCGACGTTCCACCCAATTCCGCGCGCGAGGTCACGGTCGGCCCGTTCGCGTGGACGCCCTCCGACGGTCGCGATTGCATGATCATGGTGGCAAGCGCTCCCGGAGACGCCAGCAACATCGGCCACTTCGAAAAGGGATCGTCAATTCCGGAGTGGCGCCTGGTGCCGCATGACAACAATATCGGCCAGCGCAGGGAAGTCGCGGCCGATGGCGACGGAGCGAAAGGTTTTGTCGCCGCTTTTGCCGGAACCCGCATCGCGGTCAAGCATCCCGGCAACTCGCGCGCACGGATGCGCATCAACGCGGTTCTGCCGCCGCTCCTCGTCGAACGCGGCTGGCGCGTCGCGGTCGCCGGCGCCGCCAGAAAAGGCTTCTGGCTCAAGGCCGGCGCCAGCCGCAACGTCGTTCTCAGAGCGAAGGCCGGCCAGCATCTTACCGCGAAACAGGCCAGAAGCGCCCAAAACCGCTGCATTCATCTCGAAATCCTGGCCGACGATATCCTGGTCGGCGGCATGACTTATCTGTTGAATCCAAGCATGGCAGCGCGCCCGCAAGCAAAGCGTTCGCGCGCTTAGCCCGCGCCGTCATCCGTCGGCCCGGACCACCCCGGCATCGACCGTGCGTGCGCTTGGCGTCTTTCTGGCCGACGGTGTCTTTGCAATCTCCACGCCGTCAAAGCGCCATCCTCGGCGCTCCCGCTCGCCGGCAAGATAGCCTTGTCGGCGAGGCTCCGCGCTGCCATGGCGGTACGCATCAAGGGAGCCCGGTGGGCATTCGAAACCGCCATCGGGCACCGTGATTTGAACGACGAAGGGATAGTCGCGCTCGCTAACGCGAATCGTGAGCTTTCTCATTCGAAATAGATCAGCCATGGCCGTTCACCATCCGCGCCGCCGAGAAATCTGCCGACGCGAGCCGCTAGAAGTACGGTTGCAGCGATACGGTGATCTCGCTGAAATCCGGAACAAAGACGTTCAACGCCGCGGTCAGCAGCAATCCCAGAGCGCAAAACATGAGGAGCGCGAGAAATTCGGGACCTCTGAACGCCGCGATTATCCGGTCCCAGGTCGTCACGTCGCGAGGAAGCCTCGCATCCATCGGATTGGACAGGATCAGACGCTCGCTCTGCAGCGAAGTAGGACTCATCGGTGCCTCCATTTTTGGCGCCATCCGGCCGATGCTCTGCGACTGCGTTGGGCGGATGGGCTTGCTACTGCACCGAATGTGATGTTCGGACGCGGCGACGTCTGTGGCGCGGGTCACAGCGAAAATGCGTGTCAATGCCGGGCATTGCACGTCAGCCGTGCGGTCGGATTTGGCGAAGCAATGGCGTCTCGATGCCGCGAAACTCGGTTCAAGAGCGCCGCGCGGCTCGACTAGGCGGAATCCACAAGTTCGCGCAGCGCTTCGGGCCGGCGAATGATGGTCCAGCGATCCTTCAATTCCAAAATGCCCCGGCGATGCCAGTCGCGCAGACAACGATTGACCTTCTCGCGGGTGGCGCCGGACATTTCCGCCAATTCGCTCTGCGAAAGCGAAAGTTTGATCGCTCCGCGGCCTTGCGGCTGATAGGTCAGCAGCGTCTTGGCAAGCCGCACCGGCAGAGTGAAGAATGCGATATCCGCCATCCGCTCATCGGAACGCCGAATTCGCGCGCAGAGCATTTCCATGAGTTTCAACGACGCCGCCGGATTGCGTTGGAGAAACGGTATGACATCCCGACGCTCAAGCACGATGAGCTCACAATTGGTGAGCGCCGTAGCGTTGGCCGAACGCGGCCGGCCATCGAGAAGGGCAATCTCGCCAAACAGCTCGCTGGGCCGCAAATCGGCAAGGATGATTTCTTTGCCTCGCACAGTGGGCAGCGAAATACGCACCGTCCCGACAATGACCGCCATCATGCTGTCGCCGCGGTCGCCTACTCGGCATATCGATTCGCCCGCGCCAAATTTCCGCAGCCCGGCATAGGTTGCGATGTCGCGACGCGCCTTTTCGTCGAGCGACCGGAACAGCGGGCATTTTTCCAGTAAATTCCGGCCGCGTTGAACCGCTGAGCTGATTGCCATTCCGTTCCCCCGTCCGGCGCGCCTTGTTCGCTAATCCGGCTTCTTCTTGGCGTCCTTCTTGATGTATTTCTTGGCGTCCGCGGATTTCTTGCCGTCGTCAGGCCCGGCCGCGCCTTTTTTCAGCGGCTCGGCAGGCGACACCGGTTGCGGCGCGGCGGCGGCCGGCGGCTGCGGGCGGGGCCAGGAAAAGTCGTCGGCGCGGCCGGCGACCGCGCCGAGCGGAGCGCCCCGGTCCAGTACTTTTTGCGCCAGCGGATCGGAAGCACGCGGCGTCGTGCCGCCGCTGCCGCCAAGGAGGCCGCCGGCGCCGCCTTCCGTCTTGCTGCTCACCGTCAACGGCAAGACCGGACCGACGTCGGGCCGTGCCGTGCCCGGTTTGACGGGTGCGGCCTGCTCCGGCAGCGCCACCGGCGCCGCGTGGTTCGACAAGACGCGGCGCAATTCCTGATCGACGTAGCTTGCGAGCTTCACCGCGCCGGCTTTGGTGAAATGCACACCGTCGGCGGTGCGCAGCCGCCGGATCTGACCCTCGAAATCCGGGCCGTCCACCGCATAGCGGCCCTGGTCGTCGGTGAAACCGTCCCAGATGTCGACGTAATAGATGCCGGCCCGCTCGGCGCGCTCGCGATAAAGCTCGTCGAGATAAGCCATGTCGCTGGTCGACTTCGGCCCGCGCAATGCCGGCAAGCCGACCCATAGCACCGGCACGCCCTTGCTCTTGAGCGCCGCGATCATGGCGTCGATGCGCTTGACGTAAAGCTCCGCCCACAGATCGGTGTGAAATTCATAAGAGCGGCCGGGGATGGGGTGCTGCGCTGCAGCCTCCGCCGATTGCGCCGTTGCCGCGGCGTCGGCCGGCTTCGGCTCGGCGCCTTTAGCCGGCGCGGCGCCGTCGCGGATCGGCAGCCGATCATTGAGGCCGAGCATGACGATGATGGCTTTGGGCTTCTCGTTCGCCAGCTGGTCCTTGATCACCGCCGGCCAGTCCAGCGTCTCGTTCTTGGCGTCATAGCGGATCAGGCCCGCGGGCGCACGAATGTAGCGCACCACGCCGGTATCCGGTTGGTCGGCATAGGTCTCATCAAGCCCGTAGCCGAGCCAATCGGCCATGGAATCGCCAACGACGGCGATCGTCGAAGCCGGCGGCGTTTCCAATTTGCGCGGCGGCGGCGCCTTGGTGTAGTCGGCAACCGGCGGCCGATAGCGGGGGCGGCCGAAAAACGGAAACGAGAAGAAGTCGCGCTGTTGCGGCTGCTGGTACCCGCCCTGGTACGATGGCCGATCGGACCAATAATAGACCTGAGCGGCAGCGGGAAAGGACGCGACTACGGCGCCGGCCGCAATCGCCAGCACACCGATGACGCGTTGCCAATTCCTTGCCATGAAACCGTCCGCTTCACGAACCCAAAGCCCATTTAGAATAGCGCATCGCGGCAAAAAAGCCGACGCCGGAGAATGGCCGCCGGACAAAGAATTTGCCCCGCGATGATGTCAAACTGAGGGTAGTTGCGGGGGTTACTCGCGGTGACGCCGTTTACGGCTGGCGCAGCCGGTCGAGCACGTCGCTCGAGGCGAAACCGTCGGGAATCTGGCCGATCGAGGCCTGGAAATCGCGAATCGCCAGCCGGGTGCGCGGGCCGATCAGGCCGTCGGGCTCGCCGATGGCAAAGCCACGGCGCGCCAGCAGCTGTTGCATCTGGTAGCGCTCGTCGAGCGTCAGCACGCGCTCGTCGCGCGGCCAGCCTTGCACGAACGACGCGCCGCCGCGCATGCGGTCGGCGAGATGGCCGATCGCGAGCGCATAATCCTCCGCCGGATTATATTTCATGATGACGGTGAAATTTTTCAGCATCAGGAAGGCCGGCCCGCGGGCGCCGGCCGGCAGCAATAGAAACGCCCGGTCCTCGGGACGGGGAAAGGCTTGGCCGTCGGCGCGGCGCACGCCCAAGGCTTGCCACTGCCGCAAGCTCATCGGCCGCGCATTGTCGGCGAGCAGATAATTGAATTTGCCCGGCAGGGCGACCTCGTAGCCCCAGGTTTCACCCGGTATCCAGCCGTCCATTTTCAGATTGTTCGCGGTCGAGGCCATGACATCCGGAACCGAATCGACGACGTCGCGGCGGCCGTCGCCGTCGAAATCCACCGCATAGCGCGTAAACGTGGTCGGCATGAACTGCGTCGGCCCGAATGCGCCGGCCCAGGAGCCGACGAGCCGGTCCGGCGCGACGTCGCCGCGCTGCAGGATTTCCAGCGTTGCCAGGAATTCGCCGCGGAAGAAATCGCGGCGGCGGCCGACGCAGGCAAGCGTCGCGGTCGAGCGGATCACCGGCCGGTCGCCGCCGAGTGTGCCGTAGTCCGATTCGACGCCCCAGATCGCGGCGAGGATATAGCGGTCGACACCGTAGGCGCGCTCGACGGCGGCAAAGGTCTGCGCATATTGCGTCAAGAGCTCGCGGCCGCGCGCGATGCGGTCGTCACTGACCAGGAGATCGAGATAATCCCACGGCGCCTTGGTGAATTCCGGCTGAGCATCGAGCTTGTCCATGATGCTCAGATCCGGCGCGAGCCCCGCGGTGAAGCGCTCGAAATTCGCCCGCGTGATGCCCCGCCGCTCGGCCTCCGGCCAGAGGCTTGCGATGCAACTGGGAAAATCGGCGGCTGCCGCGCGGATCGCATCCGCCGTCATCAGGGGACTGCCCGAGGCTCCGGACTGCCCGCTCCATTGCGCCAGTCCGTTTGCCGCTGGAACCGAGCTTGGTGGGGCGGGTTGAAAGAGGCGCGTTAGCCAGTTATCGGGCTGTTGCGCGTCGGCGACGCCGGTCATGCCTGCCACCAAGCCGGCGCCAAGGACGAAGGCAACGCTTCGAAGGGTCAGCGAACGCATGGACTTCCAGTCCCGACTTACCCACCGCGCTAAAGGCGCTGCAACGTTAATGTATGTCGAATCACTAACAGCGGGTTCTTGCCGCCGGCCGCAAAGCAATTTCCCCGATCCGCACCATGCGACCGTTGGTCCCGGGCAAAATCCTTGTCGAATCTCGATTTCCCGGCTCGGCCGGTAATCACGCATGGACAAGAAACTGGGCGAGACTTTGGAAAAAGAGGCTCCGCGCGATAATTTCAGCTACAAGCCACTGCACCTTCGCTTTTGGCATTCACAGCGCCTTCCACCCATCGCATGAACACCGTCCGCAAAGCCGTCTTTCCCGTCGCCGGTCTCGGTACCCGGTTCCTGCCCGCGACCAAGGCCATGCCCAAGGAAATGCTGCCGGTCGTCGACCGGCCGCTGATCCAGCACGTTGTCGACGAGGCGCGCGAGGCCGGCATCGAGCATTTCATCTTCGTCACCGGCCGCAACAAGGCCGTCATCGAGGACCATTTCGACCGCCAGTTCGAACTGGAAATGACGTTGCTCGAGCGGCAGAAGCACAAGATCCTCGATTATCTCAATCAGGACCTGCCGGTGCCCGGCTCGACGAGCTTCACCCGCCAGCAGGAGCCGCTCGGTCTCGGCCACGCGGTGTGGTGCGCGCGCGAATTGATCGGCCATGAGCCGTTCGCGCTGCTCCTGCCGGACGTGCTGGTGCAGCACGAACAGGGCTGCCTGGCGCAGATGCTCGAGGCGGCGCGCGAACTGCCCAAAGACGCCAATATCGTCGCGGTCGAGGAAGTGCCGCACGAGCGTGTCGATCAATACGGCGTCGTCGGCATCGGTGAGCGCAAGGGCAAGATGTTCTCGATCACCAGCATGGTGGAGAAGCCGCCGGTCGGCCGCGCGCCATCCAATCTCATCCTTACCGGGCGCTACATTCTGCAGCCGGAAATCCTGCAAATCCTAAGCACGCAGGAGCGCGGCGCCGGCGGCGAAATCCAATTGACCGACGCCATGATTCAACTGGCCAGGAAGCAGCCGTTCTATGGCCTGCAATTCGACGGCCGCAGCTTCGACTGCGGTTCGAAAATCGGCTTTCTCGCCGCCAACGTCTCCTACGCGCTGGAGCGTCCCGACATCGCGCCGGGCTTTCGCGCCGAGATCAAGAAGATCCTCGGCGACCTCAACGGCGGTTAAGGTCGGTGCCGTATCGGTGTTTTTCAAAATGGGCCGTGCAGCAAATGCATGGCGCCTTGGCCGCACAATAGCAGCCCCAGGACAAACAGCAGCACGTAAGTGAGGCGGTAAAACTGCGCCGTCGGAACGACCCTGACCATCCAGATGCCGGCGAAATTGGCGACGACGGCAAGCGGCAGCAGCGCGAGCGACGTTGAGAGATTCTTCGCCGAAAATTGTCCAAGCACGAAGTAAGGCACGATCTTGAGTGCGTTCACCGCGGCGAAGAAAATCGCGGTGGTGCCGACGAAGGTCATTTTCGGCAGTCGCTGCGGCAGCGTATAGACCTGAAACGGCGGCCCGCCGCCCTGGCTGGCAAACGACATGAAGCCGGAAACCGCGCCCCAGAACAGCCCGCTCAGGATGGTGCTTCGCTGCCGCCCCGCCGGCGACCGACGCAGCCACACCGTCAGGACGAAAATCAGCGCCGTGGCGCCGATCAGAACGCGGATGGCGTCGTCGGGCACGTAGGATGCGAACAGCCAGCCGAGCGCCAACCCGACGCCGGCTCCCGGCAGCAGCACTTTCAGATTCCAGCCGCTCCAGTCGCGCCGATAGACGTGGATCGAGATCACGTCCTGGCAGATGACGATCGGCAACAGCAGCGCGGCGGCTTCAAGCGGCGGCAGATAAAGCGCAAGGAGCGGCGTCGCGCCGGTCGCCACGCCGGAAAAGCCGCCTTTGGCCAGCCCAAGGAAAATCACCGCCGGAATGGCCACCGCATAGAACGCCGGCGCGGTGATGATCGGAGCCATCGAGCGACGCCATTACCACTCGCGGCGCGAAGCCCAAGGCAGCACGTTGAGCGCCATCAGCGTTTGCGCGTTCGGGCAATAATCCTGCCATTGCGGCGCCGCCGCGTCCCGCGCCAGCTCTCGTGCACAGCGCCGCTTGCTGTCGCACAACGAACATACGCGTTGCAGATCGCGGAACGTCTGCGGGCCGATCTCGGCGACTTCCGCCGGGTCAAGATCGAGCGCCGCCATCCGTTCAAGCAGGAGGTCTGCCGCCCCAGGACCGCTCCTGGCGACGGCGCGCAATTCGGCCGGGGTCATGCGCACATCGTGGGCGATGCGATCGATCTCGGCCTCGCCGCAACATGATATCCCGGAGGCACAAGGTCCTCTGACCCAGTCGCTCAGCATTTGCCACATAGATTCGAAGCGGGATTGTCTTTCCTCTCCACCGGGCAGGTCTGTCATTTGACCCTCCTCTCATCGGCTAGCATCAGTCTGCGGCCGTTCGAGGTGCGCTCCTTGACTTAGGTCAATTCGGATATCCGCCCGGCGGCATGGCAGACCCACGCGATTCGCCGGGGTGGGAGGTATCAACAACACGCGCCTGGAGCGCGTTCAGGCCGGCACGGCCGCAAGCAATTCCTCGATCAGGCGCCGCACATCCGCGGGCAAGAATGGCTTTTGCAGGAGCGGCCGGGGCGCTTCGGTGAGAAACCGCTCGGACGACTGGCCCAGGGTGTCCTCGGCCGCGGCGTGATCGCCGACGATGCGTGGTTTCATTGAACGGCCTATTGTTTCGTGGCGATGCCGAATTGTTTCATTCGGCCCGGCTCATGAAACAATCCGCCTTGGCGGAAATCCTATTTCTGCAGCCGTAGCGTCAGCAGGAAGGTCGAGGCGGTATAGGCGACGCCGCTGACGTTGGAATTGAGCCAGTCCTGCCGCACCTCGCCCTTGAGCTGCATCTCGCGATTCAATTTGTAGGTCAGGCCGGTGGCGGCGAAATAGTGGTTGTCGGTGCGGCCGAGACCGACATAGTCGTCGTTCTCGTAACCGACGATGGCATTGGCGATGAGCCAGGTCCGCAGCGCGTGATCGACCTCGAGGCTGAAGCTGCGGCTGAACTCGCCCGACACCCCCTGCACGCTCGATTCGCTGACACTCGACTGCGCGGTGAATTTCGCCGAAGTCAGCGCAGTAGCCTGCCAGAGCAGCGCGCCATCGATCGTCGCGCCGCTGATATTCGGCAGCGTCGGGTCGTGATAGTCGCGTTCCATGTACCCGACCGCGATCTCGCCGGTCAGCGATCCGAACAGATTGAGATCGGCGCCGAGCTTGACGCTGGAACCGTCGGAGTTGCGATTTTCGCCGTAGATGTCGACCGGCGAGTCGTGCGTGCGGGTGTCCTCGTCGATCTCGACGAACGGCTTGAGGTCGGGATCGATCTCATAGCCGAGACGCAAAATGCCGGCGTATTGATCGAAGGCGCGCCAGTCGAAATTGGCGCTTTCGCCGTCGGTCAGCGTGCCGTTCGAATACATCGATCGGTCGAACGTGCCTTTGAGCGAAAGACCGAAACGGCCGAGCGTTTCCGCTACGCCAAAGGTGCCGCCCACCGTGGTCTCGATCGGCAGCGTGGCAAGCCCGACCAGGATGTTGGGGCTGCCGGGATTGTCGGTCGTTACGATCGTGCGGCCTTCGAGCAGGAGCTGGGTATAGCGGGTGACGTCGAGCCTGCCGTCGACCTTGGCGTTGACGTAAGGAACGTTCAGCGACGGCTGGAAATTGGCGTTGGGATAATCGGTGTAGGAGCCGGTGATGTCCGCGGTGAGCGAATTGCGCGCCCAGTCCGAGCGCACGTGCAATTCCGGCGCGACCACCAGATATACCGCGCCGGGACCACCCGGCGCGGCCTGCGGGTTGGTGTTGTATCCGGCCGACAGCTCGACTGCGGGCAAAATCAAAAACGAGCCGGCCTTGATGCCAAGGGCCTCGTAAGGATCGCCGCCGGCGATGGGCAGCGTGCCGTGCGGCACCGTTCCGAGCGGCAGGGTGTTCGGCGCCGGCGTGCCGGGCGGTGGCGTGCTGGCGGAACCTTGAAAATCTTCGGGCGGTGGAATCGGCAGGATCGCACCGGGCCGGTTTGCGGCGGCCACGGGATAGACGACCGCCGGCGGATTGCTGACCGGCAATTCGCCGGGCGGCGGCGGCAGGACGGCGCCCGGCCGCGCGGCGGCCTTGGCCGGGAAAACGACTGGCGCCGGCGGCTGTGGCAGGGTCGGCGGAATCGAGGAGACTTGCGGCGGCTCGGGCGGCAGGGGCTGGAACGTGGTCTCGCCCGGTGGCGCCAGCGTCGTGCCCTGGCCGGGCGCCGTGCGTTTGCGCGGCGTATTGCTGGAATTGAACCCGGTATTGCCGGCACCGAATCCGGTCGGGCTGCCGTAAACCGGCGTCGCGCCGATGCGCGACGACGCCGTGAATGTCCCGGCCGGCGGCGCCTGATCCGATGGCAAGGTTCCACGCATTCCTGGCGCAAAGCTCGGCGGATTGGGATTGCCGGGCAGCGACGGCTGCAACAGCTCGTCGTAAAGACCGGATGATGGAGCCGACTGCGCTCGACATTGCGCCGGCGCAAACGCGGCCGATGCCAGCGCCGCCGCGACAGCCAAGCGCGAAAAAACGAAGCGCGTGCAAACCAGCCCGGCGACGCTTCGTGTTCGGCAACGGCGCGGCAACTGCGACCTCCTCGCCCCGAAGCGGCCTGTCCGCGCCGCCGCGCAGCGTTGCACCACGCGACGACCGGCACGGGCCGCCGGACGGCAGACCGCTGGTTAACGGAGTTAAAACGGATATGGTTAACGAGAGGTTGATTGCGGGCGTGGAGGCTGCAGCGCCTGTTCGGTCCGACCTTGAAAGCTCACGCTTTGCGTTCGTAGCGGCGCCAGACCGGTATGAGGACGACGGCAAATACCGCAAAACCGGCGGTCTCCGCCGGCCACGGCCAGCGCGCTACCGAAGCGATAATCCCGACGAGGATGGCGGCGAAACCGAGCCAGAGCGCAAAGCGGCCCGGCCGCAGCGACTCGACCGCGAACAAGACGAGCGCCAGCGCGAACCAGGTCCATGACACCAGCGAGCCGTCTCGGATCATGCATGGCCCCGAAAAGTGGGTACCCGTTTTCGGACAAGGATCATGCGCAAAAGAAATCCGCTTACACCCAGCCCTTTAATTCGCGCATGGCGAGTTGCCAGATCATCAGCATGCCGGCCTCGCTGTCGTTGAGGCAGGGGATGGCCGCGAAATTCTCGCCGCCGGCGCGCTTGAACGCGCGCGCGTTCTCGACCGCGATCTCTTCCAGCGTCTCCAGGCAATCGGCGGAAAAGCCGGGGGTCACCACGACCAGGTTCTTGACACCCTTCTTGGCCAGCGCCCGGACGGTATTGATGGTGTAGGGCTCGAGCCATTTGCCGCGCCCAAAGCGCGACTGAAAGGTCATGACCAGCTTCGACTCGTCGAGCGCCATTTGCGCGCGCAGGAGCTCCGTGGTCCGCGCGCACTGGCTCTCGTAAGGATCGCCCTTCGCCACGTAGTCTTTCGGCATGCCGTGATAGGAGGCTACGATCGCATCGGGGGTGAACGGCAGATTCTTGATTTCGGCCTTCAGCGAGGACGCCAGCACCTCAATGTAATAGGGATCGTCGTAATAAGGCGGCAGAATACGCAGCGCCGGCTGATGCCGCCGCCGCATCATGAAGCGGTACACTTCATCGCATACCGTCGCGGTGGTCGCCGCCGAGTATTGCGGGTAGAGCGGCATGACCAGGATGCGCTCGCAGCCCCAGGTTGTGAGCACTTCGAGCCGCGACGCGATCGACGGCGACGCGTAGCGCATCGCCCAATCGACGAAGACGTGCTTGCCGAGCGGTTCGAGAATGCCGGCGAGCTTCTCGGCCTGCGAGCGCGTGACGGTCTTGATCGGCGACTCGTTCTTTTCGCGGTTCCAGATCTTCCGGTAGTCGCGGACTTTGCGGCGCGACCGGATCGGCAGGATGACGCCGTTGAGAATGAGCTTCCAAAAGAGCGAATCTTTTTCGATGACCCGCCGGTCGGTCAAAAATTCTTTCAGATAGCGCCGCACCGCAGCAGGCGTCGCCGCATCGGGGGTGCCGAGATTGACCAGGAGCACGCCGATGCCGGTCGCCGTTTGCACGGATGCCGCAGCGGCCGCATTGGCCGCAGGCGCTGCGTCGTGAGCGC
>DATJBH010000155.1:0-46688 GCA_035515455.1 Xanthobacteraceae bacterium
CGACATTGACGGTCCAGTGGCAGGCGCAGCTCACATTCGACTTGCGGCCTTCCTCCAATGACTGGAAGGCGCCGACCTTGTCGCCCTTATCGTGGATCTTGCCGCCGGTCGCGCGAACCAATTCGCGGAATTCGTAATCCAACCCTTCGGCGCGAAAATAGCCCTTCTCTTCGGCAACCCATTCCTGCAGGCGAAAATGCGGTTCGATCAGAAATTTTGTCATGGTTCTCCTCCGGTTTTCCGTTAGCAGCTGAAGTGTCCGTTGCCGGGAATGCGGCCGCGCTCGGCGACACGGCGGGCGCGGATCATCTTGACATGATCATCCATCAGGGCCCGCGCCCCGCTCGGGTCGCGCAGCTCGATCAGATCGGCGAGCCTCGTGTGAACCTCAAGAATGTGCCGCGCCAGTTTTGGTGTCGCGGTGACGTTGCGGCGGGGCCACGACACATGTTCCAGCGAGATAAGCTGCACGAGGATGACGCGGTTGTGCGAGGCCTCGGCCACGGCGAGATGGAAGTCGCGCGACAGCCGGGTGAATTCGTCGAGATCGGCGATCGCCGCTTCGGCTTCGGCGAGCAGGCGGCGGAGCTTCGTCACGTCGGCCGGCGTCGCGTTCTCGGCGGCAAGCTCGGCGCCGAGCGTCTCGATAGCGCGCTGCGCATCCATGATCTCCGCCGCGCTCACCCCGGTGAGGTCGAGCTGCACGGCGAGCGCTTCGGCGAACAGGCGCGGATTGCCGTGCGCGATGCGCGCGCCGCCGCCTTTGCCCATGCGGATCTCGACGATGCCGAGCGCCTCCAGCGTGCGCAGCGCGTCGCGAGCGACGATGCGGCTCGCCTTGAAGCGGGCCGCCAGATCCTTCTCGGTGCCGAGAAAGTCGCCGGGCTTGAGCCGTCTGGCGAACAGCGCGTCGCGCACCTGCGCCACCACTTGCGCCGACAGCGACGAGGAGCGGCCGGCAAACATGATGCGCGCGGTCAAGTCGCCGCCGCGTTGCGTCACGCTTTGCCTGGCTGATGCACGGGCCATCGGAGGTCAGATTAAGGGCTGGCGTTAAAATAGTAAAGATAGTATCTTTTGCCGAGGCTCGGCATGACCGCGGCAAAACACATTCGGGGAAGACAGCCATGGTTCAGCAGAAGAAGGTTCGACAGCGCATCAGTTACGTCCCGTTGGAAAAGATGGACGCGCGGATGCACGCCGAGATGGAGCGCTGCCAGCGCGAGGGCACGCCGCGGCCGGAAAGCTCGGCCATCCGCGCCCATGTGGCGGCCTGCTTCTGGTTCTTCGCCGAATCCTGGCACAATATTTTCCGCACCGGCGTGCTCGATCATCCGATCAAGGAATTGTGCCGGCTCTACGTGTCGCGGTCGGTGGCTTGCGAATATTGCGGCAACCAGCGTTCGGTGAAGGCGGCCCGCAGCGGCGCGCTGATCGAGGACCAGGTGCTCGATCTGCTGAACTTCGAGAGCTCGAACAAATATGACGAGCGGCAGAAGGCGGCGCTGGCCTACGCCGAGGCCATCGTCTGGCGCGCCGATACCGACGATGCGTTCTGGGACCGCATGCATGCGCATTTCAGCGAGCCGGAGCTCGTCGAACTCGGCTGCATGATCGGACTCACGCTCGGCCAGCAGAGCTGGCTGCGGCTTCTCAATATCGAGCACCACGAAGTGCTGGCCGGCACCGCCGCCTCGATGGCGCCCGGCTTCGAGGACGCCGGCCGGCTGAAAGCGACGAAATCGAAGGCCGATTATTGGGCGAAGGCAAAGCCCGCCGACGCGCCGGCCCGCTAAAAATAGGGGCAAAGGAGCCCTAAATACTTTGCGGCATATCAATGCCGGCAAGGACCGTGCCGGACAGTATTATTTCACTATCGGGTACGATCGATGGCCGTGGCACGGCAGACAACGCATGGCTGACAAGCTGGCTCCGGACGCGCGCAAGCGCCAGATCATGATCTGGTACGTCTTTGCCGCGGTCATGGGCGTTCTGCTGTTCCAGGCGCTGTGGACCAACTACTCGCAAGTCGAGACGATCCCATACAGCCGGTTCCAGACACTGCTCGATCAAGACAAGGTCGCCGACGTCACCGTCGGCGCCGACTCGGTCCAGGGCACGCTCAAGGAGCCGCTGCCCGACGGCAAGAAGCAATTTTATGCGGTCCGCGTCGATCCGCAGCTGGCGGAGAAACTTGCGGCGCACCAAGTCGTGGTCAATGGCGCGCCGTCCGGCGGCGTGGTGCAAACCATCCTGTCCTGGATCATTCCCGCCGTCATCTTCTATGGCATTTGGATGTTTTTGTTCCGCCACGTCGCCGAGCGGCAGGGTTTCGGCGGGCTGATGACCGTCGGCAAATCGCGCGCCAAAGTCTTCGTCGAGACCGATACCAAAGTCACGTTCAAGGACGTCGCCGGCGTCGATGAAGCCAAATTCGAGCTGCAGGAATTGGTCGCCTTCCTGCGCAACCCGAAATCCTACGGCCGGCTCGGGGCGCGGGTGCCGAAGGGCGTTCTCCTCGTCGGTCCGCCGGGCACCGGCAAGACCTTGCTGGCCAAAGCGGTGGCCGGCGAGGCCGGCGTGCCGTTCTTTTCGATTTCCGGCTCGGAATTCGTCGAGATGTTCGTCGGCGTCGGCGCCGCGCGGGTACGTGATCTGTTCGAACAGGCGCGCAAGGCCGCGCCCTGCATCATCTTCATCGACGAGCTGGACGCGCTGGGGCGAAGCCGCGTTCCCGGCGGCTTCGGCGGCACCGACGAGAAGGAGCAGACACTCAATCAGCTCCTTGCCGAGCTCGACGGCTTCGATCCGAGTACCGGCGTGATTCTGCTCGCCGCGACGAACCGGCCGGAAATCCTCGATCCGGCGCTGCTGCGCGCCGGACGCTTCGACCGCCAGGTTCTGGTCGACCGCCCCGACCGCACGGGCCGGCTCGACATCCTCAAAGTGCACATCCGCAAGGTGCAGCTCGCGCCCGATACCGATCTCGACGCCATCGCCGGCCTGACCACGGGCTTCACCGGCGCCGACATCGCCAATCTCGTCAACGAGGCTGCCATCATCGCGACGCGGCGCGACGCCACCGCGGTGAATCTCAACGATTTCACCGCGGCGATCGAACGGATCGTCGCCGGACTGGAGAAAAAGAGCCGCGTGCTTAACGCCGACGAGCGGCGCCGGGTCGCTTTCCATGAAATGGGCCATGCGCTGGTGGCGGCGACGCTGCCGGGCATCGATCCGGTGCAGAAGGTTTCGATCATTCCGCGCGGCGTCGGTGCGCTCGGCTATACCATCCAGCGCCCGACCGAGGACCGTTTCCTGCTCAACCGATCGAATCTGGAAAACCGCATCGCCGTGTTGATGGGCGGGCGCGCGTCCGAACAGCTGGTGTTCGACGGCGACGTATCCAGCGGCGCCGCCGACGACCTGCAGCGCGCCACCGAGATCGCGCTGGAAATGGTGACGCGTTACGGCATGGATCCGCAAGTCGGTCAGCGCACTTATGCGCCGGCGCCGCAGCCGTTCTTGATGATGCCGGCCGGCAACCACGTGCAGGCCGCCGAGCTGACCACCCGCGAGATCGACGTCGCCGTGCGCGACCTGCTCGGCCGGGCGGCCGAGCGCGCCGGCGACATTTTGCGCACGCGACGCGGCGATCTGGATGCCGGCGTCGATTTGCTGCTCGAGCGTGAGACCATCACCGCCGACGATTTCCCGCCGCTGCGCTCGCCCAATACCCCGACAGAACCACGTTTGTCGGTAGTGCCCGCGTCAAGCTGAAACCGAGCAGAGGATCAACGATGGTGGAGCGTTTGTGCCTGTTCGCATTGCACGGCAGCGACCAACTCGGCGCGGCGATTGCCGGGGCACTCGGTCAGCCGCTCGCCGCCCACGAAGAGCGCGAGTTCGAGGACGGCGAGCACAAGGCGCGTCCGCTGGAGTCGGTGCGCAACGCCGACGTGTTCGTGCTGCACGGCCTCCATGGCGGCCCGCAGCAAAGCGCCAACGACAAGCTGTGCCAGCTGCTGTTCTTCATCGGCGCCGTCAAGGACGCCGGCGCCTCGCGCGTCACCGCGATCGCGCCTTATCTCTGCTACGCGCGCAAGGACCGGCGCACCAAACCGAGCGATCCGGTAACGACACGCTATGTCGCGAGCCTGTTCGAAGCCGTCGGCACCGCCGCAGTCATCACTCTCGACGTGCATAATCCGGCGGCGTTCGAAAACGCCTTTCGCTGCCCGACGGTGGCGCTGACGGCGGCGCCGCTGTTCATCGACTATGTGAAAAACCCGGCCACGGGCCTGGCCAATGACAAACTCTGCGTGGTGTCGCCGGACCCGGGCGGCACCAAGCGCGCCGATCTGTTCCGCGAAGCGCTCGAAAGCGCGCTCCATCGGCCCATCGGCAAAGGCTTTGCCGACAAACGCCGCAGCGCCGGCGTGGTGTCCGGCGATCTCTTCGTCGGCGACGTCGAGGGCGCGACCGCGCTCATCATCGACGACCTGATCAGTACCGGCGGCACGCTCGTGCGCGCGGCACAGGCGGCGCGGCGGGCCGGCGCCAAGCGGGTGCTGGCGCTGGTCACGCATGGTCTATTCATGCCGGGCGCCGAGACCGCCATCCTCAATTCCGCGATCGACCGCGTCATCGTGACCGACTCGGTGCCGGCGTTCCGGCTTGGCGATAAATCCGCGCGGGCCAAGCTCGATATCCTGCCGGTGGCGCCGTTGCTGGCCGAGACCATTCGCCGCCTGCGGACCGGCGCGACGCTCAGCGATCTCTCCGTTTTCTGAGCTTTCTCTCGAGCCGCACGGCGTCGGCATGCGCCAGCCGCAGATAGGCGCGCGCCAACACCGGCCATTTTTCCGGCGTGCGCGGGGTGGCTTCGATGAGATGCGCGATGGCAAGCCGCGCCCGCAGCATCGCGCGGTGGCAGCGGTAGAACAAAAACAGCTCGTCGGCGTGCCCGTCATGCAGCGCGTGCGCAACGCGGCGGCGCAGATATTCCCCGGCCCAGGCGGCGCCGAGTCTTTCGCACTCGACGCAGAGGAAGGCGAGCTCGTCGAGCGGATCGACCATGCGCAGGCCGGTATTGAATTCCAGGCAATCGATGATGCGCACCGGATCGCCCAGCCAGATGTGTTCGGGGCGCAAATCGCCGTGACCGTCGACGATGCAGCGGCTTCGCACCCGCGCGGCCAAAACCGCGCCGCGCTCGGCGAGGAAGCGGCGCTGCATTGCGTCGCTGTAACGTACCGTTCCCGCGGGCAATGCAAAGCGCGGATCGAGCAACACGCGCCGGTTATAGGCGAGGCTGTTGCACAGCATGGCCCGGTACATTGCCGGTGCGACGAAGACGGCGCGGGCGCGGCGGTAGAACTGCACCAGCACGGCGGCGACGCGGTCGAGCTGCCAGCGCTGCAGGCGATTTTCCGCGATCACGCGGTCGAGCATCTTGGCGTCGTCCAGCCGGTTCATCACCACAAGCCAGTCGACGACATCGCCGCAGCCGCCGATGGCGAGCCCCGAGGGC
The DNA here is from genome assembly GCA_035515455.1 of Xanthobacteraceae bacterium. GTDB lineage: Bacteria > Pseudomonadota > Alphaproteobacteria > Rhizobiales > Xanthobacteraceae > BOG-931. The sequence continues at coordinate 5,534 of DATJBH010000155.1, forward strand.
GAATGCGTCAGCGTCACCACGCCGCGATAGACGTCGGCGGCCAGGCGCCGATTGAGCCGCAACTCGGCCCGGCACGCCGCCTCGCGGCGATCGAGCGTCGAGAAGTCGAGATAGGGAAAGCGAACCGGCTTCTTGAGCTTGTAGGCGCGGCCGTCGGCGAGAAAAACTTCCGACATGTGGGTCTCGCGACGGACCACCTCATGCGCCGGCGGTGAATAGGAGTCGCCGCGCATGAGAAATGCGATCTTGTCGGCGAGCGAGGGTTCAGAGCGATCCATGGTCGTCTCTGTTTCCAGACCCGCGGGCGGCGATGCGTCGAACATCGCTTCCCTGGCGGGATCGGCCGTTTTACGGGATCAATTCCCTTTGCTCGCCGTCCTCAACGCGAGGGGGCAGGCTCTGCCCCCCCCCTCGAGACCCACCACGAAGAACCGGCCCCTCGAACGCGTCTGCTCAAAGCTTGCTCAGCTTGATCTCAGCGCCGTTTAATTCACCGATGACGCCATCATGGATCGAATCCATCAGATCGCCGATGCTGCTGGTTTTGGCCATCCATCTTTCGCGCGCCCTGCTCCACACGTCTTGCCATGCCGCGCCAAAGCTCGCGGTATCGTCGATCTCATAGACCCCCTCGTGGAGGCGCCTGCCCGCCTTGACGATCTCAAGCTTCACCTTCATGTCGGCTTCCCTCGCGAAGTTTGCGTTGACAATGCGAAAATTCGGAAAATCGTGCAACAGATGCCACTCGGCCGCCGTTGTTGTCCTTGATCCCGGTCAATCCTTGATCCCGGTTGAAATGACTGCGCTTAATGAGAGACACGCCGTTGGCGTGAACGGCGACCAATAGGAAAATCATGGCCGAGCCGGAGCAACACGCTAAATCGCCGACCGGAGAGGCAAAGATAGAAATCAGCCTCAGTCGCCTGTCGCAACTGTTCAACTCGCTCGATCCATCGCCGTTTCACGAGCGGGATCTCGACCAGGATGCCGAGGATTACATTATCGGCTCGGCCGAGGAGATCGGGCTGCCGCGTCCGATCGCGCTGATCGTGCATCTGCCGGCCGATCAATTGCCGCCTGCGGGCTCCCCGGATCTCGGCGAGGCGATCCATAATTATTTCGCTTATCGCGAGGCCCATGAACGCCGACGGCTGCGGCTATTGTTTCGCGACGGCCGCATCGCGCTCATCAGCGGCCTGGTTTTCTTGTTTTGCTGCGTATTGTTGCGGGAACTGGCGTTTTCCTTCGGCAACGATGCCGCATCGGAGATTTTCGGCGAAGGCATGTTGATCATCGGGTGGGTGGCGATGTGGCGGCCGTTGGAGATTTTTCTCTACGAATGGGTGCCAATCCGCCGCCGCTGCCGGGTACTGGCTAAGCTTGCGAAAATGCCGGTCATCATCAGGCCGAAATGACGCGGAACGAATACGCCGGCCGGTTGATATGCATCAAAGCCGGTCCGAGCCCGAGCACGATAGGCTTTGGCAGATTCAATCGGAGCGAGATCATGCAAACCCAGCCCGAAATCCAATTTCAAGGCCTCACAGCCGTCCCGGCAGTGCGCGACACCATCGACAGGCATGTGGCCGAACTGGAGCAGCGCTGGGGCCGCATCACGGGTTGCCGCGTGGTGGTGAAGGCGCCGAGCCAGCGTCATCGAAACGGGGGACTATATGAGGTCCATGTCCGGCTCGCGCTGCCGGACGGTCGTGAAGTGAATGTGGAAAGAACGCCGCCGGCCGACCAGCGGCACGCCGATCTGACTTTCGCCGTTGACGACGCATTCAAACACGCGCGTCGGCAGCTGCAGGATCAGGTTCGCCGTACTCAAGGCCAGGTGAAGCATCGCGAAGGACCGCCCGCTGGAACGGTGGCGCATCTCGATCCGTCCGGCGAATTCGGTTTTATCGAAAGCGTCGACGGGCAGGAAATTTACTTTCACCGCAACAGCGTTCTCGGCGACGGCTTCAGCCGCCTGCAGGTCGGGGCGGCAGTCACCTATGCAGAAGAACCCGGCGAGAAGGGCACGCAGGCAACGACAGTGAAGCTTGTCGGCAAGCGCAAGCTGCGTACGTGACGGTGCGGTCGTTCGGTGGCGTGACGATGGCGCACCGTGCCTTACTCCTCGCAGGACAGGCCGAATTGCGCCAGCCCCTCCTCCAGATGATCGGGTAGCAACGGCATGCCAAGCAGATAGGCCGCGGTGCGCTTGTTGTGGGCGCGCGCCGCTTCGGCGCGCAAGTCGTCCCAATCCGCGAGCGTGCCGTCGCCACGGCCGAGCCACGCCAAGGCGACGAGATCGACCTGCTCATCCTCGCTCATGCCGAAGATGGCGGCCGAAATCTCCTGGACCACCGGATCGTCCTTGTGGTCTTCCAGAATTGACAGCATCCCGTCGTCGGTCGCATTCGACGAATCGTCAGGGTCCGTCACTATGTCTTTGGCGTCGAAGTCTCGCGCTTTGACGATGATGAAACACACCTTTTCCGGTGAGATAGACAAATCGGGCGGATTATCCAGCGTATAGTCGGCCATGATCGGATCCTCGGTGACTGCGCAACATGACTTAACTGTCAAATGTAGGGATCATTCGCCGGATCGCTTTGATTTAGATCAGAACTTGCCGCACTGGTCGTCATGCCGCGTTTGATGGTTTTTGTGCCGGGTGACGCTTTAGGATTGCGATCACGTCTTCATCCGACACTTGGCGGAAATCGGCATAGTAGAAGCCGATGGCGCCGAACAAGGGGTAATCTTCGAGACAGACAACCTCATCGGCTTCGCGGCGCAGTTCGGCAAGGCCGTCGCTCGGCGCCACCGGCACGGCAAGGATCAACCGCTGCGGATTGCGCTGCCGGGTGGCGCGCAACGCCGCGCGGGTCGTGGCGCCGGTAGCAACGCCGTCGTCGACCACAATTGCCGTGCAACCCGCGACATCCGCGCGATCGCGGCTGCCGAGATAGCGCTTGCGGCGGCGCTCGATTTCGCGGGTCTCCGCGTCGCAAACCGCTTCGAAGTCAGCCTGCGAGACGCCGGCATGGCGGATGACGTCTTCGTTGCGGACGACCAGCGGCGCGCCGCCGTCGACGACGGCGCCCATCGCCAATTCCGGCTCGAAGGGCACTCCGATCTTGCGCACCAGAATGAGATCGAGCGGGGCACCGAGCGCCGCCGCGATCTCGGCCGCCACCGGAACGCCGCCGCGCGGCAGCGCCAGAACCACCGGATTGCTGTCACGATAACCGGCGAGCGCAATCGCAAGCTTCTGCCCCGCCTCGGCACGGTTCGTAAATGGCATCGCATTCTCTTATCGACCGCGACCATCAATAGGCCCAAGTTCCACACCGCGAATTGATCCGAGTCAAATTTGCGGCAGCGGAACTGTGCCAGCACTCCGTAGATTTCCTTAGGGCCGCGCCCTGAATTTTGCGGAGCGCCAGCTTGGCCTATCGTCCTGTGGGCGCGCAAATTGGACGCAACATGAATCAAAGCACCAAGGAAAGCGGCAAGGTCACGCCCGCGGCATGGCCCGCCGCGAGCGAGCACGAAGCCCGGCCGACGACCTCCAATGACGCTTTGCCGGCATCCGCGGATGCCAAACTGCCGGCGGTCATCGCCACGCCGGCGCCGGTGCGCCGATGGCGGGTCGTGGCCTTTATCGCTCTGCTCATCGCGCTGGGCGGCGGCAGCATCGGTTACTATTGGTGGCAACGGCTCCATCCGGCGCTGCCGCCCGGCATCTATTTCGGCAATGGCCGGCTCGAAGCGGAAGAAATCAACATCGATACCAAATATGCCGGCCGCATCGCCGAGATCCTGGCCGACGAGGGTGATCTGGTAAAAGCCGGCCAAGTGGTCGCGCGCATGGATACGCGCGATCTTAATGCTTCGCTGAAAAAAGCGCAGGCGCAGGTCCAAGGCGCGCAGCGGGCGGTCGACGAAGCGAACGCCAATCTGAAACAACAGGACACACAAGTGGTGCTGGCGCAGCAGGAATACGACCGCGCCGCCTATCTGGTTCAGAAGAACTTCCAGACCAAAGAAGTTCTGGATCAGCGCCAACAGCAGCTGAGCGGCGCCATCGCGCTGCAGTCGGCCGCGAGAGCACGCGTGACGCTAGCCGAGCGATCGTTCGACGCGGCCACCCACGATGTCGAACTTTATAACGTCGAGATTGCCGACAATACGCTGATCGCGCCGCGTGACGGGCGCATTCAATATCGCATCGCCAATATCGGCGAGGTGCTGCCGGCGGGCGGGCATGTGTTTGCCATGCTCGATATTTCCGACGTCTACATGGACATCTACTTGCCGACACTCGAAGCGGGAAAGGTGAAGTTCGGCGACGAGGCGCGTGTCGTGCTTGATGCCTACCCGGACTACGCAATTCCGGCGAAGGTTTCGTTCATCGCCACGCAAGCGCAGTTCACCCCCAAGACGGTGGAGACCCAGAACGAGCGCGACAAGCTGATGTTCCGCATTCGCGTGCAGCTCGATCCGGAGCGGCTGCACAAACGCGCCGAGTCGGTGCGCAGCGGCCTCCCGGGCGTGGCTTACGTCAAGACCGACTCCGCCGTGACCTGGCCCGATTCACTGCAAAGGTTTCCGCCGCAATGAATGAAGCGGCCAAGCCGGTCGCGCGACTCGATGCGGTCACCCAGCGCTATGGGCGCGCGGTGGCGCTTAGCGCCGTCAGTCTCGAACTGCCGGCCGGTTGCATGGTCGGACTTATCGGGCCCGACGGGGTCGGCAAATCGACGCTGCTCGGCATCATCGCCGGCGCGCGCCGGATTCAGTCCGGCCAGGTCGAAGTACTCGGCGGCGACATGGCGGACGCCGCGCACCGCGACGCGGTCTGTTCCCGCATCGCCTATATGCCGCAAGGGCTCGGCAAGAATCTATATCCAGAGCTGAGTGTCGAGGAGAACATCGAATTCTTCGCCCGGTTGTTTGGCCAATCGCGTCTCGAGCGGCGATGGCGGATCGCCGAGCTTTTGAAGAGCACCGGACTGGCACCATTCGCCGACCGCCAAGCCAAGAAACTGTCGGGCGGCATGCGGCAGAAGCTCGGGCTGTGCTGCTCGCTGATCCACGATCCCGACCTGCTCATCCTCGATGAGCCGACGACCGGCGTCGATCCGCTGTCGCGGCTGCAGTTCTGGGAACTGATTGACCGCATCCGCTCGCGCCGGCCCGGCATGAGCGTCGTGGTGGCGACGGCCTATATGGAAGAGGCCGAGCGTTTCGATTTTCTCATCGCTATGAACGCCGGAAAAGTTCTGGCGGCCGGTTCCCCGCGTGAACTGAAGACGCAAACGGGGTCGAAGACCGTGGAGGATGCGTTCGTCGCAGTGCTTCCGGACGCGGATCGCGCCGGCCATAAGCAATTCCAGATACCGCCGCGCCGCATCATCGACGCCGAGCCGGTAATCGCGGCCCGCGATCTCACCTGCCGCTTCGGCGCGTTCACCGCAGTCGACGGCGTGAGCTTCACCATAGAGCGCGGCGAGGTATTCGGGTTCGTCGGATCGAACGGGTCTGGCAAGACGACGACGATGAAGATGCTCACGGGATTGCTCGCGCCCACCGAAGGCGAAGCCCTCCTGTTCGGCAAGCCGCTCGACGCGGACGATATTAGCGCCCGCAGCCGCGTCGGCTACATGTCGCAATCGTTCTCGCTCTACACCGAACTCACGGTCCGCCAGAACCTCGATCTCCATGCGCGGCTTTTCCACCTCCCGGCCGCGAAGGCCAAAGCGCGGCTTTCACAACTCGTCGCGCAATTCGGACTCGCGGATTATCTCGATCTACGCACTTCGGACCTGCCGCTCGGCATCCGGCAACGGCTTTCGCTGGCGGTGGCGGTCGTCCACGAGCCGGAAATCCTCATCCTCGACGAGCCGACCTCGGGCGTCGATCCGCTGGCGCGCGACCGATTTTGGGAGCTGTTGATCGATCTCTCCCGCAACCAGGGCGTGACGATTTTTGTCTCGACTCATTTCATGAACGAGGCCGAGCGCTGCGACCGCGTCTCGCTCATGGATTCCGGACGCGTGCTGGCGACCGACACGCCGGCCAAGCTCACCAGCGCCCGCGGTGTTGCCACGCTGGAAGATGCCTTTATCAGCTATTTGGAAGAGGCGACGGGATTGCAGGCAATGGAGCCTGTTCCGGATATTGCGTTTGACGGCGCCGGCGCAACCGTGCCGCCGACAGCGCCACGGCGTGCCTTCAGCATGCAACGGCTTTTCGCCTATACCATTCGCGAAACCATCGAACTGCTGCGCGATCCGATCCGTCTGGTCTTCGCGCTGTTCGGTACCGCGCTGCTGATGCTGGTGTTCGGTTTCGGCATTTCGACGGACGTCAACAATCTCACATTCGCCGTTCTCGATCACGATCAGAGCCATGAAAGCCGCGCCTACCTCGAGGAATTGCGCGGGTCGCCCTATTTCACGGAAAAGCCTCCGCTGGTCGATTATGCGGATCTGGAAAAGCGCATGCAGGGCGGCGAGCTCGACGCCGCGATCGAAATCCCGCCTGGATTTGGCCGTGACGTCGAGCGCGGACGTCCCGCCTGGGTCGGCGCCTGGGTCGACGGTGCCATGCCGTTTCGTGCCCAGACGATACGCGGCTATCTGCAGGCAATGCATGCGCTGTACTTGAACGATCCCGCGGTAAAGACATCCGCGCCCGCGCAACCGCCGCCCGCCGATATCGAGGTCAGATTCAAATACAATCAGAATTTTGAGAGCATCTACGCGATGGTGCCGGGGACCATGTCGCTCTTGCTGGCGCTGTTTCCGGCCATTTTGATGGCCCTCGCCATCGTGCGCGAGAAGGAACTCGGGTCGATCACGAACCTCTACGTGACCCCGGTCACGCGCATCGAATTTCTGCTCGGCAAGCAGATCCCCTATATCGGCGTCGCCTTCACCAACTTCGCGATGATGGTTCTGATGGCCCTGTTCCTATTTCAGATTCCGCTCAAGGGCAGTTTTCCGGCGCTCGTGTTCGGCGCGCTGCTTTACGTCACGACGACAACGGCTTACGGCATGATGATCTCCGCCTTCACCCGAACCCAGATCGCCGCTCTGTTCGGCACCGCGATCCTGACGGTTTTGCCGGCGACACAGTTTGCCGGAATGCTCGTACCGGTGTCGGCGCTTTCCCCGACCGCCCAGATCATGGGCCGCGCCTTTCCGATGACGTATTTTCTGCCGATCACCGTCGGCACTTTCACCAAGGGACTCAAGCTCGGCGATCTCGGCGGCGACCTTTTGGCGCTCGCGATATTCATCCCCGTCCTTACCACGATCAGCATGGCGCTGTTGCGCAAGCAGGAACGTTAGGAGCGGACGGTGCGGACCCTCGGCAACATCTTCTGGCTCGGCACCAAGGAATTGCGCAGCTTCATGCGGGACGCCGTCCTGCTGGGGCTCGTCGTCTATACCTTCTCGCTCGCCATTGTTGCCCAGTCGGGCAGCAATTCGCAGGAACTGCATAATGCTTCCATCGCTATCGTCGATGAGGACCATTCCGAGCTGTCACGTCGCATCGCGCATGCCTTTTTGCCTCCGTACTTTCAGACGCCGAAGCCGATTGCCGAGCGCGACATCATGCCGGCGATGAATGCCGGAAGATTCACGTTCGTGGTCGACATTCCGCCGAATTTCGAGCGCGACGTGCTCGGTGCCCGCAGACCCGGACTGCAAGTCAATGTCGACGCCACCGCGATGGTTCAGGCGGGACTAGGCTCCGACTATATTCAGCAAATCGTGAGCAATGAGATCCGGGATTTTCTGTCCCGTTCCGAGGGCGCCCCGCTGTCTCCCGTCAATCTCGACGTGCGCATCACCTTCAATCCCAATATCACGACGGCGTGGTTCACCAGCGTCATGGGCATCATCAACAATGTCACGATGCTCGCCATCATCCTGGCTGGCGCGGCGATCGTGCGCGAGCGCGAGCACGGCACCATGGATCATCTCCTGGTCATGCCGTTGACGCCGTTCGAGATTGCGATGTCGAAGGTCTGGGCCAACGGCCTGGTCATCACCGTTGCCGCCGGTCTGTCGCTGCTTCTTGTCGTTCGCACGCTGCTCGGCGTGCCGATCATCGTCGGTTCCATTCCGCTGTTCATGCTCGGCGTCATGATTTATCTGTTCTTTGCGTGCGCCATCGGCATTTTTATCGGTACGGTGGCGCGCTCGATGCCCCAGCTCGGCTTGCTCTTCATGCTCGTCTTCCTGCCGATGAACATGCTCTCCGGCAGCAACACTCCGCTCGAAAGCATGCCGTCGTGGCTGGCCGACGCGATGCAAGCGTCGCCTTCGACGCATTTCGTCTCGTTCGCACAGGCAATACTTTATCGCGGCGCCGGCCTTGACGTGGTCTGGCCGCAGTTCGCCATGGTGGCTGGAATCGGCGGCTTGTTCTTCGTTCTGGCCATTTGGCGGTTCCGTTCGAGCACAGCCCAAGCGGGCACGTAGCGCACGCGCGATCAATGAAAAAAGACCCCGGCCGAAACGACGGCCGGGGCTTAATGACCGGTTATCTCCGAGTTCAGGGGGGAGGAGGACGAACCCGGAAAGCGATCCAGTAGATGCACATTGCATTGAGCAGGCGCGCGCCGCTTTGATCTGGATCAATCCGTGCAATTTTGCCCATTCATATAAATTCACCGTCAACTCTCGCCGGTGCAACGATGGACCTCAAGGAAGCGATCTACATACGCCGCGCCGTCCGTGACTTCACGGTCGAACCGGTCGACGACAAGACCATTTACGGCCTGATCGAAGCCGCGGTGCAGGCGCCAAGCGCGGTCAATCAGCAGCCCTGCTCGTTCTGTGTCGTGCGCGACAAGGGCCTGCTGGCGAAAATTTCGCGTGAGGCGAAGTCGTTTATGGTCAAAAGTACGCCGCTCGGGCTGATGTCGCATCATTTCCAGCAAATATTGAACGATGCGAATTTCGACATCTTTTATCATGCGCCGGTATTGATCGTGATTTCCACGGTCGCGGATATTCCTTGGGCGGTCGAGGACTGCGCGCTGGCTGCCGAAAATCTGATGCTGGCGGCGCGCGGCGCGGGGCTCGGCACATGTTGGATCGGATTTGCCCAAGGCTGGCTCGCTACGCCCGAGGGTAAGGCGCTGCTCAAAATCCCGGCGGCCTATCGTCCCTGCGCTCCGATTATTCTCGGCCATCCGAAATTGGAGCCACCCCCGATACCGCGAAAGGCGCCGGAAATCAGTTGGATCGGCGCCTAGCGCCGCACCGTCGCGGCGGCGGCTCGCGCCCGCTCGGTGATCGCGCGGCGCAGAATCGCTGCGTCAATTCCCCGTTTACCTGAAAGAATATCCTGCGGCGGAACGCGCCCAAGAAAGCTCGGCGCCCGAGCTCAATTGATTTAAATCAAAGACGAACGGCGAGGGTCCGGGCGAGCTTTTGCCTCATGTGGCAGCCGATCAATACCGCGCCTTATGACCGCGATCTAGAATTGGCCGTCATTGATTTCGGCGAGCCGCACGCTCTGGTGTTTGCCTGCCGCCGCGTTCTCAACGGCTGGATCAATGCCGAAACCAAAAGCAGAATCGAAGTGCAGCCGACGCACTGGCGGGAATGGAACAGGACAAGCTAGCGTCGGCGCCGCCGTTCTTGACCGGGTTTGTCGGGCGCGGACAATTTCGCCTCTTCTTCTTCCAAGAGACGCAGCAGGGTCTGTCGTTTCGATTCGTCGGTTTCGCGCGCCAGCAGCTTGCGATAGTGCTCGATATTGAGATGAGCCACGGTGCGATCCATGGCGGTTCTCCGCTCCAACAATCGCCCCGCACGAATGTACACCCGCCGCGGCATACCGGAAAGGACACCGCCGCTCCGCGGCGGGCTATGCGGCGGGCGATCGCAAAGTCATTCACCAAGGGGCCGCCGAGGGTAGTCTCGTCAGCAAATCTAATTTGCCATCCTCAAATCGTCATCGGGAGCCAAGGGCGGCGCGGAGCGAAGCGACGTCCGATTGGAAACCTGATCGAGGCTGCGGCGATCGCACGAATTCAACCGCACGAGGCGCGCGCCTCGCTCGTGGCATTCGATCATCAGTGTGTCGAGTTCCGTGCCCCGCCGCTTGCCGATGCGGATTTTTCTCGCTTCGCGGCGCGCAAAATCGAGAATCGGCTGCGGGATTTGCTCGTCGAAGACGATGACGTCCGCCGCATGGAGCGCCCGAACGGCATGCAGCGTCAGCGAATTGGGATCATTAACGTCGACATCGATGACGGTGACAGAGCCATCGGCGAGTGCGCCGCGGCCGCGGCTCTCGTCGATGAAGCGCTCGAAATCGTCCTGGCCGGGCTCGTTGTCGGCATTCGCCATGGCGTGAGCCGCGAACAGCTCCCAAAATCTGCGCCGCCGGGCCCAAGACAGGCCCGATGTCTGCACTGCGGCGCGCCAGGCCGCAGCGGCAACGGTCCAGCGGGCAAATCCCTTTGCCAGGAGCGCTTCGAGCTTGCCGCGGACCGCCCGCGCGAAGATTGGCGCTGCGCCGCCGGTCGATATGCCGATCACCAGCGGTGAGCGGTTCACGATCGCGCCGAAGGAAAAATCGCAATAGGCCGGTTTGTCGATGACATTGACCGGAACGCCGGCGCTCCGTGCCGCGGCGGCAAAGCGAGCCGCCTCCTCGCCGTTGCCACAGTCGCCGATCGCGAGCGCTGCGCCCGGCAAATCGGCCACGGCCCAGCTGCGTCGATGCAATGTGATAGCCCGAAAGCAGCGATCGGCGGCAAGCTGCAACAGCGCGCCGCACGGATCGCCGCTGTAAACGTCGACGCGCGCGCCGGTCGCCGCCAACAGCTCGGCCTTCCACGTCGCCGCCGGACTGCCGCCGGCGATCACCGCGCGCTTGTTCTCAAGTGCGAAGAACAGCGGCAGCCGCGCCAGCGCGCCAAACCGTTCCGGCCGGCTTTGCGTGTCGAGGGCATCGCTGCTCATGCTGCGCGCCGCGGTCCGGCATTGGCGTGAAAATCGCGGCCGTTGCCGGTGGCCGCGATGAACCCGGCACGGATGACGAACGCGCCAAAGCGTTCTCCGGCTTGCCGCCCCCGGGCGTAAGCGGCGAACAGCGGATCCAGCGTGGCAACGATGCCGGCGTGATCGAGATCTTGCCGATAAAGCTTGTTGAGCCGCGAGCCGTCGAAGGCAGCACCAAGATATAAATTGTAACGCCCGGGGCCTTTGCCGACCAAGCCGATTTCGGCGAGATAGGGCCGCGCGCAGCCGTTCGGACACCCGGTCATGCGGATAACGATGTCCTCGGCGGAAAGCGCATGCGCCGCGAGGCAATTATCGAGGGCCGTCAAAAGCTCGGGCAGATAGCGTTCGCTTTCGGCCAGCGCGAGGCCGCAGGTCGGCAAGGCCACGCAGGCCATGGCATTGCGGCGCAGCCCGGACCGCGGCGCCAGCAATTGCGCCTCCCGCGCGATGGCCTCGATCCGCGCTTGTTTTTCCGTCGGCACATTGGCGACGATCAGATTCTGGTTCGGGGTGATGCGGAAATCGCCGTCGTGAATTTCCGCGATGCGGCGCAGCGCCGAGAGCTGCGCCGCGCCGTCGCGGTCGAGAAGCCGTCCGTTCTGCACGAAGAGTGCGAGGTGCGCTTTGCCGCTGCCAGAATCGCTCCAGCCGTAGCGGTCGCCGGTAGACGTAAAATGAAACGGCTGCGGTTCTTCGAGCTTCACCTTGGCGCGCCGCTCGACCTCGGCGCGGAATGCGACGAGGCCGCGATCCTCGATCGTGTATTTGAGCCGAGCGTGCTTGCGATTCTTGCGATCGCCCCAGTCGCGCTGCACGGTAACCACCGCCTCGGCAATGGCCGTTGCGTCCTTGGTGCGGCAGAAGCCGACCAGGTCGGCGGCGCGCGGATATGTGTCCGGCTCGCCATGCGTCATGCCCATGCCGCCGCCGACCGTAACGTTCCACCCGGCGATCCCGCCGGCCGCATCGGCGATGGCGATGAAGCCGAGATCGTGGGCAAAGACGTCGACGTCGTTCGACGGCGGTACCGCGACAACGATCTTGAATTTGCGCGGCAAGTAAGTCTTGCCGTAGATCGGCTCGACCGCCTCGTCCTCACCGCCGGCGATTTTTTCGCCGTCGAGCCAGATTTCGCGGTATGCCGGCGTTCGCGGCAAAAGGTGGTCGGAAATCGCGCGCGCCAGGGCCAGCGCGCCGGCATGCGCGCGCGACTGCTCCGGGTTGATGCCGCACATGACATTGCGATTGACGTCGCCGCAGGCGGCGATGGAATTGAGCACCGCGGCATCGATCGCCCGCAACGTCGATTTCAGATTCGATTTGATCACGCCGTGCAACTGCACGGTCTGCCGCGTGGTCAGCCGCACAGTGCCGTTGCCGTAATCGCGCGCGACCCGATCAAGCGCGAGCCATTGCCGCGGCGAGATCACGCCTCCGGGAATGCGGACACGGATCATGAAGGCGAACGCCTTCTCCATCCTCTTGCGCGTGCGCTCGGGCCGCAGGTCGCGGTCGTCCTGCAAGTACATGCCGTGGAATTTCACCAGCTGCTGATCGTCTTCGGCGATGGCTCCGGTAACCTCCTCGCTTAGGCCATGCGCCAGCGTACCGCGCAGATAATCGCTGGCTTCCTTGATGCGCTCGTTCCGCGAAACCTCGTCAGCCATGTTTTCACATCCGTTCGGCACGCCGCAATCGATCAGTACACGTCCTGCAGGTAGCGCTTCGCACGCTCCAGCCCCGCGATCGCGGCATCGGCCGCCTCCGGGCCAAGCGCTTTCACCTCGGCGTAAGCGCGCGTCAGTGTCGACCGCACGTCCTTGGCCATCGCCTTGGCGTCGCCGCAGACATAGAAGTGCGCACCGCTGTCAAGCCAATCGATCAGATCGCGGCGGCGGTCCCACATCTTGTGTTGCACATAGGTTTTCTCGGGACGGTCCCGCGAGAATGCGACATCCATCCGGGTCAGCGAGCCGTCCTTGAGCGCGTCCTGCCATTCGAGCTGATAAAGAAAATCATGGGTGAAGCGGCGATCGCCGAAGAACAGCCAGTTCCTGCCCTTGGCTCCGGTCGCGCGGCGCTCCTGCACGAAGGCGCGAAACGACGCGACGCCGGTGCCCGGACCGACCATGATGATGTCGCGGCCGGGATCGGGCAGCGCAAAATGCCGATTGGTCCGGAGCTTTACGCGGACCCGATCGCCGCGCTTGAGCCGCGCAACATAATTGGAGGCGACGCCTTTGCGGGCGCGTCCGTTGGAATTGTAGCGCACCGGCGAGACGAGAAGATGCGCTTCGTCGGCGAATTCACGGCGCGACGACGCCACTGAATAGGCGCGCGGGGAAAGTGGGCGCGTCAGCGCGCGCAATTGCTCTGCGGCGAGCGCAGCCGGAAAGCTTGCGAGGAGGTCGACGAGCTGCCGGCCGGCGACCCACTCGCGCGCCTGCCTCTCGCTGATAAGCGCCTTGACGCGCGCGTCGCCGGTGAGCGCCGCGTAGGACTCCAGCGTCTTGACCGAGAGCGTCGTCACATCGCGCCCGGCGATCAGGTCGCCGCGCAAGGCCTCGTCTTCGGTCAGATTTGTCAGCGCCAGCACCTCATCGACATAGGCCGGATCGTTTTCGGGATAGAGTTCGAGCGAATCGCCGGGCTCGTAGCCCGGCGCCGCGCCGCCGAACGCCAGCGCCAGGTGGATCGTCTCCTTGTCAGAGCGCGACGAATTCAGATTCAGATGCTCGATGATCTCGGCTTCGACGATGCCGGGATTGGTCTTAGCCGCGGCGTTGGCGGCGAAATCGACTTCGATCACGCGGCTGCGTGCGGCTTGCGGCGGCGCCAGTCTTTGCAATGCCGCGGCGATCCATTTGCCGGCTGGTTCGGCAAAATCGAGATCGCAATCGACCCGCTCGACCATCCGTTTGGCGCCAAGCTCGGCGAGCCGTTCGTCGATGCGTTTACCGATGGCGCAAAACTCAGCGTAGGCGGTATCGCCGAGCGCCAGGACGCCGTATTCGACCCCGTCGAGCCGCGGCGCGGCGTCTTGCATCAGTTCGGCATAAACCCGCGACGCCCGTCCGGGCGGTTCGCCCTCGCCCCAGGTGGCGGCGACGACGACGAGCCGCGACGCCGCTGTGAGCGTTGCCAAATCCAGTTCGGCCATGTCGATGAGCGTCGGCTTGAAGCCGAGATTGCGCGACTGCCGCGCCAAATCGGCGGCGAGTTTCTCGGAATTTCCGGACTCGCTGGCGTAGACGATGGTGAGAGGTTCCGCATCAGGCGCGATCGACGTCCGAGGAGCGCCTGCCCCCTGTTCGACGGCCGCCAGAAAACCGGCCAACCACGCCCGCTGCACCGCGGTCGCCGGGCCGACCACCCGGTTGAGCAATTCGACGTCCTCTTCCGAGAACGGCGCGCTCTTGGGAATAGTGGCGACCGCACCCATGCAGGGCTCCTGGAAGTGCAACAGGAGCCATTAGATAGAAACTTATTCTCCCAGACCGCAAGTATGTCATCAAAATAAGAAGAAAGATAACGTCGATTGCCCAATGACGACGAAATAATTTCCATCCCGGGCGCCCAGGACGAGGGCCATACTTCTTTCGATGATAAGGGCGATTTGCCCCAATCACGCGATTGAATGTGGCACCGAGGCGGGGTTGGCAGCGGGCGTCAGCGGGGGCCGGTTTGGCGCCGGCCGCCAAACCGGCTGCGACTGCAGCAGCGGCTGAGCGGCAAACGGCGCGGACGCGGCGGATGCGGTGCGATCGAGGCGCGCATTCTCGCCGACGATCAAGACGACGGCGGCGGTGATCGCGGCGACCACGACGATCTTCAGATGCGTTGTTCGGTCCGAGTTGTAGAGCGATGAATTCATGACACGGCTGTCCGACGCGACCGCGTGTATCTGATCTCGATAGCGTAAAAAAGAAAATTCCGGAATTTCGCCTAAGGATGAGCCCGTAGCCCGACAGCGCGGTCTATCGAACGGCGCAATCAAAGACGCATGCCGCGCAATGGCTTGCCCAATCGTGCATTGGCTTCGGCCGCAATGAGCCAAAATAACCCTTGGAATTGGCGGCCACGCGGGCGATAACACGCGCCCATGCCGACCATTCGTCTTCATCGCGGCGATCTGCCGGATCTCTCGCGCTACCTGACGGCCGGCTCGCGCGCAGTCGCCATCGATACCGAAACCATGGGGCTTGATCTCGGCCGCGACCGGCTTTGCGTCGTGCAATTGTCGCCAGGCGACGGCTCCGCCGACGTGGTGCAAATACCGGCTCACGCCAAAGACGCGCCGAACGCGGCGCCCAATCTGATGCGGCTTCTGACCGACTGGAATCTGCTGAAGATTTTCCACTTCGCGCGGTTCGATCTCGGCGTGCTGTGCAAGGCCTTTGGCGTGATGCCGCACCCGGTCTATTGCACCAAGATCGCGTCACGGCTGGCCCGCACTTATACCGACAAGCATGGCCTTAAGGATCTGGTACGCGAAGTGCTGGGGCAGGAGCTTTCCAAGCAGCAGCAGTCCTCGGACTGGGGCGCCGCCGAGCTCAGCGAGGCGCAGGTGGCTTACGCCGCCGCCGACGTCCTCTATCTGCATGCGCTCAAGGACAGGCTCGACACCATGCTGGCGCGCGAGGGCCGCGAACAGCTCGCCGCTGCCTGTTTCGGCTTTTTGCCGGATCGGGTCCGGCTCGACCTTGCCGGCTTCGCCGCCGACGACATTTTCGCGCATTCGTAGCTGCGACAAGCAGTTAGCGCTAAGCTAGACCAGCCCGTGCCCCGGCCATATTGGGCCACATTGGCGGCAAACTTACCGGCGATTTTGCAAGACAAGGCCGTTCAAACCATGGTCTAAGGTCGAATTCGGGCGACGTGCAAAGGGATACCTTTATTTGGCAATCGTCTATCCCGAGAACGCGGCGAACGGATTTTCAGCCGAGTCCCGCGGCGATTTCGAACGAACCTACCGGTCGGCACTGCGGCACAGCCGCCGGGTGCGGCTTTTGCGCATCGGGGTGCCGATCGGCATCGCGGTGCTGCTGTTAGCCGTTGCAGCCATCGACTATATGCCGCCGATCGGCGGCTTTCGGCTGCCGGGCGATCTTGGCAAGCTCGTCATCCACGGCACCCGGATCACCATGGAGGAGCCGCGGCTCACAGGGTTCACGCTGGATTCCCGCGCCTATGAATTTTCCGCGGAGGCCGCGGCGCAGGATATTACCAAGCCCAATCTCGTTGAACTGGACAAGCTCCACGCCAAGATGGAAATGCAGGACAAGAGCAGCGTCGAGATGACGGCGGCTTCCGGCGTCTACGATGTGAAGGCGGAAATATTGACGCTCAAGGGCGACATTCACCTCGTATCGTCGACCGGCTACGAGGGGCGGCTGAGCGAAGCGGTCATCGACGTGCGCAAGGGCAGCGTGACCTCCGACAAGCCGGTTTCGCTGAAAATGCTCAACGGCTTTCTTAATGCCCAGCGGCTCGATATCGGCGACCACGGCAGCGTGCTGCGCTTCACCGGCGTGGCGATGACGCTGCAACCCGGCAAGCAATCCGGCGCCGCCGGTGCCGAAACCGCAAATCAAGCCTCGAGCAATCAATGATTCGCCGCCTGACATTCGCGATGGCGCTGGCCGTGCTGGCCGCCGCGACCTCGGCTGCGGCGCAGGGCCCATCCGCCGCGCCGGGCGCATTCCCCGGGCTTGCACAGGATCACAACACCGACCAACCGGTGCAGATCGAGGCCGCCACGCTCGAAGTCCGCGACAAGGCGAAGACCGCGACCTTTTCCGGCAATGTGCAGGTGGTGCAAGGCGACACCACGATGAAATGTCAGAGGCTGATTGTCTTCTACGGGCAGGAAGTCGCCATCGGCGCCAACGGCACGCCGGTGACCACCACCAAATCCACGCCGGGCATGCCGCAGGGCGCGCAGAATATCCGCCGCATCGAGGCGCGCGGCGGCGTCACCGTGCTCACCAAGGATCAGAACGCGAGCGGCGACATCGGCATCTATGACCTGAAAACCAAGACCATCACCTTGAGCGGAAATGTCGTGGTCAGCCAGGGCCAGAACGTCATTCATGGTGAGAAAGTCGTGGTCGACATGGTCACGGGCAATGCCCGGGTGGAATCGGGCAGCAGTAATGGCGGCGCCGGGGCGGGCGCGCCTGGACCCGGCCGGGTCCGCGCGCTCATTCAGCCGGGCAAAGGCCAGAATGGCGGCCCGACGAATTTCATGACCATTGGGCCGGGCCATTAACGCCGATCGATGCACCCGTCCCACCTCCGCGATGAAAATCGGCTAAACTCGGCAAGCTAGAATTCAGCACCTTCAGGCGGGATTTCCGGGATCGGCGTGCCAGACCTCTTCGCATATTTTCGCCGCCGCGCTCCGGCGCCGCGCCGTGCCCCGCCGCGCGGCGACGCGGCGATCGATCTCGAAAGGATCGATCTGGAAACGATGGGTGGCGCCATCAGCAATATCTATGTGGATATTGCGAGCCTGCCGACGCCAACATCAAAGACCCGCGGCAAGACGCCGACGCAACCCAATCCCGAGCTCGTGCCGGTGCCGGCTCCCGCACCGTCGCAGACGCGGCGGCAGCCCAGTCCGCAGAACGGGCCACAAAACGGGCAGCGCATTGCGCGGCCGCGCCGCCGCACCGACGGCAATGGTGCCGTCCCGGAGCGCAGGGGGCTCCTCGCTGTTCACGGCGTCGAAAAAACCTTTGTCGGCCGCAAGGTGGTCAAGGGCGTGAGTCTCTATGTGCGCAAAGGCGAAGCGGTGGGCCTGCTCGGCCCCAACGGCGCCGGCAAAACCACGGTGTTCTATATGATCACCGGGCTGATCAAGGCCGACCAAGGCCGTATCGAGCTCGACGGTGCCGACGTCACCAAGTTGCCGATGTATCAGCGTGCGCGGCTCGGCATCGGTTATTTGCCGCAGGAAGCCTCGATTTTCCGCGGGCTGTCGGTCGAGGACAACATCCGCGCCGTGCTCGAAGTGGTTGAGCCCAGTGCGCGGCGGCGCCAGCAGGACCTCGATTCGCTGCTCGAGGAATTCAACATCGCCAGCCTGCGCAAGACGCCGGCGATCGCGCTGTCCGGCGGCGAGCGCCGCCGGGTCGAAATCGCGCGCGCGCTGGCGACGCGGCCGAGCTACATGCTGCTCGACGAGCCATTCGCCGGCATCGATCCGATCGCGGTCGGCGACATCCAGGCGCTGGTGCGGCACCTGACCAATCGCGGCATCGGCGTCCTGATCACGGACCACAATGTGCGCGAGACGCTCGGGCTGACCGATCGCGCCTACATCATCTATTCCGGCGAAGTGCTGATGGAGGGCCGCGCCGACGACATCGTCAATAACCCCGACGTGCGCCGGCTCTATTTGGGCGAGGAGTTCCGGCTTTAAGCTTGACAGAAATGGGTTGACGACAGCGCATCGGAACTGCTGTACAAGGAGAGACAAGCAAGAATCGGACCAATTTAGGCCCCTATGGCGCTTACCCAACGACTCCAGATCCGGCAGAGCCAAGCGCTGGTGATGACGCCGCAGCTGATGCAGGCCATCAAGCTGCTGCAGCTCTCAAATCTCGATCTGGTGGCCTATGTCGAGGCTGAGCTTGAGCGGAACCCCCTCCTCGATGCCGGCGAGGCGGAGACCGTGGCTAACGGACCCGGCGCGGCGCCTGCGGGTGAACCGCCGAACTCGAACGGCGAGGTGCCAAACGGTCACGATGGCAGTGCTCAGAATTTAGGCAGCGAGGAGCGGCGCGAGAGCCCCCTCGACGATACTTCGCCCGACGATAACGAGCCGATCCGGCCGCGCAGTTCCGAGGTACCGGCCGGCTATTCGGAATGGGCCGGCATTGGAGCAGGCGGCCGCGACGACGGTGACTACAATCCCGAAGCCTTCGTGTCCGCCGAGACCACGCTTGCGGACTGGCTGCGCGAGCAGATGGCGCTAGCCATCGCCGATCCGGCGCGGCGCATGATTGGCCAATACCTGATCGATCTGGTCGACGAGTCCGGTTATCTCTCCGGCGATCTTGCCGCGGCGGCCGAGAGGCTTGGCACCTCGATCGCCGAGGCCGAAGCCGTTCTTGCCATTCTGCAAGGCTTCGACCCGCCCGGGGTTTGCGCGCGTGACCTCGCCGAGTGCCTGGCGATCCAGCTCAGAGAGCGCGACCGCTTTGATCCGGCCATGCAGGCGCTCGTGGGTCACCTTGACCTCTTGGCCCGGCGCGACTTCGCCGCCTTGAAGAAAATCTGCGGCGTCGGTGACGAGGATCTCATCGAAATGGTCGCCGAGATACGGGCGCTCAATCCGAAGCCGGGTCTCGCTTTCGGTTCGGCCCCCGTGCAGCCGATCGTGCCGGATGTTTTCGTGCGGCCGGCGCCCAATGGGGCATGGATCGTCGAACTCAACACCGACACCCTGCCGAAGGTGCTGGTCAATCAACGCTATTACGCCGAGGTTTCCACCACCGCGCGCCGCGATACCGATAAATCCTATCTCGCCGAATGCCTGCAGAGCGCCACTTGGCTCGTGCGCGCGCTGGATCAGCGCGCCCGCACCATCCTCAAGGTATCGAACGAGATCGTGCGCCAGCAGGATGCGTTCTTTGCGCGTGGCGTGGAGCACCTGCGCCCACTCAACCTCAAAACCGTCGCCGAGGCCATCGGCATGCATGAATCGACCGTGTCGCGGGTGACCGCGAACAAATACATGGCGACGACCCGCGGCATCTTCGAGCTGAAATACTTCTTCACGTCGGCGATCGCCGCTGCCCACGGTGGCGAAGCGCATTCCGCGGAGGCGGTGCGGCACCGCATCAAACAATTGATCGACGGCGAGAAAGCGGCCGATATCTTGTCCGACGACACGCTGGTCGAGAGACTCCGCGAAGCCGGAATCGACATCGCACGGCGCACGGTGGCGAAATACCGTGAGGCAATGCGCATTCCCTCGTCGGTGCAGCGGCGGCGTGAAAAACAGGCCGCAGTCGCAAGCTGAGCATGATCCGCATTAGCGCCGCGTTGACGCCGCGGGTGACGATGCCTAGGTCGGGTTATAGGCGGCCTTACAACAACGCTTTCATCGATACGCCGCCCAATGAGGCTGTCATGTCATTTCGCGTGTCAGGCAAGAATCTCGACATCGGCGATGCATTGCGCGACCGGATCAACGACCGGATCGCGGAAACCGTGAATAAGTATTTCGACGGAGGCTATTCCGGCCATGCGACGCTGGCCAAGGACGGCTTCGGGTTTCGTACCGAATGCGCGATCCATCTCGACTCCAAGGTCACGCTGCATGCCGAAGGCATCGCCCCCGATGCCTATGCCAGCGCCGACCAAGCGGCGTCGAGGATCGAAAAGCGGCTGCGCCGCTATCACCGCCGGCTTAAGGATCACCGCGCCGAGCGCAACGATGAAACGCCGATCGATGCGGCAAGCTACGTCATTGCCGCGCCTGAAGATGAGAGCACCGCCGAGGGCAGCGCATTCACCCCGGTCATCATCGCCGAATCGACCACGGCCTTGAAACGGCTCTCGGTCAGCGACGCAGTGACGGAACTCGACATGACCGGCGCGCCGGTCATTGTCTTTCGACACGCCGCGCATGGTGGAATAAACATCGTTTACCGGCGCGCCGACGGGCATTTCGGCTGGATCGATCCGCCGGCGCTGACAAAAGTGGATGCCCATTGACGCGGTTGCGGGGGCTCCTTATGGTCCGCCGCCTTTGAGCCTGAGCCGGACATATGGGTTGCGGTTTCCGCATAGAAATCATGCTCAAAACCGACAATGCCCCGCATCGACGATGAGCGTTAGGCACTAAGCCCGCAGTTTTAGGTCTCATTCATGCCGCATACCGATCTGGTCGCGCCGAACGCGATTCTTCCGGCGCTCAAAGTCAACAGCAAGAAACAGGTGCTGCACGAACTGGCGGCGCGCGCCGCGATGCTGAGCGGCCAGAATGAACGAGCGATCTTCGATGTTTTGATGCAGCGCGAAAAACTCGGCTCGACCGCCGTCGGCAACGGCATCGCCATTCCGCACGGCAAGATGCCTGGACTCACCCGGTTGTTCGGCTTGTTTGCCCGGCTCGACCGGCCGGTGGATTTTGAAGCGCTCGACAATCAGCCGGTGGATCTCGTGTTCCTGTTGCTCGCGCCCGAAGGCGCCGGCGCCGATCACCTCAAAGCGCTTGCCCGCGTGGCGCGGCTGTTGCGCGACCCGACGGTCGCCCACAAATTGCGCGGTTCGCAGGATGCGGAATCGCTCTATGCGGTGCTGGCCATGCCGTCGGCCTCTGCCGCGTAGCGCGCAGCAATCAGTATTCAGTAATCGGAAGGGACTGTAGAAAACGGGCCGGCAATGTCATTGGCGGCCCGTTTCTGATTGACGATTACTGATTCCTGATCAGTGCACGCTGACTGTCTCAAGCTCCTGGCTCCAGGCATTGGCCACCGCCGCCTCGCGGCTGTCGGTGAGCATAATCGGGGTGCCGTCGGCGGCGTGCAGCGCAAACAGCGTGCGGCCGGGCGGCATTTGCGGCATCTCGGCCTGCGGAAACAGCGCGCTGACGTCCTCGGAACGGATTGTCTTCACATAAGCGATGCGGCCGTCGCCCAAATGGGCGAGCGCTTCGGCAGACATCTCGATTTTAGGTTCGCTGTGGTTCATGGCGTCACGGTTAATCTCGTTCATGGCCCTCGACTCCTTTCCATGACTTTGGTCGAGTCCTTATGGGTTCCTTAATCGCACTCTTTGATTGAGATCGATTTAACGATGCGTTCGGGCTGCGGACGCACCAAATCAACCGACAGCAATCCATTTTTCAAGTCCGCCCCCAAAACTTCCATGCCGTCCGCCAGCACGAAGGTGCGCTGGAATTGGCGTGCGGCAATGCCGCGATGGATGTATTGGTGGGTTTTGTCGTCCTGCTGGCGACCGCGAATGACGAGTTGACTCTCCTCTACGGTGACATCGAGCTGGTCGCGGGTGAAACCCGCCACCGCGAGGGTAATTCGCAAGCGCTCGGGACTGTTCCCGTCGCCTGGCACCCGCTCGATATTGTAAGGAGGATAACCGTCCGCGGCCTTGCCGACCCGATCGAGCACGCGCTCAATCTCGTCGAAGCCAAGCAGAAAGGGTGACGAAAGTGACGAAACCCTGGACATGCGCAAAGCCCTTTTCAAGCGACTTTGTGGGGCCCTTGCGGCGCCCCGCGGCCGCACGGAACGCTTCCGTTCGACCTGAGGTCAATATGGCGATGCCAAATTAGGCGCGCAAGAAGCGTGCACGGGCCAAGCGGGGCGGGCTCTGAGAGCCCTGTGTCATGCGGGGCGGCGGAGCGGGACCGCACGCAGCGACGCTCGCAAGTTCTCGGTGGCGCCGACGTCCACCGCGAAACTATCCGGATCGAGTACGACGCCGTAGTTCTCTTTCGCTGCGGCAAGAGAGATATAACCTTGCTGCGCATCCGCCGCGACCTCGGCCGCCGGCCGGTCGAGCGGCGAGCCATAGCCGCCCCCGCCGCCCGAACGCAGCCGGAAAGCATCGCCTGGCTTGAGCATCGCCACCAGCACCTTGGCGTTGGGAAAATCGGTCTTCCAGCGCTCGTCGATCCGTAACGCCACCTCGTTGCCGGTGGCATCGCCGCCGCCGTCCAAGCCCCACGGCCGGCAATGCGCGCGTTCGACCTGGGTGTTGAAAGTCATCGGCACGCGCGCGCGCACCACGCGCTCGACGCCAAGGCCGCCGCGGTGGCGGCCGGCGCCACCGGAATCCGGAACGAGCGCGTAGCGCTCCACCACGATCGGAAACTTGACCTCGGACTGCTCGCTTGGGCCGTTGTGGGTGTCGCCATCGTTGATGCAGACGGTCGCCGACACGCCATCCTCGTTGCGCTTGGCCCCCCAGCCGCCGCCGAGCGGACCGAAATTGGCAAGAAAGAATTCCGAGGTCTTCGGGTTGATGCCGTGCAGGGCCGCGATCAACAAATCGGCGTGGTGGCCGGCGATGACGCGGTCCGGGATTGCCGGCGCGAGCGCCTTGAACACGGTATCGACGATGGTCATCGGATAGGTCATCCACCAGCGCATCGGCGCCGGCCGCACGGCGCTGATGATGCGTCCGGGCGGCACGATCGCCTTGAGGCTGCGAAACGAGCCGTCATTGATGGGATAATCGGTCGGCGAGGTGAGGCACTTATAGGCCACCTGCGAACAGGCGTAGCCGGTGGTGATGCCGGAATTATAGAAGCCGCGGACCTGGCGCGAGACGTCGGAGAGATCGACCGTCATCTCGTCGCCCTTGACGATGACGCGCACTTTGATCGGCACCTTCTTGCCGATGTCGATGCCGTCGTCGTCCATGTAGGACTCCGCCTCGTAGACGCCGTCAGGAATCGACCGCGTGCGGGCGCGGGCCATCGCCTCGGAATGATCCATGATGGCCTTGATCGCCGCCAGCACCTGCTCGCGACCGTAGCGGTCGACCAGTTCGAGAAAGCGCCGCTCGCCGGTCTTCACCGCGGTGATTTGCGCGCGCAGGTCGCCCATGGCGCGGCTCGGCAGCCGCATGTTCTGCTTGATGACGTCGATCAGCGTTTCGTTGACCTTGCCGCGGTCGTGCAGTTTCAAGATCGGAATCTGCAGGCCTTCGGAAAATATGTCGGTGGTCATGCCGCCGAGCGTGCCGCCGATGTCGAGCCAATGCGCCATGCAGCAGGAGAAACCGACAAGGGTGCCTTTGTGGAAGATCGGCAGCGTCAGCGTGACGTGATTGAGATGACTGCCGGTGAGGTAGGAATCGTTGGTGACGTAAATGTCGCCCGGCTTGATATTGTCGCGGCCGAAATGCTCGATCTTCGCCTTCACCGTTTCCGCCATGCCGCGGATGAACATCGGCAGGCCGATGCCGATGGAAACCGTCTCGCCTTCGGCGGTGAACAGGCCGGTGGTGAAATCCAGCGCCTCGTAGATGATGATGTTGTAGGCGGTGCGCATGAGGTTGGTCTTCATTTCCTCGGTCACGGCGATGACGCCGTTGCGCACGATCTCGGTGACGACCGGATCGGCTGTGGTTTTGCGCGCGCGCTTTGCCTTCTTCGCCATGCTCAGTGGCCTCCCGCCACCGCAATCACGAGATTGCC
This sequence comes from Xanthobacteraceae bacterium, assembly GCA_035515455.1. Classification (GTDB taxonomy): domain Bacteria; phylum Pseudomonadota; class Alphaproteobacteria; order Rhizobiales; family Xanthobacteraceae; genus BOG-931. Next base: position 29,747 of record DATJBH010000155.1, read on the forward strand.
GAATTGATCCACCTCGAGCGTGTCGCCCGGCATCAGCACCGTGGTCGAGGCATACTCCTCGATCAATGCCGGTCCTTTGAGACGGTTGCCCGACAATAGCGCGGCGCGCCGGTAGGTCGGCGTCGCGTGAAAGCGGCCGGCGTAATAAACCGGCCGTTTGCCGCCGAACGCGGTCTTCGGCGGCGTTTTTTGGCCGCGCCCGATCTTGCCCTGCGGCGGCTTGCCCATCAGCCCGGTCACGGTCGAGCGCAGGCTGACGATCTCGGCGCGCTCTTCGGGCGCCGAAGTGCCGTAACGCTGTGCATGCATGGCATCGAAATGCCGCTTGATCGCCTTGCGATCCTTACGCGCAAAAACCGTCATCGGCAGGTCGACGGTCACTGCGTGCTCTTGGCCGACATAGCGCATATCGGCGGCGCGTTTGACCGCAATGCGCCGCGGCTTGACCGACGTCCCGGCAATCGCGTCATGGCCTTGGCGCTCCAGCGCACCATAGACCTGTTCCATGGCGTCGAACGGCGCGTCGTCGAGCGAGGTGAACCAAGTGCGCACGAAATCGTAACGCAGGTCGGAGAACAGCATGCCGAACGCGGAAAACACGCCCGGCGCCGGCGGCACGATGACCTTGCGCATGCCGATCTCGCGAGCGACTTCCACCGCGTGCAAGGGCCCGGCGCCGCCATAGGCGAACAGTACGAAATCGCCAGCGTCAAAGCCGCGCTCGGTGGTGACGCCCTTGACGGCATAGGACATCGTCGTCGTGGCGATGCGCAGAATTCCGTCGGCGGCTTCGACCGCATCGAGGCCCAGCGGGGCGCCGATCCTGCGCTCGAGCGCCTGCTCGGCAGCCGCCACGTCGAGCTTCATCTCGCCGCCGAGAAATCGATCGGCGCCGAGCCGGCCAAGCACCAGATTGGCATCGGTCACCGTAGGCTCCGTGCCGCCGAGCCCATAGCAGGCCGGGCCAGGCGAAGCGCCTGCGCTCTGCGGCCCAAGCCGCAATGCCTCATCCTCGACGCGCGCGATCGAGCCGCCGCCGGCGCTGACTTCGAAAATATCCATCATCGCGATCTGCACCGGCAGCGCGCGATCGTAGCCGCCGATCAGCGCCGCGCCGGTCCTCAAGGCCTCGCCGCGGTGAATGACGCCGGCCTTCGCGGTGGTGCCGCCCATGTCGAAGGCGATCGCATTGTCGATTTTGAGCGCGCGGCAGAGCGCCTGGGTGCCGATGACGCCGGCGGCGGGCCCGGATTCCAGCATGCGCACGCATTGGCTCTGCGCCTGGCCGGCGTCGTAAAGGCCGCCGGTCGATTGCACCACCAAAAAAGAGCCGGCGAAGCCCGCGGCGCGCATATGAGCGTCGATCTCGCCGATATAGCGGCGCACCTTCGGGCCGATATAGGCGTTGGCGGCGACGGTGGCGCAGCGTTCGAACTCGCGATATTCCTGCGACAATTCATGCGAGGCGGACACGAACAGCTGTGGGTGATTCTGCTCCAGGATGGCCTTGGCGCGGCGCTCGTGATCGGCATTGGCATAGCAGTTGAGGAACAGAATGGCCGCCGCCTCGACGCCGCGGCGCTCAAGCTCCTTGCCCAGCGCCGCGATCTCGGCGTCGTCGAGCGCCGTGTCGATCTCGCCGTCGGCCAGCATGCGTTCCTTCACTTCGAAGCGCAGCGCCCGCTCGATCAGCGGCACGTGTTTTTGAAAGAACAGATTGTAGGCATCGGGCCGGTTGATGCGGCCGATTTCGTAGATGTCGCGAAAGCCTTCGGTGATGAGCAGCGCTGCCTTGGCGCCGGTGCGCTCCAGCATGGTGTTGATGGCGACGGTCGAGCCGTGCAGGAACAGCGCCGCCGCGCGATAATCGCTGCCGGCCTTGGCCACGCCGGCGGAAATGCCCTCGACCAGATGCGACGGCGTCGACAGCGCCTTGCCGAAGGTGAGCGCGCCGGTTTTTTCGTCGAACACTGCGATGTCGGTGAAAGTGCCGCCGATATCCGCCGCGAGCCGCAATCGTCCCGGTGCCATTGCCGACCCTTCAACGCCCGCGCACGGTCTGCATCAATGCCACGTCAATGGACCGGGCATGGCGCGTTCGGCCTCCGCGGTAAGCTGCGCCTCGTGACGCTTCACGAACATGCCGCCGAGGACGAAGCCGATGACGGTGATCAGCGCCAGGATGATGACAATGGGGGCTTCCAGGCGCTCGAATTCGCGGCCCAATTCGTAAGCGGCCAGGCCGTAGATCACCGCCCAGACCGTGCAGCCGACGGCATTGGCGATCAGGAAATCGCGCCACGGCATGACATTGGCGCCGGCAAAAAGGCCGGCGAATGTGCGCAGCACCGGGATGAACTGCGCGACAAAGACGATCTTGCCGCCATGGCGCAGGAACAGATACTGGCCCAGTTTGATCCGGCTCGGCGTCATGCCCACGTAGTTGCCGTAGCGCAGCAAAAGCCAATAGCCGAATTGATGACCGAGCCCGTAGCCGATCATGCGGCCGGCGATCGCGGCGCCGGCGGCGGTCAAAATGACCGCGATGATATTGAGATCGTGTTTGGTTCCTGCATAGATCGCCGCGGCAAGGAGTGCGGTTTCTCCCGGCAACGGTACGCCGACGCATTCCAGGCCGACAATGGTGGCGACGGTCAGAAGGCCGTAGCTGTGAATGAGGTGGGCAATGAAGTGCATGAATGGCGTGTACCGGAACGTCGATCACTTATACATGGTTCAATGCAAAGATAACGACTTGACTTTGCCAGACCAGCGCGCGAGGCGAAGACGATCGCATGGAGCAAGATTTGTTGCATGTGTAAAGACTTGACGTATGTATAAGGACTTGCGGGAGTTCATCGCGCTCGTCGACAAGCTCGGCGTGTTGCGGCGCATCATGGGCGCCGACCCGCAATTCGAGATTGGCGGGATCACCGAAGTCGCCGCCGGCCTGCCGGAATGTCCGGCGCTGTTGTTCGACGACATAAAGGGGCATCGGCGCGGTTTTCGCATATTCACCAATGCGGTGACCAATGTGCAACGCGCCGCGCTGGCGCTGGGGCTTGATCCGGCGCTGCGGCCGCTCGACGCACTCCAGGCCTGGATGGAAAAGCGCAAGACCCTGCGCGCGCAGCCGCCGGTTACCGTTCCAGCCGCGGCGTTCCTGGAGAATTCCTTGACCGGCGCGGACGTCAATATCGGGCTCCTGCCGGCGCCTGTCTGGCACCGCCATGACGGCGGACCCTTTATCGGCTCGGGCTCGCTCGCCGTCATGCGCGATCCGGATACCGGCTGGATCAACGCATCGATCTATCGCGTCCAGGTGCACGGTCCGAACAAAGTCACGGTGCAGTTCGATCACGGCGGCCGCCATGGCGCGATTATCGCCAGGAAATATTGGGACCGCGGCGAACGCTGCCCGGTCGCGATCGTGAATGGCGAAGATCCGGCACTGTTCATTGCCGGCTTTGAATATCTGCCCGACGGCCGCTCGGAATACGAGTTTGCCGGCGGCATCAAGGGTGCGCCGATCGAGGTTTTTGCCGGACCGCAGACCGGGCTGCCGGTCCCGGCGCATGCCGAGATCGTGTTCGAGGGCTGGCTGTTGCCGATGAGCGAGACGAGCCTGCCGGAAGGACCGTTCGGGGAGTTCACCGGTTATTACGCCGCCGAGGCGCGTCCCGGGCCGGTGATGGAAGTCACCGCCATTCATCACCGCAACGATCCGATCCTGCTCGGGTCTCCGCCCTTAAAGCCGCCGCGCTTTCATTTTGGCCTGCCGTTTCGCGCCGCCACCATTTGGAGCAACCTGGAAGCTGGCGGCGTCACCGATGTCGCCGGCGTCTGGCAGCATGTGTCGCAGCTGATGACGATCGTGGCCTTGCGCCAGCGCTATGACGGTCACGCCAAGCGCGCCGGCTTGGTGGCGGCGGCGCATAGTTACATGGCGCGTCTCGTCGTGGTCGTCGACGACGACGTTGATCCCTCCAATCTTGCCGACGTGATGTGGGCGGTGGCGACGCGCTGCGAGCCGGCCGAAGGCATCGACATCGTCCGCAATGCCTGGAGCTCGGCGCTCGATCCCCGCATCCCGCCGGAAGCCAAGGAGCGCGGCGTGACCGCGCATTCGAAAGCGATCATCGACGCCTGCCGCCCGTTCAGCTGGATCGACAAGTTCCCGCCCGCTTCGGCGCTGTCGCCCCACGAAACCAGGGAAATCGAGGCGAAGTGGGGAAACTTCTTGAAATAATTCACTCCACCGCATTCGCCGCATTGAGGCTATCGACCAGCGAAGAGCGGAACAGATATTTCTTGTGCAGCGTGACGTCCTCCGACACACGCCGCAATTCATCGAGATGCTGGCGGCGCACGACCGGATCCTTTTCGCTTAAGGTCTTTTTATTCTGGATCGATTGCGCCTGCACGAAATCGACCTGAGCCTTGCGGCGCTGCCGCGTGTAACGGTCGAAAACGCTCGGCTCGGCGCGCCCATACCACACATCGGAAAGTTTCCCGGCGAGATTGACCGCGTCGTGAATGCCACCGTTCATGCCCATGCCGCCGATAGGATTGTTGACGTGAGCGGCGTCGCCGGCAAGCAGCACGCGGCCTTTGTTGAAGGTCGCGGCGACGCGCTGATGCACCGCATAGAGGGCGAAATAGGGAATGTCGAAATCGCCGCTTTTGTCATAGATGCTGTGCAGGCGGCGCTGTATGCCGTCCATGCTCAGCGCCTGCTCGTCGGTTTCACCGGCCGGCACCGGCATGATGCCGCGCCAATAGCCCGGCGGACCGACGCCTTTCACCTTGAACAGATTGAGCCATTCGTCCGGATCGGAGAAGTAATTGCGCGTGCAGTAACCTGTGCCGGCGGAAAAATCGAAGCTGGTGGCGATCTTGATGAAGCGCTCCTCCCAGGTGAAGCCTTCGAAGTCGATCTCGGCGAGCCGGCGCACCGTTGAGCGGCCGCCGTCGGTGCCGATGACGTAGGCGCCGCGCAACGTCTCGATGCCGCCTCCGGTGTCGACGGAGATTTCGACATCATCCGCGTGCTGGGTCAGTGCCACGAGCTTGGTGGCAAAGCGCACATCGGCGAGCTCGTTCTCGGCGAGCAACGGCAGCACGGTGCGGACGAGCTTGTACTGCTCCCATTGCAGCACGAACGGATACGGCACTTCGCCCTCAAGGAGCCGGATATCGAAGGTGGCGACCAGTTCGCCGCTGGCGCGATCGCGAAATTGAAACAGCGGCGCCTGAAAGCCGCCCGAGGCATCGGCGGCGAAGGCCTGCTTTTTGAGGCCGAGATCGGCCAGCATTTCCAGCGTCGGCGCATGGATCGTGGCGGCGCGCTGATCCTCGACCGGCTCGGGCTCGGCCTCGATGAGCAAGACCGGAATGCCTTTGCGGATCAAGGCAAGCGCCATGATGGCGCCGACCGGTCCGGCACCAACGACAATCACACGCTGTTCGGTACTGGTCGTCATCCCATTCACACTTTGGCGATTTCAAAACTCGACGGATGAAACAATTCCTCGACTTTCACTTTACGGTCCGCGAGGCCCTGTTCGTATATATATTGCGACAGCGCCTCGATCTCCGGCAGGTTTTCCGCAACGCCGTATTTCCAGAAATCCTCGCCCATGATGGCGCTGGTCTCGCGGGTCTCGGCTTCGAGCCACGGCAGCGTCACCATCAGGGCATTGACGTCGCGCAGATCGATCACGGCGCGCGCCTTGGCTTCGCAAAATGCCTTGTAAACGCTGGTCGCCAGCCACGGATATTTCCCGGCAAGCGTCTTGCGGATGCCGATCAGATGCATGATCGGGAACAGGCGCGTCTTTTCGTAATAAGCCTGCTCCGCCGCGCGGGTATCGGGAAACAGCCGCGCGATATGCGGCTCGCCGGCGAGAAACGACGACGGCGCCCTTGCGGTGAACAGCGCATCGAGCTCGCCGGCGCGCAGCATGCCGACCAGCGTCCGGTCCTCGCCGATCGGCTGCAGATCGAGGCCGGGAATGGGTTTTAACGGCGTGCGCTCGTGACGGCCGGGCTGCTCCTGACCGCCGCTGTGCCAATGAATCTCCGACGGGGCGACGCCGTATTCGTGTTGCATGAGCCCGCGCATCCAGACCACCGCCGTGATCTGATATTCCGGCACGCCGATGCGCTTGCCGCGCAAATCCTGCGGCTTCTCGATGCCGGCGCCCTTGCGGATATAGATGCCGGAGTGGCGAAAGATGCGCGATACGAAAGCCGGGACGCCGATATAGGCTGACGTTCCCGCGGCCACGGTGCGGATGTAGCTCGAGAACGACAGCTCCGAGATATCGAATTCCTGGAACTTGAACGCGCGGTGAAAAATCTCCTCCGGATAGAGCGGCAGGTAAGTAACGTCGCAGCCCTCGACCTTCACGGTCCCATCGCGGATCGCGCGGGTGCGGTCGTAATTGCCGCAGGCGATCGTCACCGGCACGTCGGCCATCGTTCCTGTTTTCCGTCATCCTGAGGTGCGAGCGAAGCGAGCCTCGAAGGATGAGCGGCCGAGGCGCATCGGCCGTCGCCCTTCGCGGTGCGGCGCCGCGCGCCGAGCGCCTCAGGGTGACGGGACAACGCTTCGTATAGTTGCTTCCAAGTAGCCTGTGAAGCGCGGCCACGCATGACTATCCGGCCCACGCTTGTTGTTCTGCGGCGCGCGCGATAGCCTTGCCGGCAAAGGGAGAGCGCCCATGATGTCCACCGTGATCGGCGGCGCCATGCTGCCGCACGCGCCGCAGTTCTTCACCATGCCCGACACCGAGGACAAGGCGCTGGTGGCGCATGTCCGCGAAGTCGCCGCGGACATCGGCAACCGGCTGCGCGCGCTCGAGCCCGATCTCTGGATCATCTTCTCCAACGACCATGCCGAGCAGTTCTTCCACACCACCGCGCCGCCGTTCACGATCCATGTCGGCGGCGAGGCGACCGGCGAATTCGCCGGACGGAAATTCCACTGGAAGATTCCGAGCGAGATCGGCTTCGAGCTCATTCGCCAGCTATACCGCCAGAACTTCGATCCGGCCTTCACCTCGACGGCGAAGATCGACTACGCCATCGGCATTCCGCTCACCCATCTCGGCCATACCGGTCCGGTGCTGCCGATCTATGTCAACGCCTATCTGCCGCCGCAGCCGACCATGGAGCGCTGCTATCAGTTCGGCCAGGCCGTGGCGCGCACCGTCACCGCGCTGGGGCTCAAGACGGTAATTCTGTCGAGCGGCGGCATGTCGCATTTTCCCGGCACCGATCGCTATGCCAACCCGGAACTGGCCTGGGACACGCGCGTCTTGGAAAAGCTCGCCGCCGGCAATCTGAAATCGCTGATCGGCTTTGACGAGACGGAACTCGACGACACCGGCAATATCGAATTGCGCTGCTGGGCCTGCGCCGCCGGCGCGCTGGGCGAACGCAAGCCCGACGTGGTGTCGATGGACCCGAGCTGGCACCACAATTATGCGTCGCTGGCCTGGATCGGCGGCGACGGCGAGCAAGGGCGCAGCGCGCATTATCCGTCGATCAAGCCGGAACTGGTTGAGCTCACCTCGGCGCTGCACGGACTTGCCCATGACGCAGCGTTGCGCGCGCAATACATCGCCGACGCCGGCGCCTTCGCCGACCGTTTCCAGCTGCCGCCCGCCCAGCGCGAGGCGCTGATCAAGCTCGATCTGCCGTCGATGGTGAAAATGGGCGCGCACCCGCTGGTGCCGTTCCTGGCGCAGCTGCAGATTGCGCGGCTGCGGCCGCAACGCTGATATCTCGGCCGCGCGGGCAAAGCCGCGATCGGCCATTGGGGGGAGGAAGCAAAATGGCAAGCACGGTAATGCCGAATGTCGTAACGCCGAGTACGTTGCCGTTGACCGAGCAGAGCATCGCCGCGCGGCTGGAGCGCCTGCCCAATTCGCGCTGGCATGTCACGGTGACGGTCATTCTCGGCGTCGCCATTTTCTTCGATTCGTTCGATTCGCTGGCGATCGCGTATGTCCTGCCGGCGATCGTGCCGGCCTGGCACATTCCGCCGTCGAGCATCGGCGGCTTGATCAGCGTCGCCAATTTCGGCCAGGCGCTCGGCGCCTTGACCTTCGGCTGGGCCGCGGAACGCATCGGCCGCGTCGCCACCGCGCGTCTCGCGATCGCGCTGTTCGCGGTGATGAGTCTGGCCTGCGCGTTTTCGCAAAACTACGAACAGCTCTTCGTTTTGCGCTTTCTCGAAGGCATCGGGCTCGGCGGCGAAATCCCGGTCGCCTCGACCTATATCAGCGAAATTCTCCGCGCCGAGCGGCGCGGCGGCCGCTTCCTCGCCTATCAGATGATCTTTCCGGTCGGCCTGCTCGGCTCCGGCATCGTCGGCGCCGCGATGGTGCCGCGCTTCGGCTGGCAATCGATGTTCGTGATCGGCGCCATTCCGGCCTTCGTCGCGCTGTTCCTGCAGCGCTACTGTCCGGAATCGCCGCGCTGGCTGGCGTCAAAAGGCCGGCTCAAAGAAGCAGACGCCATCGTCACCGACATCGAGCGCATCGTCTCGCGCGGCGGCGCGCGGCCGCTGCCGCCGGTGCCCGATCTGGCGTTTAAGCCGCTCGGCAACCAGACGCGCTGGCAGGAATTGTTCCAGGGCCGCTATTTGTCGCGCACCTTCCTGGTCTGGATCCTGTGGACCACGTCATACATCATCACCTACGGGCTCGCGGGCTGGATCCCGACGCTGTATCGCGAGGTCTATCACCTGCCGCTGCAGCAGGCGCTCAACTATTCCATCGCCGGACCGGCCGGAAGCCTGATCGGATCGGCGATTTGCGCCTTGGTGATCGACTGGACGGGCCGCCGCATCTGGTTCCTCATCGCTTTCTTCTTCACCGCCGCCGCGCTGGTCGAGCTGTGGGCGTTCGGGTCGAGCACCGCCTTCGGCATGCTGCTCGGCTACGGCTTCAGCCAGATCTGGCTTGGCTCCATCAATATGAGCATCTTTCTCTACACCGCGGAAATCTACCCGACGCGCATGCGCGCGCTCGGCGTGAGCTGGGCAAGCTTCTGGCTGCGGCTCGCGGCGACCGTCGGGCCGCTGATCGTCGGCGGCGTGCTCCCGCGTTACGGCATCGGCGGCGTGTTCCTCGCCTTTTCGGTGTTCGGCTTCATCGGCTGCGCCGCCGCGCTGTTCATGATCGAGACGCGGCACCGCGTGCTGGAGGAGGTCTCGCCGTAATCGCCCGCGCGCTAATCCTGCAAGATCAGGTCGGCGGCTTTTTCGCCGATCATCATCGCCGGCACATTGGTGTTGCCCGACACCAATGTCGGCATGATCGAACAATCCGCCACCCAGAGCCGTTCGGCGCCGCGCACGCGCAAATGCGGATCCACCACCGCATCCTCATCGGAGCCCATGCGGCAGGTTCCGGCGGGATGAAAGATCGTTGCCCCGTTGCCCCGCGCAAAAGCCAGGATATCGTCGTCGCTTTGCACCTTCGGACCGGGCGTCACTTCGGCGGCGATATAATCGGCAAGCGGCGGCGTCGCCGCGAGCCGGCGCGCAAAGGCGATGCTCGCCACCGCGAACCGCCGGTCGGTTTCCGACGCAAAATAATTGGCCTGGATATGCGGCCGGTCGAACGGATCGGCCGAGGCAAGCGTGATCGAGCCGCGGCTTTCCGGCCGCAATTGGCAGACCGACAGCGTCATGCCGGAAAAATCATGGACTTTGCCGCCCGCCATGTCGGCGCTCAGCGTTGCGACGTGAAACTGGATGTCCGGCGACTTCGCTCCGGGCTGTAGCCGCGCGAACAAGCCGCCCTGATTGATGCCGACCGCAAGGGCGCCGCGGCGATGGGCGAGCCAGTCCCATCCGAGCTTGAAGCGGCCCCATAACGAACGCAGCGCGTCATTGGTCGTGATCGGTTTGGCAATCCGGTAGATCAGCCGGAATTGCAGGTGGTCCTGCAAATTCTGTCCGACCGCGGGCCGGTTCAGCCTGACAGGAATGCCAAAGCGCTGCAGCTCTTCGCCGGCACCCACTCCCGACAGCATCAGGAGCTGCGGCGACTGGATTGCGCCGGCGGCGAGCACGACCCCGCGCCTGGCGGCTATGGTGCGGACCGTATCGCCGCTGCGGCAAGTCACGCCGACCGCGCGAAGTCCGGAAAACTGGATTTGGCCGACCTGGGTATCGGTGAGAATGGACAGATTGCGGCGTGGCGCGGCGGGCCGCAAATAGGCGGCCGCCGCCGAATCGCGCCAGCCGTTGCGCGTGGTCAATTGGAAATAGCCGGCGCCTTCCTGTTCGCGGCCGTTGAAATCCGCGGTGCGCGCAATGCCATGACGATTGGCCGCGGCGATGAACGCCTCGATCAACTCATTCTGCTGATGAATGCTCGTGACCTGCAACGGACCGTTCGATCCGTGCAGCTGGTCGCCGGCGAGGTCGTCGTTGTGCTCGAGCTTGATGAAATACGGCAGAACGTCGCGCCACGACCAGCCGCGATTGCCGAGATTGGCCCAGTGGTCGTAATCCTCCGGCTGGCCGCGGATGACGATCAGACCGTTGATCGAACTCGACCCGCCCAGCACGCGGCCGCGCGGCCAGTAAATCCGGCGGCCGTCCATCTGCGGCTCGGGTTCGGTGTAGAATTTCCAATTGACCTTGGCATCCCACATCGTGCGGCCGTAGCCGATCGGGAGGTGAATCCAGAAATTACGATCGCGCGGACCGGCCTCGATGAGCGCGACCGTATTGCGCGGGTCCGCGCTCAGCCGGTTGGCGAGAACGCATCCCGCCGATCCAGCGCCGACAACCACAAAATCGAACTGCTCGCCGTCCATCGCCATTCAGTCCCGGGGGCAGACTGCTTGGAGCCGGGGCCGAAACTAGTCAATGAAATTTGGAATGTTTTGTCTCATAATATGAGAACGCGGCTGCATGGAGCGTGACATGAAAAAGCTCATCCTCGAAACCACGGCGCCGTTCCAGGGATTGCCGGAGCTGGTGGCTTACGACGAAGGCCTGTTCGCCAAAGAAGGCCTCGACATCGAATGGGCCGACCGCGAAGCCGGCGTCGAGAAAAAGGTCGAGGCCCATGTCACGACGCCGAAAGGCGTCGACCCGTTCGCCAGTCATGGCCGGCTCCTCGAACAGGGCAAGGCCGACATGTACAACGCCTGCGAATGGGGCAACTACTGCCGCGTGCAGGATACCGGCCATGGCAGCCGGCAGCTCGGGCGGCGCGCCATTGTCGCTTATGCGGCGATCGTGGTGCGGCCGGATTCCCCGGTCTATACGCCGCAGCAGCTCGCCAACCGCACCATCGGCGTGCCGTTTTATTTCGGCACGCATTACATCGCGCTGCACATGCTGGAAGGCTTTGTGCCGCGCGAAACGATCCGGCTGTGCCGCGCCCCGAACGGCTCACGCTATCGGCTTGACGCAATGATGCGCGGCGAGATCGAAGCCACCACGCTGACCGAGCCGCACGTCACGCTCGCCGAGAAAAAAGGCTGTCGCATCATCTGCTCGGCGTTCTTCCATGGCACCGAGGTCGCCTCCGACCGGGTCGATGCCGCGACCTATGCGGCGTTCAATCGCGCCGTGCGCGAGGCGGTTTCGCGCATCAACGCCGACAAGAAAGCCTACATGCATTACTTCATCGATTACTACGCCAAGAAGGACGCGGAGATCGCCGCGTTGAAAGTGGAGGACCTGCGCGAGAGTAGGCTGGTCGTCTGCGACCCGGCGCCGATTCCGCTCGACGAATTGCAGCGGACTTACGCCTGGCTCAAGAGCTGGGGCATGCTGGAGGCGACTGCGTCGCCGCTCCAGCTCGTCAACATGCCGGTGCAAAGCCGGGCGCATATTGCGGCTCAATGACGGCTCGACGACGCCGGTGGCGCGCCGCATGATTCGCCATTACACCTGGCATGGGAGCCGACAGTGAGCGGGCAGAAATGCGATGAACGGCAATGCGGCGCGGCGGCGCGCAACCCTCGTTTTCGGCTTGGCGCTCCTGCTCGGCGCCTGCGGACATCATTCGCTCACGGCCGGCAGCGACGATGACAACGGCATCAATACCTATCCGACGAATTACAAGACCGACATTCTCGGCGCCATGCATGTCTATCTCAACGATCCGACCGGAATTCGCGATGCCGCGGTGTCGCCGCCGGTGCCCAAGCAGATCGACGGCGAGACCCGCTACATAGCCTGCGTGAAGTTCGATCCGAAGAAGAACAGCACGGATTATGCCGGCATCAGGGAGCTTGCGGCGGTTTTTCTGGTCGGGCGCTTCGATCACTTCGCGGACGGGACAAAAGGTCAAACGGAAGCCGCGAAAACCCTTTGCGCGGAGGCGGCCTATGCACCGTTCCCGGAATTGCAGAAGCTGCCGCCTTGATCGCGCGAATGATGTAGAATGTAATCGGGAATTGGCCGTCTTAGTCCGTGTCGGGCGCAATTGCGGAGTGCAGTGTCTTGAAAGTCAAAGCTTTGGAACGCACGGCCTTCAACTGCGAAACGTGGCGGCTGACGAAGACCGTCGCCGGTAGCGCGATACTTGCCGTGCTGATGGCGCAAGCCGCCTCGGCGCAGCCCGCAGCTTCACCGCCGCCGGATCAAACCGCCCCGGTGCAATCCGCGCCGCCGCCCCCTTCTGGGCAGCCGCCGGCCCCGCCCGCTGCCGCCCCATCAGCGCCTAGTCAGCCTGCGCCGCCGCCCGGGCCGCCGCCACAAGCTGGCGGGCCGCCCCCTGCCGGAGGGCCACCGCCCGGAGGACCGCCGCCCGGACCTCCGCCGCAAGCCGAAGGACCACCACCCGGCGGACCGCCGCCGCCCGCCCCCGTCAATACCAATGTCAACCTGCGGCAGGGGCCAGGCACCAATTACCCGATCATGATCACGATCCCGGCGGGTGCCCCCGTCATTGTCAGTGGCTGCGATGCCGGATGGTGCCAGGTCTCGTTCCAGGGACAGAATGGCTACATCATCGCGTCGAGCCTTGGCGCGCCACCGCCGCGGCCATACCCGCGGGGCTATCCCGCACCTCCGCCGCCGCTCTATCCGCCGCCTTATTACCGGGTGTACCCGCACCGCTATTACGGGCCCTATTGGCGGCACCGCGGCTATTACTGGCGGCACTGGTAGAGACCCGCGACGGCGTCACCGCTCGTCGCCGGAAAAATGCACCGCCGCGCCCGACACGGCGAGGCTGAGCGCGATGATCACGAAAATGCCGCCGACCCCGCTCGCTGCGGCTATCAGGCTTGCGGCAAACGGCACCGCCATCTGGCCGATGCGGTTGCCGGTGTTGCGCAGCGGCATCACGGTGCCCATCGACGCCGGCGAGGCCAGATCGACGACGTTGGTCAGGCTCAATGTGGTGGCGATTCCGAGCGCAACGCCGGTCAGCGTCATCGCCGCGAACAAGGCGGGAAGCTTCACCGGCAAAGCGAGACAGGCAAAGCCGATCGCGGATCCCACCATGCTGGCAAGCGTCAGTGGCCGCCGCCCGACCAGCGCGATGATCCGCACATAGCCCATCCGCGACACCAAGGCGGCGACCGAGCGCACCGTCAGCAGGCTGCCGATATCGCGCGCGTTGATGTTCTTTTCGGCGCCAAGGAGCGGCAGATAGATCGTGACCAGATCCTGCGCCGCCATGGTGATGACGCTGGCGACGAGGTAGGCCATCAGCCCGCGCTGGCGCAGCAAGTCGCGCAGCGGCACGACCTCCTTGCTCTTCGCGCGGGCGATGTGATCCGGCGCCGGCCGGATGGCGGCGGCGCTCGCCAGCGACGCGAAGGAGACGATCAGACCGATCATGAAAAGCCGGTCCGTTGGCGGCAGGGTCGCCGACCCGCCGGCCCAGGCGATGAGATACGGCCCGAGCCCCTGCCCGACCGCGCTGGCGATAACGTAATTGCCGAAGGCGGCGTCGCGGCCGCGCGGCCCGGTGCTGCGCACGCACAGCATCTGCTGGCTTGCCATGATGAGGATATGCGAAGTGCCGAGCAGCGCGGTGAGCAGAACGAGCATGAGCAGCGAGCCGGCGGCGAAACGAAAGCCGGCGCAGGCGACGACGAGCAGCGTGGCGCCGAGCCACGCGGCTTGAGCATCCTTGCCGCGATCCAGATAACGGCCGACCTGAACGGCGAAAACGATCGGCAGGACGGCAAACGTCGCCGAGATGATACCGATCCACACCACCGGCAGCTTCAGTTCGATGGCGCGGTAGGACGTCGTCACCCGCACGATGGCATAGACCGCCTGGATGATCGCGACATTGAGCATCAACGGCACGAGCAGCCGATAATCGGTGTCGTTCGCCCGCGCGCCGGCTTTGCCGCGCGCCTCCGGTGAAAGTTTGTCCCAAAAGCTCGACACCGCCCTCGCCCGCCTTTGCCGCGACGACCGCGGCCTAACCTCATCTGTCGTAGTCTCGGCGTGAAAGCGGCGCAATACGCGGTGAAAGATCGGCGCCGGCCCAAGCCGGCAGACGGCTGTTGAGCCGGTCCCGGCCCGCGCCTAATATCGGGGGGAGGAAGGAAGAACGCCCATGCTCGACAAAACTTACGACCGCGCCACGCAGGACGTCGGCAATTCCGTCGGTATCGGCCACGTCAATGTCTGCATCGACGACCAACACAAGGCGACGCATTTCTACATCACCGGGCTCGGCTACACGCGCGATCCATTCCTCAATACCGGCGCCGGCAACATGTGGGTCAATGCCGGGATGAGCCAATTCCACCTGCCGATGGGCAAGCCCGAAGTCCTGCGCGGCAGCACCGGCCTGGTGATGCCGGACCGTGAGGCGCTGTTGAAGCGGCTCAACAGGGTAAAGAAGGCGCTCGACGGCACCAAGTTCCAGTTCCGCGAGAGCAACGACGGCGTCGAGACGGTGTGCCCGTGGGGCAACCGCATCACCGTGCACGAGCCGGATCCCGCCCGCTTCGGCCGCGTCCAACTCGGCATGCCCTATGTGCGATTCGACGTTCGGCCGGGCACGGCCGAGCGCATCGCCCGCTTCTATCGCGAAGTGCTGGAGACACCGGCGCAGGTGAAGAACGGCGCCGGGCCGGAGGCGAAGGTCCAGGTCGGCGAGAATCAATATTTTTACTTCCGCGAAACCGACGCGCCGGAGCGGCCCTACGACGGGCATCACGTGCAGATCTATCTCACCAACTTTTCCCGGCCGTATAAGAAGCTGCTCGAGCTCGGGCTCATCACCATCGAGGACAACGACTATCAGTATCGCTTCCGGGACATCGTCGACCTCGACACCAAGGAAGTGCTGTTCACCGTCGAGCACGAGACCCGCAGCGTGACCAATCCGATGTACGGCCGGCCGCTGATCAACCGCAATCCGGCCGCCACCAACATGGATTACAAGCCCGGCCACGACGAGATGTCCTGGGCGCTGCCGTGATTGTCGTCGGGCTACCGGCATAATGGCGTCCTGATGCGTGCCCTTGTCATCGGCGGCTCGCTCGGCGGTCTCATGGTCGCGCATCTGTTGCGCTCGGTGGGCTTCGACACGGTCGTCTTCGAGCGCAACGACGAGGAGCTGTCGAGCCGCGGCGTCGGACTCGGCACGCATCCGCAGCTCGTCGCCATTCTCAAGCGCGCCGGAATCGATTTCGACGAGACGATGGGGATTACGCCGCCGCGCGGCGTTTGCCTGGATCGGCAAGGCAAGATCATCCTCGAACAGCCGATGGGGCGTACACTGAGCGGCTGGTCGCGGCTCTACCGCGCGCTGCTCGATGCCATGCCGGCGGGAAGCTATCGCTTCGGCAAACGGCTGGCGCGCGTCGAACAAGACGAATCGAGTGTCACCGCGATCTTCGCCGACGGCACGCGCGAGCGCGGCGATCTTTTGATCGGCGCCGACGGCGTGCGTTCCACCGTGCGCGCGCAATTTTTGCCGGAGGTCGAACCGGTCTATGCCGGCTATGTCGCGTGGCGCGCGGTGCTCGACGAAGCCGATGTGCCGCCGGAGTTATGGCGCGAAGTGGTCGAGCTTTACGCCTTCTGCCTGCCGGAGGGCGAGCAGCTGATCGCCTATCCGGTGCCGGGGCGCGACAACGACACCGCCGTCGGCCGCCGCGCCTACAACATCATCTGGTATCGCCCGACCGATGCCGCGACGCTCGCCGATATCTGCACCGATGCGCAAGGGCGTCATCACGCCGCCGGCATTCCACCGCCGCTGATCCGCGCCGACGTGATTGCCCGCGTCAAAGCCGACGCCAAAGCGCTGATCGCGCCGCAGATTGCCGCCATCTTCGAGCGCACCACGCCGTTCTTTCAGCCGATCTACGACCTCGCGTCGCCGCGGATGGTGTTCGGACGCGTCGCGCTGGCCGGCGATGCCGCCTTTGTCGCTCGGCCTCACGCCGGCGCCGGCACCACCAAAGCCGCGCTCGATGCCGCCTCCCTCGCCGACAGTATCCGCGACGCCGGCGATGACCTCGCCGCGGGTTTGAAGAACTACGAGCGCATGCAGCTGCCGTTCGGCAAAGCCTTGGTCGAGGTCAATCGGCGGGAGGGCGCTTATCTGAGCGCACAGATCAAGCCCAAAGCCGAGCGCAGCGCCGCCGAACTGCACCGCGACCTCGGCGAAGTGCTGCACGCGCACATCGCGCGCAGCGACCAGATGGGCGAGATCGTCGCCGTGCATGGGCTCACCGCGCTCGCCGAGGCATGACCGGGCTTTATTGAGAAGGCTTCCGGATCGCCGCATCCGCTTTCGCGGATGACGACAGCAAGCGAAGCCCCAGCCCGGCGATCTAGAGCCGCACTGCGCTTAGCCGAGCAGCCGCGGCGGGGTTCACTTGGACGTCATCTACGGTTGCAATGAACGCGTGATCCTTCTGGAGTCCTCGATAGAATTCGCCTTTTGAAACAGGTGCCACATCGGCAATGATGCAC
>DATJBH010000156.1:0-7893 GCA_035515455.1 Xanthobacteraceae bacterium
CGTTCTCGCGCAGGATCCGCGCATCAAGTCGATGCTGTATCTGCCGTTTTACGATCCGGAGGCGACCTTCAAGACCATCTCCGAGTTCGGAGACCGCAAGGGCGTGGTCGGCTTCATGGTGACGGCGACGCACTTCCGGCCCAACTACGACAACGCTTACATGAAATCCTACGCCGCGTTGCAGGAGCGCGGGCTGCCGCTCGGCTTCCATGCGGCCATCCCCTGGAGTGATCCGGCGGTGCAACTGTGCAATCGCTTCATCGGGATGCACGCGCTCGGATTCACCTGGAGCAACATGCTGCAGATGACCAACTGGATCACCAACGGCCTGCCGGAACGCTTTCCGCGGCTGAAGACGGTCTGGATCGAAAGCGGGCTCGCCTGGATTCCGTTCTTGATGCAGCGCCTCGACAACGAGTTCATGATGCGCACGTCGGATTGCGCGCTGCTCAAGCGCCTGCCGAGCGACTACATGCGCGAGATGTATTACACCTCGCAGCCGATGGAGATGGTCGGCAACATGTCGATGCTGCAGGAGACGTTCAAGATGATCGCCGCCGAGACGCAGCTGGTCTACGCCTCGGACTATCCGCACTGGGACATGGACCTGCCGTCGACCATCTACGACCTGCCGTTCCTGAGCCTGCAGGCCAAGAAGAACATCTTGGGCGAGAACGCGCGCAAGCTGTTCAAGCTCGATACGATCCTGTCGCCGGAGAAGAAGGCGCGGCTGAAGGAGCGCGTGGCGGCGGCGTGAGGGTCCGGCTTTCGTCATTGCGAGGAGCGGAGCGACGAAGCAATCCAGTGCGGCGGTGCCGTGCTGGATTGCTTCGCTTCGCTCGCAATGACGGGGTGATTATCGCGCTTTCGCCTTCGCGGCGCCGCGCACGCCGTCGGCGAGCGCGCGGACTAGAGCGGTGACGGAAGAGACAGTCGCCTTGGTCGCTTTGCCGTCTGCATCCAGGCTTTGCCGCACCGCATCGACCAGCGCCGAGCCGACCACGACGCCGTCGCCGGCTTGCGCGATGGCGCGCGCCTGCTCGGCGGTGCGCACGCCGAAGCCGACGCAGACCGGCAGCTTGGTGTGCCGCTTGATCCGCGCCACCGCATCTTTGACTTTGCCGGGGTCGGGCGCGGCCGAGCCGGTGACACCTGTGATCGAGACGTAATAGACGAAGCCCGAGGTATTTTTCAGCACCGCCGGCAGCCGCTTGTCGTCGGTGGTCGGCGTGGCGAGGCGGATGAAATTGAGCCCGGCCTTGAGCGCCGGCAGGCACAGCTCGGCATCTTCCTCGGGCGGCAGATCGACGACGATCAGCCCATCGACGCCGGCGCCCTTGGCGTCGGCGAGAAACCGCTCGGGGCCGTAGACATAGATCGGATTGTAATAGCCCATCAGCACGACGGGCGTGGCATCGTCGCCGCGGCGAAGATCGCGCACCAAGGCCAGCGTGCGCTTCATGTCCTGCCCGGCATTGAGCGCACGCAAGCCCGCGGCCTGGATCGCCGGGCCGTCGGCCATCGGATCGGTGAACGGCATGCCGAGCTCGATCACGTCGGCGCCGGCGGCCGGCAGCGCTTTGAGAATCGCGAGCGCGGTGTCGCGGTCCGGATCGCCGGCCATGGTGAAGGTCACGAGCGCGGCGCGGCCTTCCTGTTTCAGCGCGGCAAAGCGGCGGTCGATGCGGGTGGTGCTCACGGCTCGCGCGCGCCGCCTTCCAGATGCCGCGCCACCGTTTCGAGGTCCTTGTCGCCGCGGCCGGACAGATTGACCACCATCAGATGATCCTTCGGCTTTTTGGGCGCGAGCTGCAGCACCTTGGCGATGGCATGCGCCGGCTCGAGCGCCGGAATGATGCCTTCGAGCTTCGACAACAGCTGAAAGGCGTTGAGCGCCTCGTCGTCGGTCGCCGAAAGGAATGTGATGCGGCCGACGTCGTGCAGCCAGGCGTGCTCGGGGCCGATGCCCGGGTAATCGAGGCCGGCCGAAATCGAGTGCGCCTCGTCGATCTGGCCGTCTTCGTTCATCAGCAAATAGGTGCGGTTGCCGTGCAGCACGCCGGGCCGGCCGCCGGCGATGGAAGCGGCGTGCTTGCTGTCGAGGCCGTGGCCGGCGGCCTCGACGCCGTAGATCTCGATGCCGCGCTCGTCGAGGAACGGATGGAACAGCCCCATGGCGTTGGAGCCGCCGCCGATGCAGGCGATCAGCGAATCCGGCAGGCGGCCTTCGGCCGCCAACATCTGCTCGCGGGTCTCGCGGCCGATGATCGACTGAAAATCCCGCACCATCATCGGATAGGGATGCGGGCCGGCGATGGTGCCGATGCAGTAGAACGTCGAGCCGACATTGGTGACCCAGTCGCGCAGCGCTTCGTTCATCGCGTCCTTGAGCGTCTTCGCGCCGGACTCGACCGGCACCACCTTGGCGCCCAGCATCTTCATGCGGAACACGTTGGCCTTCTGCCGTTCGACGTCGACCGCGCCCATGTAGACGATGCAGTCGAGCCCGAACCGCGCGCACAGGGTGGCGGTGGCGACGCCGTGCATACCGGCGCCGGTCTCGGCGATGATGCGCTGTTTGCCCATGCGGCGCGCCAAGAGAATCTGGCCGAGCACGTTGTTGACCTTGTGGGCGCCGGTGTGGTTGAGCTCCTCGCGCTTGAGATAAATCTTGGCGCCTCCGCCCGAAAGGCCGGAGGCCGTCTGTCTGCAATGCTCGGTCAGCCGCTCGGCAAAATAGAGCGGCGACGGCCGGCCGACGTAATGCGCCAGGTAGCCGTCCATGTCTTGTTGGAACACCGGATCGGCCTTGGCTTCGCCGTACGCCTTTTCCAGCTCCAGGATGAGCGGCATCAAGGTCTCGGCGACGAAACGGCCGCCGTAGATGCCGAAGTGGCCGTGCTCATCGGGCCCGGTACGGAACGAGTTGAGATTTTGCTGCACGGTCATGCGAGGCTCGTGATCGCCGACGCGTATAAGCGCTCCGCTGCCTGCCGGGCGGCGCGCACGAAGGCGCGAATTTTCTCCGGGTCCTTTTCGCCCGGCGCGCGCTCGACGCCCGACGAGATGTCGACGCCCGGCGCCTGCGTGATGCGCAACGCCTCCGCCACGTTGGCGGCATCGAGGCCGCCGGACAGCATGAACGGCAGCCCGGGGCGGATATCCTGGAGGAGATGCCAGTCGAACGCGTTGCCTAATCCGCCGGGCCGCGTCGCCTCGCGCGGCGCCCGCGCATCGAACAACAGCCGATCGGCGACCGCCGCATAATCGGCGACGGCAGCCAAATCCTGATCGGCCGCGACCGCGATTGCTTTCATGACCGGCAGACTGAAGCGTCTTTTCAACGCCGCGACGCGCGCCGGCGGCTCGTGGCCGTGCAGCTGCAGCAGGTCCGGCTGCAGAGCCTCGACGATGCCGTCGAGCAACGCATCGTCGGCATCGACCGTGAGCGCGACCTTTTGGCCGCGGCCGCGTACGCGCCGGCCCAGCGCCCGCGCCGTCTCGAAGGTCACGTGTCGTGGCGACGGCGCGAAAAACACGAAGCCCACCATGTCAGCGCCCGCATCGAGCGCGGCGTCGAGCGCCTCGATCGTGGACAGGCCGCAAATTTTGACCGTAACGGACACAGGTTCGCCTGCTTGTGAAATAGCCTCCGGCCGGCCTTTCGCCTTCCGGGTTGGCGACCTTTTACATGCCGGCCGGGCGTTTGTCTTGTTCGGCCGTCAGCTGCGCGCTGGCGGCTGCAACTTGAGCCGCGGCGGCGGCTCCTGTTGACGCGGAACAATGCTGGGTCCGGCGGCGGCGTCATGGTGCGCATGGAGCCGCGCGTTCAGCTCCTTGACCTCGCGCTCCAGCCGGCGCGCCGCGCGCCGCCAGCGGCCGTGCCGCAGCCAGGATGCCGACCCGCCGATCACGACGCCGATAATGAGCAGGACGATGACGAGCGCGAACAGCGGTAGCGTGAGCGATGCGGCAGGCGTGCTGCCGCCGAACGGATCGAACGAAACCGTCACCCCCTGCCGGTTCGCCACCGCAAATGCAATGATGATGACGCCGAGCGGCACCAGGATGAGCAACACGACGATCCTGCGCAAACCGAGCCTCCGACCTATTATCCTCCCCCGTGTAGCGCAGCGAAGCAGGGGAGGAAAGGATCAGGTCGCCGCCGCGTCCTCGCGGTTGAGCCGCTCGCGCATTTCCTTGCCGGTCTTGAAGAACGGCACGTATTTCTGATCGACCGCGACGTGAGCGCCGGTGCGCGGATTGCGGCCGGTGCGCGCCGGCCGCTGCTTGACAGAGAACGCGCCGAAGCCGCGCAGCTCGACGCGGTCGCCGCGCGCCATCGCGGTGATGATCTCACCCAAGATGGCGTTGACGATGTTCTCGACGTCGCGCTGATAAAGATGCGGATTCTGTTCGGCTATCTTCTGAACCAGCTCTGACTTGATCATGATGTCGCCCGCGAACGTTGTTGCCGCGTCGTCAGTCTTCAGTTCGTGCTGGAAGGTTGCCAAAGCGCCAAGAGACCGTCAAGATTGATGCGGTCGAGCGCGCCGACCCCGGCGAAGGTTTCGAGCCGCCGCGCCAGCGAATCGAAGCCCGCCGCGTTGAGCAAAGCGACGGCCGCCGCATGCAGGAACGGCAGGTCGTCGAACCGGCTGTGCAGATGATAATCGCGCACCGGCAGGCTGGCGCTGATCTTCTTCTCCTTGTTGAGCCAATCGCGCGCCGTACGCTCGTCGCCGAGCTGGTCGATGAGCTTGAGCCCGAGGCCCTGGTGCCCGGTGAAGACCCGGCCGTCGTCGACCGCGGCGAGCTCCTGGTCAGTGAGATGGCGGCGGTCCTGCACCAAACCCTTAAACCAGGCGTACGAATCCGCGATGATCGACTGGATGGCGGCGCGCGCCTCCGGGCTGGTCGGCTCGAATCCGTTCGGCGACGCCTTGAGCGGCGACGATTTGATCGACTCGACCTTGACGCCGATCTTGTCGAGGAGTTCGGCGAAGTTCGGAAACTCGAACAGCACGCCGACGGAGCCGACCAGCGAGGTCTGCTTGGCGACGATACGGTCGCCGGCAAGCGCGGTGATGTAGGCGCCGGAAGCCGCCAGGCTGTCGACCACCGTGACGACCGGCTTCTTGGCGCGCACGCGGCTGAGCGCATCGAACAATTGCTCGGAGCCGGCCGTGGTGCCGCCGGGCGAATCGACGTGCAGGATCACCGCGCGCGCCAACGATGAATCGGCAAGCCGGTCGAGCTGGCGCACCCGCTCGTCGTCGTCGCGAATGAGCCCGGAGATGGTGACGCGCGCGATGTAAGGCCCGCCGATCACGCCGTTGCGGCCGCCATAGGCCGCCGCCACCGCGACGATCGCGATTACCAGCACCGCGATGGCGAGGACGCGCCAGAACGTGAGCTTGCGCCGCATGCGGCGACGGTCGACGAGCAGGTCGGCATCGAGCGCCATGTTTTGGTTGCTCCCTTTTCAGCCGCTTGCCGGTCCCCCGCCGGCGCGCGGGCCAGGCTGAACGTCACTCCTTCCCCTCGCCCTTGTCGCCTTCCTCGCCCTTGCGGCGGAGCGCGGTGCCGAGGATGTCGCCCAAGGTGGCGCCGGAATCCGAGGAGCCGTACTGCGCGATCGCCTCCTTCTCCTCGGCGACTTCCAACGCCTTGATCGAGACGGTGACCTTGTGGCTGCGGCGGTCGTACTGGATCACGCGGGCGTCGACTTTTTGGCCGACCGCGAAGCGGTCGGGCCGCTGCTCGGAACGGTCACGCGCCAGTTCGGAGCGCTTGATGAAGGAGGAGAGATCGGTGCCGACGATCTTCACGTCGATGCCGCCTTCCTTCACCTCGGTCACTTCGCAAGTCACGACCGCGCCCTTCTTCAGCTCGCCCGCACCCGCTTCGGCCGGCGCAACCGTGCCGCCGTCGGCGAGCTGCTTGATGCCGAGCGAAATGCGCTCCTTGTCGACGTCGACGTCGAGCACCTGCGCTTTGACCTTGTCGCCCTTCTTGTATTCCTCGATGACCTGCTCGCCGGGGCGTTTCCAGTCGAGATCCGACAGGTGCACCATGCCGTCGACGTCGCCGTCGAGCCCGAGGAACAGGCCGAATTCGGTCTTGTTCTTGACCTCGCCTTCGACTTCCGAGCCGGGCGGATACTTCTCGACGAACACCTCCCACGGATTGCGCATGGTCTGCTTCAGGCCGAGCGAGATGCGGCGCTTGACCGGATCGACTTCGAGCACCTGCACTTCGACTTCCTGCGAGGTCGAGACGATCTTGCCGGGATGCACGTTCTTCTTGGTCCACGACATTTCGGAGACGTGGATCAGGCCTTCGATGCCGGGCTCAAGTTCGACGAAGGCGCCGTAATCGGTGATGTTGGTGACGCGGCCCTTGAAGCGGGCGCCGACCGGATATTTGGCCTCGATGCCCTGCCACGGATCGTCGAGCAGCTGCTTCATGCCGAGCGAGATCCGGTGGGTCTCGTGGTTGATCTTGATGATCTTGACCTTGACCTGCTGGCCGATATTGAGCACCTCGGACGGATGATTGACGCGCCGCCAGGCGATGTCGGTGACGTGCAACAGGCCGTCGATGCCGCCGAGATCGACGAAGGCGCCGTAGTCGGTGATGTTCTTCACCACGCCGTCGATGACCTGGCCCTCTTCGAGGTTCTGCACCAGCTCCTGGCGCTGCTCGGCGCGAGTCTCTTCCAGCACGGTGCGGCGGGAGACGACGATGTTGCCGCGGCGGCGATCCATCTTGAGGATCTGGAACGGCTGATTGACGTTCATCAGCGGGGTGACGTCGCGGATCGGCCGGATGTCCACCTGCGAGCGCGGCAGGAAGGCCACGGCGCCGTCGAGATCGACGGTGAAGCCGCCCTTGACCTGGTTGAAGATGACGCCCTGGACCTTCTCGTTGTTCTTGAACGCGGTCTCCAGCTTGCCCCAGCTTTCCTCGCGCCGCGCTTTGTCGCGCGACAGCACCGCTTCGCCGAGCGCGTTCTCGACCCGCTCCAGATAGACCTCGACGGTGTCGCCGACCTTCAGATCGGCCTGGCGGCCGGGCGCCGCGAACTCGCGCATCGCGACGCGGCCTTCGGTCTTGGCGCCGACGTCGATGACGGCCATGTCCTTCTCGATGCCGACAATCTTGCCCTTGACGACGGTCCCTTCCTGCGGGCTGCCCTGGGTGTAGGACTCTTCCAGCATCTTGGCGAAATCTTCACGCGTAGCGGTAGCGGTGGCCATGTAAGCTCCTGATAGCGGCGCCGGCGGGTTGGAATGGCGTCTGAAAGAACGGGCTACCGATCCCGCAAGACCGATAGCGGCCCCCGGAATCCCGGATGGCCGGCGCGAAAACCGTGCTTTTGGACGATGGTTCGTGGCAGGCCGCGCTTACCGCGGAGGCTCGAGCGGGGCTTTGTCCTCCAAACACGAGGGGCGTTTAAGTGCGCCCTCGGCCCGCCCGGATGGCCTCGACGATGTCGATGGCGGCCCGGATGGCGGTGGATATATCCATATTGGTGGTATCGAGCAAGTGTGCATCCGTCGCTTGTTTTAAAGGGGCGGCGGAGCGGTGCATGTCGCGCTCGTCCCGTTTTTCGATGTCGGCGAGCACGGTGGCCTCGTCGATGGCGCGGCCGGCCGCCTGGTATTCCAGGGCGCGGCGGCGGGCCCGCACCTCCGGCGTGGCGGTGACGTAGATCTTCACCTCGGCGTCGGGGCAGATGACCGTGCCGATGTCGCGGCCGTCGAGCACCGCACCGTGCGGGGCGGCGGCAAAATTGCGCTGGAAATCGAACAGGGCGGCGCGCACCTCGGGATGCGCCGAGACGATCGAGGACGCCTCGCCGGCGGCCTGGCTCTTCAGGGCGGGCTC
>DATJBH010000157.1:0-13487 GCA_035515455.1 Xanthobacteraceae bacterium
GCGGCCGACCGGATTGCGCGGCACGATACGGCCGTGGCGGCGATCCTCCGGCAGGCCGAGAATATGGCGATTGGCGAGCCAGGTCAGCTGAGCGGCGAGCTTGTCGCGCTTGCGCGCGGTGGCCGAAATCGTCATCGCGAAGCCATTCTCGAAGACGCGCGCGATCTGGCCTTCGAGCCGGCCGAGGTGATCGACATAGGCGATGACACGATCGCCCGGCGCGCCGCTCACCGGCGCGACGAGCGCCATGCCGCCCGGCGACATATTGATGACCTGACAAGGAAACTCGCGGCGATCCGGCAGCATATAGCGGCCGAGCAGATTGACCTTGACGCGCTGATGGCGGCGGCGGTCCTGGTTCAGCGCCCGCAAACTCGGAATTCGTTCAGCTAACGCCATTATGCTCTGCCGGCTCACGGGCCGGAGCAAACCTAGGCGGGCGATGTTAATGCCTCGTTAGCCGCCAAGACCGCGGCCGCCCTCATGGACGATCAGGCGCCGGCGCGGCGCCATGAAACGCGGTAAGAGGCGGCCTTCCACCGATGCTCCGACGTGGCGGCGGCTGCCCAAAGTCAATGCACCGACCGCACTCGCGCCGAGCCATTGCGGCGTCTTCAGCGGTGCCAGAATGCCGATGCCGCGGGCGAGGCTCGGCCGGCCGGCGGCAAGCGGCAACAGCAAGAGTTCCAGATCGATCGGTTCGCCGTCGGCGCTCTGCGCCGCCACCCCGGCAATGGTGCCGACGCGCTCGTCGCTGAGTATTGCCAGCAGATCGGAGACGACCGGCTGGCTCGCCGCGGCCCACAACCCGATGAACGGCTCGCCTTTGAGCTCGCGGCCGAACAGCGCGCAGACCCGCGTGCCGGCCAGCCGAAACGGATGTCCGGCGCCGCCGTCGAGAGCCAGCATGAAGGCGTCGCTGAGCACTCGCCGAATGGCGCCCGGCTCGATGTCGGCCCGCTCCGGCGCCGCCCGCTTGCCGCGGCGTTCCTCCCAATACGCATGGAGTTCCCGGCTTGCTGCGTGTTTCATAACCGCTCCCTGCCATCGTGCCGGCCGCGCACATCTGTCCCCGATCGGGACAGGATTTGTCGTGTTCGGCCGTTTGGTAGGGTTCGGAGCAGGTCGCGTGCCTGACGCCGGCGCGCGCGCAATTAAACTTAACGGAGCGTCGGCGTTGGCGCGCCGCGGCGACCCGCCTAGGGTGGCTTCGACAAAACTTCTTCGGCGTTCAGGGAGGCGAGGGGATGTGACGAACGTCGGACGATGCGAGGCGGCAAAGCCCAACATCGCCGGCGTCGATCGCGGAAACCCCGCGCAAGGTGCAAAAGGGAGGACGGTCACGTCCTCCCTTTTGTTTTTGCGCCTCGAGGCGCGATTGGGACGCTCGCTGCGGCATCGCATGCTCTTGTGCCGCTTGTTCTTGTCGTGGCTTGAGCCTATTTCGGCTACACAAGGCCTGACCTGTGTCCGAGCAATCCGAACCTCACGTCCGCGAGCCCATTTTCAACGTGCCCCTGGTCGTGATGGCGACCATCGGGGTTCTTGTTCTTATTCACGCGTTGCGCATGTTCGTGCTGACGGACGAACAGGACGTCAATTTTCTTCTGACCTTCGCTTTCATCCCGGCGCGCTTTGGCGGCGATGGCGGCTTCACCGGCGCATTTCCCGGCGGCTTCGCCGCCGATCTGTGGACCTTCTTCACTTACGCTTTCATTCACGCCGACCTCATGCATCTCGGCCTCAATCTGGCCTGGCTCATTCCGTTCGGCACCGCGCTGGCGCGCCGCATCGGGGCGTGGCGCTACACCGTTTTCATGCTGGTGATGGCGGCGATCGGTGCGCTTGCGCATTTGGTCACCCATTTCGGCGACATGGAGCCGATGATCGGCGCGTCGGCGGCTATTTCCGGCGCGATGGCAGCGGCGCTGCGCTTTGTGTTTCAACCCGGCGGTCCCGTGGCGCATTGGCGCGAGCGCTCGGAGGACGCCTATCGCATCCCGGCCGCCCCGCTCGCCGCCACGCTCCGCGATCCGCGTTTTCTCTTATTCCTCGGCGTGTGGCTCGGGCTCAATGCGCTGTTCGGCGTCGGCACGATCTCGTTCGGCGCCGAAGTGGGGCAGACGATCGCATGGCAGGCCCATGCCGGCGGCTTTTTTGCCGGACTTCTGCTTTTCGACGCGTTCGATCCGGTCGTGCCGCGGGCCGAGCTCGATACCGAGGTGAGTGGCTGAGCCGAATGAAATGCATGCCTCCGCGCCCGGGCGAGACATGAGCTTTCGGCAAAAATCCTGGGCGATCAAACAGCTAAAGCTTCATCGATGTGGATCCTGTCAATCTTCATCGATTTGGATCGTATCAATACTGATCAGCCTGCAGGTCACGCCGTTGCCGCATTGATCTGAAAGTGTCTACCCTAAGAGTCGGCGCAGGTTTTCGGGCGATGCCGCGCAGAACTCGATGCTGCATCGCAGCAGTTGCGCTGGCGCCGCGGAACCCCGGTGCCGACCCGAACATTGATGTTATTGCCTTCACTGCTGCCGCGCCGCTGCCCTGCGGAGCGATCGGTCGTGAAGGCTAGGGAGGCTACGATGACTATCAGCATCATTCTCGCGGCCAAGGGCCGCGAGGTCGTCAATGTCGAACCCAACGCCACGCTTTCTTCCGTCGTTGCGCTGCTCGCCGAGCGACGCATCGGCGCGGTGCTCATTCTGGGCGTGGACCGCCGCATCGTCGGCATCCTCTCCGAGCGCGACATCGTGCGCGCGCTGGCCGAGCGCGGCGCCGCCGCACTCGACGATGCGGTGAGTCGCGTCATGACGCGGAGAGTTTCGACCTGCGCCGAAGGCGAGACCATATCCAGCATCATGGAACGCATGACGGAGGGCAAATTCCGCCACCTTCCCGTCGTCGACCAGGGACGGGTCGTCGGCATCATCTCGATCGGCGACGTGGTCAAGCACCGGCTCTCGGAGATGGAGCGCGATTCGGCGGCGATGCGTGACTACATCCTGACCGCCTGACGCGATCCCCGACGCCAGTCCGTCACGCGGTCGCGGGGGGTGAACCGCAACGCCGCGCTGTGATATTGTCTGGCGATGGTTCGGCGCGGGAGGCAAATCATGCGGTGGTCGGTGACGCTGCTGCTCGGCGTTGTGGCGCTCGGCCCGATAACGCTCGGCCCAATGACGCTCGGCGTCGCCAACGCCAAAGCGAAAATCCGCCTGGCGCAGACCTCGACAGTGACCAATTGCATGATGCTGTGCAATTCCCAAGCCGCGACCTGCCAGACCACTTGCCTGGTGCCTGGCGCGGCGCCGACGGGCGCCGCGACGGCCACCGGCAATGCCAATGTGAGCACGACCTGTCAGCTCGGTTGCTCGACCCAGCAGATCGCCTGTCAGACGAGTTGCGCACAGACCTCGCCGTCGCAGTAATTTCAGCCCAATGCTGCGATCGATTCCTGGATCGCCTCGATGGCCTTTTCGGTCGCGGTTCGACCGATGGCGATGGATTCGGCGGCGCGATGGAAATCGAGAAAACCGATATTGGCGATCCGCGGTGTGATGTGAACGTCCGGCGGGTCGCCGGCAAGCCGCATCCGGGTGAGGCGGTCCTGCATGATGTTGAACGATTCGATCATCACCGTCGAGAAACTCGGTCGGGCGTCGCCCGTCAGCATCTGACGTTTGAGCGCGCGTTCCGCGCCGAACAGGCCGCGCAAGCGCGCAAAGCCGTTTATCGCATGATTGACCGGCGCCGCGATTTGGTCGTCGCCGGGATCGGCGCCGTGGCTGGCAATCGTGGCGCCGCGGCCGAATCTGTCGGCATCCATGTTGACCGCAATCACGACGCGGGCGCCGAGCGCGCGCGCGGCCGAAACCGGCACCGGGTTGACCAGCGCGCCATCGACCAGCCAGCGGCCGCCGAGATGAACCGGCGCGAAGATTCCCGGCAGCGCGTATGAGGCGCGCAGCGCCAGCGTCAACGAGCCGCGCGTCAGCCAGACCTCGTGACCGGTGCCGATCTCGGTAGCGATCGCGGTGAAGCGAATCGGCAGATCTTCGATCGCGGTGTCGCCGATCGACTCCTCCAATCGGTGCGCCAGCCGGGCGCCGCCGATAATCCCGGAGCCGCCGATGCGGACATCGAGATAGCTGATGATCCGCCGCCGCGTCAGCGAACGCGCCCACTCTTCCAGCGTGTCGAGTTGATTGGTGGCGTAGCAGCCGCCGACCAGCGCGCCCATCGAGGTGCCGACGATGATGTCGGGCGTGATGCCGTGGTCTTGCAGGGCCCGCATCACGCCGATATGGGCAAAGCCGCGCGCCGCGCCGCTACCGAGCACGAGCCCGATCGCCGGGCCGCCGCGCTTGACGGCAAGCTGGCCGGCGTCGACCGTCTTGTCCCGAACCTCGATACTACTCACCAAATCCTCTGGTCACTAAAGTGCTCACGGGACATTCGACACCTGCCGGCTGACAGCCAGCCCCTGACGATACGGTGAAAGTGGTGGCGAGTCAGCTAGATACCGAACCGAGCGTCCGGGAATTGGCCCTCACGGCGGGACTCTGGGGCATGAAATTGCCGCCTTTATGATCGAGGAAAAACGCGATGTCAGGGTGGGGCTTTCGCGGCATTCAGGGGGTGGCGGCGTTGCGCGCCGCTGCGGTATTCTTTTTGCTCAATGCAGCTCCGGCCCCGGCGCAAATGCGCGCGCTCGCCGCGCCGCAGTCCGCCGCGCCGGCGCCGCTCGTTGGCGGCCCCGGATCGCCCGGTGCGACCATTGTCGCGCCTAATCCACTCGCTCCGGCGCCGCTCGCCCAGACCGAGCCCTTCGTTCCGGCCGGCCGCGTCGCGCTCGCAGTCGCGGCGCGTTACGGGCGCGATGCTCCGCCTATCAACGGCGGCTTGGTCTGGCGGGTCTATGCGGCGAAACCCGATGCCAGCGGAATTTTTCCTTTGCTCAAGGAAGAACACGCGGCGGCGCCGACCTTCGTGCTGCCGCCCGGCAATTATGTCGTCCATGCCACGCTTGGGCTAGCGAGCGCCGCCAAGGCGGTGCAGCTGCGCACCGAGCCGGTGCATGAAGTCTTGGATATCCCCGCTGGCGCCATGCGGCTCGAGGGCCGCGTCGGCGACGTGCGCATTCCGACCGGGCAGATCTCCTTCGAAATCTATACCGGCAGCCAGTTCGCCACCGCCGAGCGGCGGCGCATCGCCCAGAACGTGATGTCGGACGAGGTCGTGCTGTTGCCGGCAGGGACCTACAACATCGTGTCGAACTACGGCGACGGCAATTCGGTGGTGCGCTCGGACGTCAATATCGAAGCCGGCAAGCTCACCGATATCGTGGTGACGCATCGCGCCGCCGTGATCACGCTCAAGCTCGTCAATAATCCGGGCGGCGAGGCGCTCGCCAATACGCAATGGACGGTGCTCACCCCCGGCGGCGACGTCATCAAGGAATCGATCGGCGCCTTCCCGCGCATCGTGCTGGCGGAGGGCGACTATCACGTCATCGCGCGCAACGAAGGCAAGACCTACCAGCGCGATTTTAAGGTCATCACCGGCGTCGACCGCGAGGTCGAAGTGCTGTCGCGGTGAGGGCGGCTTAAGCCGCCTTTTTCATCCGCGCCACGTCCGGCGGCACGGCCTCGTCCGCCAGCGCCGCGAGCGCGGCATCGAGCAGCATGATCGCGCTCTTCTCGCTGCCCAGGCGGCGAATCGACACCGTGCGCTCGGCGGCTTCCTTCTTGCCGATCACGAGCAGCACCGGGACCTTCGCCAGCGAGTGCTCGCGGACCTTATAATTTATTTTCTCGTTGCGCAGATCGCCCTCGACGCGCAGCCCCGCCCGCCGCGCCGCGGCGATCGCCTCGCGCGCGTAATCGTCGGCCTCCGACGTGATGGTGGCAATCACCGCCTGCAAGGGCGACAGCCACAGCGGCAGATGGCCGGCATAATGCTCGATCATGATGCCGGTGAAGCGTTCGAGGGAGCCGAACATCGCGCGATGCAGCATCACCGGCGTCACTTTGTCGGAGTGCTCGTCGATGTAGAACGCGCCGAGCCGGCCCGGCATGTTGAGATCGACCTGCACGGTGCCGCATTGCCAATCGCGGCCGATGGCATCGCGCAGCACATATTCGAGCTTGGGCCCGTAGAACGCGCCTTCGCCCTTGTTGAGCGTCCACGGCCGGCCGGAAGCCTCCAGCGCCTGCATCAATGCTGCCTCGGCCTTGTCCCACACCGCATCCTCGCCAATGCGTTTTTCCGGCCGGTCGGAGAATTTGATGCGCACGTCCTCGAAGCCGAAATCGCGATAGATCGACAGGATGAGATCGTTGACCTTGATGACCTCTTCGGCGATCTGCTCCTCGGTGATGAAGATGTGCGCGTCATCCTGGGTGAAGGCGCGCACCCGCATCAGCCCATGCAGCGCACCGGACGGCTCGAAGCGGTGCACCTTGCCGAATTCGGCGATCTTGAACGGCAGGTCGCGGTAGGATTTCAGGCCGTTCTTGAAAATCTGAACGTGGCCGGGACAGTTCATCGGCTTGACCACGAAGGTGCGCTCATCCTCCTCGCGTGGCTCTATCAGAAACATCGCGTCGCGGAACGTCGCCATATGGCCGGACGCCACCCACAGCGATGAATCGATGAGCTGCGGCGCATTGACCTCGGCATAGCCGGCCTCGGTCTGGCGGCGGCGGATATAGTTTTCCAGTGTCTGGAACAGCGTCCAGCCTTTGGGGTGCCAGAACACCGAACCGGGCGCTTCCTCCTGGAAGTGAAACAGATCCATCTCGCGGCCGAGCCGGCGATGGTCGCGCTTCTCGGCCTCCTCGATCTGCTTGAGATAGGCGTCGAGCTCTTCCTGCTTGGCAAAGGCGGTGCCGTAGATGCGCGACAGCATCTCGCGGTTGGAATCGCCGCGCCAATAGGCGCCGGCGACTTTTTGGAGCTTGAAGGCGTTGCCGATCTTGCCGGTCGAGGTCATATGCGGGCCGCGGCACAGATCGAACCAGTCGCCTTGCTTGTAGATCTTGATCTCTTGGCCCTCGGGGATGGCGTCGACCAGCTCGACCTTGAACTGCTCGCCCATGTCGGCGAAGGCGCGCTTGGCGTCGTCGCGCGACCATATTTCTTTGGTAAAAGGTTTGTCGCGCGCGATGATCTCGCGCATTTTCTTTTCGATCGCCGGCAAATCCTCGGGCGTGAACGGCTCGTTGCGGAAGAAGTCGTAATAAAAGCCGTTCTCGATCACCGGGCCGATGGTGACTTGCGTGCCGGGCCACAGCGTCTGCACCGCTTCGGCGAGCACGTGCGCGGCGTCATGGCGAATGAGCTCGAGCGCGCGCGGATCGTCGCGGGTGAGGAACTCGATCTTGGCGTCATGCTCGATCGGATCGGCAAGGTCGGCGAGCTTGCCGTCGAGCGCCATCGCCACCGTGCGCTTGGCGAGCGACGGCGAAATCCCCTTGGCGATGTCGAGACCGGTGGTGTTGGCGGGATACTCCCGACGCGCGCCGTCGGGAAAGGTCAGGGCGACCATGCTTCACTCCTGTTGCTCACTCGCTGCCTACGATGCGGCGTAAGCGTTAGATGCGCAGGGATACAGCAGCCGATCGTCAAGGCGCAATATATTTTGGCCCAAGCGTTCTCGGCCTGCGGCTCATGCCGAACTCATTATGTTGTCTATTGCATTTTTGCAATTGTTGGTTGTTAATACCTCGCTGTTCGCCGTCAGAATTGGGGGATGTCATGGCTTTCCTCGCTTGGATTGGCAACATTGTCCTCGCCGTTCTTCTCTTTCTGTGGCGGTGGTTTCGCGTCTTATGGGTATGTCGCGTTTCGGTTCTAAGCGCCATCGGCGGCGGATTGTTTGTAATCTTTACGCCGCAGGCGCTTGATCTCTTCGCCGACACAGGGCTTGGCGTTCGCCGCTGGGTCACTTTTTTTTGTCCTGCTGTTCGGTTGGTCATGGGTCGTGCATACGATGGCGCGGCGCGCGTTGCAGTATGACGATTGGATTTGCGAGGGTAGGCAGCAGAACGGATTGGATGCGAATCGCCGCAGTGAATTGAGCGACCAGTTTTACTGGCCGGCGCTCGTTATCCCGCGCCTGCTCGGGCTTGCGGTATTCGTGTGCGTCGCTTGCGCCCTGTACAATGCGCGGCGCAACTTGCAAAGCGCGCTCGGCATTCCGGAAGCAGGAGCTGCTTCAGAGCTTATCTTGGCGCTCCTTTTTGTTACGCTCTCGCTCGCGGCCCTCTACGGTGTTGCTGTATGGTATCGGCGAGACATTCGCGCCCGGATGCTGAATGGGGATCGTGATCCCCCTCTGCTAGCGAACAAAGTCCCGCTGCTGGCGCTCCTCTTGTATGCGCGCAGGCACCAAACCAGGGCGCTTCTGCGCGCCGCGCCGAAGCTCGACAAATTGTTGCTTGCGGCCTGGATCGTGGTGGGAGCGATCTTTATTTTTGCCTTGATCAATCCGGCCTTTGTCGCCGAATGGCTGCCGCGCGCGCTCTTTCTGCCGGTGCTCCTCGGCGGCGGCGTCTTGCTGATCGGGGAGATTGCGGCGCTGTCGCACCGCTGGGAAACACCGCTCCTGCTGGTGCTTGTCGCGGTCGGCGGAATTTTCGGCTATTTGAGCTGGCATTACGACGACGTGCGCTGGACCACTACGCCGGCGCCATCAAAAGTCGTCGGCAAAGACCTTGAAATATCCTTTGCGGAAGCCGTGGCGCGCTGGAAGGCTGCCAACAGTTGCGACCAAACCTGCCCCAGCCCGATTGTCATCGCCGGTGCTGGCGGTGCAAGTCGCGCCGCATTTCAAACTGCAACGGTCGTTGGAGCGCTCATTGATCTCGGCTTGCAGGACCCGAGCTACGGGAATCTTCGCAATCGAATCTTCGCGCTTTCGACGGTGTCCGGCAGCTCGGTCGGCGCCGTCATCCGCGCAGCGCTTACGGACGCAGCCGAGGACGGCACCCCTGACGTGCCGCCCTGCCGGAACCACGATTCGGGCGCGTGGTACGGCGTCGCCGCGAACCGAGAAAAGGATCCGGCGTACAATGCCGGAAAATATTGGCGGAACTGTTTCCAGCAATTGCTGGCGGGCGATTTCCTGTCGGCTGTGATGGTTGGACTCGCCTATCGCGATAATGGGCCTCTGGGAAATCCATTCACGGGGCGCGCATTCTGGTCGGACCGCGGTGTCCTCCTCGAACAGGCCTTCGAGCGCCGCTATTATGATGTCACAGGAAAAGGCGCCACGGCCTGCACCGATGCAGTGTCGAATGGACTGTGCCGCCGTTTTGGTCACCATCCCGACCCCAAGATCGCCGGCGCCTGGCTGCCTTTGCTGTTCATAAATGGCACGTCAGTTTCGACAGGTCGCCGTATCGTCACCAGCGACGTCGGTGCGGGCAGCCCCGTCAATGCGACGCCGCTCATTCAGCTTGCTTACGACATCGGCGAATTGCGCGGCTTAAAAGCCGGATCCCAACGACGTCTCGACCGAGATGTTTCTATCGAGCGCGGCGACGACGAGTTGCCGTTTCCCGGTTATCTCGCCGGACGGCATAATCCGCGACCGGAACGGCAGCATTATCGATCGCATAGTGGACGGTGGCTATTTCGAAAACGACGGGGTGGCCACTGCCGCGGACGTGGTCCAGGCGTTGGAAGAACAAGGTCTTCACCCGATCGTGCTTCGAATCCGAAACGAACCCGTTGAAGCGCTTGCGTCCGATCGCAAGCTCGATCGCGAAGGCCCCGATTTGCCGAACAGCAGCGAACGCGCGTTGTTCGATGTCTATCTTTCCATCGCGGAGGGCCTGCTCGCCACGCGGTCCGGTCACGAAGACGACGAAACTCAACACATCCGGAGCGTGCTCGATGACAAGGGTGTATTCTTAAAGATCGACGTTTATCCGTTGCAGGAGACTGCCAGTCCGGTTTGCCGCTCGGCTAGTACCACCGCGCCAAGGATGAAAACCGTTTCGATGAGCTGGTGGTTGTCGCAGCCGGTGCAAGCTTATCTGGACGGCCAGCTTTGCGTGGGGGAAAATTGGACTAAACTCGGCTGCGCGCTCAAAGCCGAAGATTCCACTGCCGCAAAGGCCTGCATGTGAGGGATTAGCGGGTTTCGGAAGGCGGCGGCCCACCATTGGTCCCGCGCCAGTGCGCATAGCGCCACGGCGCCCACCACCGCGCGTTCGGCGGCGCCGCCTGCGGCACGAAGTCGAGTCCCGAGGTGCCGAACGGCTGGCAACGCAGAAGCCGCGCCAGCGTCATCCAGCCGCCGGCCCACAGCCCGAAACGATCCAGCGCCTCATCGGCATATTGCGAGCAGGTCGGCAGATGCCGGCAGCGAAAGCCGACGAGCGGCGACAGCGTGACACGATACGCCCAAATCAAGCCGCGGCCGGCGCGCCGTGGCGCATGTCGCGAAACCTGTCGCGACGCATCGAATAATTCGTCAAGTTTCATTTCTTGCGCGACTTAACCCGTTTGCGGCGGTATTCGCTGCGATGATAGCGCCGATCTTCCTGCAAGAAGTGCTTTTTCTTTTCCGGCGAGCCCCATTTTGTGGTGACGCCGCCTGTCCGCTTGTGAATATCCGAATAGCCGCCTTCAAGTATCTGGAATGGCCGTTCGACCCTTTTCAGATAATCGTATTGCGCCGGCTTCGCTCCCTTTTTGAGGCGGAACATGTCGAAATAGGCCGGATAGACAAAGTCGCTCATCTGGATGCCGTCGAAATCGATCTTGTCGTCCTCCACCACGTCGCAGACCTCATAGGCCCATACCGTGCCGCGGGGGCCGTCGGTCCACAGCGCCGCCGAAGGATCGACCAGCATTTCGAGTAACTCGTGGCAGGCGGTCACGCTGATCACTTCGCCGGACTTTTTGGCCGGCCGCACGAACACTTTGGCGATCGGCATTCCCTCATAGGTAATGTCATGAAAGCTGCTGGAGCCCTTCTCGTCGGCGTCATTTAGAAAGATCAGATGCCAGCAGCCGGGCTGGGGATCTTTGGATTTGACCAGCTTTGCCGGCGTGCCCCAGACCGGAACAAAGAGTTCATCGAGAAATCTTTGTAATGCCGGGACCAAGTCGTCGAAATCGACGCCAAGATCGAGCGTCGACTTGTTGACGCAGACGACGGTTGGAACAAGGTCCCTGTTGAAATCCGCAACGCGCTTAATCGGCATGACGCTCCCCCCATTGGCTGCCCGCCGATCGGAAATCCGATCGCCGTGCCCGGATGAGGGACTGTCGCAGGAAGTCTCAGTGATTGCAACTTTAGGTTATGTTATCGATAACGCTCAACTCAAGAGAAGCGGGCTATTTTGCTGCCGCCGCGGCGCCGCGCTTCGCCTCGATCTGGCCGATGGCATCGACCACGGCATCGAAGGTGAGCAGCGTCGAGGCGTGGCGCGCCTTGTAATCGCGCACCGGCTCGAGCACGGCGATATCCGCCCATTTGCCTTCGTGCGGCGGCGCGCCGTTCTCCTTGAGCATTTTGCGCACCGTCTCGCGCAATTCGCGCAATTCGCCGGCCTTGGCGCCGATGATGTTGCGCGCCATGATCGAAGACGAGGCCTGACCGAGCGCGCAGGCTTTCACCTCATGGGCGAAATCGGTCACGGTGTCGCCGTCCATCTTCAGGTCGATGGTGACGGTCGAGCCGCACAGTTTCGACAGCGCGGTAGCCGTGGCGTCGGGAGCGGGCAGCCGGCCGATCCGCGGGATGGTGCCCGCGAGCTCGATGATCCGGCGATTGTAGACCTCGTTTAGCATGGCAGATCGGCAACTTATCCGGGTTTGTTGAGTCTGCCCGGCAATCCACTATATAGGCGCTGCCGTAGTTGAATTGAAGTTCCGGCCACTATGCGCTGGCGATTGGAGTGGGAATGGACGCCGTCATCAAAAAATGGCCTCGTGAGCCGCATGCGGATCATGTCCGGACTGCACCGGCGCCCGTCGACGACCGACCGACGCGGGACGAAGCCGAGGCCGCCGTCCGCGCGCTGATCGCCTATCTCGGCGACGACCCCACGCGCGAGGGCCTGGCCGCGACCCCTAAGCGCGTCGTCGCGGCGCTCGACGAGCTGTACCGCGGCTACCGCGAGATTCCCGCCGATGCGCTCGCCCGCACCTTTGGCGAGACCGAGGCCTACGACGACTTCGTGCTGATCCGCGACATCGGCTTCACCTCGCATTGCGAGCACCACATGATGGCGTTTCACGGCAAGGCCCATGTCGCCTACCGGCCGGTCGAACGCGTGGTCGGCCTGTCGAAACTGGCGCGCCTCGTCGACGTCTATGCGCGGCGCCTGCAGACCCAGGAGCACCTGACGTCGCAGATCGCCGTCGCCATCGATGAAGTGCTCAAGCCGCGCGGCGTCGCGGTGCTGCTCGAGGCCGAGCATACCTGCATGTCCATCCGCGGCGTCGCCAAGCCCGGCGTCTCGACGGTGACGACGCGGTTTCTCGGCACCTTCCGCGACAATAGCGAAGATCAGATGCGCTTCGTGACGCTGGTGCGCGGGGTCGCGGCGCCGAATCCGGTCATCCCGGGCTAGCCAACGCATCCGCGCGACGTCGCGCGGTTCGATGACGGGGCTTGGTGACAGCCGGACACCGTGGACGCGGATCTTTCGGCTAAGCTCCGTGACTTCGCAACTCTCGGCAGAGACAAAAGTTATCCCGAGCGGTCGCTTGGATCGGTATCGTGCCGCCGAAGCGGTTGCGTCGGCGGCCGCGCCGGCCATTGTTTGTTTAGTGACCGCTCATATATTGATCGAGCCGCAATCGCGGGAGAGACCGGCGTCATGCCTGGAAAGCCGATTATTCGCGCGTTCTTTGACGAACCGACCAAAACGGTGAGCTACCTGGTCGCCGATCCGGCCACCAAGCAAGCCGCCGTGATCGATCCGGTGCTCGACTACGACCACAATAGCGGCGCCGTCGACACCCGCTCGGTCGAGGCGATCCTGCGCGCCGCCAAGGAGCAGGGCTTCACCATTATCTGGACGCTCGAGACTCATGCCCACGCCGACCACCTGTCCGGTTCGCCCTATGTCAAGGCCAAGACCGGCGCCAAGATCGGCATCGGCGAGCACATCAAGGACGTGCAGCAGATTTTCCGCCCGGTGTTCGCCGCCAGCGCTGTGAAGACCGACGGCAGCGACTTCGATCATTTGTTCGCCGACGGCGAGCGTTTCTCGATCGGCGAGCTTGACGGCGAGATTCTCTACACGCCCGGCCACACGCCGGCCGACATCACCTACAAGATCGAAGACGCTGCCTTTGTCGGCGACACGTTGTTCATGCCCGATTTCGGCACCGCGCGGGCCGATTTCCCCGGCGGCGATGCGCATAAGCTTTATCGCTCGATCCGGCGGGTGCTGGCGCTGCCGGAAGAGACGCGGCTCTTCATGTGCCACGACTACAAGGCGCCCGGCCGC
>DATJBH010000158.1:0-10101 GCA_035515455.1 Xanthobacteraceae bacterium
AGTTCGGCTTCGTAGAGCTTGGCGCGCAGCATCTGCCAGGCTTGCGCGCGATTTCTGTGCTGCGAGCGGTCGTTCTGGCAGAACACCACGATGTTGGTGGGGATATGGGTAAGCCGCACCGCCGATTCCGTCTTGTTGACATGCTGGCCGCCGGCCCCGCCCGAGCGCAGCGTGTCGACGCGCACGTCGGCTTCGTTGATGTCGATCTTGATGCGGTCGTCGATCACCGGATAGACGTTGACGCTGGCGAACGAGGTGTGGCGCCGCGCGTTGGAGTCGAACGGCGAAATGCGCACCAGGCGATGCACGCCGTTCTCGGTCTTAAGCCAGCCATAGGCGTTGCGGCCCTTGATCTCGACGGTGGCCGACTTGATGCCGGCCTCTTCGCCCTGGGTCTCTTCGATGTAATCGACCTTGAAGCCGTGCGCTTCCGCCCAGCGCGTATACATGCGCAAAAGCATCGCCGCCCAGTCCTGGCTCTCGGTGCCGCCGGCGCCGGCATGGACTTCGAGATAAGTGTCGTTGTTGTCGGCCTCGCCCGACAGCAACGCTTCGAGCTGGCGGCGCGCCACTTCGGCCTGGAGCTTGCGCAACGCCGCTTCCGCTTCGGCGACGACCTTCTGATCCTTCTCGGCCTCGCCGAGCTCGATCATGGTGACCTGATCGTCGAGCTCCTGATCGATGCGGGACAGCGCGGCGAGGCTGTCATCGAGCGCGGTGCGCTCCTGCATGACGCGGCTGGCGCGCTGCGGATCGTCCCACAGTTTCGGGTCTTCGGCTAAGGCGTTCAGCTCGCCGAGCCGGGCGCGCGCCTTGTCGACGTCAAAGATGCCTCCTCAGCAGCGACAGCGACTGCTTGATCTCGTCGACGATGGTTTCGATTTCGGCGCGCATGGTTCGGGTATCAGGTGTCAGTAATCGGTAATCAGATAGTGGTGCCTATGGCTTTTCACAATTGTTTTTCTGATTGCTGACCACTGCTTACCGATTCCTGGCCTCAATAGAGGCCGCCCGTCCCGGTACGCACCACGTTGCCGGCGGCGTCCGGCACGCCCGGCTGGACGTTGGACACGCCGTTGGTGGTATCGGCGCCGACGACGGTCTCGCTGTCGGGCGGCGCGGTGCCGGGCTTGAACGCTTCCAGAATGACGCGGGGATCGCCGGGACCGGCGCGCATTCCTGTCTTGGCGTCGACGCGGACAAGCTTGATGCCGGGCGGCACGGCAAACGGGATCGGCGGCTTGTCGGCGAGCGCGACCTTGAGGAAGTCACGCACGACCGGCGCGGCGAGACTGCCGCCGGTGGCGCGATTGGCGATGTGGCGCGGCTTGTCGAAGCCCAGATAAACGCCGCAGACCATGTCCGGCGAGAAACCGATGAACCAGACGTCCTTCTCGTCATTGGTGGTGCCGGTCTTGCCGGCGATCGGCTTGCCGAGCGCGCGTAGCGCGACGCCGGTGCCGCGCTGCACTACGCCCTCCATCAGCGAAGTGATCTGATAGGCAGTCATCGGGTCGATGACCTGCTCGCGCTTGTCGACCAGCGTCGGCTCCGGCTGATCGTGCCAACTCTTGGCATTGCAGCCGACGCATTGGCGCTGATCGTGCTTGTAGATGGTGTGGCCGTAACGGTCCTGGATGCGGTCGATCAAAGTCGGAATGACGCGGCGGCCGCCATTGTCGAACATGGAATAGGCAGTGACCATGCGCATGACGGTGGTTTCACCGGCGCCGAGCGCATAGGACAGATACGGCGGCAATTCGTCATAGACGCCAAAGCGCTTGGCGTATTCGGAGATCAGCGGCATGCCGATATCCTGAGCGAGCCGCACCGTCATCACGTTGCGCGATTCTTCGAGGCCAAAGCGCAGCGTCGATGGACCGAAAAACTTGCCGCCGTAGTTTTGCGGCGTCCAGATGCCGCCGCCCGCTCCCATGTCGATCTCGATCGGCGCATCCATGATGATGGTCGAAGGCGTGTAGCCGTTGTCGAGTGCCGCGGCATAAACGATCGGCTTGAACGATGAGCCCGGCTGGCGCAGCGCCTGGGTGGCGCGGTTGAACTGGCTCTGATCGAAGGAGAAGCCGCCGACCATCGCGAGCACCCGGCCGGTGTGCGGGTCCATCACCACCATGGCGCCGGAGATTTCCGGAATCTGGCGCAGCTGATATTGGCCCGCCTGCTCCATCGGCTCGACGTAAATCACGTCGCCAACCGAGAGCACCTGGTCGACATGCTGGATCGGCTTCGACGGCCCTTTGGCCGGCCGCGCCCATTTGACGCCATCGAGCGGTATGATGCCGACTTCGCGGTCCTTGAGCACCGCGCCGGATGGATCGCGCCCCGGCTGCAGCCCGATGCGCGCCGACTGATCGTCGACTTGAAGCACCACCGCCATGCGCCAGGGGTCGATATCGTCGAGCGATTTTACGTCGGCAAGGTTGACGCCCCAGTCGCCGCTCACGTCGATTTTCGTGACCGGGCCGCGATAGCCTTGCTTCTCGTCGAAACTGACGAGGCCGTTGACCATCGTGTTGCGCGCCAGCATTTGCAGCTTCGGATCGAGCGTGGTGCGCACCGACAATCCGCCTTCGTAGAGCTTCTTCTCGCCGTAATTGTCATAGAGGTAGCGGCGCACTTCTTCGGTGAAATACTCGGCGGCAAAGACGTGCGGGCTCGCGCTGCGCACGGTCACGCCAAGCGGCTCCTTCTCCGCTTTGGCGCCGTCGGCCGCCGAGATGAAGCCGTCCTCGACCATGCGATCGATGACATAGTTGCGGCGCGCGACGGCGTCTTCCTTGTGCCGGAACGGATTGTAGTTGTTCGGGCCTTTCGGCAGGCCGGCAAGATAGGCGGCCTGGGCGATGCTCAGTTCATGCACCGACTTGTCGAAATACAGCAGCGAGGCAGCGGCGATGCCGTAAGCGCCGAAGCCGAGATAGATTTCGTTGAGATAGAGTTCGAGAATCTTCTGCTTCGAATAGGTGCGCTCGATGCGCAGCGCCAATAACGCCTCTTTGATCTTGCGCTCGAACGAAACCTTGTTGTTGAGGAGGAAGTTCTTGGCGACCTGCTGGGTAATGGTCGAGGCGCCCTGCGGATGGCGCCCGCTGCCGTAATTCTCGACATAGAAAATGCCGG
Source organism: Xanthobacteraceae bacterium (assembly GCA_035515455.1). Classification (GTDB taxonomy): domain Bacteria; phylum Pseudomonadota; class Alphaproteobacteria; order Rhizobiales; family Xanthobacteraceae; genus BOG-931. Next base: position 3,142 of record DATJBH010000158.1, read on the forward strand.
CGCGAATGATGCCGTAAATGTCGATGCCCGGGTGGGAATAGAAGTTCTTATCCTCGGCAGCGACGAAAGCATTGGTGACGAGCTTCGGGATCGCCTGAATCGGCAAATAGAGCCGGCGCTCCTTGGCATATTCGGCCAGCAGCGAGCCGTCGGCGGCATGCACCCGCGTCATCACCGGCGGCTCATAGTCCTGCAGCTGGGTATAGTCCGGCAGGTCCTTGGAGTAGTGCCACAACAGGGCTGCGGCCGCGGCGACGCCGGCGATGAACAGGATCGTCCCCGCCGCAAACAGGAAGCCCAAAAAGCGCAGGAGCAATCTCACCGCGACACCGATTTCATTGAGGTTGCCCTGCCTGGCCTCGGCCTAGAAGGATCGGCACGACGCCGAGGCACCAAACCCATCCGCGGGCCGGCGTGGCCGGTGCCAGCCCGGACCCAGCATACATTACCCTCTTCATCGCGTCTCGTCGCTCCGGTTTTTGTTCAAACTGAGGCCGCTCCGGCACTGCTTACCTCCGGATTGCGACGTCAGTTGGCGCGGGCCCCGGCGAGATGGGTGGCGAAATAGTCGTTGACGGCGGCTGTGATCGATTCCGCGGTCCGATCGCGCCAGCTGTCCGAGTTCAATGACTGCAGATCCTGCTTGTTGGAAACATAACCGAGCTCGATCAGCACCGAAGGCACGTCCGGCGCCCGCAGCACGCGAAAACCGGCCGATCGAACCGGATCCTTGTTGAGATGCGTCGTCGACTTAAGATCGGTGACGAGCTTATGGGCGAATTGCACGGAAAACGTCTTGGTCTCGCGTTGCGCGAGATCGAGCAGGATGCCGGCGACGTCTTCGGGCTCGTCCTTGAGGTTGACCCCGGCGATCACGTCGGCGCGGTTTTCCTCGGCGGCGACGCGTGCGGCCTGCGGGTCGGACGGCCGATCCGACAGCGTGTAGACGGTCGCGCCCTCGGCGTCGCCCTCCTTGTGGGGCAGAAAATCGGCGTGAATCGAGATGAAGAGCGCCGCGCCAGCCCGGCGGGCGATCTGCACGCGATCGGGAAGCGCAACGAAGGTGTCGTCGGTGCGCGTCATCAGCACGCGGTATTTGCCGGACTTTTCCAGGCGATCACGCAAATCTTTGGCGAAGGCAAGCACGATATCTTTCTCGCATTCGCCGTTCGGCGCCCGCGTCCCGGTGTCGATGCCGCCGTGACCGGGATCAAGCACGATCAACGGCCGCGGATCGCTCGATACCGGCGGCGGGGCGGGCTGTGGCGGCGTGTCCTTGCGGGCCAGTTTTTCCTCAAGTTTCATATTGCGCAGGAAGCTCTCGCGATCGGTGGCCATCAAGTCGAGAACCAGCCGCGCCGGTACGCCCGGCGCCTCGGCCATGACGAAGGCCTTGTCGACGCGCGCCGGCTTGGCCAGATCGAAAACCATCCGCGACCCGCCGGGCATCACCAGACCGAACCGAAACGCCTTGACCAATCCGCGCCCATTCTCGCCCGCATGCGGCGGCAGTTGGAACGTGACTTGCGGGATATCGAGGACGAGGCGATAGGGGTCGGCGAGCGTAAAGACATGGAAATCGATCTTGCGGTCGAGGTCCATGACGAATCGGGTTTGCGCGCCGTCCCCGCCTAGTCGTGCGTCGGTCGCCACCGGATATGAGTCGGGCGCGGGAACCGCGGCCGGCGCTGCGGCGGCCATTGCCGTACCGGCGAAGAGCACACCGAGCAGAGCCCAGCGCACGGCTTGGACAGGCATCGGCTTCCACCCCATCGAGCCCCTCTTACTCCATTAGGCAAGCGTGGTTAACCGAAACTTAAGCTTCCGCAACATCGTCCCTATCGCCCTCTTGAACCTCGCCAAAATCGCCTCCTCCGCCGGATCCCACAGGCGACTTGCCAATTCGGTGCCGGGGGCCTTAAGAAGAGAGTGCTGACGGTGAAAGGTTCCGGTTGTGTCGCGTTAGGGCATCCGGTGACGTCCGCAAGCGTTTGGCTCCCCAAGAAAGATGACGGGAGCGAGGCGGACGCCGCTTTCGAACCGCTTCGGTGCCGACTGTTCGTTCTGGGCAATGACTTCCGATTATGGCTCCAGCGAACGGGTGCCGACGACGGCGCAAAGCAAGACCGACGCCCTCGAAAGATGAGGACAGCCGGAACCTCGTGCTCGACCCGCGTGCCAGACGCTGATGGCACCCTGTCGCGCCATCCCGTGAGCAGACGAAGGAAATTGCGGCCGCGCCTGGCGCTGCCGCCCCATCGCGGTTTGGAGTTCATGGTCGAGGTGCAAGTCTTCGTTCAAAACGGCCAGGGTCGCTTTACCCAACACGGCAGCGTTTCTACGCCGCTTGCCGGACTGCGCGACCCATCCGCTTGCCGCCCTCGCGATTTCCGATCCGTTCCGTTCACCGAGAATCGGGCCCATGCCCTCCGCCCCCGCCGATGCGGGCCAGCGCGAGCGGGTGTGCTGGCCTTCAAGAGATTTGCCAATGGCCAACAAAATGCTCATCGACGCGACCCATCCCGAGGAGACCCGGGTGGTCGTTTTGCGCGGCAATCGCGTCGAAGAATTCGACTTTGAATCCGCGCATCGCAAGCAATTAAGAGGCAATATCTACCTGGCCAAAGTGACGCGCGTTGAGCCGTCGCTGCAGGCCGCGTTTGTCGATTACGGCGGCAATCGCCACGGATTCCTCGCCTTTAGCGAAATCCATCCCGATTATTACCAGATCCCGGTCGCCGACCGCCAAGCCCTGATCGATGAGGAGGAGCGCGCGCAGCGCGCCGCCGATGACGAGGTCGATCGGCGTTCGCGACGCCATCGCCATCACGGCAATCATCACAACAACCATCCTGCCGCGCGCCGCGACGAGACGATGCACGGCGAGCCCGCCGAATCGCCGGCCGGCGAATCGACGGAGCCGGACCAGGAAGCAACCTCGCCGTTCGAGCACGACGAGACCGGCGAGGGTTCCGAATTGGGTACGCTCGCCGCTTCCAGCAGCGCTGAAGCGGCGCCCGAAGACGAGACGTCGGAATCGGCAATGGACGTGGTGCAGATACCGGGGGACGCGGCGCTGGGCAGCGACGCCGAGCCGGAGGACACCCCTGCCGAAACCGTGGAATCGCCGGCGATGGCCGAGTGGCCCACCGGCGAGCCCGCCGCGATGGAGCACCCCGAATCCGGCGAAGTTGACCAGGCGCCGCACGATGCTACGGCCGAAAACGCCGAGTCCGCCTCTGCCGTCGAGGCCGGCGAGCACGAAGGCCACGGCGAAGAAAGCGGCGAGGACGACGAGGCCGCCGAAGAAATCGTCGAGTCGGTCGGCGGCGCCGACGCGATGGAGGAAGTTCCCGATCGCGCGCCGCGCTATCGGCGCCAGTACAAGATCCAAGAGGTGATCAAGCGCCGCCAGGTCATGCTGGTGCAGGTGGTCAAGGAGGAACGCGGCACCAAAGGCGCGGCGCTAACGACCTACCTCTCGCTCGCCGGGCGCTATTCGGTGCTGATGCCGAACACCGCGCGCGGCGGCGGCATCAGCCGCAAGATCACCAACGCCGAAGACCGCGCGCGGCTCAAAGAAGCGGCCGCCGACCTCGAAGTGCCGGAAGGCATGGGGGTGATCCTGCGCACCGCCGGAGCGAGCCGCACCAAGATCGAGATCAAGCGCGACTTCGAATATCTGCTGCGCATGTGGGAGACAGTGCGCGACCTGACGCTCAAATCGACCGCGCCCAAGCTCGTCTATGAGGAGGGCTCGCTGGTCAAGCGTTCGATCCGCGATCTCTACACCAAGGACATCGACGAGGTGATCGTCGCCGGCCCCGAAGCCTATCATGAGGCCAAGGATTTCATGCGCATGCTCATGCCGAGCCATGCCAAGAACGTCCATCCCTATCACGATACGCAGCCGCTGCTGTCGCGTTACGGCGTCGAGAATCAGCTCGACGCCATGTTCTCGCCGGTCGTGCAGCTGCGCTCCGGCGGCTATATCGTGCTCAATCAGGCCGAGGCCTTGGTCGCGATCGACGTTAACTCCGGCCGCGCCACGCGCGAGCATCATATCGAGGACACCGCGCTCAAGACCAATCTGGAGGCGGCCGACGAAATTGCCCGGCAGCTCCGGTTGCGCGACCTCGCCGGCCTGATCGTCATCGACTTCATCGACATGGACGAGAAGCGCAACAATCGCTCCGTCGAACGGCGTCTGAAGGAATGTCTCAAGCAGGACCGCGCCCGCATCCAGGTCGGCCGGATCTCGCATTTCGGCCTGCTGGAGATGTCCCGGCAGCGCATCCGCACCAGCGTGCTGGAAAGCTCGACCGAGAAGTGTCCATATTGCGGCGGCAGCGGCCACGTCCGTTCGGTGTCCTCGCTGGCGCTCCAGGTCTTGCGCGCGCTCGAGGAACAGCTGATCCGCGGCGGCACCCATAATCTCATCGTCCGCACCCGGCCGGATGTCGCGCTTTACGTGCTCAACCAGAAGCGCGCGCATCTGCGCAGCCTGGAAGAGCGCTTCGCCATCACCATTACGATCTCCGCGGACGAATCGGTACGGGCGCCGCAGGCCTTCATCATCGACCGCGGCGAGCAGGTGCACACGGTCGAGGCCGCCAAAGCGCTCGCCGAGCGCGCGCAGGCGCTGCCCGCGCCGCTCGAAGAGGAGGACGATCTCGAAGAATTCGGCGCCACCGAAGGCGAACAGGAAGTCGAGGCGGCAGAATCAGAGGAGGCGCCGGCGATCGCGGCGGAGCCGGACGAAGGCGGTCCACGACGGCGGCGGCGGCGCCGGCGGCGCGGCGGTCGCAACGGCGGCGAAGGCGCTCGCGGACAGTCGCGGGAACCGGAATTTGAAGAGCCGCACGAACACCGCGATCTGGCTGCCGCCGGCGAGGGAAGCGACGCGGCCGCCGAAACGGAACAAGAGTCTCCGGTTGAGGGCGACCTCGTCGAGTCGGCGGGCGAATTCGCGACGCAGGAACAGGACGGCGAAACGCGGCGCGATGGCGAACGCCGACGCCGTCGCGGTCGCCGCGGCGGCCGACGCAACCGGCATCGCAATGGCGAAGTCGCGCCGCACGACACAGAGCATGGGGGCGCCGAACGGCAGCCCTACGCGCCGCAGGAGGAAGCAGCTCCGGTGGAAGGATTGGTCGAGCCGACCCCGACCGAACCGGAACTTAATGCCGCCGTCGCCGATCTCGATGCCGCGGCGCGCCCGGTCTCGCCGCTCGCCGCCGAGCCGCCGCAAGCGGCACCGCCGGAGGAGCCGGTGCGCCGCCGCTCCACGGTACGTGAGCGCGCGCCGACGGGCGGTGCCGACGACACACTGCCGCCGCCGCAAACGCAGCAGCCAGTATCGCCAACAGCGGAGCCGGTGGTCACCGAGAGCGGTGAAGCCGCCCAAACCGATCAACCGCGCCGCACCGGGTGGTGGTCGCGCCGTTTTGCCGGCGGCTGAACGGCGGATCGACAACCGTGAAAAGCGGCTGGGCCGATCGTGATGCCGAAAGTTGCGTCGCGGCCGGCGCCGCGGCGGGCATCGACCGCGATTTGGCGCTGCGCATTTACACCACGCGCCTGCTTGGCCGCGATCCAAAACTCGTGCTGCACGGCGGCGGCAACACCTCGTTGAAGACGCGCCTGCGTGACCGCTTCGGCGAAGAAGCCGATGTGCTCTTCGTAAAATCCTCCGGCTCCGACATGGCCGAGATCGGAGTGAAGGGCTTCGTCGCGGTGCGGCTCGATCCGATGCGCAAGCTGCGCGCACTCGAAACCATCGGCGACGAGGACATCGTCGCCATCGAGCGCGCCAATCTGATCGATCCGACAGCGGCCAATCCGTCGGTCGAGATGATGCTGCACGCCTTTCTGCCGGACAAATTCATCGACCACACCCATGCCACCGCGGTGCTCGGCCTGATCGACCAGCCCGATGGCGAGAAGAAGTGCCGAGAGGTGTTTGGCCGGCGGCTCGGCTTCGTGCCCTATGTCATGCCTGGATTTGGTCTGGCCAAAAAAGCGATCGCGGTGTTCGAGAGCGGTAAACCGAGCGACGGCCTCATCTTAAGCAAGCACGGCATCGTCACCTTCGGCGACAGCGCGCAGCAAGCCTACGAGCGCATGATCGCAACGGTCACGCTCGCCGAGGAGTTTCTCGCGCGCCATCGCAAGATCGTGACCGTCGCCGCGTTGCCGCACAACATCGCCGGCGAGGCGCTCGTCGCGCCGATCGTGCGCGGCGCGTGCAGCGAGAAGGATGCGATCGTCGAAGGCGCCTGGCGGCGGCTCGTGCTCGAATTTCGCAACAGCGAGCCGGTGCGCAATTTCGTCGACGCCGGCGATTTGGCGCGCGTCGCCCAATTGGGCGTCATCACGCCGGACCACACCATCCGCACCAAGAACTGGCCGTTGGTCTTGCCGATGCCGGAAAACGGCAAGCTCGATGAATTCGCGCACAGCACGCGGGACCGGGCGGTGCAATTCGTGCGCCGCTATCACGATTATTTTTCGCGGCACAATGCACGTGTGGGCGGGATCAAGCACGAGCTCGATCCCCTGCCCCGCGTCGTGCTGGTGCCGGGGCTCGGCCTGTTCGGTCTCGGCCGCTCCAAGCACGCTGCCATCATCGCCGCCGATATCGCCGAAGCCTGGATCCAAGGCGTCGGCGACGCCGAAGCCGTCGGCAAGTTCGAGTCGATTTCCGAAAGCGACATGTTCGATTGCGAATATTGGCCGCTCGAGCAAGCCAAGCTTGGCGCGCGCCAAAACGTGGAAAAGTTGTGGCCGCTCGCCGGTCAGATCGCCGCCGTCACCGGCGCCGGCGGCGCCATCGGCGCGGCAACGGCGAAAGCCTTTGCCGCGGCCGGCGCCGAAGTGGCGCTGCTCGACCTCGACTTCACCGCCGCCGCCGCGCAGGCCGAAAAACTCGGTCCGACCGCGCTGCCGGTCGCCTGCGAC
>DATJBH010000159.1:0-20110 GCA_035515455.1 Xanthobacteraceae bacterium
CCCGTTCCGCACGGCCGGCAAGACAAGGATGGACAAGCCTCTTCGGTGCTGACCTTTGGACGGCCAACGAGACCAAAAAAGCCCGCTCCGTCGTTGCTTTAAGCCGCGTCCCCCGTTGAGCGCGGGGTGCGCCGGTTTCGCCTCCGGCTGCCGATCACGGTGTGAGGTTGGAGAGCCAACAACGTCCGGCTTCAACCTCAGGCGACTGTCCGGCCTCTTGTCCGGATGCCTACCGATCGACACACGGCCACAGGCACGTGCGAATTTGGGCGAGCGGCACATAGGCGCAACGCAAGCGCATTGCAAGAAAATTCGTTGCGCGCCGCAAATTTTTTCAGCCGGCGGCGGTCGCGAGGACACCACGCATGCGCTGCTTTCACTTCGGGCGCGGTGTGCGATAGTGCGCGCCTCGTCCCGAAGCTTCATCGAGAGGTGCCGCGATGCCTTCCCTGCCGATCACTTTCGCCTGCGGTCTCTATGACCGCATGCTGGCGCTGCAAACCGGCGACATCAAACCGGACGGCATCGATCTCAACTTCATCACCATCGACAATCCACGCGAGATTTTCGACCGCATGTCGAACCGGCTTGAGTTTGACGCTTGCGAAATGTCGAGCTCGGAATTCGTCAGCCGCTACGCGGCGAACAAGCTGCCTTTCGTGGCGCTGCCGGTGTTCGCCTCGCGGGTCTTCCGCCACGGCTTCATCGTCGTTAACCGTAAATTCATCACCTCGGCAAAGGACCTAGCCGGCAAGCGCATTGGCGTGCCGCTTTACACCCAGACCGCGGCGATCTTCGTCCGCGGCCTGATGCAGCATGACCTCGGCGTCGACCTTTCGACGATCGAATGGGTCCAGGGCGCGGTCAACGCTCCCGGCGCCTACGGCAACCCCTCGGTGATGCCGCTTCGTAAGCCGGTGAAGATCACGCCGAACCAGACCGGCAAATCGCTGAGCGACCTCCTCGTCGCCGGCGAAATTCACGCCATCATCGGCTCGAACCTGCCGCGCGCGCTCAACCGCCATCCCGACGTGGTGCGGCTGTTTCCGGACTACCGGGCCCGCGAGAAGGATTACTACCGCCGCACCAAGATTTTCCCGATCATGCATCTCGTCGTGATCCGCAACGATATCTATGAGCGGCATCCTTTCGTGGCCACGAGCCTCTACAACGCCTTCGAGGCCGCCAAAGACTGGGCGCGCGAGAAAATGCGCTTTCCCGGCACGCTCCGCTACATGCTGCCGTGGCTGCCCGACGACATCGAGGAGATCGATGAACTGTTCGGCGGCGATTGCTGGCCCTATGGCGTCGAGCCGAACCGGCCGACGCTTGAGGCGCTGGTCAGCTACATGGCCGAGCAAGGCCTGATCGCGGAGCCGGTCCCGATCGAGAAGCTGTTCGTGCCGACGTTCGGATAAAGGAGGACCGTGATGAAGCGCCTGCTAATGGCGGCAGTCGGTTTCTGCATTCTGGGCAGTTCGGCCATCGCCGCCGATTACGCGCCGCTCGATTGCGCGCGAGCAAAAACGCCGGCGGAAAACACGATCTGCCGAAATTATGCGCTGGGCCAGGCGGAAGCGCGCATGGCGACGCTCTACGCCGTCGCCACGTCACTGGTGGCGATGGGCCAGCGCGGCGATATCGGCGACGCACAGCGCGAGTGGCTCAAGGCCCGCGACGCCTGTGGACGCAGCGTCGTTTGCCTGAGCAAGGCTTACCGCACCCGCATCGACCAGTTGAACAACGTCATCGCCGCGATCGCTTCGCGCGGCCCTTACTGACGCGCTTCTTCGCCCTGCTCCCGGACGATTTGGCCGCAGGCGGCAGTCCGCCGGCCTTCTGCAACCGGATCGTCCAATATTCCCAGGCGCGCGACATCGGCCGCGGCTGTAACTGGCGCGGCTCGCAAAGCTGGCGCTCAGCGGCGTTCAACGGACCGATCTTGCCGATCGCCATCGACCGCAACTGGATTTCCGCATTCGCGTGCGAATAGACGGTGCGGAAGACAAGCTCGCGCAAGGTTCGGCCGGCGACCGTCGCGCCGTGGCGCGCCATCAGCACCAGCCAGTTCGGGCCCAGCGCCCGCGCCAGCGAACGCCCCTCCTCCGGTTCGACCACCATGAGATTGGTATTGCCGAACTCATCGCGGCTGTCCCACATGGACACCACCTGGCCCATGACCGGCCCCATGTGAAACACCGGCTCGAGCGGAACGCCGGTGACGCAGAACGGCAGCATCGCATGGGAATGGTGATGACACACCGCGTTGACGTCCGGCCGCGCCTGATAGATGCAGCCGTGAATCACCCGCTCGCCGTACATCTCGCCCTTGGGCGGCGTCACCGGCTGAGAATCGAGCGTGAATTCCAGCAGGTCCGACGGCTCGATGAGTTCGGGGCTGCGCGACCGCGCCAAGAGGTAGCGATTGGGATCGTGCGGATGGCGAACGCTGACATGGCCGAAGCCGTCGAGCACGCCCTCATGCGCGATGATGCGATTGGCGAGCGCCAATTCGTAACGCGTCTCATCAAGAACATTTGCCATTCATACCGCCTTCAGATGCGCATCTTTGCGCTTGTAAAGCTCGTCATCGGCATAGCCCATGGTCTCGGGCTTGCCGCGGCCGAGCATGACTTGAAAATAAACCGGCGCAAGCGAGTCGTTCTGGTAGCCGTGGATGACGCCCGCCGGGCAAGCGATGCATTCCCACGGACCGAGCCGGGTCGTCACGCGCTTGCCGGTTTCATCCTCGACGAAGACGTCGAGATAGCCGTCGAGCACGAAGAAGCATTCCTCGACTTCGTGAGTATGGGCGGCGTTGCCCTGACCCGGCTCGACATACATGATCGAGAGCGTGAAATTTCCCGCCGGAATGATCGTCGGGTCGCCGTGCTTGCCGGAGCCGCCGGCGCCGATGAAACGGTGCTGGGCGCGCTTGAACCCTTCGATCTTGGCATCCTCGAAGGCGGCCCAATCCGGCTTCTTGTCTTTGAAGCGGCCGACATATTTTTTCATGATCTCTTCGATCGGAACCCCTTCAAGCTCCTTCGGGCGCGGATGGCGTGCGACGCTCATGGGTTTGCTCCTATCGATTTTCGCGAAGCGAATGTCAGTGCAGTGTGCCGCGCAGCGCACGTTCGACCATGACGCCGATGAGCGCCTTGCGGTAGGCGCCGCTGGCGTGAATATCGTCAGGCGGATCGACCGCCGCCGACGCGGCGGCCTCCGCTTTGCCGATCGTCTCTTCGTCGATGGCCTTGCCGTTGAGAACCTCTTCCACGGCGCCAAGGCGCATCGGCCGGTCGGCGACACCGACGGCGCCTACGTGAGCATTGTCGGCTGTCCCGCCGCTGTCATCATAGAACACGGCCGCGCCGGCGAGCGCAAAGTCGCCGCGGCGGCGGGCAAATTCGCAGAAGCCGAAGCGGCGCTTCGCCGGCCACGCTGGAAAGCGAATCTCGGTGACCATCTCTTCGGCGGCCAGCGCGGTCGTCAGCGGGCCGCGAAAGAAATCCCTGGCCGCGACGATGCGCTCGCCGGCCTTGCCCATAACGGTGATGCCGGCATCGCAGGTGACGGCGATGGCCGGCAATTCGGCGGCTGGATCGGCGTGCGCCAGACTGCCGCCGACCGTGCCGCGATTGCGGATCTGGTAGTGCGCAACATGCGCGACGGCCGTCATCAGAAGAGGATGCGCGGTTCGCAGCTCCGGATGCTCAAGAATATCGCGCCAGCGCACCATGGCGCCAAGCGTAACGCCATCATTGGCAAGGCCGATGCGCCGAAGCTCCGCAATTTTGCGCAAGTCGATCAGCACAGCCGGCGCGGCGACACGGAACGCCAGCATCGGTATGAGTGACTGCCCGCCGGCGAGCACCTTCGCCTCGCCACGATGCGAAGCCAAGAGCGCGATTGCTTCGGCGATGCTCGACGGGCAGGCATAGTCGAAGGGCGGAAGTTTCATCGATTTCACGCCTCCCTTCGCACGCCTCAACCGCAAAAAACGGCCGGCAATTCAGACATTTCGTAGCATTCGCCTGTTCGCGGGGTCAATCGCGTGTCGCCTGGCGCGGTTTGCTGATAGACTTGCAGCAAATGTCAGCGTGCGAGCGGCCTCGTCGAGGATCGCTCCACGAGTGGAGGATGCCGATGCTGAAGAAGATGGCGCGCCAAGAGAAAAACGGGAAAAGCGAGAAAAACGGCAAGAACGGCAAGAACGGCCATAAGGCGCCGCGCGTCAGTGAATTGCCGAAAATCACCATTCAGACCGACACGCGCGAGATTCTCGCCCACGCCGCCAAGGAAGCGCGCGCGGGCGATTATTTTATTGTCGACGTCGACGCCCACGTCACCGAGACGGCGTTCTGGTCCGAGGTCGTCGACCGCATGGATAGCGACGTCTACCGGCAGATGGCGCGCGCGTTCAAGGACCGCGGCGCGGCTCCCGGGCTACTCAATGCCACGCCGGGATTTTTGCATCAGGACGTCTTCGGCCGCATCCCGCATCAGCAGCGGCTGGCCGAGGCGGTGCCGGGTGGCCGCACCCACGCCCAGGTCACGCTGGTTCAGCGCGCCATGGACTCGATGGGCATCGACTACATGGTGGTGTTCCCGACGCCGATGCTGGTGCTCGGCATGCACCCGCAGATCGAGATGGAAGTCGTGATCGGCAACGCCTTCAATAAATGGCTGGCCGAGGAAATCCTGCCGCAGGATCAGCGCATCAAGGCGATGCTTTACCTGCCGTTCAATCATCCCGAGGAGAGTCTCAAGGCGGTCGAGCGCTACGCCGACAATCCGAGCGTCATCGGCTTTTCGGTCACTTCAACGCGCTTTCGCGCCGTCAATCACGACAGCTACATGCCGCTTTATTCCGCCATCCAGGCGACCGGCAAGCCGCTCGCGTTCCATTCCGGCTTCCACTGGGGCGATCAGTCGATGCAGCAGTGCAATCGCTTCATCTCGATGCACTCGATCTCGTTCGTCTATTACAACATCATCCATCTGACCAACTGGATCATCAATGGCCTGCCGGAGAGATTTCCGAAGCTCAAAGTCCTGTGGATCGAGAGCGGTCTCGCCTGGGTGCCGTTCCTGATGCAGCGGCTCGATTCGGAATACATGATGCGATCGTCGGAAGCGCCGCTCTTGAAGCGCCGGCCGAGCGAGTACATCCAGGACATGTATTTCACCAGTCAGCCGCTGGAGCGCTCGAACTTGGATCTGACCGAAGCGACCTTCAAGGCGATCAAGGCTGAAACGCAGCTGCTCTTCGCGTCCGACTGGCCGCATTGGGATTTCGATCTGCCGAACTCGATCACGACGCTGCCGTTCCTCAACGAACAAGCCAAGCGCAATATTTTGGGCTTCAACGCGGCGAAGCTGTTCAAGCTCGAGGTGCCGAAGCACAAGCGCCTCGCGGCCAAGCCCGCCAAGACGAATGTCCGCGTGCCGGTCACCGCTTGAAACGCATGATGCGCAGAAAGAAGTCACTCAAGCGCGCGGCGCCGGCGCGGCGGCAAACCGCGGCCCGTCAGAAGATGCAGGACTTTTGCGCAGCGGCGCGCGCCGCGCTCAAGCGCGGCGAGCCCGATGCGATCTCGGACCGGCAGCTGCAACAGGTGCTCACTGCGGCGGCCAAGATCTATGCGGCCAAGGTGGAACGGCGCGGTCATGACGTGGCGCCGTTCGCGCCAGGCGCAGTCACGGCGACCGAAACGGTCGTGACGGCGTGCGGGCTCATCCGCGCCGCCGACCTCAACATGTTCGACGTGGCGATCTGGTTTCATCGCCCGCCGGGAATAGAGTGACGCGAGGGAAAGCCATGGACGAAGTCTCAGTCAGCCGGCTGACCGATATTGCCGACGGCGACTACAAAGTTTTCGCACTCGACAAGATCGAAGTCGGCATTTTCCGCACCGGCAGCAAGGTGCTCGCCTATGAGAACGTCTGTCCTCATGCCGGCGGGCCGGTGTGTCAGGGCAAGATCTTCAACCAGGTCGAAGAGATCGTCACGCCCGACAAGAAAAGCGCGGGGCTCCGCTTCGGCAAGCAGCGCCACATCGTCTGCCCGTGGCACGGCTACGAGTTCGACCTGGCAACCGGCTGCCATCCCGGCGACCCTTCGGTGCGGCTGACGCCGGTGCCGGTCGCCGTGCGCGACGGCCAAATCTATGTCAGCGTGCCGGATTAGCCTGGCACCTCGCTCAGCATCGCATCGGCGAGCTTCTCCGCGACCATGATGGTCGGGATGTTGGTGTTGCCACGCGGGATCGTCGGCATGATCGAGGCATCAATGATCCGCAAGCCCGCGATGCCGTGAACGCGGCCCGCCGGATCGGTCACAGCGTCGCGATCCTCCGCCGCGCCCATGCGGCAGGTGCCTACCGGATGAAACGTGCCGGCGACATTGTCGCGGATGTGATCGGCTAGCGCTTCGTCATCTACCGCCAGTTGGGCGAGATCGACGCGGCGATCGGCCAACGTCGCGAAGATCGGCTCAGCCAACGACGGTACCGCGTCGATCAGCGCGGCGATGGCCGCGCTTTTGATCTTGTTCGCCGGCGTAATGCGGTTGAGCCGCCGCAGGCGATCGTTGAATTTCACCGGAAAGGTCAGCCGCGTCATCGCCCGCACCGCGTCATTGGCGAGAATGTCGACGCAGCGGCGGAAGCCCAGCATAAAGCGCTTCAGGTCAAGCTCGTGGCCGGTGAAATTGAATTCGACCAGCGGATAGGTCGCCGGATCGGCTGCCGTGAGCGACACGCGCCCGCGCGCCATCGGCTTGAGCAGCGACGGCGCTAAATTGGCGACCTGGTGGCCGAGCGGGCTCCATGACGTCTTGCATTGAACATTGAGGTACATGTCGAGCGGCGGCGCACCGGGCACGTTTGAGGAATAACGGAAGCACGTCATCGGGTGCGGCCGGATTTTCGCGGCCTGCCGCAGGCCGCGCTTTTGCAGGAGACCGATAAAGAGAATGGCGTGATTGGACAGGTTTTCCCCGACGCCGGGCAGATCGGCGCGCACCTCGATGTCGAGGTCGCGCAGCGCCGGCGCCGGTCCGATCCCCGCACGCATCAGAAACGCCGGCGAGTGAACGCCGCCGAGCGCGACGACGATCTCGCGGCCGCGAAACTCCTTGGTCTCGCCGCCGATCTTTGCCGTGACGCCGGTCGCTTGCCGGCCGTCGAATAAAAGTCCGGAAACAAAAGCGTCGGTGACGACGCGCAAGTTGTCGCGCCGGCGCACTGGAGCGGTGAGGTAGCAGATTGCCGCGGAAGCGCGCCGTTCCGGCCAGTTGCTCATCGGCACACTGCCATAACCGTCGCGAAAATCGGCGTTCATGTCGGCGATAAAGGGGATCTGGCGTTCCTCGGCGAAGGAATGCACCGCCTTCGCCAGCGGCGCCCAATCCGCAGTCTTGGTGCGGCGGATCGGCACCGGGCCCTCTTTGCCATGCAGCGTACCGTCGAAATCGAGATCGTTTTCAAGCTTGCGATAGTAGGGAAGAACGTCGTCCCAACCCCAGCCCGCGGCGCCGAGTGATTGCCACTCGGCGTAATCGTCGGGCGTGCCGCGATAGGCGACCATCCCCATCACCGACGAGCCGCCGCCCATGACACGGCCTTGCGAAAATCCGGTCAGCGGCGAATTGTCCTTGCGCCGCCAATGCACCTTCAGCTCGGGCCAGAAATAGGCGTCGTTGTAATAAGAGCGCGGATAGGAATCGTGAATGTCCGCCGGCTCGACCCCGGGCGCCGCATCGCGTCCCGCTTCGAGAAGCAGCACGCGGGTTGCCGATCGTGCCGACAACCGGTTTGCCAGCACGCAGCCGGCCGCACCGGCGCCGACGATGATGACGTCGAAGATTTCCGCCATTTCAATTCCCGAATTCCGTAGCACTGGCGCAGCGTGGAACTGCCAGCAGGCAATGGACATGCTCGATTGAACACCGCCGCAGTATGCTTTACTGGATCGGCAGCTGGCGCAAGCTGCGCCGCCCTGTTTTTGCCGGTAAGGGCAGCGACCCATGAGCAAGACACTTAACGGCGTAATCGCCGCGATCGCGACCGCGGTCGACGACAAGGGGAACCCGGACTGCCCGCGCTCGACGGCCTTGGCGCGCTTCCTTCTGGATAACGGCTGCGACGGCCTCAATGTGCTGGGGACGACCGGCGAGGCGACCTCGTTCTCGCTTGACCAGCGCCGACGTGTGATGAGCGCCTATGCCGGAGCCGGCCTGCCGCTCGATCGCATGATGGTTGGAACCGGCGCTGCGGCGGTAGCCGATGCGATTGCGCTGACCAAACATGCCGCCGAACTCGGCTTTGCCGGTGCTCTGGTACTGCCGCCGTTTTATTATAAGGGTGTCCACGACGACGGTCTCGTCGCCTATACCGACGCCATCCTGACGGCGACAACGGCACAGCCGATCCCGATCTATCTCTACCATTTCCCGGCGCAATCGGGCCTGCACTGGCACGTCGGCCTGATCCGCCGGCTGCTCGATACATTCGGCGAGCGCATTGTCGGGCTTAAGGATTCCTCCGGCGACATGGCCTATGCCCGGGAAGCCGCAAGCATCCTGCCGCGGTTCAAGGTTTTCCCGTCGACTGAGGCGGCATTGCCGGAGGCGCGCTCTGGACCCTTTGCCGGCTGCATTTCGGCGACTGCGAACCTCAATGCCGACCTATGCGCCAGAGCCTATCGCTCGGGCGACACCGCCGCGCTCGGCGAGGCGGTTGCCATCCGCAAGTTGTTCGACGGCAAGCCGCTTGTTCCCGGCATTAAGGCGCTTCTCGCCCACATCCACGGCGATGCGCATTGGGCGCGGGTCGAACCGCCACTTTCGGCGTTTCCAGTGGCCGATCGCGCGGCTGTCGTCGCCGGCTATGATGCTGTGCGGGCCAAACGCGTCGCCTAGACCGTCAGACCAGGACGGAGATCGCGACCCCTTGCTTTCGGTATCGGTTCTTTTCGGATAGCAACTTGTGGCGTTGACGCTGGGGCCTCGCACCCCTATAAGCGCCGATCTCGTTCACACAATCGCGTATACTCGATAGTCCATGGCCAATACCAAGTCCGCCAAAAAGGCCGCCCGGCAGATCGCGCGGCGTACCGTCGTCAACAAGTCGCGCCGGGCGCGTGTCCGCTCGGCCATGCGCAAGGTCGAAGAGGCACTCACCGCAGGGGACCGGTCCCGAGCGGCCGCCGCCATGGCGGAAGCCGAGCCGGCGCTCATTCGCGCCGCGCAGAAAGGCATCGTGCACCGCAATGCGGCGCGCCGCAAAGTCTCCCGCCTTGCTCAACGCATAGCCAAACTCGAGAAAAAATAGATTCCTGCGGTTTTCGCCGCGGAAGCTTGCGATTTTCACTGCAATCCAGTCGCTGGATTGCACAGTTGTTGCATTATTGTCACGTCAGACCACAAGATCGAGTCATTGGTCGTTGGCGGCGTCCCGATCGAGCCGTTTTTATTTGCTTAAGTCGCCTCGATCGGCGGCTACCCCAAAAAACTGTCCAGAAGAATGCATTTCCTTTGAAAGACTTATTGTACACGGTGGCCACGGGACTTTGAGTCGCCGCGATTTTGACCGTGCCTGACCTTATTTGCTCGCGACGCCGGCTCGAAACATGACAGCCCGGTTACCGCATTTGGTCAGGACTAAATCATCTCATTGAGTCAATGCTTTGTCGGGGCCGGCGTGGCGCTGACGATGTGCTTTCGGCTCGCGTTCAGAAAATGCCGATTATCGACGCGATTGTTTTGGCATTGCGGGCCGCCATTCGCGTGGTACCGTCAATTTCCTTCGGTTCCGAAGGCCTTCAACAAGTCGGACTTAGCGATGACTCATCGAGAAATGGGTGCGGATGAGCTGTGTCCAATCGTGTGCATTCCGGACTTGTCGTGGCGTGAGTAGCGTGGCGAGCGTAGCGTTGGTAACCGCCGATTCCTAGGGAAATACGCCGATAAAAGTCTCGCAGCTGCGCTGCACAAAGAGCCAATGATAGCCATCGAGTCTGGGAGCGATGGAGGTGGGGGCCATGATGAAGACAATCCGCAATCAGCATCTCGTTAAGACCGTCGATTGGTACTGGCCCAGAGCCGCATCAGGCAGCTGAACGCACTATGGCGCAGGCCGCAGCGGTAGTCGCTCAACGACCTGCCCGTCTCCGAGTGAGTTGCGTTGCAGCAATGTCGGGCTCCGCGAGATCATCTGACCAGCGTGCCCGGTAATCCCTCTCCAAAAAAAGCGGATCGATATGTCGAGCACGGATCAGGATCGCTGGCGGCGCGTGAAGGAACGATTGCGCTCCGAACTCGGCGACGACGTCTTCACCAGCTGGTTCGGGCGCATGGAGCTCGAGACTGCCGCCAACGGCGTATTGCGCCTATCGGTGCCGACGCGCTTTTTGCGGAACTGGATTCAGTCACACTATAGCGAACGCGTGCTCGGCAGGTGGCAGGAGGAAGAACCCGCCATTACGCGCCTGGAATTGATCGTTCGCTCTTCGACCATCAAGCTTCCCGCGGCCAAGCCCAAGCCGCCCGAGCCGCTGGCAGCCTCGCGCGAAACGCGGGATGGCGCGGCAATCAACGGCGGCGACCGGGCGGGCGTGCCCTTCCTGACCGTCCACGAGGCGCTCGGCGGCTCACCGCTCGATCCGCGCCTGACTTTCGAGTCCTTCATCGTCGGCCGCTCCAACACGCTGGCGCACGCGGCGGCGAAACAGGTCGCTACCAGTCGGCGCGGCGAACCGCTGATGTTCAACCCGCTTTACACCCACGCCGCGGTCGGGCTCGGCAAAACCCACCTGCTGCAAGCGATCACCTGGGCCGGCAACAATACCGGCGATCGCAAGATGCTCTATCTGACGGCAGAGCGCTTCATGTATGGTTTTGTTTCGGCGCTGCGCACCCAAACGACGCTCGCGTTTAAGGAAGCGGTGCGCGCCATCGACGTACTGGTGATCGACGATCTGCAGTTTCTGCAGGGCCGCTCGACCCAAGCCGAATTCTGCCACACGCTGAACGCGCTCATCGATGCCGGCCGCCAGGTCGTCATTGCCAGCGACCGTCCGCCAGCCGATCTCGAAAGCCTGGATGATCGCGTGCGGTCACGGCTCGCGGGGGGGCTGGTGGTGGAGATCGGCTCACTTGGCGAGGAATTGCGGCTTGAAATCCTCAAGAGCCGGATCGCCGCCGCCCGCACGCATCATCCGGGCTTCGAAGTGCCGGCGCCGGTGCTCGGCTTTATCGCCAAATCGGTAACCCATAACGGCCGCGATCTGGAGGGCGCCGTCAACCGGCTGTTGGCGCACTCAAAGCTCACCGGCCAACCGGTGACGCTGGAAATGGCCGAGCGCGAAATGCGCGACTTGATCCGTCCCGCCGAGCCGAAACGGGTGCGGATCGAGGACATCCAGCGCATCGTGGCGCGCCAGTACAATGTCAGCCGCGCCGATCTCTTGTCGTCGCGGCGCACCGCCAATGTGGTGCGGCCGCGCCAAGTTGCGATGTATTTGGCGAAGGTTTTGACATTGCGCTCATTGCCGGAAATCGGCCGCCGTTTCGGCGGGCGCGACCACACTACGGTCCTGCACGCAGTCCGCAAAATCGAGAATCTTGCCGGCAACGATAGCGCCTTCGCCGAGGAGATCGAGGCGCTCAAACGCCAGCTTCAGGATTGACGGCGGCCGCCCCTGCGGCCCCCGAAAGCTGTGAAAAGGCCGGGAAAAGACCGCACTGGGCGCGGCCCGGCCTTGCCGAAACCGCCGCACCACGCCACTTTTGGTATCCGCCAAGCGTTGGCCTGCCTTTGCCACGGATTTCGCGATGAAAGTCACCGTCGAGCGTTCCGAACTGCTGAAGTCGTTGGGCCACGTGCACCGCGTGGTTGAGCGCCGCAACACCATTCCGATCCTCGCCAATGTGCTGCTGCACGCCGACCGCGCCAAGCTTTCCCTGAAAGCCACCGACCTCGACATCGAAGTCACCGACGCGATCGCGGCTGAAGTCGGCCCCGCCGGTTCCACGACCGTGCCGGCCCACATGTTCTTCGACATCGTGCGCAAGCTGCCGGAGGGCGCGCAGATCATTCTCGAATCTTCCGGCGACCGCGCCGCGCTGTCGATCCGCGCCGGGCGGTCGCGGTTCACGCTGCAAACGCTGCCGGAAAGCGATTTCCCCGATCTCGCGCCGGGCGAGATGTCGCACAAATTCACGCTCAAGGCCGCCGACCTCAAGCGGCTGATCGACAAAACCCAATTCGCGATCTCGACCGAAGAGACGCGCTACTACCTCAACGGCATCTATTTGCACGCCGCCGGCTCGGCAAAGGCGCCCACTTTGCGCGCAGTGGCGACCGACGGTCATCGCTTGGCGCAGATGGAGCTCGAATTGCCCAACGGCGCCGCCGGCATGCCGGGCGTCATCGTACCGCGCAAAACGGTCGGCGAAGTGCAGCGCCTGATGGAAGACGGCGAAACCGAAGTGGCGATCGAACTTTCGCCGGGAAAGATCCGCTTCACCATCGGTCAGACCATCCTGACCTCGAAACTGATCGATGGCACGTTCCCCGATTACGGTCGCGTCATTCCGCTTGCGAACGACAAGGAACTGGTCGTCGACAAGAAGGAATTCGAGGCCGCGGTCGATCGCGTCTCCACGGTGTCGAGCGAGCGCGGCCGCGCCGTCAAATTGTCGATCACCGCTGGGAAATTGCTGCTGTCGGTCACCAATCCGGATTCCGGCAGCGCCAATGAGGAACTCGAAGTCGAATACGAAGCCGATCCGATCGATATCGGCTTTAATTCGCGCTACCTTCTCGACATCGCCGGCCAGATCGAAAGCGAAGCGGCCGTTCTGAAACTTGCCGATCCCGGCTCGCCGACCCTGATCCAGGATAAGGAATCGCACGGCGCGCTTTATGTGCTGATGCCGATGCGGGTTTGACAGGTATCGGGCAACAGGTGTCAGGGATCAGAGGCGGTCCGGTCCCTGATTGCTGATTCCTGATGATCCTGAAACTGACCCTGACCAATTTCCGCAATTATCACGCGGCCGCGCTTGAAGCCGAGGCCAAAACGATCGTGCTCGTCGGGCCGAACGGGGCCGGCAAGACCAATCTGATCGAAGCCATTTCGTTCTTCACGCCCGGCCGCGGTCTTCGCCGCGCGATGCTCGACGAGGTCGCATTCAGCGAGGGCGACGGCGCGTGGGCCGTCGCCGCCGAAATCGAGGGCGCGCTTGGGCTGGCCACGCTCGGCACCGGGATCGAGCGCCCCCTCGAGGACGCCGCGGCCACGCTGCGCCGCTACCGGATCGACCGGGAGCCGGTGGCCTCTGCCGCGGCCTTCGCCGATCACTTGCGCGTGGTGTGGCTTGTTCCAGCGATGGACGGCCTGTTCACTGGCGCGCCGTCCGAGCGGCGGCGTTTTCTCGACCGGTTGGTGCTCGCGGTCGATGCGGAGCACGGCAGCCGCGTCAATGCGCTGGAGCGCTCATTGCGTTCGCGCAACCGGCTCTTGGAGGATCCGCGGCCCGACGCGCACTGGCTCGATGCCGTCGAGCATGAGACCGCCGAGCTCGCGGTAGCGGTCGCCGGCCTGCGAGTGGAAACAATGCAACGGCTGGCAGCGGGGCTGGCGCATCGCAAAAGCTCGGCCTTCCCGGCCGCAGAGATCGCGCTCAGCGGTTGGATGGAGCAACTCATTCCCGACCATCCCGCGGCCGAGATCGAGGAACGTTACCGTGCGGTGCTGCGCGACAATCGCGCCCAGGATGCGGCCGCCGGCCGCACGCTCGACGGACCCCATTTGACCGATCTGAAAGTCACTTACGCGGATAAGCGCATCCCGGCCGCCGACGCTTCGACCGGGGAGCAAAAAGCGCTGCTGATCGGGCTGGTGCTGGCTCACGCGCGGTTGATCGCCGAGATGACCGGCCTCTCGCCAATTCTATTGCTCGACGAGGTCGTTGCACACCTCGATCCGATGCGGCGCGGCGCGCTGCAGGCGGAACTCGCGCAACTCGGCGGCCAAGTGTGGATGACCGGAGCCGATCCGGCCTTGTTTGCGGAGCTCGGCGATGACGCCGAGCTCGTCGAAGTCAGTTCCGGGCAGCTCCGCCCCAAGCCGAGGCGGCGCTAAAGCGCA
This sequence comes from Xanthobacteraceae bacterium, assembly GCA_035515455.1. Lineage (GTDB taxonomy): Bacteria > Pseudomonadota > Alphaproteobacteria > Rhizobiales > Xanthobacteraceae > BOG-931. Next base: position 14,161 of record DATJBH010000159.1, read on the forward strand.
CTCCGCGAAAACGTTCCCGATCATCGCCGAGATTTGCTCTCCCCGTCCAGGCCGCGGGCGGCGGAACAACACTGCGACAAGCCTCTTAATCACCAGGAGCAGGAAATGTCCGTTAGCTGACAGAGGTAGCTGACAGAGGCCACAAACAATGCCGGAACCGGCAGAAGATTTGATTGTGCGGAACTTGATCGAGTCGCTCGAGCGGCTGCGCGAGGATTTGGATCGCATGGAACTTTGGGCCGCCGCCCTTGGCTCGTTCCAGCATCCGGTTCCCGACTACCCGCCGGGCGACCAGTACCTCCTCAAACCGCAAGGACGGCGTCACGAATTGTGACCGCGCCGCCGTTGCGATCCTGACCGCCATCGACGAGGCAAGAAAGCCGTTGACCGATGGGGTCCTTTGGAGGCCGAATCGCGGCTCGATTCGGCGCCCCGAAAAACCTTGAAAAATCACGATTTGACAATACCTTAATCCGGACCTTTTTGCCGTGTACGCGATGCCGTTTTCGTGTACAAGATTCGCTGATTCACCCGTGCATTTTTGCCGCCGATTCGAGAGCTTTCCGCATGGCCGAACCCGTCCGTAAACCTGTCCCCGAACCTTCCGATTACGACGCGGAATCGATCAAGGTGCTCAAGGGGCTCGACGCCGTGCGCAAGCGTCCGGGCATGTATATCGGCGACACCGATGACGGTTCCGGCCTGCATCACATGGTCTACGAGGTCGTCGACAACGCCATCGACGAGGCGCTCGCCGGCTATGCCAAGGACGTGACCGTCAGGCTCAATCCCGACGGTTCCTGCACCGTGCGCGACGACGGCCGCGGCATCCCGACCGATATCCATAAGGGTGAAGGCGTATCGGCCGCCGAGGTCATCATGACCCAGCTGCACGCCGGCGGAAAATTCGATCAGAACTCCTACAAGGTTTCCGGCGGCCTGCATGGCGTCGGCGTCTCGGTGGTCAATGCGCTCTCAAGCTGGCTCAAGCTGACCATCTGGCGCGATGGCCAGGAGCATTTCATGGAGTTCCGCGACGGCGAGGCGGTCGCGCCGCTGGCCGTGGTCGGCGCCGCGCGCGACAAGCGCGGCACCGAAGTCACGTTCCTGCCGTCGAAGAAGACCTTCACCATGACGGAGTTCGATTTCGCCACGCTGGAGCACCGGCTGCGCGAGCTCGCGTTCCTCAATTCCGGCGTGACCATCGTGCTTACCGACGCGCGCCATGCCGTCGAGAAGCGCGAGGAGATGCGCTACGAGGGCGGCGTCGAGGCTTTCGTCAAATATCTCGACCGCAACAAGACGCCGCTGATGCCGGAACCGGTCGTCATGAAGGCCGAGCGCGACGGCGTCGCCGTCGATTGCGCGCTGTGGTGGAACGACGGTTACCACGAGACCGTGCTGTGCTTCACCAACAACATTCCGCAGCGCGACGGCGGCACCCACCTGGCAGGCTTCCGCGGCGCCCTGACCCGGCAAGTCGTGGCCTATGCGGATTCCGGCGGCGTCGCGCGCAAGGAAAAGGTCGCGCTCACAGGCGATGACTGCCGCGAAGGCTTGACCGCGGTGCTGTCGGTGAAAGTGGCCGATCCGAAGTTTTCCTCGCAGACCAAGGACAAGCTCGTCTCCTCCGAGGTGCGCCCCGCGGTCGAGGGTATCGTCAACGACATGCTCAAGGCGTGGCTCGAGGAGCATCCGTCGGAAGCCAAGATCGTCGTCGGCAAGGTCATCCAGGCGGCAGCGGCGCGCGAGGCGGCGCGCAAGGCGCGCGAAATGACGCGCAAGAGCGCGCTCGGCATCACCTCGCTGCCCGGCAAGCTCGCCGATTGCCAGGAAAAAGATCCGGCCAAGTCCGAACTGTTCATTGTCGAGGGCGATTCCGCCGGCGGCTCCGCCAAGCAGGGCCGCAACCGCGAATTTCAGGCGGTGCTGCCGCTCCGCGGCAAAATCCTCAATGTCGAACGCGCGCGCATGGACAAGATGCTGTCGTCCGAACAGATCGGCACGCTCATCACCGCGCTTGGCACCGGCATCGGCACCGACGAATTCACGATCGACAAGCTGCGCTATCACAAGATCATCATCATGACCGACGCCGACGTCGACGGCGCCCATATCCGCACGCTGTTGTTGACCTTCTTCTACCGGCAGATGCGCGAGCTCATCGACCGCGGCTATCTCTACATCGCCCAACCGCCGCTCTATAAGATCGCGCGCGGCAAATCCGAGCAGTATTTGAAGGACGAGCGCGCGCTCGAGGATTACCTGATCGATACCGGTCTCGAAGACACGACGCTGCGGCTGTCGTCGGGCGAAGTGCTGGCCGGCAACGACCTGCGCAAGCTGGTTGAGGATTCCCGCCAAATCCGCAATCTGCTGCGCGGCTTGCACAGCCGGTACAATCGCCAGGTCGTGGAACAGGCCGCGATCATGAGCGTGCTCAACCGCGACATTTTCGGCGATCCGCAAAAAGCCATGGCGGCGGTGCCGTACATCGCCAAGCGGCTCGATGCGCTGTCGGAAGAGACCGAGCGCGGCTGGCAGGGGCATTTCACCGAAGGCCAGGGTTTTGCCTTCGAGCGCACGGTGCGCGGCGTCAAGGAAGTGGCTTCCCTCGACCAGGCGCTGCTCGGATCGGCGGACGCGCGCAAGCTCGACGAATTCGCCCCCGAACTGCAGAAAGTGTTCCCGCGCCCGACGCCGCCGGCGATGCTCAAGCGCAAGGACGAGGAAATCCCCATCCACGGTCCGGTCGGCCTGTTTGAGGCAGTGACCGGCGCCGGCCGCAAGGGCGTGTCGCTGCAGCGCTACAAAGGCTTGGGCGAGATGAACCCCAACCAGCTCTGGGAAACCACCCTCGACACCAATGCCCGCACCATGCTGCAGGTCAGCGTCAAGGAGATCGACGAAGCCAATACGATCTTCGACGAGCTGATGGGCGACAAAGTCGAGCCGCGCCGCATCTTCATCGAGGAGCACGCGCTGGCGGCGAGCGTGGACGTATGAGCGTTCGCTCGTCGCCGCAAGGCTGAATGTCCACATTGCGGCGACATCCAGCGGCGTATTGCCGCTTAGAATCCAGTGCAATGATGCTTTGATAAGGCGCCATGCCCATCATGCGTCCGAGCCTCGTCTTCGCCGTCATCTGGATCGGCTGGATCGTCAGCTGGATCGCCGCCTCGTTCTGGTCGGCGCGCACCGAGAAGCGCGTGGCGAGCTGGCCGGTATGGGTCTCCCGCGCGGCGCTCCTGGCCGGCGCGGTCCTGCTGTTGCATTCGACACGGCGCCTCCTGCACGAGCCAATGCTGTGGCACGTCGGCTACGACGGCGCCTATGCGCTCGCGGGCGTGACGCTCCTCGGCATCCTGTTCGCGTGGTGGGCGCGCATCTATCTCGGTCCGTTGTGGTCCGGCACCATTACGCTCAAGCAAGACCATCACGTGGTCGATACCGGCCCTTATGCCTGGGTACGGCACCCGATCTATACCGGGCTGATCGCCGCCATCGCTGCGACCGCAGCCGCGCAGGCGACGGTGACCGGCCTGATCGGCGCCGCGCTGATCGCCTTCGGGCTGTGGCTCAAGGCCCGGGTCGAAGAGGATTTACTGACCGCCGAGCTCGGCGCGGATGCGTACCGCGCTTACCGCCGCCGCGTGCCGATGCTGGTGCCGTTCCTCCCCGCCGGCTGATCGGATCGATCAGCGCCCCGACACGATCGTGCCGCGCTCGGTCAGTACGATCCACTGACCGTCCTGGCGCTTGATCGCATCGATGCGGCCGAGGCCGGGCAGCATGCTGCCCTCGCCGACATCGAACATGCCGCCGGAGCGGTTCTGCAGGAGCGCCCGGCCGCGCTGCACGTCCTGCACGATCCAATCCTGCAATACGCGGTCGGCGATCTTCGGCGACGCGGGTGGCGCCGCCGGCGCCGCCGAGGCGGTCGCAATCGATCCGGTGGTCTCGACCGCGGCGGAGCGCTGATCGAGTTTGTCCAGCCGCTCCGAAAGCTTCGCCAGCTGCGCCGACGTGCTGCGGCTGGTGTTATCGAGATTGGTCTTGAGGGCGGTGAGCGCGGCAAGCTCGAGGTTCGATTGCCGCGCCGCTTCGGTCGTCGTCGTTTGCACCGTCGGTACCGGCGCGGCCGGATCGAGGAAGCGCACCAAGCCCGAGCCCGACACCGATCCGAAGAAGGAGCCGAAAGCGGCGGCGAAGGCGACCGACGCCGCGAGCATCAGAAATCGCGATGAGTGCACCGGCGCTGGCGGCGCCGCGGTCGCCTCGGCGCTTTCGCCCGGCGGCTCGTCAATGACGTCCTCTTCTCCGGCGCCGAGCTTCGGCGCCACGACCATCGGCAGATTGCTCACGGCTTCGTCCCCATTCCCATCGGCAGCGCTCATATGCGCTTTCTCGTTGTCGGCGGCGCCGTCGCTCGGGTTCTCGGCCATGATCAACTCTCCGGAATTACGGTTGATCAGTCGTTAACCCGGTTCGGTTAGCGATTGGTTACCGGAGAGACGTTGTCTTCAGTCGCGCGGGCGGCAAGCGCGAACTTGACGCGCTAATTCAGCAAGCCGTTTTCGCGCGCGAGATCCTTCAGCGACGCTTCCGGGCGAGCGCCGATATGCTGGATGACTTCGGCAGCCGCCAGCGCGCCAAGACGCCCGCAGGTGCGGTCATCGGCGCCGCGCGCCAGACCGCAGAGAAATCCGGCGGCGAACAGGTCCCCGGCTCCGGTAGTGTCGACGACGCGGTCGATCGGAAACGCGGGCACTGCCGCGACATCATCGGGGCCGACCACGAGGCAGCCCTTCTCGCTGCGCGTCACCACCGCCACGTCGATGTCGGCGCGCAACGCCGCGATCGCCGCGTCGAAGTCGGAACTTTGATAGAGGCTGTGCAGCTCGGCCTCATTGGCGAAAATCAGGTCGACGGTGCGCGAACGCATCAACTGGAGAAATTCATCGCGCCAGCGGTCGACACAAAACGCGTCCGACAGCGTCAGCGCCACCTTGCGGCCGGCATCGTGCGCGATCTTGGCCGCCTTGAGAAACGCCTGTTTGGCATTCTGCGGATCCCACAGATAGCCTTCGAGATAGACGATGGCGCTGGCGGCAATTGCGTCGGCATCGATATCGGCAGAGTTCAGGTCCTGCGCCGCGCCGAGATAGGTGTTCATGGTGCGCTCGCCGTCGGGCGTCACCAGCACGTAGCAGCGCCCGGTCGACGGGCCCTCGGTCGCCGGCCGGGTTGCGAAGCTCACGCCGGCGGCGCGGATATCGTGGCTATAGGCGTGGCCGAGTCCATCGTCCTTGATTTTGCCGATGAAGGCTGCGCGCGCGCCGAGCGAAGCCAGCCCAACGATCGTGTTGGCCGCCGAGCCGCCGGAGACTTCCATCGCCGGCCCCATGGCGTCGTAGATGGCGTGGGCGCGGGGCTCATCGATCAGCATCATGCCGCCCTTGCGCATGCCCTGGGCGAGCAAAAAATCCTCCTCGGCGCGGGCGATCACGTCGACAATGGCGTTGCCGATGCCGAGAACGTCGTAGCGGGCTGCGGTCATAGTTGAACTGTCGGCCTGTGCGGTGGGTGGCGCACTATAGCGGCCGCCCCTTGCACGGCAAGCCGACGCCGTGGCATTGGGGTCGGTAGTGTTACGGAGACCGTGGATGGCCTTCAAGGAACTGGTTTTTTCCGGCGTGCAGCCGACCGGCAATCTGCATCTCGGCAATTATCTTGGCGCCATCAAGCGCTTCGTCGAGCTGCAGGACCGCTACGACTGCATCTATTGCGTCGTCGACCTGCATGCCATCACGACGTGGCAGGAGCCGACCGAGCTGCCGCACGCCATCCGCGAGGTTGCCGCTGCGTTCATCGCCTGCGGCATCGATCCGAAAAAGCACATTGTGTTCAACCAGAGCCAGGTCGCCGAACATGCCGAGCTGGCCTGGGT
>DATJBH010000160.1:0-3538 GCA_035515455.1 Xanthobacteraceae bacterium
CCAGGCGCTTGGGCATGGGCGTGTCCCATCGCTCCCGCGGCTGCTTTCGTTGTCGCCCTGCGGAAAGCCGCAATCACGGTGAGAGCCTGATTCAGATAATCGAAGAGTGCTTCGCAATCGGTAAAACGCGATTAGGTATGATCACTTATCGGCCGAGGTCGCCTGTCCTTGCCGCGGCCGGCCACCGGCTTCGCGGCGTAGCGCGGATTGGCGACGACCGCGTGCACGATGCATTCGGTCGCCGAGCGCACCAGCGGCGCGGTGGCGGCGCTTTTCTGCTGTGGCGAAAGATTCACGGCGGTATCGGCATCTTTTACGGTTCGGTGGCGACGGCAAGCACCAGCGCAGTGCCGAAAAACGGTGCAAGAATCATTGGCTGTCCCTAAGCCTCTCTCACGAGCGATAGCGGGCCCGATCGCCGCCTCAACCCTTCCCCTGTGTGGCACCCTGACGCCTTCCCTGGTTCCAAGCCGTGGGCATGCTATAATTGCGCCACAGATCGACGGAGCACGACGATGATTCTTCCCCCGGTATTGATCCTTGGCGCGCATCTGATCATGCCGGTTTCCGACGGCGTGCCCATTCTCAATGTCGAGCAGGTCTGCCAGGGCATCGCGCAGCAGGGCGGCGTTTCCTTCCATGACACCGACATCGCCGTGGAGAAGAAGAACTGCCTCGACAGCGAGAAGGCCATCCGCGAGGAGCTGGTCAAGGAATGGTCGAGCTTCACGGCGGCGGACAAAGTCGCCTGCACCAACGAATCCAAGATGGGCGGCGAGTCGAGCTATACCGAGCTCTTGACCTGCCTGGAAATGGCACGAGACGTGCGGACCATGAACAGCGACGCAAAGAAGCCGGCGGCCGCAAAGCCAGCTCCACCCGGCCACGCACAGCCGAAACCATGACCGGCGCGGCGGCACGCCGCTCCGCTAATAGCCGATGAGAATCTCGCTCACGGTCGGTTTGACCGAGCGCAGGGCGGGATCGGCCGAGCTGTATTCCTTGTCCGCCGACATCGCGCTGACCGCGTCCGCCGATGCTTTCGCATCGGCCGTGAGCATGACGCCGGATTTGCAGCCGCCCGGCAGCGTCGCCAGGGCGCCGTCGTCCCAGTCGCTGACCGTGGCCACGCCCTTCTTGTCGAAGCCCTTAAGCTTGAACGGCTTTTTGTTGAGCTTTTCGAGTTGCGCCAGATCGAGCCCAAGCCGCATGCCCTCCGGGCCGATCCAGGTCGATTTGTCTTTGATGTCGATCAGATAAATGCCGCTGGTTTCGGCGGGATTGGACCACCACACTTCAAGCCGGAACTTCGGATTGTTCGGAAATACGACCGAGGCTTTTACCTTGGTGCCGCCGTCGGCCGGCACATCGGCAAGGACGACGTTCTTGTAGTCGTAAGCCAGCGCCAGGCGGAGCGCATTTGACGCTTTGGCGAAGACGCCGGTGCAGGCCACCACATGGGCGCCGCGCGGAACGGCGGCGGGGACGTGGTGCGGCGCCGCGGCCGTGCGCACGGGATGCCGCACCGGCTGCTGGCTCACATGAGCTCCGCCGGTCGGCTCAGGCACCGGCGCCGGCATGTGCTGCTTGATCTGCGACGGCGCGAGCTGATCTTCTGCGTTCAGCGTCGGGTCGGGCTGCAACACCGGAGCGGCGGCCCGCGTTCCCTGCTGCGCCGCCAGCGGTCCGGCGGCCGCTAAGCCAAGGGTTATGCCAAGCGCCAACGCCAACGGCACGCGTTTCCGTATTTTACGCATCCCCACCTCCGTTCCCCAGGTGGATCATAACATAACACGCCGAGAGTTGGTGGCCGTATCCCGCGACTAGTGTGGAAGCTCAAAAATGCAAAACGGTCGGGTGCCTGCCCCCGGCGCCGATCCTTGCGATGCGGCGAATATCAATGCCCGTAACTGCGCCGAACGTCGGCTGGAGCGTCTTTCCAAAAATTGCATCTGGCGCGGCAAGTCCCACGCGGCAGGCGCGACCACTCGCCGGTCGCTTTGAGTTCCGTCTGGCATGCCCTAAAGCAGGCTCGACCGCCTGCCGCGTTCCCCGGCGTGCCGAAGGCGAAAAAAACCAGGACCGCGATTATCACTCCAAAAGCCAAATTTTTCATGGCTTTCCCCCCGCGCGTTGCGTCGCGCATCCATCACCATGCGGCCAACACGCCTGCGCATCAAACAAGCTCGCAGGGCGCTTAGGCCTTCCCGCACGCAACTAATTGACCGCTTGGGTTTAATGGTGGAGCCAGGGGGAGTCGAACCCCCGACCTCTTGAATGCCATTCAAGCGCTCTCCCAACTGAGCTATGGCCCCTTCAGGGATCAGTGGTCAGCAATCGATAATCAGAATTTGCATCTGATTACTGACTACCGATGACCGAGTCCTGGTTATCCTTCCTCCTCGGGTTCGATGTCGCCGCCGATAATATCGGTGACGTCGGCGTCCTCTTCCTCTTGCTCCTCGATGAAGGTGTCGTCGTCATCGAGCGTCTCGTCGATCTCGACATCCTCGTCTTCAGCGCCAGGCTCCGCCGCAGCGGGTTTCTTGCCTTGGGCCTCGGCGTCGGCTTCCTCCAGGGAGACGGTCTCCACTTCCGCCGTCTCGGGCACGGCGACTTCCTCGGCCGGGACAGGCGGGCGCGGAACCACCGGCGCTGCCTCCGGGCGGGCGCGGGTCACGACCGGCGCGACCTCATGGACCGTGCCGCATTTGGGACAGTGAATCGGATCCTTGTTCAGGTCGTAGAATTTGGCGCCGCAATTGGCGCAGAGCCTTTTGGTGCCTAGTTCGGCTTTGGCCACGATCCGCATCCTTGGTCGAGCAATTCGGGTGCTTCACTTGGCTAGTCGGAGCGCGGCTGTCAATAGATGATCGTTGCGGTTCGGCGCGCCGGACCAAAGCGTGAAAACGATAGGATGACGGGTCGCGGCACCCCGTGATAGAGGGCGCTGTCGCCGTCCTAACCATGACGCCAAGCGGCGCCTGGACCTAATCCCATGTCCGCCAACCGCGTTCCGCTCACTGCCCGCCGCGACGGCCCGCTTTCCGGCTCCGTCCGCGTTCCCGGCGATAAATCAATGTCGATTCGCGCGCTCATTCTGGGGGCGTTTACGGTCGGAGCGACCCGGGTCGGCGGTCTCCTCGAGGGCGAGGATGTCCTCAATACGGCCAAGGCCTTGCAATCGCTCGGCGCCGGCGTCGAGCGCATTGGCGAGCGGCAATGGCTGATCCATGGAGTCGGCGTCGGCGGCTTCGCGGAACCGGCCAGTGCGCTGGATTTCGGCAATTCCGGAACCGGTTGCCGGCTCGCGCTCGGTGCGGTCGCGGGCTGCCCGATCACGGCCACCTTTGACGGCGACGCTTCGCTGCGCAGCCGCCCGATGCAGCGCGTGCTTGACCCTCTGCAGCGCATGGGCGCGCGCACGCTTTCGTCGGAAAACGGCCGCTTGCCGCTGACGCTCGCCGGCGCGCGCGATCCGATGCCCATCGTGTTCAAGCCGCCGGTGCCCTCGGCACAACTGAAATCGGCGACGCTC
>DATJBH010000161.1:0-21698 GCA_035515455.1 Xanthobacteraceae bacterium
ATGTCGATGACGCGCGCCGAGAGATCCTTCTTGGTCGGATCCTCGTATTCCATGTTCAGCCACTCGTCCGGATAGAGCGGCGTCAGGTTGTCGAAATTGACTTTGTGGCGCGCCTTTTCGGGGTCCTCGAAATTGAGCGAGTTGACCTTGAGCAGCGCGAAGTACCGTTCGCCCTCCTTGGGGCTGCGGATATGGCCGTCGATGGTGTCGCCGGTGCGCAGGCCGAAGCGGCGGATTTGCGAGGGCGAGACGTAGATGTCGTCGGGGCCGGGGAGGTAGTTCGCTTCCGGCGAGCGTAGAAAGCCGAAACCGTCCGGCAGCACCTCGACGACGCCTTCACCGACGATGTCGGTCTCGCGCGCGGAAAGCTGCTTGAGGATGCCGAACATCAACTCCTGTTTGCGCATGGTCGAGGCGTTTTCGACCTCAAGTTCCTCGGCGAAAGAGACAAGCTCCGCCGGAGTCTTGGCTTTGAGTTCTTGGAGTTTCATTTCCCGCATATGGAGAAAGTCCTATGGAAATTAGGCCTGCGACGGAATTGGGATTGTGACGCCGCGGGCGAAGGGAAGATCGCAGGTCTCGGGCTACGAGGGGCTTGGAACCCCGGACCCTGATGCACCCGGCGGCTCCAGTTCGCTGGAGCCAAAACACAACTGCATCCGCCTACGTTGGGTGGGATGGCCCCAAGATAAGAAAAGACCGCACTCCAGGCAAGGGCCGAACCGAACTTTGCACTAGCAACGCGTAAAGATCAGAACGGTTTCACCACCGCCAGAATAACGATGCCGATCATCAAGATTGTCGGTACCTCATTGATTATCCTGTAGAATCGTTGCGAATGCCGGTTCTTGTCGGCGGCAAAATCCTTGCGCCAGCGGGCCAGCAATCCATGCAGCCCCGAAAGGGCGAGAACGAGCACAAGCTTGGCGTCGAGCCAGCCGGAGGCGAACCAGCCATAGCGAGAATCAGGGCCGTACCAGGCGAGCCAGAGCCCGAATAGCCAGGTCAGGATCATCGCCGGATTGATGATGCCGCGCAGGAGCCGGCGCTCCATGACCTTGAACGTCTCGGATTGCACGGAGCCACTCTCGGCCGCGCAGTGATAGACGAACAGCCGCGGCAGATAGAGCATACCGGCCATCCAGGCGATGACCGCGATGATGTGGAAGGCCTTGATCCACTGATACATCATCGCCTTCGCTTCCCCCGGCCGCACCAGATCAGTGCGCCGCGCCACGTACGCGCGCAACCAGTCTCTCTACATGCGCAATTGGCGTCTCCGGCAGAATCCCATGGCCGAGATTGAAGATAAACGGCCCGGCCGCGAACGCTTCCACAATCGCATCGATCGAGCGATCAAGCGCGGCACCGCCGGCCAGCAACACCAGCGGATCGAGATTGCCCTGAACCGGCCGCACGCTCTGCACCCGCTCGCGCGCAAAGCCGAGCTCGATCATCCAGTCGAGCCCGACGGCATCGACGGGCACTCCCGCGACATATTGCGGAAGTTTCGTCCCCGCACCGCGCGGAAAGCCGATGATCTTCGCGTTCGGCACGCTGTTGCGGACCGCCGCAACGATGCGGGCACAAGGCTCGATGCACCATATGCGAAACTCGTCGGGCGGCAGCACACCGGCCCAGGTGTCGAAGATCTGCACGGCTTCGACTCCGGCCTCGAACTGTCCGATCAGATAGGCCGCCGACGCTTCGACCAAGACGTCGATCAAACCCGCGAACGCATCGGCATGGCGATAGGCAAACCGCCGCGCCGGCAGCTGATCGACGCTGCCGCCGCCGGCAATCATGTATGTTGCGACCGTCCACGGCGCTCCGCAAAAGCCGAGCAGCACCACGCCAGGCGGCAACTCGTTCTTCACCCGCCCAATCGTCTCATAAACGGCAGCCAGTCTGCCCTGGTCGAGCTCGCGGCACAGCCGGCGCAATGCAGAAGGGTCATCGATCGCATCAAGCCGAGGTCCACTGCCTTCCTCGAAGCTGACTCGTTGCCCGAGCGCGTGCGGCACCACCAGAATATCGGAAAACAGAATCGCGGCATCGAAATGAAAGCGCCGGATCGGCTGCAAGGTTACTTCCGCCGCCAATTTCGGATTAAAGCAGAGATCGAGGAAAGTCTCGGTTTTTTCCCGGATTGCCCGGTACTCGGGAAGATACCTTCCCGCTTGGCGCATCAGCCAAATCGGGGGAACGAGATTTCGTTCGCCTGAGAGGGTTCGAAGGAGAGGTTTAGTCACAGGCGTATCTGGCACATTCCCTTCCCCACTCAAATAGATTCTTAGAATCTGTTGTAGTGCTTGGTCGGTGGACTGGACTCATAAATTTTCTTTGTGGCTGTAGTCCCGAACTTACCCACATTTCCCCGCAATAATGCCCCGTCCTGGATGTGGCGACTCTGCGGCATTTTCGGGCGAAATCGCGTCAATCTTGCAGCAGCGGTCCACATTTCACCATTGCGCCGACGGGGTGTTTGGCATTCGATATCGGCGCACCAGGGGGTGTGGATGGTCCAGCCAGTTATCCGCCCAAGGTGCTTGCGCCCCGCCACGTGCCATGGCCTTCTCCACAGTCATCGACAGGATGCCAGTCTGGTTTGACCCACTCCATGGCACAGGCGCCGGGCTATTTTCATCTTCACCTGATTTCCGACGCGACCGGAGAAACCTTGATCACGGTCGCACGGGCCGCGGCCGCGCAATACACCAGGGTCATGCCGGTCGAACATGTGCACCCGCTGGTGCGGACCCAGAAGCAGCTCGACCGGGTCTTGGCGGATATCGAGGAATCGCCGGGAATCGTTCTCTACACGCTGCTCGAGGAAAACCTGGTGCAACGGCTGGAAACAAAATGCCGCGAGCTTGGCCTGCCGTGCCTGTCGATTCTCGGCCCCGTGCTGCACCTGTTCCAGGCCTATCTTGGCGCCGAATCGACGCACAAGGTCGGTGCCCAGCACACGCTTAATGCCGAATATTTTCGCCGCATCGACGCGCTCAACTACACGATGCTGCACGACGACGGCCAGCAGACCGACGATCTGGAGGAAGCCGACGTCGTGCTGGTCGGCGTATCGCGCACGTCGAAGACGCCGACCTCGATTTATCTCGCAAATCGCGGGGTGAAGACGGCGAATGTGCCGTTGGTGCCGGGGGTGCCGCTGCCGCCGCAGGTGGAGCGTCTCAGCCGTCCGCTGATCGTCGGCCTGTATGCCACGCCGGAGCGAATCGTTCAGATTCGTCAAAACCGGCTGCTCGGGCTCAAGGCCCATCGCGACGACGACCAATATATCGACCGCGACGCCGTCGCCGAGGAGATCGCCGCCTCGCGAAAGCTCTGCGCCAAACACAACTGGCCGCTCATCGACGTGACCAGGCGCTCGATCGAGGAAACTGCCGCGGCGGTCCTTGCCCATCTCGTCGAGCGTCGCCGGCAGCGCGCCTCCTGAGGCTTGGCCGATGCCGCTATGGCTTGCCGGGGAACCGCTGGTGCTGGCTTCGCGGAGCAAGGCGCGGCAAAGCCTGCTTGCGAATGCCGGTATTCCGATCGATGTCATTCCGGCCGATCTCGACGAGCGCGGCTTGGAGGCGGCGGCAGATTCGACGGCGCCCGGCGCGATCGCCGGACATCTGGCGCGCGCAAAAGCCGCCGCAGTCGCCAAGGGCTTACCGGGCCGGCTTGTGCTCGGCGCCGATCAAATGCTCGGCCTCGGTGCCGAGCGCTTTGCCAAGCCGGCCGATCGTGCGGCGGCGCGCATCCAATTGCGGGCGCTGTGCGGCCGGACGCATGAACTGCATTCTGCGATTGCGTTCGTGAAGGACGGCAAGGTGATGTTCGAACACGTCGGCGTCGCGCGGCTGACGATGCGCTCGTTCTCGGAACAGTTCCTCGAGCTCTATCTCGATGCCGCCGGCGAGGCAGCGACCGCAAGCGTCGGCGGCTACCAATTGGAAGGCCTTGGCGTCCAGTTATTCGAGCGCATGGACGGCGACTACTTTACTGTGCTGGGCTTGCCGCTGTTGCAGGCCTTACATTTTCTGCGTCAACAAGGGTACCTCGCGCCATGAACGGCGGCGGTTCCTTCGTGCTCTGCCTGACCGGCTCGCTCGGCATGGGGAAATCGACCGCGGCCAAATTCTTCGCCGCGGCCGGCGTGCCGGTCCACGATTCCGATGCGGTCGTGCACGCGCTTTACGAAGGCGAGGCCGTGCCCTTGATCGAGGCGGCGTTTCCGGGCTCGACTGCGGGCGGCAAGGTCGATCGCACCAGGCTCGCCGCGATGGTGCTCAATGACAGCGCGGCGCTGGCGCGGCTCGAGGCCATCGTCCATCCGCTGGTCTTTGCTGCACGGGAAAAATTCCTGGCCGAAGCAAAGGCCCGCGGCGCTTCGGTCGTCGTGCTCGATGTGCCGCTGTTGTTCGAAACCGGGACGGATTCGCGCTGCGACGCCGTGGTGGTGGTCTCGGCGCCCGCCGAGGTGCAGCGCCAGCGCGCTTTCGAGCGGCCGGGCATGACCGAGGATAAATTCGCCGCCATCCTGCGCCAGCAGATGCCTGACGCCGAAAAGCGCCGCCGCGCCGACTTCATCCTCGATAGTTCACAGGACTTCGCGCACACCCGGGCGCAGATTGCAGACATTTTGCAACGCGTCGCTAAAATGCCCCGACGCTGCTGATTCGCATTAAGGCGCAGAACCATGCGCGAGATCGTTTTCGACACCGAGACCACCGGACTTGATCCCCTGCAGGGGGATCGACTGGTCGAAATCGGCTGCATCGAGCTCGTCAATCGTTTCCCGTCCGGCAAGGTGTTTCATTGCTATTTCAATCCGGAACGCGACATGCCGGCGCAGGCGCAGGCGGTCCACGGGTTGACCAGCGAATTCCTAAGCGACAAGCCGATCTTCGCCCATAGAGCGGCCGAACTCATCGCGTTCTTGGGCGATGCGCAACTGGTCGCTCATAACGCGATGTTCGACCTCGCATTTCTCAATGCCGAGTTGGAACGCGCGGGCCACATTACGGTCGCGCGCGAACGCATGGTCGACACGCTTCTCATCGCGCGGCGTAAGCATCCGGGCGGGGCCAACCGGCTCGACGATCTCTGCATCCGTTATTCGATCGACAATTCGCGACGCACCAAGCATGGTGCGCTGCTCGATGCCGAGCTTTTGGCCGAGGTCTATGTCGAGCTGATCGGGGCGCGCCAGGCGCAGCTGATCCTTGCGCAAGCCGCGGCGCCTATGGCGGTTGGCGGCGAGCCCATCGTGCTGCGCGAACGCCCGTTGCCGCTCGGCGAACGACTGACGGCCGAGGCGCGCTTGGCGCACCGGCAATTCATCGCGAGCCTTGGCGACGGCGCGATCTGGCGCGATTACGTCAGCTTGGATTGAGCGGCGCGCCAGAAGACTGCGCCGCGGCAAGGCGCTGCCGGTAAAGACCGGCAAAATCGATCGGCTCCAAAAGCAGCGGCGGGAACCCGCCATTGCGCGTCGCCGTGGCGATGATTTCGCGGGCGAACGGAAACACCAGCCGCGGACATTCGATCATGACCATCGGCTGCACGCTGTCGGGCGGTATGTTCACGATGCGGAACACGCCGGCGTACAAAAGCTCGAAACTGAACAGCAGCAGGCCCTGAGATTCGGCTTTGCCGTCGAGCCGCAGCGTTACCTCGACGTCGGTATCGCTCAGCGGCGCGGCATCGACGCCGATATTGATATTGATGGCGGGCTGTTGCGTGCTCGGCGCCAGCGAGCGCGGCGCGTTCGGATTTTCAAATGAAAAATCCTTGACGTATTGCGTCAGAACGCCGATCTGCGGCATCGGCGGTTGCGCCGTTGCGGGCTGCGGCGCGGGGCCGCCATTGGTCGCTGACATTCTTGTCTCCGGCCCTTGCTTTTGGCCTCTATGGGTCGCGCGGCTTGGCTAACATAGGGCAGGGGGGCGAACAATGGCGGCGGCGGCGCAACGGACGGGTTTGCGGCTTCACGCCGCCGATTTCGGGCGGATTTGCCTAAAAGCGTGTCACCATCGCCCGCTTCTATCATTGGCGCGGCAGATGCGATCGTCTAATCTCGCAAGCGGCACGCTTTGGTCATGAGCACGGCCACTGGATGGCTTCCGTGGCGTGCTTACATAGTGCCGGGAGCCCGGACTGCCCTCGTGTCGGCCGGTTCGAGCCGCCATTGATCCGCGACGAGCGCTGCTGAAAGAATGCCCGACGTGTTCGACATCTACACCATCATTTTCCTGGCGCTGGCGGTCTTCATATTCCTGCGCCTGCGCAGCGTGCTGGGCCAACGCACCGGGCGCGAGCGGCCGCCCTACGATCCATATTCGGCGCGCGATGCCGTGCGCAGCCCGGCGGCCGACAAGGTCGTCACGCTGCCGCCGCGTCCCGCCGAAACCCAGCCGCGGCCGGCCGAGGCCGCGCCGGCGCCCGCCGCCGATCGCTGGAAGGATATTGCCGAGAGCGGATCGGCCGTCGCCTCCGGTCTCGATGCGATCGCGGCTGCGGACCCGAATTTCGACGCCAAGCATTTCATCACCGGCGCGCGCACCGCATACGAAATGATCGTGACCGCCTTCGCCGGCGGCGATCGCCGGCAATTGCGCAGCCTGTTGTCGCGCGAAGTGTTCGACGGCTTCGACGCCGCGATCACCGAACGCGAACGCCGCAGCGAGACCGTCGAAACCCGCTTTGTCTCGATCGACGCCTCGACCATCACCGCGGCCGAACTGCGCAATCGCTCGACGGCGCAGATCACCGTTCGTTTCGTGTCGAAGCTGGTCTCCGCCACGCGCGACCGCGCCGGCACCGTGATCGACGGCAGCGCCGAAAAGGTCACCGACGTCACCGACGTGTGGACCTTCGCGCGCGACATCGGCTCGCGCGATCCCAACTGGAAAGTGATCGCGACCGAAGCCGGGCATTGAGGCCGACGATGAGGTGGTGGTCGGCATTTCGCCCGGGCATGCGCCTTGTTGTTCTGCTGATCGGCATGCTTGGCGTGGCGTGCACGGCCTATGCGCAAGATCGCGCGCCGATTGAATTTCCCAATACGCAATACGAGCCCGTCGGCTGGTCGGATCTCCAGGGTTGGGAGACGGACGACCATGTCGCGGCATTCGCCGCTTTCCTGACGAGCTGCCGCACGCTCGATGCCAGGCAAGCCAACCGTTATCATCAGCGCGATTTGACGGCGATTCCGCTGGCGTTGCGGGACATTTGCGAGCAGGCGCGGCAGGCCGTTCCGCTTGATGAGGACGGCGCGCGAAAATTTTTCGAGGAGAATTTCCGGCCCATCCGCATCAACAAGCTCGGCGACAGCGACGGATTTCTCACCGGCTATTACGAGCCGATCATTGCCGGCTCGCGCGTGCCGACCGGCGAATTCACCGCGCCGCTCTATCGCCGGCCGCCCAATCTCGTCGTCTCCGGCTGGCGCAAGCTCGGCAAGGACGCGTTTCCGAGCAAGGGCGTTCGCGTCGGCCGCCGCCTCGGCCGCCGCAAGATCGTGCCCTATTACACCCGCGCCGAGATCGAGGACGGCGCGCTCGACGGCTGGCATCTGGAGATCTGCTATCTGCACGATCAAGTCGATGTCCTGTTTGCGCAAATCCAGGGTTCGGCGCGCATCAGGCTCGAAGACGGCACCATCCTGCGCGTCAACTATGATTCCCATAACGGCTGGCCCTACACCCCGGTCGGCAAAGTCTTGATCGACGACAAGATCATGACCAAGGACCAGGTCTCGATGCAGAGCATCCGCGCCTGGATGGAAGCCAATCCGGAGCTCGCCAAAGAGGTGCGCCGGGAAAACAAATCTTATGTGTTCTTTCGGATTACCGGACTTGCCGCCGAAGACGAAGCGGTCGGCGGCGAGGGCGTCGAGCTGATGCCCGGCCGCTCCATCGCCATCGATCGTTCGCTGCACGCCTACGGCACGCCGTTTTTCATCGAGGCGGATTTGCCGATCGCCAATCAGAAAGCGGAAACGAAATTCGACCGCCTCGTCATCGCGCAAGACACCGGCTCGGCGATCGTCGGCCCGGCGCGCGCCGACATTTATTTCGGCGCCGGCGACGAAGCCGCGCGCATCGCCGGCCGCATCAAAAATGCCGGTGCCTTCATGATGCTCGTTCCACGCGCGCTCGATCCGGTGGCGGCGGGGCGCGACACGCCGTTGCCGCCGGAACGCCCCAGCGCATTCGGTGTGAGTCTCACCACCATGGTCGACCCGACGGCGGTCGATCCGCCCGCGGAAGCGCCGCCGCCGGCAAAGCCGGCGGCCGCAATTGCTCCGAGCGTCGCCTCTCCCGTCAATGGCCAATTGCGGCGCAAAAAATGAGCCGTCGCCGCCATGTGAGCGACGAGGAGCGCGCGCTGTGGGCCGGCGTTGCGCGCTCGGTCAAGCCGCTTCGGCCGGTTAAAGCAGCGGCCAAGTCGATTGCTCAACGTGATGAAGAGACTCCCCGGCACGGGTTCCGCGAAGCGCGTCTTTCTCCCAAAGTTTCCTCACGGCGAGAGGCGGCGCCGGCGGTCAAATCGCCTCCGCTCGCGCCGCTTGACCGCCGCGCCAAGCAACGCGTGGTGCGTGGCCGCGATGCTCTCGATGCGCGCATCGATCTGCACGGCATGACGCAGCGCCAAGCCCATGCCGCGCTCATTCATTTTCTTGGTCAGGCTCAGGCGGCGAGCGCCAAAATGGTGTTGGTGGTGACCGGCAAAGGCGACGGTGCTACTGCGCCGCCGGACCGCGGCGAGCGCGGTGTGCTGCGGCGGCAGGTGCCAATGTGGCTGGAGCTGCCGGAATTCCGCCACTTCGTCGTCGGCTTCGGCGAAGCGCATGCGAGTCACGGCGGGCAGGGCGCGCTTTATGTGCGTTTGCGGCGCGCCCGCTAGCGCAAACCGTCGTGCTTTGGCATCGCTACATTAACCTTAACGCCTGGAAAGCCACATAAGCTGCAAGAATTGGTCAAGTTCGTCGGCGACAACTACGCAACACCATCGCGCCGTTGTTCGCAGGAGTATTCATGTCCGACAATCTGGCCGTGCCGATGAAATCCGCCGCTCCGCGCGGCAGCAACGCCGATACGCGCATCCTCGCCCAGGTCGAGAAATGGATGGCGGTGATCCGCGAGATCAAGCAAGAGCGCGTCAAGAACTAGACCGTCAGCCGTCTCTACTCGACTTTGATGCCGGCCGTCTTGATCACCGCGCTCCATTTCGCGGTGTCCGCCGCCAGCCATTGGCGAAGCTCTTCCGGGCTCGAGCCCTGCGCCGCATAGGCGGTTCGCGCCAGCTTGTCCTTGATCGCCGGCACCGCAAGCACCGCGGTAATGTCCGCGCTCATTTTATTGATGATGTCCGCCGGCGTCTTGGCGGGCAGGAAAACGCCCTGCCAGGAATCGACCGCGTAGCCGGGAACGCCGGCCTCGGCGATGGTCGGCAATTCCGGCTCCGCCGCCGACCGCTGCGCGCCGGTCGTCGCCAGCGCGCGCACCTGACCCGCTCGCGAATAGGTCAAGAGTTCCCCGCTGCCGAAGTAACAGTCGACGCGCCCCGGGATAAGGTCGACGAAGGCCGGCGCCGCGCCGTGATACGGCACGTGCGTCATCTTGATGCCGGCCATTTGCATGAACAGTTCTTCGGCGAGCTGCGGCGCGCTGCCGGTGCCGGGCGATGCCATGATGCGCTTGCCCGGATGCGCTTTGGCGTCGGCAATGAACTCCTTGACCGATTTGGCCGGCGACGAGGTCGGTACGAACATGAAGAATGGAAATTTGGCGACCAGCGACACCGGCGCGAGGTCGGTCGCCGGATTGTAGCTCAGCGAACGGTACAGGCCTACATTGGTCGCCAGCGACGAGGTCGCGTACAGCGCCGTGTAGCCGTCGGGCTCCGAGTGCGCGACATATTCGTTGGCGACATTGGTGCCGGCGCCCGGCTTGTTCTCGCAGACCACCTGCTGGCCCCAGAGCTTCGACAGTTGATCGGCGAGCACGCGCGCCACGGTGTCGGTCGGTCCTCCCGCGGCGAGCGGCACGATCAAACGAATGGATCGGTTGGGCCAAGCACCCGAGTCGGCACGCGCGAGAACATTTGGAGCAAAAATCGACGCAGCGGAAAGCGCAATCACACGGCGGCGCGTCAGCATGGCCACCTCCCCGGCTGGACCGGGGCAAAGCTTAACGGCAAATGCCGGGCCAGGCCAAGCGCCGGCAACGCGTCACAGTGACCGGGCGGCCCCGCGCTGTCAGAGGATGAACCGGCTCAAATCCGCGTTCTTGGCGAGATCGCCGACATGCTTGTGCACATAGGCGGCGTCGATCTTCACCGTTTCGCCGGAACGGTCCGGCGCGCCGAATGACACGTCGTCGAGCACCCGCTCCATCACGGTCTGCAGCCGCCGCGCCCCGATATTTTCCACGCTCGAATTCACCGCCACGGCGACGTCGGCCAC
The DNA here is from genome assembly GCA_035515455.1 of Xanthobacteraceae bacterium. Classification (GTDB taxonomy): domain Bacteria; phylum Pseudomonadota; class Alphaproteobacteria; order Rhizobiales; family Xanthobacteraceae; genus BOG-931. Next base: position 10,478 of record DATJBH010000161.1, read on the forward strand.
CGCGTCGATGGCGTCCTCGCCGAATTCGAGCGTCACGCCTTCGGTCGCCATCAGCGCGATATATTGCTTGATCAGCGAGGCTTCCGGCTCGGTGAGCACGCGCCGCATGTCATCGCGGCTGAGCGGTTTCAGTTCCACCCGGATCGGCAGCCGGCCCTGCAGTTCGGGCAAAAGATCCGACGGCTTCGATATGTGGAACGCGCCCGAGGCGATGAACAGGATATGGTCGGTCTTCACCGGGCCATGCTTGGTCGCCACCGTGGTGCCTTCGATCAGCGGCAACAGATCGCGCTGCACGCCTTCGCGCGACACGTCGGCGCCGGCGCGGCCGTCGCGCGCGCAGATTTTGTCGATCTCGTCGAGGAACACGATGCCGTTGTTCTCGACCGCGCGGATCGCCTCCTGGGTCAGCTGATCGTTGTCGAGCAGCTTGTCGGATTCTTCGTTGATCAGGATGTCGTAGGAATCATGCACGGTGACCCGCCGCGTCTTGGTGCGGCCGCCGCCGAGCTTGCCGAAAATATCGCCTATCGAGATCGCGCCCATCTGCGCGCCGGGCATGCCGGGAATATCGAATAGCGGCATGCCGCCGCCGGCGGCCTGCACCTCGATCTCGATTTCCTTGTCGTTGAGCTCGCCGTCGCGCAGCTTCTTGCGGAATGTTTCCTTGGTCGAAGCGCCGGCGCCGGCGCCGACGAGGGCATCGAGCACGCGGTCCTCGGCGGCCTGTTGCGCCCGCGCGTGCACGTCCTTGCGCCGCCGCTCGCGCGTCAAGCCGATGGCGACCTCGACCAGGTCGCGCACGATCTGCTCGACGTCGCGGCCGACATAGCCGACTTCGGTGAACTTCGTCGCTTCGACCTTGAGGAACGGCGCCGCGGCAAGCTTGGCGAGCCGCCGCGAAATCTCGGTTTTGCCCACGCCGGTCGGTCCGATCATCAGGATGTTCTTTGGCAAGACTTCTTCGCGCAGCCGTTCTTCGAGCTGCTGCCGGCGCCAGCGATTGCGTAGCGCGATCGCGACCGCGCGCTTGGCGTCGCCCTGGCCGACGATGAAGCGGTCAAGCTCGGAAACGATTTCGCGGGGAGAAAAGTCGGTCATGCGTCACGCACCATCAGAAGAGCCCGGCCATCCGGCGTCGCGACGAGACGATCCCGGCGCAGTCCCGCCTTCTCGTAAGCTCGAACCGCGCGTGTATTGGCCGGGTCTGGATCGGTAACCACTCGCGGCGTGCCCGTTTCGAGCAAAGCATCAACGAAATCGCGGATCAGCGCAGAACCGTGGCCGCGGTCCACCATGTCCGCTTCGCCGATGAACTGATCGATGCCCCGCGTGCCGCCGGGCTGCGGACCCAGGCCGTTATCGGGCCACGCTTGAGGATCGTAACATTGCAGGTAGGCGAAAGGACGATCGTTCATGGTGACGATGAACTGATCCATCGCGGGGTCATCCAGGTCGCCGCTCACCAGGGCATATTGATGGTTCGGATTGCCCCACCATTGCGCGACATGAGGCGCGGTCAGCCAATGCCGGATTAATGGCAAGTGCGCGGCGGACATCGGGCGGAACGTGTACAGCGAAGGTACTATGGTCAGGCGCCTTTCAAGGTCTCAACCGTGACATTGCGGTTGGTATAGACGCAGATTTCGGCGGCAATATCGAGCGAGCGCCGCACGATCGCCTCGGCATCGAGCGGTCCATCGATAAGCGCGCGCGCGGCGGCCAGCGCGTAATTGCCGCCGGAGCCGATGCCGACAACGCCGGCCTCCGGCTCGAGCACGTCACCGGTGCCGGTCAGCACCAGCGACACGTCCTTGTCGGCCACGATCATCATCGCTTCCAGCCGGCGCAAAAACCGGTCGGTGCGCCAGTCCTTGGCCAGCTCGACCGCGGCACGGGTGAGTTGGCCGGGATATTGTTCGAGCTTGGATTCCAGCCGCTCGAACAGAGTGAACGCGTCGGCGGTGGCACCGGCAAAACCGCCGATGACCTCGCCTTTGCCGAGCCGGCGCACCTTCTTGGCGTTGGCTTTGACGATGGTCTGGCCGATCGAGACTTGGCCGTCGCCGCCGACGGCAACCAGCCCGCCTTTGCGGACGGTCAGGATCGTGGTGCCGTGCCAGGGGCCGGCTTGGCCGGTTTCGAGGGGTGACATGCCGCGGAAAATCCTTGGATCAGGAGAGATTTAGGAGTTGGCCGTTACCAATGCAAATCCGGCGGCTGCGGGTGGCGGGTCGGGCCAAGCCCTGATAAAAGGCCCGCGATTACCGAGCGGAGAGCGCGATGCGCAAGGGCGCGGTGAAGCGCAAGACCAAGGAGACCGACGTCGAGGTCGCGATCGATCTCGACGGCGAAGGCCGCGCCTCGATTGCGACCGGGATCGGCTTTCTCGATCACATGCTCGATTTGTTGGCGCGGCATTCGCGCATCGACATGACCGTCAAGGCCAAGGGCGATTTGCATATCGATCACCACCACACCACCGAGGACGTCGGCATCGCGCTCGGACAGGCGTTCAAGCAGGCGCTCGGCGACATGAAGGGCATCACCCGCTATGCCGACGTGCATCTGCCGATGGACGAAGCGCTCACCCGCGTCGCGATCGACATTTCCGGGCGGCCGTTCCTGGTGTTCAAAGTCGAGTTCGGGCGCGCCAAGATCGGGCCTTTCGATACCGAACTCATTGCCGAATGGTTCCAGGCCTTCGCGGTGAATGCCGCGGTGACGCTGCACGTTGCCACGCTCTACGGCAGCAACGACCACCATATCGCCGAGTCCTGCTTCAAGGGTCTGGCGCGGGCGCTGCGCACGGCCGTTGCCATCGATCCGCGGGCCGCCAATGAGGTGCCGTCGACCAAAGGGACGCTCGGCGGTTAGCTCAACGACAAAGCATCTGAAAGACGAAGCTGATGTCCGTTTATACCGTCTATGAACCGCCGCAGCGGCGCGCCGACCCATTGGCCGCGGCGGAGCGCTTGGTCTTTGTGCGCGATGGATTTCATTGGTGGGCGTTCCTGCTCACGCCGTTGTGGATGCTGCGCCACCGGCTCTGGCTGGTGCTGGTGATGTACCTCGTTATTATTGCCGCGCTCGACGTCGCCTTGCATCGCGCAGGCGTATCGGCGTTTGTCATCACGGTCGTCGGCCTTTTGATCTCGTTGCTGGTGGGATTCGAAGCCGCCACGCTGCGGCGCTTCACGCTGCGAGGCCGCGGTTGGAGAAATGTCGGAATCGTCAGCGGCGACGATCTCGAAGATGCCGAGCGGCGGTTCTTCGATTCCTGGGTCCGCAACGCGTCCGTCCGCAGGACCGCGCCGCCCAACGCGTCAACGCCGCCGCCGGCGCCCAGTTCGGCCGGGCCAGCGGCATCGGGCGTCATCGGCCTGTTCCCCGAGCCGGGAGCGCAGCGGTGAGCGTCGCCATTGTCGATTACGGTTCCGGCAATCTGCATTCGGCCGCCAAGGCATTCGAGCGCGCCGCCCATGACGCCGGGCTGGATCAGCCGATCGTGGTGACCAAAGATCCGGCCGCGGTGGCGGGCGCCGACCGCGTGGTGCTGCCAGGCGTCGGCGCTTTTGCCGATTGCCGGCACGGCCTCGACGCGGTTGCCGGCATGGTTGAGGCGCTCGACGATGCGGTCCGCCGCAAAGGCCGGCCGTTCTTCGGCATCTGCGTCGGCATGCAGCTTCTTGCCGAGCGCGGCCGCGAATATGAAGTGACTGAAGGCCTCGGCTGGATCGCCGGCGAAGTCGACCGCATTGCGCCGAACGATCCGAACCTGAAGATCCCGCACATGGGCTGGAACACGCTCAATGTCGCGCGGCCGCACGCACTGCTCGACGGACTCACCCTGGGGCCGCAGGGCCGGCACGCCTATTTCGTGCACTCGTATCAGTTCAACCCGGCGCAACCGGCTGATCTCGTCGCGACCGCCGACTATGGCGGCGCCGTGACCGCGATCGTCGGCCGCGACAACATCGTCGGCACGCAATTTCACCCGGAGAAGAGCCAAAAGCTCGGCCTCGCTTTGATTGCGAATTTCTTGAAGTGGAAGCCGTGATTCTTTTCCCCGCCATCGATTTGAAGAACGGCGAAGCCGTGCGCCTGCAGCAGGGCGACATGGCGCGGGCGACGGTGTTCAACCGCGATCCGGCGGCGCAGGCTTCGGCTTTCGCGCGGCAGGGCTTCGAGTATTTGCACATCGTCGATCTCGACGGCGCCTTTGCCGGCAAGCCGATGAATGCGCAAGCCGTGGAGCGCATTCTCGCCGCGGTGAAAATTCCGGCACAGCTCGGCGGCGGCATCCGCGACCGCGCCACGATCGAGGCATGGCTCGGTAAAGGCGTCGCGCGCGTCATCATCGGCACCGCCGCGGTGCGCGATCCTATGCTGGTGAAAGATGCGGCGCGCGCCTTTCCCGGCCGCGTCGCCGTCGGGCTCGATGCCCGCGACGGCAAGGTGGCGGTCGAAGGCTGGGCGGCGACGTCGGAGCTTGCCGCGCTCGATCTGGCGCGGCGCTTCGAGGACGCCGGCGTCGCGGCGATCGTCTATACCGACGTCGCGCGCGACGGCATGCTCAAAGGCCTCAACCTTGAGGCCACCATCGCGCTCGCCGGGCAAATCTCGATCCCAGTGATCGCGTCAGGCGGCTTGGCGTCGCTCGACGATGTGCGTGCGCTAGTCGAACCGCGCGCACGAAAGCTGCAAGGCGCCATTGTCGGCCGCGCGCTCTATGACGGAAGGCTTGATGCCGCCGCGGCGCTGGCACTGGTGCGCGGCGCGCCGGCCTCGGTATAAAATGTTCAAGGTCCGCGTCATCCCCTGCCTCGACGTCAAGGACGGCCGCGTCGTCAAAGGCGTCAATTTCGTCAATCTGCGCGACGCCGGCGATCCGGTGGCCGCCGCCATCGCCTACGACGAAGCCGGCGCCGACGAGCTCACCTTCCTCGACATCACCGCCAGCCACGAGAACCGCGGCATCATGCTCGACGTGGTGCGGCGCACCGCGGAAGCCTGTTTCATGCCGCTCACCGTCGGCGGCGGAGTGCGCAGCATCGAGGACATCCGCGCGCTGCTCGCATCCGGCGCCGATAAGGTGTCGATCAACACCGCGGCAGTGGCACGCCGCGGCTTCGTCAAAGAAGCCGCCGAGAAATTCGGCGATCAGTGCATCGTGGTCGCGATCGACGCCAAGAAGGTGTCGCGGAGCGGCGAACCGGCGCGCTGGGAAATCTTCACCCACGGCGGCCGCCATCCCACCGGCATCGACGCCGTCGCCTATGCGCGTGAAGTCACCGCGCTCGGCGCCGGCGAAATCCTGCTCACCTCGATGGATCGCGACGGCACCCGGCAGGGTTTCGATATCGCGCTCACCCGCGCGGTGGCCGACGCGGTATCAGTGCCGGTCATCGCCTCGGGGGGCGTCGGCACGCTCGATCATCTCGTCGCCGGCATCCGCGAAGGCCATGCCACCGCCGTGCTGGCCGCCTCGATCTTTCATTTCGGCGAATATTCAGTGCGCCAAGCCAAGGAATATATGGCCCGCGTCGGATTGCCGATGCGGCTCGATCCGTAACCTGGTTATTGGAATAGATTGGGAATATCTGCGGCAGAGGTGATAAGGAAGGCCGCCATGCCGACGTTCACCCTTCATGACCTGGAACGGCGCGTCAACGACCGCGCCCGCGAAAGCGCGGATGTATCCTACACCCGCAAATTGCTCGATCGCGGCGTCAGCCACTGTGCCAAGAAATTGGGCGAGGAGGCGGTCGAGGCGGCCATTGCCGCAGTCGGCGAGGATAAGGACCGCATGATCGCGGAAGCCGCCGACGTGCTCTATCACCTTCTGGTCGTGCTTCATGCCCGCGGCATTACGCTCGACGAGGTCGAGGCCGAGCTCGGCGCGCGCACCCGCCAATCCGGCCTCGACGAGAAAGCCTCGCGCAAGAGCGGGTAAGCGGATGGAGCAACGTACCACAGCGGATGTCTCGCCCTACCGGGTATTCTCACGCAGCGATTGGGCGACGCTCCGCGAAGACACGCCGATGACATTGGAGCCGGCCGAAGTCACCCGGCTGCGCTCGATGCATGACCGCCTCGATATGTCGGAGGTCGAGGACATCTATTTGCCGCTGTCGCGGCTGCTCTCGCTGTACGTCGCGGCGACGCAAAGCCTGTTTCGCGCGCAGCAGGGCTTTCTCGGCACCAAGGACGCCAAGGTCCCTTATATCATCGGCGTCGGCGGTTCGGTCGCGGTCGGCAAATCGACCACCGCGCGCGTGCTGCAGGCGCTCTTGGAGCGCTGGCCGAACGTGCCCAAGGTCGACCTGATCACGACCGACGGCTTTCTCTATCCCAACGCTATTCTCGACCGCGAAGGCTTGATGGAGAAGAAGGGCTTTCCGGAAAGCTACGACCTGCCGGCTTTGCTGCGCTTTCTCTCCGACATCAAGGCCGGCCAGCATCCGGTGCGCGCGCCGGTCTATTCGCATCTGATCTACGACGTCATTCCCAATCAATGGATCGAGATCGAGCGGCCCGAAATCCTCATCGTCGAGGGCCTCAACGTGCTGCAGGCCGGCCGCTTACCGAGGGACGGCAAAGCCGTTCCGTTCGTCTCCGACTTCTTCGATTTCTCGATCTATCTCGACGCCGAAGAAGCGGTGCTGCTGTCCTGGTATGTCAGCCGTTTCCTCACGCTCCGCGGCACCGCTTTCGCCGATCCCAAATCCTATTTCCACCGCTACGCGCGGCTTTCCGACGCCGACGCGATCGCCACCGCGACCTCGATCTGGGAGCGGATCAATCTCGTCAATCTGCACGAGAACATTTTGCCGACGCGGCCGCGCGCCGATCTGATTCTGAAAAAGAGCGAAAGCCACCAGGTCGAAGAGGTGGCGCTGCGGCGGCTGTGAGGCGCTGTTGCCGCCGCCGGGCCGCCTCGACGGCCGCTTCCGATGATTTGGATTCTTGGTCTTAAGCGGCGGCCGCTTTGGTTTCCGGCATCGCCAGCGCGGCGGCAAGCTTTTCGCGGTCGAGCGGCTTGACCAGGAAGCTGTCCATGCCGGCGGCGATGCTGTCCTCGCGGTCTTCGGCGGATGCGCTTGCGGTCAGCGCAATAATCGGGGTGCGCGGGCTGTTCTCCTCGGCTTCCAGCAGACGGATGCGGCGCGCGGCTTCGAGGCCGTCCATGCCCGGCATGTGCAAGTCCATCAGCACATGATCGAACGGCGCGCCGGTCTCGCGCGCGGCCTGCCAGCAGGCGACGGCGGCGCCGCCGCTGCCGGCCATGGTCGGACGGTGTCCAAGCTTGACGAGAAGCGTGCGCACGAGAAGCGCGTTGATCTCGTTATCCTCGGCGACCAGCACCGAGAGGCTGCCGGCTGCCGGTGCAATGCCCGGCGTCTCGACGGACTCGACGGCGGGGCCATGGTCGAAGGCGTCGCCGGGCGCAAAGCGCGCCGCCAGCGAAACGGCGCGCACCGGTTTGATCAGATATCCGGTAAAGCCCGCCTCTTTGAGCGCTGCGAGCTCATTGCGCATGGCCGGCGTGACCAGCACGATGCGGCGGGGAATTCTTGCGGCAAAGCGCGCCAGCGCCGCGCAGGCTTGGCTGCCGCGCGCATGATCGACCAGCACGGCGCTCCACGGCTGCTCCGGCAACAGCGCCGCGGCGACCGCTTCGTCGGGCACGATCGTCGTGCGCGCGCCCCAGCGCTGCAGGCGCCGCGCCAGCAGCGACGCTTCGACCGCGGCCGGCGCGACGATGAGAATGTCTTCGCCGGCAAGGTCGGGAACCGCTACCGGCGGCTCGTCGGCGTCGCCTGCCCGCGGCAGCGGCACCATGACGCGAAACGTCGAGCCGTGCTCCGGCGCGCTGTCGATCGCGATCGCGCCGCCCATCTGCTCCACGATGCGCTTGGAAATGCTCAGACCGACGCCGATGCCGTCGAATTTGCGCGTCGGTCCGCTATCGGCCTGCTCGAATTCGAGGAAGACACGGCTCTGATCTTCGGGCGCGATGCCGATGCCGGTGTCGCGCACGGCGATCATGATGGCGTCCGGCTGCGTGCCCGGTTCGACAATGATGGAGACACCGCCGGTTTCGGTGAATTTGATCGCGTTGCCGACCAGGTTGAAGACAACCTGGCGCAGCCGTGCCGGGTCGCCGACCACGCGTGACGGCAGGCGCTCGTCGACATAACCGCAGATTTCGAGCCCTTTGGCCTGGGCGCGCGGCCCCAGAAGCTCGACGGCCTCCTCGACAAAGCCGGCCAGCGCAAAAGGCCGCGGCGCGAGATCGAGCCGGCCGGCCTCGATCTTGGCCAGATCGAGCAGTTCCTCGATGAACGACACCAAGGTGCCGCCGGAGGTTTTCATCGCCTTGAGATACGTCGCCTGCTCCGGCGAGAGCGGCGTGTCGCCCAAGAGATCGGCCATGCCGAGGATGCCGCTCAGCGGCGTACGGATCTCATGGGATACCATCGCCAGGAAGCGCGACTTGGCGCGGTTCGCCGCTTCGGCCTGGTCGCGGGCGTCGGCCAAGGCGCGCTCGGCATTGACGCGCTCGGTGACGTCGCGACCGACGTTTTGCATCTCGCTTGCATTGTCGGAACGCAGCGTGACTTCGCGCCAGGCGATCCAGCGCGCCCCGCCGGCCGCGCCGATTTTCTGGTCGTAGACCCGCGTGCCGTCGGCGAGCACCGTGGTCTCGCCTTGCGCCTCCACGGGAAGCGCGAAATCGGTGCCTATGAGCGCGTCGCGCGGGCGCCCGGCCAGCGTGCAGAACGCGTCATTGGCGTAAGTGATCGCGCTCTTGCCGTCGCGGCGAACGATGACGTCGCCCTGCGCGTCGAAAAAGCTGTTGGCGCGTTCCTGCGCCTCCTTGAATTCCCAGCGCCTATCCTCGGCTTCGTCGAGGCGCGCCTCGAGGCCGCGCAATTCGGCCTTCATCTGGCGGATGCGCGACAGCAGAATGCCCATGCCGCCGCAGGCGGCGCCGAACAATGCGGCGACCCCGATAGCGAAGGAATTCGGATCATAGTGGGCGAGGGGGGACCTCGCGCCCGACAGAAAACCGAACGCCACCGCGAAGGACATTGAGGTGACGGCGAGCGCGCGGACGACGAGCGAGAGGAGCCGGCGGGTGAGAATCGCGGGCTTCCCGAAACTGGCGCGATCCCGCATGGTCTCAAATCCCCGCTGGGTACGAACGGCGCGTTCGTCGGCAAGCCGCGTCCAGCTCCGGTCTATCGACGCGGCGGGGGCGATCTTGGCCGCGGAACCTTGCCTATTGCTTGCGCCGATCGCGGCCCTGGCCGGCCACGCGGATGCGATTGGAGGAAGGGTTTATGCTTTGTTAACATGCAGCGCCCCAAGCCGTTCGTGGGCGATTGTCGGGCGCCTGCCAACGGCAGGTCCCCGCCGGAGAGATCGATGGATAAGGCTGTAAGTTCTAAGCATTCGCGCGCGAAAACCGAGCGATCGACCCGATCCGAGCGTCCGTCCCGGGGCGACGCCGAGGCCGCGGTGCGCACGCTGATCCGCTGGGCCGGCGACGATCCGGACCGCGAGGGATTGAAATCGACGCCGGCCCGCGTCGTGCGCGCCTATGAGGAGTGGTTTTCCGGCTACAACGACGATCCGCGCGAATACCTCAAGCGCACGTTCGAGGAGACCGGCGGTTACGACGAGGTCGTGGTGCTGCGCGACATCCGCTTCGAATCGCATTGCGAGCACCATCTCGCGCCGATCATCGGCCGGGTGCATATCGGCTATCTGCCGCGCAACCGCGTCGTCGGCATCTCGAAGCTGGCGCGGCTCGTCGAGGTGTTTGCGCGGCGCCTGCAGATCCAGGAGAAGATGACCGCCGAGATCGCCTCCTGTCTCGACGCCGTGCTCAAGCCGCACGGTGTCGCGGTCGTCACCGAAGCGACCCATCAGTGCATGACCACGCGCGGCGTGCACAAGCCCGGCGTCACCATGGTGACGAGCCGCATGCTCGGCGTGTTTCGCGATCACGCCGAGACGCGTCAGGAGTTTTTGGCCGCCGTCGGGATGCGCGGCATGGGGCACGGCAACGGAACGGGATAAGGAATTCTATCCCGCCGGCGCTTCCGCCGGAGTTTGGATCCTGATGTTCGCCCGGCATTTGTCGTCTTGATGGATGGCGAGCACGTTCATTCCGCTGGGAATGACGACATAACCGAGACTTTCGAGCCAGGCGCGCAGGGCGTTGGGGTCCGATTTCATGACCTCGATCAGCATGATCGGACGATTGGCGGCGATGCTTTTCGCCGCGCCCGCCAACACCTCCATCTCCATGCCCTCGACGTCGATCTTGATCAGATCGATGCGCGAGAAATTGTAGGAATCGAGAGTGACGGCGCGCACCTCGGTCATGTTCTGTTCGGAATAATCGATCGGCTGTCCGATGAATTCCGTGTTGTCGCGTTTCTTCAGCTCGAGGCTGCCGAAGCTGGAATTGACCAGATAATTCGGCCGCGGAATTTTCATCGTGCCGGGCTCCTTCGTCAGCGCGGCATTGACCGCGCGGGCGTTGAAGCAGTTGTTGATCGCGATATTGCCGGCGAGCGCGTAATAGATGCGCTCCTGCGCTTCGAAGGCCATGACCACGCCCCAGCCGGTCATGTGCTTGGCCCATTCGACGGTGTGCACGCCGAGATTGGCGCCGCAATCGAGCGCGATGACCCCGTCGCCGTAATGCTGGCGGCGCATATCGAGCACGGTGAGCAGCATGGCGACCTCGTCCGGATCGTACGAGGCCTTGTTGAGAAGCTGAAAGCCGGCGCCATAGATGCGGTCGGGTGCGGCGGCATGCTGATCGAAGCGGTTGACGATCATGGTGCCGTGATCGGTCGAGGCGATAATGAAGGCCTGGGGGCGCGCCGGTTTTGCCATCATGATCTCGCGCGCGACGCCTGACGCTCACGCCAGAAGTCGCGAATCATCGTCGAGCCCGATGCTCAGCGGTCGCGGCATCGCAGTCAATGGCGCAGGTCAGGGACGCAGGTCAGGAGCGCAGGTCAGGAGCGCAGGTCAGGGACGCAGGTCAGGCCGCCCGCCGGATCTCGTCCGTGAGCGCCCGATAGGACAGCGCCTCGGCGAGATGCACGCGGCCGACCTTGTCGACGCCGTCGAGGTCGGCGAGCGTGCGGGCGACGCGCAGCACGCGATGGTAGCCGCGGGCGGAAAGCCGCAT
>DATJBH010000162.1:0-21339 GCA_035515455.1 Xanthobacteraceae bacterium
GGGCGTGCCGCGGCACGCCTTCCTCGCCTTCCTCAACAATGGCGTGATGGGCTCGATGTTCACGCGCTATAAATCGCCGGCCTTGGTCAATCTCGACTGGACAACGACGTTCACGCCGGAACTTCTTCGCAAGGACCTCGACCTCGGCCTCGAACTGGCCCGCGAGATGGATGTGCCGATGCCGGTGACGGCGGCGACCCGCGAGGTGCTGCAAAGCCATTTCGGCGCCGCGACTTTGCAAAAGGATCCGCACGAATATCTGCAGAAGGATTTTGCCGCCTTGGCCGAGACCATGGCGCTTGCGGCGGGCATGACGCTCGAGAGCGAGAACAAAAACGTGCCGACCGGGCTGGAAAGCTAGGGACCCTGAAAGCGGGTGAGGACCCCGCACCATTGCGGCTATATTCCCGGCAGTATTGGATTCCTCTACATTAGCCGATGCCGGCGCTATCGCGACAACGGCGAAAACCCAGGGGGGGAGTCCATGCGCCTAACGCTGCGTTTCTTGTCCGCCGTCGCATTTTGCGCCGTCGCGGTGCTTGTGCTCGCCGCCCGGGCGCCATCGGCCTCGGCCGCATCGGACTGGCCGACCCACTCGGTGAAATTCATCCTGACGCTCGGACCCGGCGCCGGCTCGGACATCGAAGCGCGGCTGTTCGCCGATCGGCTGAGCCGGCGCTGGGGCCAGCCCGTGGTCGTCGAAAACCGCCCCGGCGGCGACGGCATCGTCGCCATCAACGCCTTTGTCGGCGCCCACGACGACCACGTGCTCTTGTTTGCACCGACCTCGTCGTTCACCGCGCATCCGTTCCTGCACGACCACCTGCCTTACAAGCCGAGCGATCTCGCGCCGATCACGCGCGTCTCCAATACGCTGATCACGATTTCGGTGCCGACAAGCTTGGGCGTCAACTCGCTCGACCAATTGGTGGCGCGCGCCCGCAAAGAGCCGGGCAAGCTCAACTGGGCCGGCGTGACCGGCGCGCTGGATTTCATATTTGCCGGCTGGCTGAAGCAGGAAAACCTGGATATCAGCAAAGTGGCATACAAGAACCCGGTGGATGCGGCGAACGATCTCGCCGAGGGCCGTGTGCAGGTTTACGAATCGGCGCTGGCGATCGTGCGGCCGCAGCTGCAAAGCGGCAAGATCAAGCTCCTTGCCGTGACCAATAGCGAGCGCGCCCCGACCGAGCCGGATTTGCCAACGGTGCAGCAAGCCGGCTACCCCGCGCTGACGATCGACGGCCTGGTCGGCTTGTTCGGGCCGCCGAGCATGCCGCTGGCGCTTCGCAAGCGCATCACCGAAGACTTCCGCGCCGTCGCCGACGACACGATCAAACAGCGGCTGAGCGCCACCGGCCAAATCCTCAACATCGGCGGGCCGGAGGAGTTTGCGAAGTCGGCGGACGAGCAGCGGGCCAAGGTCGCCGCCTTTGCCAAGGAACTCGGCATCGCGCCGCTGCCGCAGAACTGAAAGGCGGACACGTTGATGGCGAGGCGATTGGCTACCGCGGCGGCGCTGGGCGCCGCAATCGCCGCCGCGGTGGCGATTGCGCAGTCGGCCGATGCGCAGCAGCCGCGGCCAACGACCAAGCTGATCGCATTGTCGTCGCTGGTCGCCGCGGGCTTCAAAATCAAAGCCGCTACCGGCAACCAGTCCGGCGTCGTCGGCACCCTTGTCCTGCAGAAGGACAAGGACGTTTATTTGTGCGACGCCAAGGATCTGTCCATCCAGCCGACCGCCTTCGAGTGCTGGCCGGTGAAGTGATCGGCGCGCCGCTCAGCTGCACATGTGGGTAAACGGATCGCAGCGGTGGTGCCCGTAATGGCGGGCTTCGTGCCTCGCCTCGTGCCGCTCGTGCCTCGCCTCGTGCCGTTCGTGCTCGCGAGCCTCGCGGCGTTCGTGCCGCACGACGTGCCGCGCTTCGCGCCGGACTTCGTGTCTGCCGCCGCGCATCGCGGTGCGACAGGTGGAGCTGAGCTGAGAATGCTTGGCGTTCATGCAGGCGGTGATCTTCGCCACATCCGGGATGAACTGAGAGCAGAGCCGCATGGCATCGGGCGTGCAGGCCTGTTGCACGTCTTGCGGAACCTCGGCATTGGCGCTGCCGGTACGATAGAGCGACGCGCCGGCAAAGAGCGCCAGCAAACAAATAAAACGCACGATCCGCATGGACATTTCCCCAACTAGCTCCAAAGTTTCGTTTGCGCGCGGCGAAGGCAGCGGTGCAGGGACCGTTCGTTAGGACTTAGTTGTCGCTTGCAAGTCGCCCCGCCCGTCGCTGCGCCAGATGCTCGCTCAAAGGTGGCGAAAGTACGGTCGCTGCCGCCGGTATTCTGGAACCTGCGGCTCAGCCGACGAAAAGTCGCGGAACTATTCCTTGCCCCAGGTGAAACCGCGGCCGCCGCGGCGGAACTGGCCGCGCAACAGATCGTCCGGGCAGGGTTCCAGGTCGCCCTCGTTCATTTCCGACGTTTTGTTATCGAACGACATGTGGCGACAGAATTTGCCGTCGGGCATCGGCATGACGATGTCGCCCACCGATTCGGAATGGCGTGCCGCGGTTGCCATCCGCAGCAACGGGTCGATGGCGGCATGGCCGCCGAAAATGATCGCGGTCGTAAAAAGAACCAGAAACAGCGTGGAAACAATGACGGCCCGCATCGAGGTGCCGGTTTCCTTCCGCACCCGCGCACCTTTCTGTGCGCGGCGGCCGGCGCCGACCGGATCGGGCTCGACGAACCATGCGGCGGAATGCGGGCTCGTTCCGTCGGCTGCGTGCATGGCGTCATCCAACCGCAAAACCTTTGCATGGCCGATAAGAAGTTATCTTCGATTTGAAGTAATTTCGGTCGATCGCGGCGGCGGCAGGCGTCACGCGTCGTCCGTCCCCTTGCTTCGAATTCCGCGAAACTTCCCCTCTCCCCGGCCGCCGCAAGAGGTGAAATAATCGCAGGCACGGAAAACACAGTTGGGGAGGATGGTTTGCTTACTGCCGCCCGTAACGAAATGCTCACGCGCGTCGGACCCGGCACGCCGATGGGCGAACTTTTACGCCGCTACTGGCAACCGATTGCCGGCGCCAGCGAGCTGGACGCCAACCCGATCAAAACCGTTCGCCTCCTGGGCGAGGATCTCGTGCTCTATCGGGATTTGCGCGGCCGTTACGGGCTGGTCGACCGGCATTGCCCGCATCGCCGCGCCGACATGTCCTACGGCTGGGTGGAGGAGGAGGGTATCCGCTGCAGCTATCACGGCTGGCTCGTCAATGAGACCGGCCGCTGCCTGGAACAGCCCTACGAGGACACCGCCAATCCAAAACCCTCGAAGGCGGGCTGCGACACCAAGGCCTATCCGGTGAAGGAATGCGCGGGCCTGCTCTTCGCCTATCTCGGACCGTTGCCGGCGCCCGAATTGCCGGTGTGGGAGCCGTTCACCTGGACCAACGGCTTTCGCGAGATCGTGCTGGCCGACATCCCATGCAATTGGTTTCAGTGCCAGGAGAACTCCATCGATCCCGTCCATTTCGAATGGATGCATGACAATTGGGGCAGCCGCTTGCAGGGCGGCACCGCCAACACGGCGCCGAAGCATCTCAAGGTCAAATTCGAGGAATTCGAGCATGGCTTCGTCTACAAGCGCGTGCGCGAAGGCCAGAGCGAGCAGGACCGCTACTGGACCGTGGGACGCGTCGCGCTGTGGCCGAACGGGTTTTATCTCGGCAGTCATTTCGAATGGCGGGTGCCGGTCGACGACGAGAACACCCTCTCCGTCGCCTGGTTCTTCATGCGCGTGCCCAAGGGTCGCGAGCCTTACACACAGGAGCGCGTGCCGACCTGGGTCAGCCCGATCAAGGACGAAAGCGGCCGCTGGATTTCCAGCCACGTCATTAATCAGGACATCGTCGCCTGGGTCGGTCAGGGCCGCATCGCCGATCGCACCAAGGAACACCTGCGCTCGAGCGACATCGGCATCACCATGATGCGCAACCGCTTCTTCCAGGAGATGGAGGCCGTGGCGGCCGGCAAAGAACCGGCCGGCGTCGTTCGCAGCGCCAATGCGGCGGCCTGCATCGCGTTGCCCAACATGGCGCGGGAACTCAACACCGAGGGGATCCCGCTCGCCGACTATGACAAGGATCCGATCCTGCGGCAGCGGCTCAAGGAATTCCGCCACCATTACGGCCAGCCGGCGCAGGTGCGGCGTGCCTTTGTCGAGGCCATGGGCATTTAAACTATGGGCCTCTAAACAATGGGCATCCAGACTACGGGCATCGAAACTATGGGCATCGGCCGCGGGTAACCGGCCCGCGGCTTCCGCCGTGTCGATTTGACATGGATCATGTTGCCGCGCGCCGTTCCCGGGAATATTGCATCATCGCGAAATCCTCAGGTGACCCATGCGCACCCAAGTGGCCATCATCGGCGCCGGTCCGGCCGGGTTGTTGCTCGGCCAGCTCCTGCACAAGAACGGGATCGACAACGTCATCGTCGAGCGCCACACCGGCGAATACGTGCTCGGCCGCGTCCGCGCCGGCGTGATCGAGCAAGTAACGATGGATCTCCTCGACGAAGCCGGCGTCGGCGAGCGCATGCACCGCGACGGCCTCATTCACGACGGCGTGCAGATCTGTGTCGACGGCAAGCGCCATCATCTGTCGTTCAAGGAGCTCACCGGCAAGTCGGTCATGGTCTACGGCCAGACCGAGATCACCAAGGATCTGATGGACGGCCGTGCAGCGGTCGGCGCGCCGACGCTCTATGCGGCTTACGACGTCGCCTTGCACGACATTCACGGCGGCAAGCCGCGCGTGACGTTTCGCAAGGACGGATCAACCCACGAGATTGAATGCGACTTCATCGCCGGTTGCGACGGCTTCCACGGCATCAGCCGCAAAAGCGTGCCGCCGAGCGCGATCAGCAATTACGAGCG
This sequence comes from Xanthobacteraceae bacterium, assembly GCA_035515455.1. Classification (GTDB taxonomy): domain Bacteria; phylum Pseudomonadota; class Alphaproteobacteria; order Rhizobiales; family Xanthobacteraceae; genus BOG-931. The sequence goes on from DATJBH010000162.1 coordinate 4,934, forward strand.
GGTCTATCCCCTGGGCTGGCTCGGCATCCTCTCGGAGACGCCGCCGGTGTCCGAAGAACTGATCTATGTGCGGCATCCGCGCGGCTTTGCGCTGTGCTCGATGCGCTCGCCGACGCGCAGCCGCTATTACATCCAATGCAGCCTTGCCGACGACATCGAATCCTGGCCCGACGAGCGTTTCTGGGAGGAACTGCGACCCCGCCTCGACGACGAGGCGCGCGAGGCACTGGTCACCGGCCCGTCGATCGAAAAGAGCATTGCGCCGTTGCGCAGCTTCGTCGCCGAGCCGATGCGTTTCGGCCGCCTGTTTCTCGCCGGCGACGCCGCGCACATCGTGCCGCCGACCGGCGCCAAGGGGCTCAATCTCGCGGCGAGCGATGTGCAATATCTCGCGCGGGGGCTCATCGAGCATTACCGGGACAAATCGGACTCGGGTCTCGAGCATTATTCCGAGCGCGCGCTGTTGCGGGTGTGGAAGGCGGAACGCTTCTCCTGGTGGATGACGACGATGCTGCACCGGATTTCCGACAACCCGTTCGATTATCAGCTGCAGCTCGCCGATCTCGATTATCTGTTCCGGTCCAAGGCCGCGGCGACGGCGTTTGCCGAAAACTACGTGGGGCTGCCCTATTAGCGGATGAACGGCGCGGAACCGTTCGCGCTCATCCGGCGAGCCGGTATCCACTTTTGCGGATCATGCTCTAGATTGACGCGATGCGCACCCAAGTCGCCATAATCGGCGGCGGTCCCGCCGGCCTGCTGCTGTCCCACATCCTCGATCGCAACGGCATCGACAATATCGTGCTGGAGCGGCAGAGCCGGTCCTATGTATTGCAGCGGATCCGGGCCGGCGTGCTGGAGAACGGCAGCGTCACGCTGCTGCGCGAGGTCGGGCTCGGCGCGCGCATGGATCGCGAAGGCCACCCGCACAACGGCTCGGGCATCGCCTGGGAGGGACGCGAGCGGTTCTTCATCGACACCAAGAAGTTCACCGGCAAGATCATGATGACCTACGGCCAGACCGCGCTTACCGAAGACCTTTATGCCGCGCGCGACGCCGCCGGCGGCGTGATTTTCGACGAAGCGGCCAATGTGCGGCTTCATGAGCTTACGTCGAAGCGGCCCTACGTGACCTACGAAAAAGACGGCTCGAGCGCGCGGATCGACTGCGATTACATCGCCGGCTGCGACGGCTTTCACGGCATCAGCCGGACATCGATACCCGCCGAACTGCTCAAGACCTACGAGAAGGGCTATCCGTTCGGCTGGCTCGGCATCTTGTCGGAGACGCCGCCATATCCGGACATGGTCTATTGCTATCACAGCCGCGGCTTTGCCCTGGCATCGATGCGCAATCCGATGCTGAGCCGCTACTACATCCAGTGCGATCTCCATGACGAGGTAGGGAATTGGCCGGACGACCGCTTCTGGCAGGAATTCCTGGCGCGATGTCCGAAGGATATGGCCGACGGCATCGTCACCGGGCCGTCGATCGAAAAATCGATCGCGCCGCTGCGCAGCTTCGTCGCCGAGCCGATGCGCTACGGCGCGCTGTTTCTCGCCGGCGATGCCGCCCACATCGTGCCGCCGACCGGAGCCAAGGGCCTTAACCTGGCGATTTCCGACGTGTTCTATCTGTCTCGGGCGCTGATCGAATTCTACCGCAACGGCAAGGCCGACTATCTCGACGGCTATTCCGAGACGGCGCTGCGCCGGGTGTGGGGCGCCGCGCGCATGTCGTGGTGGCTGACCATGCTGGTACACCGCTTTCCCGGCGAAACGCCTTTCGAGATGCAGATGCGCATCAATCAGTTCGATTATCTGTGCGGGTCCGAGGCCGCGCAGGCGTCGTTGGCGGAGCAATATGCCGGGCTGCCGTACTGAAATCGGACCACGCGCCCGATTGAAGTTAGCTCAGCTCTTCAGGCGACGGCGCATCGCGCCGAGCAGTCCGCGCGGGAAGAACAGCACGACCAGCATGAAGATGGCGCCGACGAACGACATCCAGTTCACCGTCATCGATGAGATATAGTCCTGCATCGCGACGAACACGGCAGCGCCGAGGAGCGGTCCCCAGAACGTTCGCATGCCGCCCATCACCGTCATGACCACGAAATAGCCGGACAGCGAATAATGCAGCGTCAGCGGATCGGCGAAATTGTTGAGCAGCGCATAGAGCGTGCCGGCAAGCGCGGTGAAGAAACAGGAGATCGAGAACGACAGCCAGATGTGCCGCTCGACCGGGATGCCGAGGAAGCGGGCGCGGCGCTCGTTCTCGCGGATCGCCAGCAACGTGCGGCCGAACGGCGAGCGCAACAGCACGCCCATCAAGGCCGCCGCGACGGCGAAGATGGCCAGCAGAAAGAAGTAGAACGTGGTACCGCCGTCCTCGATGTGCAGCGTGAGCGGGCCAAAACCGATCGGCTGGCGCTGGAAGTCGCGCAAGCCGTCAAAGCCGCCGGTGAAGCTGTTCCAGCTGTAAGCGAGGTAATACCAGAGCTGACCGAAGGCGATGGTGCACATGGCGAAATAGACGCCGCGGCGCCGCACGATCAGGAGGCCGAACAATGTCCCGGCCAAGCCGCCGAGCAGCGTGCCGGCGAGCATGGCAAGCGGCGTCGAGTGCACCAAATAGCGCAGCGTCAGTCCGGCGCCGTAGGCGCCAAGCCCGAAATAGGCGGCGTGACCGAAGCTCAGCACGCCGGTGAAGCCCAACAGCATGTTGAGCCCCATCGCGGCCAGGCCGAACACCAGCACGCGGCCGGCGAGCGCGGTGTAGCCGCCGAGGAGCGGCAGCCAGAACGGCACCGAGAGCAGCACCGCCCAAATCAAGACCAGCGTGAGTTCGCGGCGGCCCGCCGTGATCGGGAGCCGTCCGCCAAGCGAGGCAATCGCCATGGTCATGACAGCATGCCTTCCTCGCCGACGAGGCCGCGCGGCCGGATCAAGAGCACGGCCATCAGGATCGCATAGATTACCGCTTCACTGGCCGACGGGTAGAAAACCGTGGTCAGCGCCGCGGCCATGCCGATCAACAAGCCGCCGAACAACGTCCCGATCAGGCTGCCGACGCCGCCGACGATGATGGCGATGAAGCTCGGCATCAGGAGATCGTCGCCCATGTTGGGATTAAGCCCGATCTGTCCGGCGGCGAGCACGCCGCTGAGGCCCGCCAAGAGGCAGCCCACCGCAAAATTGAACGTCCGCAAGTGACGGACATTGACGCCGAGCGAAGCGACAGTCTCAAGGTCGAGGGTTCCGGCGCGAATGCGCAGTCCGACGCGCGTGTAGCGCATGAATGCAAACAGCCCGGCCACGGCAACGATCACCACCGCGACCATGAAGATGCGGTAATAGGTGATGAAGAACAGATCGGGCGAGATCGGCTGCGCCAGCGCAGCGGGCAGACCGAGCGGCAGGCCGTTCGGGCCCCAGATATAGCGCGCCGCGTCCTGCATGACGAAGGCCAGGCCGAAGGTCAGCAACAGGCTGTAGACCGGGTCGCGCCCATAGATGCGGCGGATCATCAACCGCTCGACGACGAGCCCGATCAGCGCGACGAGGAACGGGGAAACAACAAGCGCACCCCAATAACCCAGCGTGGGCGTCAACGCGAAGGCGAGATAGCCGCCCAATGCCAGGAAATTGCCGTGCGCAAAGTTGATGACGTTGGAGAGATTGAGAATGAGCGAGAGGCCAAGCGCCATCAGCACGTAGAACGCACCGATGATCAGCCCATTGGTCACGTTAAACAAGATGAGCTGAGTCATCGGCGCTCTACGCTTGAGATTTCCGCGGCGAGTTGCAGGAAGGCTTAGCTCGGTTCAACCATCTTGCAGCCGGTCTCTTCCACCGAACCTGCCGCTTGTGCGCCGGGGACCAATGTGCCGAGCGTGAACACGTCGTCGGCGGCTCCTTTCGACGGATGCACTTCGCCGACGAAGATATTGGGCATCAGCTCGTGATCGCCCTTGCGATAGACCACCTTGCCGGGTTGCAGCGCCACATCCGGCGGCAGTTCCATGTCTTCCATTGCCGCCGCCAGTTTCGGTCCGTCGAGCGACTTCGCTTTGTCCGCGGCGAGCCGGACCGAGTGCATCGACACATAGCCGAACCAGTCGCGTGCCGACGGAGTCTTTTTGGTCGCGGCACGGTAATCGGCGACGAACTTCACCACCTCGGGCACGTTCGGCTGATTCCACCACCACTCCATGTCCCACCAGCCGGTTTGCGCTTCCGGCGGGCAGCCCTTGATGCTTTCCAATTCGAACAGCGCACCGCCGAGTCCCATTTCGTTCTGCATGCCGAACTGGGTGAACTGCTTCATACAGTTGATCTGGGTCAGGCCGCCCATATTGTTGAGGAGGACGTTAGGCTTGTAGGCCTTGGCCTTGATCAACGTCGCGGAGAAATCGGTGTTGTTGATCGGCAGCATGTCGCCTTCATAGGTGCCGCCGAGCTTGGTCAGCGCCTTGACGAAGGCATCCTGCAGGGTGTGACCGTAGGCATAATCGGGCGTGACGAAAAACCATTTCTTGCCGAACTTCTTTACCAGTTCCGGCGTCACCGCCTCGGCATCCATCGTCGTGGTGTTGCAGACGCGGAAGACGTTCCACTTGCAATTGGTGCCGGTGATCGGATCAGTATGGCCGCCGGCGACGATATGGAACACCTTCTTTTCGTTGGTCACCTGCGACATGGCGTAAGCGATGCCCGAATTCACGTCGCCGATGATGGCATTGACCTGGTCGCGATCGATCAGCTTGCGGGTTTTCTGCACGCCGGTGCCGACGTCGTTCGCCGAATCCTCGACCAAAAGCTGGACTTGCCGGCCGAGAATGCCGCCCTTCTTATTGATCTCGGCCTCGGCGTATTTGGCGCCGTCGACCTCGCTTTGCGCCAGCGCCGACAGCACGCCGGTCAGTGGATCGACCATGCCGATCTTCACCGGCTCATCGCCAAGTGCCTTGATGACGAACGGGGCGCCGATGGCCTGGCTGGCGCCCAGCGCAAGACCGGCTTGGAGCAACGTGCGACGGCGCACGGATAGTGTGTGGTTCGACATGTTCGATCCTCCCTGTTGATGCTGTTTTTATTTTTGGGGGTTTGACCACGAAGGTTTCGTGGTGGGCGTCGTCGTTTTTTGTCGCGAACCCTGTGCGGGCGCCTACGGTGCAGCGGCGAGGCCAAACCCATAAGGCCGCGCCGTGCCCGAAGTGGCGGCATTTTCTACTGCGGTTGCAACACGGTCAAGACGACTCGGCTTGCGAAAGAGTGCGCGGGGCGACAATCGGACGCGTTGCAAAGCGCTAATGATCGATTGCCCCCACGCCTAAGCCGGCTTCTTTTTCCGTGCCTTGGCTTGTTCGGCGAGAAAACGCGACAGCCGCGCGCGGACGGCGTCGGCCCGCTCCGGCGTCCATTTGCGCAATCCCTCGCCGGTCTTCATGCCGAGTTTGCCGGCGGCCACGATGTCGCGCAGATATTGATGCGGCCCCGGCGTGCGGTCGAGATCGGCGTAGAGCACCTCGGCAATGTCGAGGGTCAGATTGGTTCCGACGAGGTCGGACTGCTCCATCGGGCCGAGCACGGCGGTGCGTGCGCCAAACCCCTCGCGCACGACGACATCGATGGTATCGGCGTCGCAAACACCCGCGGCGACGAGCGCGATCGCCTCGCGTTTCATCGCATGCTGCAGGCGGTTGCCGACGAAGCCGGGCACGTCGCGCCGCACATGCACCGGCGTTTTGCCGGCGTCGCGCAACAGCTCAATGGTTCGCTGCACGGCCTCGGGAGCCGTTTTTTCGTTTTGCGTGACCTCGACCAGCGGCACCAGATGCGGCGGATTCCAGAAATGCGTGCCGAGCACCCGTTCGCGATATTTAAGGTGCCGGCCGATCTCGGTCGATGGAATCGCCGAACTGTTGCTGGCAAGGATCGTGTCCGGCGCGGTGAACGTCTCCAGTTCGGCAAAGATCTGCTGCTTGAGCGGCAGCTTCTCCGGCGCCGCTTCAAACACGAAGCTTGCGCCTCGCACGGCGGGGGCGAGCGCGTCATGCGCGACGATGCGCTCCACGAGCGCCGCATCGTCGCCGAGGAGCTCGACGATCGCCTGCAATCGCGCAGCGAGCGAGCCGCGGATCTCGGCCGATGGCTCGAACACCGCGATCCGGTGTCCCGCCGCCGCGAGCAGATAGGCGATGCCATGACCCATCAGTCCGCCGCCGATCACCGCGATTTTCTGCTGGCGATCTTGTTCCTGCCGATCACGCATGTGTGTGTGCCCCGAACATTGGAACTGTGACTTTAGACCAACGTTGACGAAGTGAAACGTTCTTTCAATGACCGATCTATTGAGGAGAAAATGGTCATGCCTGTGCTTTTATGGGTCGCCTTCTGGTCGTCGATGATGGGTGCCGCCGCGTGCTGGGGTGGAACGCCTCGCCCGCTGCCTGTCGAGACACCCAGGAAACGCGAACTGGCAAGCGGCGACTAGCCGGCGATCGGGAAGGCCGCACCATGTGTTTCGGCCAAGCACGTCATGCGAGCGCACGTCATGCGAGCCTCTGAAACCGGAGTTCTGGGTTAATCGGGCCGTCTCCATCGTTCCCGAAAGGGAGTGAAAAATCGCCGGCTGCAATCGGCCGATGTTGCAGCGGGCGGACCTCGCCGGTATCTATACGCGCCCTTAGGTAAGCAGCGCGAATAGCCGTTATGGCCCGTCTCGTCATGAAATTCGGCGGCACTTCGGTCGCCGATATCGAGCGCATCCGCAATGTCGCGCGCCACGTCAAGCGCGAGGTCGATGCCGGCCACGAAGTCGCCGTCGTGGTCTCCGCCATGGCCGGCGTGACCAATCAGCTCATCGCCTGGTGCGAGGCGGCGCTGAGAGAGCGGCGTATCTTCGACGCGCGCGAATACGACGCCGTGGTCGCCACCGGTGAGGAGGTCACCGCTGGCCTTCTCGCCATCACGCTGCAGGACCTCGATATCAACGCGCGCTCCTGGCAGGGCTGGCAGGTGCCGATTCTGACGTCGGATGTGCACGGATCGGCGCGCATCGTCGAGGTCAATGGCGATGAGCTGATCCGGCGTTTCAAGGAGCGCAGGGAGGTCGCGGTCATTGCCGGCTTCCAGGGCGTGCACAAGGACACCAATCGCATCACCACGCTCGGCCGCGGCGGCTCGGATACCTCGGCCGTGGCGATCGCGGCCGCGATCCGCGCCGATCGCTGCGACATCTATACCGACGTCGACGGCGTCTACACCACCGATCCGCGCGTGGTGCCGCGCGCGCGCCGGCTCGACAAGATCGCGTTCGAGGAAATGCTGGAGCTTGCGTCGCTCGGCGCCAAGGTCCTGCAGGTGCGTTCGGTCGAACTCGGCATGGTGCATAATGTCCGCATTTTCGTGCGCTCGAGCTTCGACCCGCCCGAGAAAATCGACCCGCACGGTCATCCGCCCGGCACACTGATCTGCGACGAGGGGGAGATCATGGAACAGCAAACGGTCACCGGCATCGCCTTCTCCAGGGACGAGGCGCAAATCTCGATCCGCCAGGTTCAGGATAAGCCCGGAGTCGCGGCAGCCATATTCGGCCCGCTCGCCGAGGCCAATATCAATGTCGACATGATCGTGCAGAACGTCTCGGCCGACGGCAAAACCACCGATCTGACCTTCACCGTGCCGGCTGCGGACTACCAGCGCTCGCTCGACGTCATCGCCAAGGCCAAAGGCACGATCGGCTATAGCCGGCTCGACGGCGCCACCGATGTCGCCAAGATCTCGGTCATCGGCATCGGCATGCGCAGCCATGCCGGGGTCGCCGCTCAGGCCTTCAGTGCATTGGCCGAGCGCTCGATCAATATCCGCGCCATTACGACCTCTGAAATCAAGTTTTCGCTTCTGATTGACGCGGCTTTTACCGAGCTCGCGGTGCGCACATTGCATTCGTTGTACAATCTCGATAACGCCACGGCCTGAGCAGCGCGCTTAGTTGCACCGCAACATAATTCGTTCGTGTTGTCATATCGTTGTCTCTGGCTTGCGGTTTGCATGCCGCATTCGATATAGGCTTGAGGACATTCGCCGCGGGACGGGACCCGGGCGAATTCCTCTTTGATTCCGGCCGGCGCATCACGGGCTCCGCTCCGGCCATAACCATGCCCCAGGGAGCTGCCGCCATGCGTGGCGCGCTGGGCGGTCCGCGCGTGCTGTTGCGCCGGCTTCGCGAAGTGATGGCGGAGCCGGTCAGCGCGCAGGAACGCCTCGACAAGATCGTGGTGCTGATCGCCGCCAACATGGTTGCGGAGGTCTGCTCCGTCTATGTGCTGCGCGTTGACGCTACCCTCGAGCTCTACGCCACCGAAGGCCTCAATCGCGAAGCCGTGCACCACACCGTGATGCGCTCCGATGAGGGCCTCGTCGGCCTGGTGGCGAGCCAGGCCAGCCCGATCAATCTGTCGAACGCGCAGGCCCATCCGGCATTCTCGTTCCGGCCGGAAACCGGCGAGGAGATCTATCACTCGTTCCTCGGCGTGCCGATCTTGCGCGCCGGCAACACGCTCGGCGTGCTGGTGGTCCAGAACCGCGCCCGGCGCACCTATTCCGAAGAGGAAGTCGAGGCGCTGCAGACCACCGCCATGGTGCTCGCCGAGATGATTGCCTCCGGCGAGCTCTCGGCGCTGGCGCTGCCCGGCGCCGAGCCGGCCGCGCGCCATTCGGTGCATTTCAAGGGCACGGCGCTCAGCGAGGGCATCGCGCTCGGCCACGTCGTGCTGCACGAGCCGCGCGTCGTCGTCACCAATTTCATCGCCGACAACATGCCCAAGGAATTGGAGCACCTCAAAGCCGCTATCGAGACGCTGCAATCCAATCTCGATGAGATGCTGGAGCACGGCGACGTCGTCGAGGGCGGCGAGCATCGCGAGGTGCTCGAAGCCTATCGCATGTTCGCCTATGACCGCGGCTGGGTGCACAAGCTCGAAGAGGCGGTGATGACCGGCCTGACCGCCGAAGCCGCGGTGGAACGCGTGCAGTCCGATACTCGCGCCCGCATGTTGCGGCAGACCGATCCGTTCCTGCGCGAGCGCCTGCACGACCTCGACGACCTCGCCAATCGCCTGATGCGCCAACTCACCGGCCGCGATCATGCGCCGTCGCGCGACAGCCTGCCGGAGAACGCGATCTTGGTGGCGCGTTCGATGGGGCCGGCGGCACTGCTCGATTACGACCGCAAGCGCCTGCGTGGCCTGGTGCTGGAAGAGGGCGGCCCGCATTCGCATGTCGCGATCGTGGCGCGCGCGCTCGGCATTCCCGCGGTCGGCGACATCGACAACGCCACCGGCATCGCCGACCCGGGCGACGCCATCATCGTCGACGGCACGACCGGCGATCTCCATATCCGACCGCTGCCGGACATGGAGGCGGCCTACGCCGAGCGCGTGCGGTTGCGGGCGCGGCGCCAGCAGCAATACCAGTCGCTGCGCGACAGGCCATGCATCACCAAGGACGGCGCGGAAGTGAAATTGCTGCTCAATGCCGGCCTCTCCGTCGACCTGCCGCATATCGAGGATACCGGGGCCGGCGGCATCGGGCTGTTCCGCACCGAGCTGCAATTCATGGTCGCGCCGAACTTTCCGCGCACCAGCGAGCAATATGCGCTGTATCGCGCCGTGCTCGATGCCGCCGGCGACAAGCCGGTGACGTTTCGCACGCTCGACATCGGCGGCGACAAGGTGCTGCCCTATATGCGCAACGTCGAGGAGGAGAATCCCGCGCTCGGCTGGCGCGCGATCCGTCTCGGTCTCGACCGTCCCGGACTCCTGCGCACGCAATTGCGCGCGCTGCTGCGGGCGGCCGGCAATCGCGCGCTCAAGATCATGTTCCCCATGATCTCGACGGTCGAGGAATTCGACCAGGCCAAGGAATTGGTCGAGCGCGAACTCACCCATCTGCGCCGCCACGGCCACAAACTGCCCGACGAGGTCGAGGTCGGCAGCATGGTCGAGGTGCCGTCGCTGCTGTATCAGCTCGACGAGCTTTTGCAGCGCGTCGACTTCCTCTCGGTGGGCTCCAACGACCTGGTGCAATTCCTCTATGCGATCGACCGCGGCAATCCGCGGGTATCGAACCGCTTCGACGCGCTGTCAGCCCCGGTGCTGCGCGCGCTCAAGGAAATCGTCGATAAGGCGCGCGCCTATGACAAGCCGGTCACCGTGTGCGGCGAACTGGCGTCGCAACCGGTTGGGGCCCTGGCGCTGACCGCGCTGGGCTACCGCTCGCTGTCGCTCACCCCGTCGGCCATCGGACCGGTCAAGGCGATGTTGCTCGATCTCGATTGCCGCAAGGCCGCCGCGTTTCTTGGCCCGCTGATCGAAGAAGGCAGCCGCGGCGCGCCGATTCGCGCCCGGTTGGAGCAATTTGCCGCCGACAACAGCTTGCAGCTTTAGCAGAGAGAGAGACGTCACGGCCGGGCTTGTCCCGGCCATCCGCGTCTTCTACTTAGCACCAAACAAGACGCGGATGCCCGGCATGAAAGCCGGGCATGACGGATAGAGAATGCTGCCCGACCAAAAACTCGATGCGCTGGTCGCCCGACACACGGCGCTGCAGCGCGATCTCAGCGCGGCGCTGCCGCCCGAGACCTATGTGAAGCTGTCGCGCGAATTCGCCGAGCTCGCGCCCGTGGTGGAGGCGGTCAATTCCTATCGCGCCGCGCAGCGCGAGCTCGACGGGCTTACCAGCCTGATCGCCGATGCCTCGACCGACGCCGAGATGCGCTCCATCGCCGAGGCGGAAAAGCCCGAGCTGGAAGCGCGACGGGTGATGCTGGAACAGCAATTGCGGCTGGCGCTGTTGCCCAAAGACGCGATGGACGAACGCAACGTCATTCTCGAAATCCGCGCCGGCACCGGCGGCGACGAAGCGGCCTTGTTCGCCGGCGACCTGTTCCGCATGTACGAGCGTTACGCCGCCAAGCAGGGCTGGAAGGTGGAAATGGTGACCGCCAGCGAAGGCGCGATGGGCGGCTATAAGGAAATCATCGCCGAAATCCGCGGCCGTGGCGCCTTCGCCAAGCTGAAATTCGAATCCGGCGTGCACCGCGTCCAGCGCGTGCCGGATACCGAGGCTTCCGGGCGGATCCACACCTCGACCGCCACCGTTGCCGTATTGCCGGAGGCGCAGGAGGTCGACGTGCCGATCGTCGAAAGCGATCTGCGCATCGACACCTTGCGCTCAGGCGGCGCCGGCGGCCAGCACGTCAACAAGACCGAATCGGCGGTGCGGGTGACGCATATTCCTTCGGGCATCGTGGTCATGATGCAGGAAGACCGTTCCCAGCATCGCAACCGCGCCAAGGCGATGGCCGTGCTGCGCACCCGGCTCTACGATTTCGAGCGGCAGAAGCAGGAGGCAGCCCGCGCGGCCGAGCGCCGCGGCCAGGTCGGCACCGGCGATCGCTCGGAGCGCATCCGCACCTACAATTATCCGCAAGGCCGCGTCTCGGACCATCGCATCAATCTCACGCTCTACAAACTGCCGCAGATTTTGGAAGGCGAGGCGCTCGGCGAAATCATCGACGCGCTGGTCGCCGAAAATCAGGCGGCCCTGCTCGCGGCCGAGGAAACGAGCTGATGCCGCCGGCGGCGGGAGCGCGCGCGGCGGCTATGTCGTACAACGGCGCAAAATCAATGACCGTCGACCAAGCACGGCGAGTCTGGGCGGCGAAATTTCGCGCCGCGGGCCTCGCTTCGCCCGAGCTCGATGCCCGGCTGCTGGTCGGCCACGCGCTTTCCCTCGACCATACCGGCCTGGTGGCGGCGGGCGCGCGCGAATTGACGGCGGACGAAGAGAGGGCGGTGGCGGCTGTGGCCGGGCGCCGGCTGGGTCGCGAGCCAATCGCCCGGATCGTCGGCAACAAGGAATTTTGGGGTCTTGAACTCGCACTCGGCGCCGCGACGCTGGTGCCGCGGCCGGAGACCGAAACCGTCGTCGAGGCCGCGCTCGCCGCGATTGACCGCGGTGGATTGCGCTCGCGCCCGTTGCGCATCGCCGACCTCGGCACCGGCAGTGGCGCCATTCTGCTCGCGCTTTTGCGCGAGCTGCCGAATGCCTTCGGCGTCGGCACCGATACGAGCCCCGGCGCGCTGACGATCGCGCGCGTGAACGCGCGCCGCCTCGGCCTGACCCGTGCCGCCTTTGTCGCCTGTGACTTGGCGACGGCGCTATGTCGTCCATTCGACATTATCGTGTCCAACCCGCCCTACATCGCGTCGGCGGACATCGCGGCATTGCCGCCGGAGGTGCGCCTGTTCGATCCGCGCCGCGCGCTCGACGGCGGACCCGACGGACTCGGATTTTACCGGGCGATTGCCGCCACGGCGCCCGCGCTCTTGGCCGACGATGGGGTGCTCGTCGTCGAGCTTGGCGCCGGCCAGGCGGAATCGGTAACGGCTTTATTTGCCGCGGCCGGGCTTGCGCCCTCGCCGCCGCAACCCGATTTAAATGGCGTGCCGCGCGCCCTCGTTGCAAGAAAGTAGCAAGTTAACGGGCATGAAAGCGCGGGCGTCGGGCCCGGCAAAAAAGCACTTGGAATGTCCGCCGGAACCGACTAGCTTGCGGCTCACGGAATCGGCCCAAGATGAGGGTGCCGCGTTGCCCTGAACACCTAAGAGCCCGACTGAAAGAGTTGGCTCCAAAAGGTCGGCAATGCAGGCCAGGCAGAAAAGCGAAAGCTGGCAAGCGATAACTGGATAGCGAACGCCGGATTGGCCGGCACAAGGATCGCCAAATTCAGAGCGCAGAAAGTTCAAACCGCGACGGTTAAGCTGAGACGTTGTCACCGGTTCGGCGCATCGATGCCGATAAAGCGCGCGCATGACAAAGCCAAATGACGCGGCGGGTGGCGGCGCGGACGAGGCCCGTTCGGCTTGGGGGTGATGCTCAGTGGCGTGCGCTGAAGAGCGGAGACGGGCGGCATTGGGCCGATACGGCGATATTTGAGTGACGTTCGACGACTATAAAGACGATGAACAGAATGCGACGGCGCCGTTGCCGTCGCGCACAACGGGGTTGGCGGAATAGCAAACCATGAGAAACGGTCAGAATAAACGTATGCGCGGTCGCAATCGTAAGGGTGGCCATCACCACCAGAATCCGTTGTCGCGGATGTACGAGTCCAACGGGCCGGACGTGAAAATCCGGGGAACGGCTTCGCACATTGCCGAAAAATATCTCCAGCTTGCCCGCGACGCGCAAAGCTCCGGAGATCCCATCGCCGCCGAGAATTATTATCAGCACGCCGAACATTATTTCCGCCTGATCGCCGCCGCGCAGGAGCAGCTTCGCCAGAACCAGCCGTATTATCAGCAGCAACAACCGGGCGGTGCGGGCGCCAATCTGGGCGACGACGGCTACGATGACGGCGACGAACAGCCGGCCATGGGCGGCGAGCCTTACGCGCCGCAAGCGCAACCGTTCTACCAGCGCGAGCCGCATCAGCCGCAGCATCACCAGCCGCAGCACTATCAGCCCCAGCAACCGCCGCAGCAGCAGCATTTTCAGCCGCGGCCGCAGCCGCAAATGCCGGAGGGCGATGGCGACGTTGAACGGCTGCCATCGTTCATCACCGGCGGCCTGCCGCAGCAACAGAGCGCACCACAGCATAGCCAGGGCGCAAATGGTCCGCATGGCCAGAGCGGCGGCAATGGACCGAACGGCTATGATGGCTCGGCGGATCGTTTTCCGCTGCACCGGCGGCGCCGGCGCCATCGCGGCGGCGGTCCGCGCGACTACGCGCCGGATCAATCGATCGGCGCCGAGAATGACGGTGCGCCGCAGGCCGGCGCGGATTCGGTCGACGAATAGCCGCTAAACTGGCTTGGACTTTGTTGCGCCCGTATCGGTTTTCGGGATCGCCGACCGGCGGCCCGAGAGCGCATGGCTACAGGCCGCGCGGCGCCTTGGCCAAGCGCACCAGGAGCCAGATCGGCACCACGATCACCGCGCCGAGCAGGAAATAGCGCCACAGCCAACGCACCGCGTCGAAGCCCATATTCCAGACGTGTGCGATGAGCCGGCGCACCGACTCGAGGATGTTCCAGGGATCCAGCCCGATCGCGGCGAGGATGACGCCGACCAGGATCGATAAGAGGATGAGACGGCCGGCGACCGCCAGCGGCGGGCCGCCGAAGAAGCGGTGCACGTAATCTTGGGGTCGATCTTGGGGTCGCCGGGATTCCAGGGATTCTTGGCTCATCGCGCCCTCCCGTTGGCTTCAGTTAGGGACTTGTGAGGGCGCACGCAAGCGGCCGCTGCCAACCTTAAGCGGGCCGCTCATCCAAAGGCCGCGCGCCGGCTGCCGCAGCCGCGCGACGGCGTTGCCTCGGCTTGATAACTGGCGCTAAGTTGCGCCCGCCCCACGCAAGGTCAGGGGCATTCCGAGGACTTTTCATGGCCAAGGTGGAAGACCGCGCGGCCGCCGCGCATGCAAGCCTCAACGACGATATCGGCGAGCAAACCCGGCTTCGCCTATATCGCATGCAGGTGGAAATTCGCGAGGCCGAGCAGCGCGCCTTCGATCTGTTCCTGCAGAACCTGGTGAAGGGCACGAGCCATCTGTCGCTCGGTCAGGAGGCGGTCGCCGCCGGCTGCGCCGCCGCCATGCAGCCCGGCGATCTGTCGTTCTGCACCTATCGCGGCCACGCCCACACGCTGGCGCGCGGCGTGGCCATCGAGAAGGTGCTCGGCGAGTTGATGCAACGCGATAACGGCTTGATGCGCGGCAAGGGCGGCTCGATGCATCTGACCTCGGTCGATCACGGCGTGATGGGCTCCTACGCCATCATCGGCGCGCATCTGCCGATCGCCTGCGGCGCGGCGTGGCGCGCGCAATACAAAGGGCAGAAAGATGTCTCGGTGTGTTTCTTCGGCGACGGCACCACCAATATCGGCGCCTTCCATGAGGCGCTGAATTTTGCCGTGGTGTGGAAGCTGCCGGTGATCTTCGTCTGCGAGAACAACCTCTACATGGAATATACGCCGATCGCCGACGTCACCGCGGTGCCGAGCCCGGCCGGCGACCGCGCCTCAGCCTACGGCTTGCCGCGCATCGTCGTCGACGGCAACGACGCCGACATCGTCTATCGCACCGCGCGCGCCGCCTACGACAAGGCGCGTGCCGGCGGCGGCCCCTCCTTGATCGAATGCCTGACCTATCGCCACAGCGGGCACTCGCGGGCCGACCCGGCCAAATACCGGCCGGAGGGCGAACTGGAAAAATGGAAGGAGCGCGATCCGATCAAGATCTATCGCGAGCGGCTCAAACAGTTTGGCATCGGCGACGACGTGATCGCGCGCATCGACGCCGAGGTGAAACGCGAAGTCGACGACGCCACCGAGAAATGCAAGGCGTCGCCGATGCCGCCGGCCGACATCCTCACCACCGACGTCTATGCCGACGGAGGCTTCGCATGGCGGAATTGACCTACCGCGACGCCGTGATCCGCGGCATCGCCCAGGAAATGGCGCGCGATCCCGACGTGGTGTTTCTCGGCGAGGACGTGGCGAAGGCGGGCGGCGTGTTCAAGGCGACCGTCGGGCTCTACGAGCAGTTCGGACCGCTGCGCGTGCGCGACACGCCGATCTCGGAGCAGGCGATTCTCGGCGCTGCGATGGGCGCGGCGATGACGGGGCTAAAGCCGATCGCCGAAATCATGTTCTCCGACTTCTTCGCGGTGTGCTTCGACTACATCGCCAACGAATTTCCGAAAAGCCGCTACATGTCGAACGGTCAGCTCAAGTGTCCTTTGGTTGTGCGCACCGGCAATGGCGGCGGCGCGCGTTTCGGCGCGCAGCATTCGCAGAGCGTCGAAAACTGGTGCATGATGATTCCGGGGCTCAAAGTCGTGGCGCCGTCGTCGCCGCGCGACGTCATTGGCCTGCTCGCCGCCGCGGTGCGCGATCCCGATCCGGTGATCTTCCTCGAGCATAAATCGCTCTACCCGACCAAGGGCGAGGTGCCGGACGGTGAGATCGTCGACAGGCTCGGCACTGCCGCGATCGTGCGGCCCGGCAAGGACGCCACCATCGCCGCGCTTGCCATGATGGTGCCGCGCGCGGTGGCCGCCGCGGAAAAGCTGAAGACCGAGCACGGCATCGACTGCGAAGTGGTCGACGTGCGCTCGCTGGTGCCGCTCGACACGCAGACCATTCTCGGCTCGGTGGGCAAGACGCACCGCCTGTTCACGGTCGAGGAAAATCCGCGGCTGTGCGGCTGGGGCGCCGAGATCGTCTCCATCGTCGCCGACGAGGCGTTCTACGATCTCGACGGCCCGCCGGTGCGCATCACCACGCCGCACATCCCGCTGCCGGCCGCCGACATTCTCGAAGACATGGCGCTGCCG
>DATJBH010000163.1:0-10815 GCA_035515455.1 Xanthobacteraceae bacterium
CCGAATACGACCTGCCGCGCGAAGTGAGGAGCTTGCGGCGCCCGGGCCCGCTGCCGTTCCGCCCGGCCGAGATCGGCCGCGCGCTCGCCGAGTGGGGGCGCGCATGAGCGCGGTCGTCGCCGCGCCGCTCGCCGCGCGCGATTTCAAGTCCGATTACAAGCCCGTCTGGTGCCCGGGCTGCGGCGACTACTCGGTGCTCACCGCCATCACCAAGGCGCTCGCGATGCTCGAGCTGCGCCCGGAGAACGTGGCGGTGGTCTCCGGCATCGGCTGCTCCTCGCGCATCCCCGCCTACACCAATTGCTACGGCTTCCACGGCGTGCACGGCCGGTCGCTGGCGCTCGCCGCCGGGCTGAAGGTGACGCGGCCGGATCTGACCGTCGTGGTCGCCAGTGGCGATGGCGACGGTTACTCGATCGGCGGCAACCATTTCCTGCACGCCTGCCGGCGCAACGTCGACATGACCTACGTCGTCATGGACAACCACATCTACGGCATGACCAAGGGCCAACCCTCGCCCACCACCGAACCGGAATTCGACACCGCGCTGTCGCCGGGCGGCACCAAGGTGCGGCCATTCCATCCGCTGGTGGTGGCGCTGGCGTCGGGGGCGAATTTCATCGCCCGCTGCTTCTCCGGCGATCCCAACCAGACCGCCGACGTGCTCGCCGAGGCGATCCGCCATCCGGGATTTTCCTTCGTCGAGATTCTGAGCCCCTGCGTCACCTTCCGCCCCGATGAAAAGGCCTGGAAGGAGCAGGTCCATGCGGCCCCGGTCACCGAGACCTCGGATCAAGGCAAGGCGGCGCGCCGGCTGATGACCGACGACGGTTTCAACATTGGCATTCTCTATCGCGGCAATCGCACACCCTATCAGCCGGCCGCCGGCAAAAGCGATTTCGACCTGAGCGAGCTGGAGAAGGACTTCGAGCTATGAGCAAATCGCCGAGCGCTCCGAAAGTCGCCAATCTCCACGATCTCTTGGCGGTCGCCTATCAGATCGAAATCGACGCGGTCGAGCGCTACAAATTGCTCGCCGACCAGATGGAAACCCACAACAATCCGGAACTGGTCAAGGTGTTCCGCGATCTCGCCCGCGCCGAAGGCATCCATGGCGAGGAAATCCGCCGCCTGGCCGGCGATTTCGACGTCGTCGCCCACGCCCGCGAGATAGCGAAATTCGCGCAAGGCGAAAGCCCGGAAGAGGCCGAACTCGGCTCCGCGCACTACCTGATGACGCCCTGGCACGCCTTGCAGCTCTCGCTCGCCGGCGAAAAGCGCGCGCTCGCCTATTTCACCTCGATCGTGGAAACGGCGAAGGACCCGAAGGTCAAGGAGATGGCGGCAGAACTGGTCGAAGAGGAAGCCGAGCACGTCAGCTTGGTGCACCGGCTGCTGCGCCGCTATCCGGAGCCGAGCAAAAACTGGGCCGAGGACCTCGATCCGCCGGTGTCGCAGGAATAACACGCGCGGTCGGCGCCGCGCGCGAGCAGCGAACGCCGCTTGACCAAGCACAAGCGCCGGCGCACAGAGACGCTCCACCTTGCGGCGGCCAGCAAAGGCGATGCAATGAACGTCAGTCAATTCCTTGAGTCGGGCATTTTTGTCGACAGCGATGCGCCGCAAATCATCGCCTTCGCCAAGGACGCGACGCAAGGCGCACGCGACGCCGACGCGGCGATCCTCGAGCTCTACGCGGCGGTGCGCGACGGCATCATCTACGACCCTTACGTCAGCCTGTCCGATCCGGAGAATTTCCGCGCCAGCAGCGTGCTCGCGTTCGGACGCGGCTTCTGCATCGGAAAGTCGGCGCTGCTGGCGGCGGCTGCGCGCGCCATCGGCGTGCCGGCGCGGGTCGGCTATGCCGACGTGCGCAACCACCTCACCTCGCGGCGGCTCTACGAGATGGCGAAGACCGACACCTTCATCTGGCACTCCTACACCGAGCTTTACCTTGCCGGGCGCTGGGTGAAGGCGACGCCGGCCTTCGACGCCACTTTGTGCGAGCGCGCCAACATCAAGCCGCTCGACTTCGACGGCCGCACCGATTCGCTGTTCCAGCCGTTCGATGCGGCCGGGCGGCGGCACATGGAATATCTGCGCGACCGCGGCACCTTCGCCGATGTGCCCTTCGACGTCATCCAAGCCGAATTCTTCGCCGCCTATCCGACTTGGATGAGCAGCCAGGGCCTTGCCGGCGACTTCCGCTCGGAGGCTGTCGCCGAAGCCTTGGACGAACGGTCGGCCGAGAAGGCTTGATCAGCGGCTACTTGACCAACTTGCGGCCGGTGACGCTCTCCAGATTCTTATAGAAAATCTTGTCGCTGGTCTCTTTGTCGAGATTGAGCGACTCGAGAATCTGCAGCGTGACGCGCGGATACATGGCGCCGTTTTCCGGATCGAACGGGCAATCGGACGCGAACACGATCTTGTCGATCGGAAAAAACTCCAGGCCGCACTTGGTCGCCGGCACGCCGCCGAACACTGCGGTGTCGGCGTAGAAATCCTGCTTGAAGTAGTCGAGCGGCCGCTTCTTCAGGCTCTTGCGCAGCGACACATAGTCCTCGTCGGTCGTGCGCGAGCCCATCACGTCATTGCCGGGGCCGATGCGGCCCTCCAGCATCGGCACGATGCCGCCGAAATGGTGGGTGATGATCTTCAAGTTGGGATGATTGTCCATGATCTTGGAGTAGACCAGCCGGATCATCGCCGTGGCGGTCTCGTAGGACCAACCGAAGGTCCACCAGATCTCGTACAGCGACTTCTTCTCGTCGAGATAATCGGGCGTTTCGGCGCCACGCGCCGGGTGCAGCCAGACCGGCTTGCCAAGCTCGTTCATCTTCTTCCAGAACGGCAGATATTGCGGCCGGTCGATCGGCTTGCCGGCGACGTTGGTATAGATCTGCACGCCGAGCGCGCCCATCTTGATCGCACGCTCGGCTTCCGCAACGCCGGCATCCGGTGCATCGAGGCAAATCTGCGCGATCCAGCCCGGGAAATACCGCGACTCCTTGGCGCACAATTCGGCGAAGCCATCATTGATGATGCGGATGAACTCGTCGATCTGCTGCGGGCTCTTGGCGAGCTTTTCGATCGGCGGTTGCGGATAAGCGATGATTTGCGCGTAGTCCTTGTGGGTATCGATGATTTTCTTGCGCGCATCGAGATCGTGCAGCGCGGGAATCGCGCGCACCCGCTTGCCCATGTCTTTGTATTGCCCGGCGACCTCGAGCATGGTGTCGAAGAATTTTTTCGGAAAAAAGTGCGTATAGGCGTCGATGCGCATTGGACGTTCCTCCGTGCCGGCGGCCTTCTTACACGCCAACTTTTTTCGTGTCGACTGTGGGCGCCTCGGCCGGCTGCACCCGACATAACAACGCCCGCAGCTGATAAGTCCCCATTTGCGGATCATAAGGCGGCTGATTGTCGGTCAGCAGATTGGCGTTCGCCGTCCAGACGCCGTAGTCCGGCGCCGCCTGTTCCGGGAACCACCAGCCGTGCTGCGCATGGATCACCCGCGGGTCGATGCCATCGGTGATTTTGGCTTTCTGGCGCATCTTGCCGCGCCGCGTCTCGATCCACATCCAGGCGCCGTTCTTGACGCCGAGGCGCTTGGCGGTCTCGGGATGGATTTCCGCCACCGGATCACGCGCCGCCTTGCGCAGTTTGTCGATCTGGCGATGCTCCGAATTGAAGAAGCGCGGGTTGCGCGCGCCGGTGGTCAGCACAAGCGGAAAGTCCTTGGCGATCTCCGGCGTGCTCAGCGGACTTTCCGGCGGCTCTTGGTAACTCGGCAACGGCGCGTAACCCATCTTCTCGAAACGCGTCGAATACAATTCGATCTTGCCGGTCGGCGTCTTGAAGCCGCCGTTCTCATATTTCCGGTATTTGAACGGGACTTTGTAGAAGCCCTTCTGCTTGATCTCATCGAACGTCATGCCGACGCCGCCGGCCGCGAGCTGCCCATCGAGCACCTGCTTCACCGGCTCGGTGCAAACCGGCAGCTTCATGCGGCGCGCCAGTTCGACGAAAATCTCCTCGTCCGATTTGCACTCGCCGATCTGCACCGCTTTTTGTTGCGCGACCACGACATTGCCGGCAACCGTCGGCAAGGCGGCAAGTTCGTCCAGCTCGGGCCAGGCCGCCGCCGGCAGCACGATATCGGCGAGCTCGGCGGTCGGCGTCATGAAAAGGTCGGCGCAGACCATGAAGTCGAGCTTCATCAGCGCGTCATACACGTCGGACGTGTTGGCGTAGGTGGTGAGCGTGTTGTTGCCGAACACCAGGAAGGCTTTCACCGGATAGGGCTTGCCCTCGCGCATCGCCCTGAGCAGCGTGGGGATATGAGCGGCCGGCAGGTCGGCGCCCTCGCCGCCGAGCAGCTTGAATTTGTCGGCGCCGAGACGCTTGGCATTCGCTTCCGGCGTGAGGTTCTCGATCAGGCTGGGGAAGCGGCCGAGCCCTTTCATTCCGAACACCCAGCCGCCCGGCACATCGATATTGCCGGTGAGCGCCGGCAGCATGGAAACCGCGCGCACCGTCTGGATGCACTTCGGCGTGTGCTCGATGGCGCAGCCCCACTCCATCATCGCCGGCTTGGTCTGCGCGAACAGGCGCGCCGCCGCGCGGATTTTGTCCGCGGCGACCCAAGTGATCGGCTCGGCCCATTCCGGCGTGAATTGTTTGACGTGGGCGGCGAGTTCGGCGAAGCCGTGCGTCCATTGCGCGACGAACGGCCCGTCGTAAAGTTTTTCGCCGATGACGACGTTGAGCATCGCCAGTGCCAGCGCGTCGTCGGCGCCCGGCCTGATCTGCAGCCAGAGGTCGGCTTTCTCCGCAAGGCCGGTGCGGCGCGGATCGACCACGATGATACGCGGATGATGCTCGAGCGCCTCCAGCACGTTGAAGCGCGTCTCGCCGTCCGGCCCCGAGTTCACCGGGTTGTGGCCCCAGTAAAGAATGCAAGCCGGCGCAACGTCGCCGGTGAAGTCGCACACCGGGAAATCGCCGAAGGTCAAAATCGACGTGTTCACCCGCGGGTGGAAGCATTGCGCGAAGCCGGGTTCGCACCAGTTCGGCGTGCCGAGCGCGTGACCGAAGCGCGACACCCAGCGGATGTGATGACGGCCGGTGCCGGTGCCGAGCGCAATGGCTTCCGGCCCGTATTGTTCTCGAATCGCAAGCAGGCGCTGTGAAATTTCGTCGAGCGCCGCATCCCAGCTAATGCGCTCCCACGCGCCGGACTGCCGTTTGCCCTTGCGCCGCAGCGGGTATTTGAGCCGGTCCGGATGGTAAACGAGGTCGGTGGTCACCGTGCCGATCGGACACAAGCGGCCATGGTTGAGCGGCGACGAGCGATCGCCCTCGACTTTCAGCAGCCGGCCGTCGCTGACATGGAGCAGAACGCCGCAACCGCCATGGCAGCTGCGGCAGACGCTCTTGAGCACGGTGACCGGCGGCTGCTGGATGTTCATGCCAGCAAAGCGCAGCGCGCCGGAATAAGTGAACCAAGGCCGAGCATATTCTAGGCTGCCGTTTCACGGTTTTGCCGGCCCGGAATCGCGCCGATACCGGGCCACGCCGCCATTGCAAGGTAGGCACGGTTGGTGCAAATTTAGCTTGATTTCCATCAAGGAAACGGCGCGGACAAGGGGGCCGTGATAGGCAGTCGGGGAATTCGTTTGGTCCCCAACGAATATGCGATTGGGCCGATGGCCCGGCAGCGGAATAAAACGAAACCAACGAAACGGGAGGAAAGACGCAAATGTTATCCAAATACGTGACCGGCGCGATTGCCGCACTTGCCTTCGGCGCGTTTACCGTGGGCGGCGCATCCGCCCAGGACACCGTCAAGATCGGCCTCATCGTGTCGATGACGGGGCAACAGGCGTCGACCGGCAAGCAGATCAAGGCCGCCGTCGATCTCTACATGAAGCAGCACGGCGACACGGTCGCCGGCAAGAAGATTCAGGTCATCCTGCGCGATTCCGGCAGCGTGCCCGACAACACCAAGCGCCTGGCGCAGGAATTGATCGTCAACGATCATGTCAACATCATCGCCGGTTTCGAGATCACGCCGGCGGCGATGGTGGTCGCTCCGCTCGCGACCGAAGCCAAGGTGGTCGAACTCGTCATGGCGGCGGGCACCTCGATCATCACGACAAAGTCGCCCTACATCGTGCGCACCAGCTTCACCCTGCCGCAGTCCTCGGTGATCATTGCCAACTGGGCGGCCAAGAACAACATCAAGAAAGTCGTCACCATCGTTTCCGACTACGCGCCGGGCGCCGACGCTGAGAAGTGGTTCATCGACACCTTCAAGGCGGCGGGCGGCACGGTGCCCGAGACGATCAAGGTCCCGCTCGCCAATCCGGACTTTGCCCCGTTCCTGCAGCGCGCGGCGGACGCCAAGCCGGACGCGATCTTCGTCTTCGTGCCCTCCGGCCAGGGCGGTACCTTCATGAAGCAATATGCCGAGCGCGGCCTCGACAAAGCCGGCATCAAGCTGATCGGCCCCGGCGACGTGACCGACGACGATCTGCTGCCGGGCATGGGCGATGCCGCGATCGGCACCGTCACCGCGCACTTCTATTCCGCCGACCATAATTCGCCGGAAAACAAGACCTATGTCGCGGCTTTCGAGAAGGCCAATCACTTCCGCCCGAACTTCATGTCGGTCGGCGGTTATGACGGCATGAACCTGATCTACATGGCGCTGAAGAAGACCGGCGGCAAAGCCGACGCCGAATCCCTGATCGGCGCAATGAAAGGGATGAAATGGGAGAGCCCGCGCGGACCGATCGAGATCGATCCGGAGACGCGCGACATCATCCAGAACATCTACATGCGCAAGGTCGAGAAGAAGAACGGACAGCTCTACAACGTCGAGTTCGAGACCTTCAAAGCCGTCAAGGATCCGGTCAAGGCGGCGATGAAAAAATAGCCTGACCGTTTCATAGCGCGCGGCGGCCGAAACGTCGCCGCGCGCATTTCTTATCAAAAGTCAGGTCGCCGGCCAAAATGGCCTGATAGACAATCGCGCAGGGCACGAATTTCTGGGAGCGAGCCGGGTTCGCGGCGTCACCATGCTCACAATTCTTTTCGACGGAATTGCCTACGGCATGCTGCTGTTCGTGCTCGCATCGGGCCTCTCGGTGACGCTCGGCCTGATGAATTTCATCAATCTCGCGCACGGCTCCTTCGCCATGGCCGGCGGCTACATCACCGTCATCCTCGTCAACCGGATCGGTGTTCCCTTCTTCCTCTCGTTGCCGATCGCGTTTCTCGTCAGCGCGGCGATCGGATTCCTGTTTGAGCGCACGCTTTACGCGCACGTCTACAGCAAGCCGCATCTCGACCAGGTGCTGTTCACCATCGGCCTCGTCTTCATGTCGGTGGCGGCGACCGACTACGTCATGGGATCGAGCCAGGTCTTCGTGCAGATTCCGACCTATCTGCAGGGCCAATTCGAGATCGCCGGCGTCGGCGTCGGCCGCTACCGGCTTTTGATCATCGTCCTCTGCGGGCTGCTGACGATCGCGCTGCAATTCATCCTCGCCAAGACGCGCTTCGGCAGCCGGCTGCGCGCCGCGGTCGACGACAGTCGCGTCGCGCGCGGGCTCGGCATCAACGTCAACTGGGTGTTCTCCCTGACGTTTGCCTTCGGCTCCGGCCTCGCCGGGCTCGGCGGCGCGCTGGGTGCGGAAATTCTCGGGCTCGATCCGACCTTTCCGCTCAAGTTCATGATCTACTTTCTGATCGTGGTGACGGTTGGCGGCACATCGAGCATCACCGGGCCGTTTCTCGCCTCGCTCTTGCTCGGCATCGGCGACGTCGCCGGCAAATATTATGTGCCGACGCTCGGCTCCTTCGTCATCTACACCATCATGATCGTCGTGCTGATCTGGCGGCCGCAGGGTTTGTTCGCCCGCGCCGCGTCGCGGTGAGGCGCGCATGCCGCCGCCGCCGATTGCCATCCGCGTCGCCACCGAGTGGCTCTCCGCCCGCGCCCGCTGGCAGCCGCTCGAGATCGTGTTCTGGCTCGTTGCGTTTAGCGCGATCTGGCTGCTGCCGGAACGTCACCTCATCCTCACCGAGATCGCCTGGCTCGGCCTGTTTGCGCTGTCACTCGACCTGATCCTCGGCTACGCCGGCATCATCTCCCTCGGCCACGCCGCGTTTTTCGGCCTGGGCGCCTACACCGCTGCACTGCACTGCTCGCCAAGTACGGCATCGTCAACGAGCCGGTGCTGGCGATGGTCGTGGCCGGCCTCGCCGCCGCCGCACTTGGTTTCGCCACCAGTTTCCTGGTGCTGCGCGGCTCCGACCTGACGCGGCTGATGGTGACGCTGGGCGTCGCGCTGGTGCTGCGCGAATTGGCGAACCGCTACGGCTGGCTGACCGGCGGCGCCGACGGGCTGCAAGGCGTCACCATTGGTCCGGTGCTCGGTATGTTCCGCTTGGATATGTTCGGCCACACCGGCTATGTCTATTGCCTGACCGTCTTGTTCATCCTGTTCCTGCTCGCCCGCCGGCTGGTGAATTCGCCGTTCGGCCTGTCGCTGATGTCGGTGAAGGGCAATCCGCTGCGGGCGTCGGCGATCGGCATTTCGGTCGACGCGCGCCTGGTCGCGATCTACACCGTCGCCGCCGGTTACGCCGGAATCGCTGGCGCCTTGCTGGCGCAGACCACTGCCTTCGCTTCGCTCGAAGTGTTCTCGTTCGACCGTTCGGCGGACCTGCTGCTGATCCTGATCATCGGCGGCACCGGCTATCTCTACGGCGGCCTGATCGGCGCCATCGTCTTTAAATTCATGCAGGACTATCTGTCGCAACTGACGCCGCAATATTGGCCATTCTGGATCGGCCTGGTACTGGTCGTGATCGTGCTGGTCGGACGCGAACGCATCTCGCAGTGGACCGGACCGTTCCGTCGTTTTGCCGCGCACCTCAGCTGGCGTACACTGAGACGGCGGCTGACGGTGTCGCCGGGCGAAGGGCATTGACCATGGCCGTGGCGCTGGAAACCGTCGGCTTGGTGAAGCGGTTCGGCGCGCTGGTTGCGTCCAACAACGTGTCGCTGCAGATCGCCAAGGGCGCGCGCCACGCCCTGATCGGGCCGAACGGCGCCGGCAAGACCACGCTGATCAATCTGCTGACCGGCGTGCAGAAGCCGACCTCGGGCCGCATCCTGCTCGACGGCGATGACATCAGCGACAAGACGACGCACGAGCGGGTCCATCTCGGTATCGTGCGCACGTTTCAGATCAATCAATTGTTTGGCGACCTGACGCCGCTGGAGACGGTCGGGCTGGCGGTGTCGGAACGGCGCGGCCAAGGCCTCGACTGGTGGCGCGTGGTCGGCAGCCGGCCGGATCTGATCAGCGAGGTGGTCGAGATCCTCGACCGCTTCCACCTCACCGACGTCATCGACAAGCGCACCGCCGTTTTGCCTTACGGCAAGCAGCGCCTCTTGGAGATCGCCGTCGCCATCGCCTGCCGTCCGCGCGTGTTGCTGCTCGACGAACCGGCGGCCGGCGTTCCCGAGGACGAGCGGCATGAGATACTGGCCG
This sequence comes from Xanthobacteraceae bacterium, assembly GCA_035515455.1. Lineage (GTDB taxonomy): Bacteria > Pseudomonadota > Alphaproteobacteria > Rhizobiales > Xanthobacteraceae > BOG-931. Next base: position 9,573 of record DATJBH010000163.1, read on the forward strand.
CGGTCGAGAGCCTGCCCAAGGACGTCACCGTTCTCCTCATCGAGCACGACATGGACATCGTGTTCTCGTTTGCCGACCGTATCTCCGTGCTGGTCAACGGCGCGTTGTTCGTCGAGGGCAGTCCCGACGAGGTCGCGCGCGATGCCCGCGTCAAGGCGGTCTATCTCGGCGAAGAGGTGGACGATGCCTGATCTGCTCGACGTCCAGGGTTTGACCGCGGGCTACGGCGAGGCCGTGGTGCTGAGCGACGTCACTTTCAAGATCGCAGAAGGCCAGGCGCTGGCGCTGCTCGGCCGCAACGGCATGGGCAAGACCACGCTGGTCAACTCGATCGTCGGCGTGACGCGCCACATCGGCGGCACCGTCAGTCTCGACGGCCGCGACATCACCCGTCTGCGCCCGGACGAGCGGGCCCATTGCGGCATCGGCTGGGTGCCGCAGGAACGCAACATATTCCGTTCGCTAACGGTGGAAGAGAACATGACCGCAGTGGCGCGGCCGGGCCGCTGGACGCTCGAAAAAGTCTACGAGCTGTTTCCACGGCTCGCCGAACGGCGCGGCAATCTCGGCAACCAATTGTCCGGCGGCGAGCAGCAGATGCTGGCGATCGGGCGCGCGCTCATTCTTAATCCGCGCATCATGTTGCTCGACGAACCGCTCGAAGGCCTGGCGCCGATCCTGATCGCAGAACTGCTGGCCGCCTTGCGCAAGATCATCCGCGAGGAAGGCCTCTCCGCGATCCTGGTCGAGCAGAACGCGCAGAAGATTCTCGGCGTCACCGACCGGGCGATCATCGTCGAGCGCGGCAGCATCGTCTATCAGGGCGAAAGCGCCGCACTCAAAGCCGACCAGAAGCTGCTGGAAACCTATGTCGGCGTCGCCGATACGACCGCAGTGGGCCGCAAAGCCCAGCGCGGCACGCGACGTGCGGCGTCCGCTTCGGACGCCGGTCCCGGCTAAACAGGGGAGAGCGAGGGCGTGGGCGCATAAACGCGCAGCCGAAAGCAGTGAGGACGGACCGGCAATATCTGCTCGTGGGACAAAGCGGATATCGGCTGGTCTCACACCCGGCCTTTTCCCGTGCACCACATCTGGTACGATGCCTTGCCTTTGGCGTCAGCGGTCGAGGTAACGACACGGCGCGAGTTCGTAACGCTGCATGATCGAGGCCTCAAGCAGAAAAGATCGCCTCGCATCTGCCTGGTAGGCGATCATCCGGAATGACAGCGTCTAGATCCTAGGT
>DATJBH010000164.1:0-20661 GCA_035515455.1 Xanthobacteraceae bacterium
TTTCGCGGAGAAAATCGGTGTTGAGGTCGTCGTTGCCGCCGCCGCTCGGACGGTCGGCTCGACGGTCCGCCCCCATTGCGGCGGATTCAGCGACCGGGCGGTCAAGATGAGTGGCGAGCTGAGACATAGGTTTTCATCCTCTGGCTGTCATTTTCCGGTTTTCGTCCTCCGGCGCGGCTGGTCCTTGGCCTGATCGTTACGCCGCCTCCGGCGCTGCCGCCTCGAACTGGCCGGCGCTCAGCCCGGTGGCGCCGACCGCACGCTGCAGGCCGGCGTGCTCAGTCGCCGCCTCGAGAAAGTTCAGAGCCAAGGCGTGGCTGAGCGGCCGCGCTCGCGCTGCAAGGCGCCGACCAGATCGTCGAGTGCGACGAGGGCGTGTTCGCCGGCGACCAGCGCCGCACTCTCGCGCACCGCGGCCAACCGCTGCCAGATGATCCAGCCGGCGAAGCCGACGAGCACGAAGCAGGGAATGAAGATGAGCAGGAGGATACGTCGACCAATCGACATGGTTGCTCTCGTGTCTTCTCGGCTGCGCGTACGGAGTTCTCGTGCGACAGCCAAGGATGTCGCCCGGCAGAGTGTTCGACGGTGTTGGGCGAAACGACCCGATATAAAAAGGACGGGTGCTAACGGAGGTTGAAACGGCGACGCCGAAACAAATAACCCAGGATAGGATCGCTCGCGAAAGCCGCTCTGGACACGTAGAACTAACTAGTCGTGGTCACATCCGACTCTTCCCGAAGCGTTCGCCGATAACCCGCGCGACCGGTTTTGCGCCGACGATTTTCCGGCACGCAAGGCGTCACCCCGATGGCGGACGCCGGCCGACGGATACGCCGCAAAGCCGCCACGCTGCGCCGATTTCGCGGAGCGCGCGGGGCCGCCGCGAAGCCGCCGCCGTGAAGGCTTTTTTACGGATTGTTAAGCACGTTCGATCGCTGCCCCCATTCATCCGCAAAGATTCCGCTTGCCGTCCCATAAATCCCCGCAATTGCCCGGCTTTGTATCGGCGGGGAAGTAAGCGGACGGGGATGTGCGCGTGAAGAAGCTCGCAATCGCTCTGGCGCTGTGTGGTGCGCTTATCGGCACGCCGGTGCAGGCCAAGACCTTTGTCGGCGTGTTGTGGCCGATGTTCGGGCCCTTGCCGGCGATCGGGCTCGTCGAACTCGTCGCCGAGCTCAAAACCATGCCGGACGTCGAGGTCCAAACCTACGTGCATCAGGCCTGGCCGTCCTTGGTCGACGACCTCGACAAGCTGCCGCCGGGAACCCACACCGTCGTCGTCGGCTACAGCCTCGGCGCCAATAGTTCGGTGTTCGTCGCCAATAACGCCAAACACGTCGATCTGATCGTGGCACTGCAGCCGTCGATGCTGAGCTGGAATCCGCCCTTGAAGTCCGGAAAAGTCGGCCGGATGATCGAGATCTACAATCCCAATCCGTGGGAGACCTTCGGCGGCATGGGCTCCAAGAAATTGGAGGGCGACAATATCGAATACATCGCCAACAACGACTCGCACCCGGGCGCGCAGTTCAATTCGCAGTTTCGCAATCTGGTGAAAACCGAAGTCGCCAAGTTCACCGACGAAGATCGTCTGGAAACGGCGCAAGCCGACGCGCCGCGGCCGCTCGCCTACGCCCAATCGTCTCAGTCGGTGCCGCTCGAGCCGGTGGTGGATCTGCAGACGCAGGAGCAGAGCGCCGCGCGCGCCGACGATCGTGCGCCCGTTGCGCGCCTCGAATTGCCGAAGATGCCGATAGCGGCCGAGCAGGATCGCGAGCGGCCGAAGCCACAGCTCGCGCGCGCGGTGGAACCGCGCCGGCCTGAACCTGCCGTCGATCATCGCGCGCTTGAGCGTCGCGAGCTGCAAGTCGCCGAGGCTGCCTTGGCAAAGTTGCCGCCGCCGCCACCGCTGCCGCCGCGGCCCGAAGCGGCCGCGCCGTCAAGCGACATGCAGCGAAGCAATTTGCGCCAAAGCACTTTACCGCCGAGCACTTTACCGCCAAGCGATGTGCCGGGCTTTCTCGACCAGCTTTCGCGTGCCGTCAATTCGGGGGATTTGTTCGCGCAGCGCCAGCTTACGGTCGCAGACCTGAAGGACTATGCCGCGCGTGCCTATCACCGCTCGCCCGCGGCCGGATTGATGAGAACGGCTTCGGAATAACCCGCGACGCGCTGCGGCGAGATCTGAGTGCCGTGAGCCTGCATCAGAACGGCAGCTCGCCGGCGAAGACGAACGAAACGGCGAGATACACGACCACGCAAAAGCTTATGCCGGCCGCCAATCCTGAAATGGCAGCGCTTAATTTGGCGCTCCAGGCCAGGGCATGGTTCCACCAGGCATGGCGCGGATAGCGCGACGCGCTGCGCCATATGGCCACCGCGACCAGGGGTATGGCCGCGCTCGATAGCGTGAACACTACGATGATCGCTATCGCGACTGCGGGCTCGCCGACGCCGAATCCGGTCAGCATGCTCAGCCCGCTGAGGTCCCAAACGAGCGTGAGCGGAATACCGATCAGCCAGAACGCACGCCACAGCGCCACATCGCCCGCCGCCAATCGGTTCAGGTATTTCATGGACTTTACTGTACCAGAAGCGGAACGCCGCAGCATTCGAGCGCCCGTAGTTTGCGGAAAATGCCGTGCGGAACGCGGGCGTGGCGCCTTTTGCCACGAAAATGCCCAGCCTATCGCCGATTTGTGCTAACGAGCGGCACAACTCCTCGCCGTGACGCGTTGGGTGTGTTTCTCCAGACTTCGAAGCTCAAGGGGCGCATGATTTTGGCCGACAAAATCGCCGTTAATGCCGCGAGGTGTTTTGCGACGCTCCTGATCGCAGCCTGTTTCGTCGCGGCCGGCAATGCCCAGACCCTCTTCGGCGCGTCGAGCGGCGGCGCCAAAGCCGTGCACGGACGCGCCTATATGTTCCGCGGCCTGATCGGCATGATCGATTGGGGCATGGATCAATTGGCGGCGCGCATCGATCGCATCGGTGTCGCCGCGGACATCCAAGGCTACTCGGACTGGCGCTCGGCGGCCGCCCAAGCCATCAGCGATTACCGCCGCGATCCGAAGCCGATCACCGCTATCGGCCATTCCATCGGCGGCGATTCCGCCGTGCAATTCGCCGAGGCGCTCGGCGCCGCCCATGTGCCGGTGAGCCTGCTCATCACTTACGATCCGACCCGCGCGGCGCATGCCATCCCGGCCAATGTCGAGCGCTATATCAACCTCTATCAGTCCTCCAACATCCTGGGCGGCGGCGACCTCGAGCCCGGGCGCGGGTTCCACGGCCATTACGCGAGCTACAACCTCAAGGATCGCCCCGAGATCGTTCACATCAATCTGGACAAGTTCGACGCCATCCAGGCGCAGCTGGCCGCCAAGGTCAGGTCGGCGGCGCTGCGCGGGGAGGGCGAGACCGTGCCGTTGCGGCTCATTCCGCCGGCGACCGGAGCCATCGAATTATGGGACTCCGGCGAACCGGTGTCGGTGCATAACGGCGATACGCTGCAGACCGTTGCGGCTGCCTATCATGTGCCGCTCTGGGCGCTCATTCAGCTCAATCCGAAGGCTGAACATGGCGCGCTGAACGAAGGCGAGCACGTCGTGGTGCCGCGCTATATCGGCGCCAAACGCTGATTGATTGATTTCCCCGTCAGGTCGGGGGGAACATCGAATAGCCGGCTCCGGCGCGGACATAGCCCGTGCCGATCGCGCTCAGCAGGCCCTGGATCCGCTCGACCGATTTTTCGATCATGCTCGGCGGTTCGCCGGCCTCGATCTGGTCCTTGAGCTCGATCAGCGCCTGGTTGGCGGCGTCGAGGCGACGCGCCAGCACCATCGTCACGTAGAGCAAAGCGACCGGGTCCTGGCCGAGCAGCGTGGCGGCGTCGGCGACGTGGAACTCCGACGCCTCGACCGTGCGCACGTCGGCGCCATGCGGCTGATTGAGCAGTGCCGAGAGCTCGCCGAACACCGCGCCGGTCTCCGCCACGGTGGCGATCTCGATGCCGCCTTTGACGACGGCGACCGCGCCGCTCCGCAGAATAAGGAGCCGGCCGGTGCTGGTGCCTTCGGCGAACACGGTCTCGCCGGGGCCGTAGCTGGCGCGCGGCAGCGCGGCGAGCTTCTTCTGCCAGATATCCTCGTCATGGTTCAGCGACATTGCTGGCGCCCCGCGTTCGCCGCGTCGTTACGGACCGTGCCCGGGCCGATCGTTCCGGACCTATCATGAGGCAGCGTGGATTGGCAGCAGTTTCTTGCGCAGCGGCCTCAATTCATCCAAGGTGATCCGGGCAAGGCGCCCGTCGCGGATGCCTTGCGGCAAAGTCTCATTCCGTCGGGGCCGCCGCTCGATCGGATCTTCGTCGATATCAACCCGTAATGTCCGCCCGCATCGCGCGAGGGGTCATGTCGCCAGTCATCGATATTCATCCTCATATCGTTTCGCCCGATACCAAGCGCTATCCGCTCGCGCCGCTCGGCGGCACGCAATCGGCATGGTCGAGCGAGCGGCCGACGACCTACCAAACGCTGCTGCAAGCCATGGACGAGGCCGGGGTCGCCAAAGCCGCCATCGTCCATTCCTCGACGGCCTACGGATATGACAACAGCTATGTGGCGGACGCGGTCGCCGCCGTGCCGGCGCGGTTCACCGGCGTTTGTTCGATCGACGTCATGGCTGTCGACGCCGTAGCGAAATTCGATTATTGGCTCGGCCGCGGCGGCACCGGCATGCGGCTGTTCACCACTGGCAGCACGCTGCCGGATCAGGCCACCTGGTTTACCGATCCCAGGACTTATCCGTTCTGGGAACATGCGGCGGCCAAGAACATCCCGGTCTGCATGCAGATGAAGCAGGAAGGCATCCCGCTGTTGCGTCAGATCATGGACAAGTTTCCGAAGGTGACGATGATCCTCGATCACCTCTCGCGCGCGCCGTTTGAGGACGGACCGCCCTACATGGCCGCGGCCGACCTCTTCGCGCTGGCCAAATACCCCCAGGTTTATCTGAAGATCACGCCGATCAATGTGACGCCGAAATCGTGGGGCAAAGCCACGCCGCAGACGTTCTTTGGCAAATTGATCGAGGCCTTCGGCGCGTCGCGGATTGCGTGGGGGTCGAATTTCCCGAATTCGGTCGGCACGCTGGCGGAACTTCTCGGCGCGGCGCAAACCGCGTTTTCCTTCGCCAAGGAGTCCGATCGGGAGTGGATCTTCGGCAAGACGGCGCTGGCGCTCTATCCGGCGCTGGCTGATCGATAAGGGAGATCGGGATGGCGGCCGGGCCTAAACTCACTTTGCACACGATGCTGGGCAACTATCCGAACGTGGCGCCGCTCAAGAGCGGGGCGGTGCGCTCCGATCTCGTCGATTTCGATTTCGTCGACGTCAAGGTCGCCAACACTTTGTTCAAACAGGTGGTGCGCGACGCCAAATACGATCTCGCCGAACTGGCGATCGTCACTTACCTGCAGGCGAGGTCCTACAACAAGCCGTATGTCTTGATTCCTGCCGTGGTGGTGAGCCGCGGCCAGCATCACACCATCGCCTATAACGCCGAACGCGGCACACTCAAGCCGTCCGATCTCAATGGCAAGCGTGTCGGCGTCCGGGCCTTCACCGTAACCACCGGCACCTGGGTGAGGGGAATCCTGGCGAGCGATTATGGCGTCGATATCGATAAGGTGGAGTGGATCACCTTTGAGGATCCCCACGTCGCGGAATTCCACGATCCCGACATCGTCAAGCGGGCACCGCCCGGCAAGGAATTGGTGCAGATGCTCCTCGACGGCGAGATCGATGCGGCGATCGTCGGCGACAAGCTGCCCGATCCACGGCTCAAGCATCTCATCCCCGACGCCGACGCGGCCGCGCAAAAATGGGCCGAGCGCCATCACGGCGTGCCGATCAATCACATGCTGGTGGTGCGAAGCGAATTGTCCCGGTCGCGGCCCGACGTGGTGCGCGAAGTGTTCCGGTTGTTCCGGGACAGCAAGCGTGCTGCCGGTCTGCCCGACGCCGGTGTCCTCGATCCCTATCGGTTCGGGGTCGAGGCCTGCCGCCCGAATTTGGAGATCATCATCGATTTCTGCCGGCGGCAGAGATTGATTTCACGCCCGGTGTCGGTCGATGAGCTATTCGACGATACGACCCGCGCGCTCGGGGCGGGTTGAAATGCGCGCAGCGCGACGGGCCCTCCGCTAGCCGGCTATCGAGATCCGGGCCTGTGCGATGACGTCGTTTCCGACAAGCGCCGCATAGTCATCGATGGGCGCGGGCTTGCCCATCAGATAGCCCTGCACCTCGTCACAGCCCCGCTCCAGGAGCATCGCATGCTGCGCGGCCGTCTCGACGCCTTCGGCCATGACCGGGATATTGAGACTGTGGCCGAGATCGATGACGGCGCGCACAATCGCCATGGAATGCTGATTGTGCTCGAGATCGAGAATAAACGTCCGGTCGATCTTGATTTTGTCAAAGGCAAACGAGTGGAGATAGGACAACGACGAATACCCGGAACCGAAATCATCCAGCGCGATGCGGATGCCAAGCGCTTTAAGCCGGGACAGCATGGATATCGCGCGCGAGAAGTCGTCGATGAATACGTTTTCGGTGATTTCAAGCTCCAGCCGGGCCGGAGCAAGGCCGGTCTCGAGCAGAATCGAATGAACGAGATTGGGAAGATCGCCGTAACAGAATTGCAGCGGCGACACGTTCACCGCGACCGTCAGGGGATAGCGCCAGGTGGCGGCTTCGCGGCAGGCCTCGCGCAAAACCCATTCGCCCATCGCCACGATCAACCCGCTCTCCTCGGCGATTTTGATAAATACGGCCGGCGCTACCGGACCGTGGTGCCGATCGCGCCAGCGCGCCAGCGCTTCGAATCCAATCGTGTCCCCGGTCATGGTTTTTTGCGGCTGGTAGTGCAGGCGAAGCTGTTGGCATTCGATGGCTGAGCGCAGAGCGTCCTGTAACGCGCGCCGCTCGCGAACCCGCTCGCCCATGTCCGGGTCGAAGAACAGGACCGAGCCGCGAACCTCGGCCTTGGCCCGATACAGCGCAACGTCCGCGTTGCTGATCAGGGTTTTGCTGTCGGAGCCGTGAATAGGATAGATGGCCGCGCCGATGGTCGCTCCGGTCTTTATCCGTCGGCCGTCGATGCGGACGTCTTCCCTGAAGGCCTCCAACAGCCGCTCCGCGAGGGGCTCGGCCATCTCGCGTCCGCCATCGACGATCAGCGCGAATTCATCGCCGCCGATCCGCGCCACGAAAGCGCCCTCGCAGGAAAACAGCAGACGGCGCGATACCTCACACAGCAAGGCGTCGCCGACGAGATGACCGTAGGTGTCGTTCGTCTCCTTGAAGCCATCAAGGTCGAGCGAGAGAATCGTGAACTGGCAGTCTTGGTTCGTGGCGCGCCCGATCACCGCCTCCAAGGTATCATTGAACGTCTTGCGGTTGGCGATGTCGGTCAAGTGGTCGTGATGCGCCATGCGGTCGATGCGCTGCTCCGTGCGTTTACGCTCGGTCACGTCTTGGAGCACCGTCACCAGAATTTGCGGAGACTGTGCGTCGTCGCGCACGGCAACGCTGGTCGCCGTGCAAATCCTCACGCCATTGGTGGCGGTATGGACCTCATGATCGGACCGGGTAATCGGATTCGGCGAGTTCAAAGCCTCGGTGTTTTCGGCGATGATGAAATCGGCCCGCTCCTTCGGATAAAGTTCGATGACGGTTTTGCCGACGATTTTTTCGCGCGAAATGCCAAACAGATCCTCGAACGACCGGTTGACGAGGGTGTAGCGGCATTGAGCCAACTCGCCATTGGCGTTTGCTACATCCTTCACCAGAATCGGCACCGGAACGTGCTCGATAATGGCATCGAGGAATTTTTGCGTTCGGCGAAGCTCTCTTTCCGCGCGCTTTGATTTGCTGACGTCATGAATCACCGTCAGGCGCGCATTGCGGCCGGCATAGGTCAGCGCGCGCGAAGACACCGAAACGTCGATCGTCGTTCCGTCGGACGTTATGTGCTGCCCGAAATTCTCGCCGAACTGCCTCGGTTCAAGCGAGTGCAGGAAGTTCCCAAAGCGCTCCCGATCGGCCTCGGGCCGAAGCTGCGGCACCGTCATCGACAGGAATTGCTCGCGGCTATAGCCGTAGCGCGCCACCGCGGCTTCGTTGACCGCCAGAAAACGCAGGCTGTCGCGATCGGAGACCCACATGGGCACCGGGCTGTCTTCGAACAGCAGGCGGATCGATTCCTCTCGGCTGACCTGTTCGGTCACGTCCTTGTGGGTCGCCACCCAGCCGCCGTCGTCCATCGGGCGACGGGTCACCTGGATCAGGCGACCGTCGCGCAACCTGTTTATGTGCTGGTATTCTTCCCCCGCGGAAACGGCATACAGCCGCCGCGCAACGAATTCATCGGCGTCTTCCGCCACGTTGCCGGCGGTAACGTGATGTTCGAGGATCGATTTCAGGGAGATGCCCGGCCGGACCTGTTCTTTGTCCAATTTGTAAAGGTCGGCATATTGTTGGTTGCACACGATGAGACGTTGGTCTGAATCAAACATGCAAAGACCTTCGGGCATGTTTGCCAGTGCGCAGTCGAGATGCAGTTTTTGCCGCGCAATGATGTTTTCCCGTTCGTCAAGCCGGATGCGATGGCCTATGCTGACGAGGAATCCGATGACAAGCAGTGTCGTGAGCGTGCAGGCCGCGGCAAAGAATACGAGCTGAAGGCGGGTATAAGGCGCGAAGATGTCACGCTCGGCGAGGTGGACCATCACGAGGAGCACCAGCCAGACCGCCGGAATCACGACCAGGTAAGGCAGAATCGCCGGCCGTAGCGCCGCCCGGAGCCAAATGGGGCAACCGCGAATGATCGTGCGCCCGCCCTTGATCATCGTCAGCCCTTTCACGGCGGCAACCTATCGCCAGGGCCATTCGTAAGTGGTTACTGCTACGCCCTTTGCAGAGGCGGTTGGTTAAGCGCTTCTAAACTTGAGATTGTGCAGTGCGACGAGCGAAAGCCGTATCGCGGCCTTGTCAGCGCGGTCGTGCCTGCGGCGCCGGGGTTTTGGTGCGGCTGGGCAGCTTGGCGATGATGCCGTCGGCGCGTTCGATCACTGCGGCGGCGCTGACGTTTTCCATGCAGGCATGGCCATGCCCGCAGCGGCGCAGCTCGCGCAGATAACACGGCGAGCAGGGCAATTCGGCGCGCAGCACCGCGCCGGCGCGGCGGTACGGCCCGGCCCAGACCGGATCGGTCGGACCGAAAACGCTGACCACCGGCCGGTCGAGCGCGACGGCAAGATGCATCGGGCCGGAATCGTTGGTGACGCAGATGGTGGCGCGACGGATGAGCGCCGTGAGCTCCGCGAGCGTGGTCTCGCCGGCGAGATCGACGGCGCCGGGCGCGAGCTTGGCGACCTCTTCACACAGAGCCCGCTCGCCGTCCGAGCCCATCAAAACGACGGCGAAGCCTTTTTGCAGAAAATGCCGCGCCGTCTCCGCAAAACCGTCGCGCCGCCATTGCTTGGTGTCCCAATTGGTGCCGGGCGCGATCGCGGCGAGCGGCCTGGCCTTGCCAATGTCGTAATACTCCAACAGCGCGTCGATGCGCGTGACCGCCTCCTGCGGGATCGGAAAGGAGAAGTCCGGCGCATCATCGTCGAGACCGAGCAGTGGCGCGAGGCCGAGATAGCGCTCCACCGGATGCAGATCGAGCGTCGGCAGCGCGATGTGGTGCGTATAGGCAAGCCAGCTGCCCTCGCGCGCGCCCTGCCAGGCATGCTTCTTGGCTTCATCCGGAATTGTTCGCTTGAGTTCCTTCCAGATGTCCCTGCGCGGCTTGTCGAAGCCGATTCGCACCGGCGCGCCACAGGTGAAAGCAAAGATGGCGCTGCGCAATTGGCCCTGCAGATCGAGCACCAGATCGTATTGCGCGGCGCGCAAACTGGCGATCAGCCGCGCCGCGCGCGCATAGGGCGCCCATTGCCACGGCGTCGACCAATCGTCGCGCGGAAATTCGATGACCTTGGCGATCGCGGGATTGGCTTGCAGCAATTCGGCGAAGTCGGAGGCCACCAGCCAATCGATGCGCGCCTTGGGATAGCGGGCGCGCAATTTGTTGAACAGCGGCAGCGTGTGCACGACATCGCCGAGCGCCGACAATTTGATCAGCAGGATGTTGTGAAAATCGCGGCTACGGAGATCTGCCGATTGCACCGGTTGACCCGCCCTCTGTTAAACCACGACCCGGAAAAGGCGGACACCCGCTTTCCGGGAAAGATCATGTTTCACCATAATCTTGGAGCGCCAATCGATTCCCTTGAAACGATTGCACTTTAGGCGAGGCTATTCCCATCCGGCTATGAACGCTTGAGCGACCGGAATATCTAGCACCACGGCCCACGCATTGTCAGCAAAAGCCTCGAAGCGAGACGCCGGGCAAGCGGCGAGTTCCACGCATGAGCCTTCCGCGGATCTCCGACCGTGGTCGTCATTGACCGAAGCCGATATTCGCCGGCACGTCATTCCGTGCGGCGTTGGAATCGGCTGAATTGGAATCGCTGGATGGTGCCGGCCGGCGTGCGATGGTCATGGCGGCGGCTTTCAATAAGCCTGAATGAGGGCCCGAGCACCGCGCCGAGCGACGCGGCATCGTGCCGGACGACGGGCAGGCCGCTGCATCGCTCCGGCCCATCCGGCGCAAAGGTGCCGATGATCACGTGCCCGCCCGATCGCACAGCCCTTTGCACGGATGCCGCATAGGCTGCACGAACGTCCGGCTCGGTCAAAAAATGAAACGCGGCGCGGTCGTGCCAAACATCGTAAGCCCTATCCGCACGCCATGCCGTCACGTCCGCAGCAATCCAGCTCGCGCGCGCGCAACGCGGGCCCAATCTGTCTCGGGACGTGGCGAGCGCCTTTTCGGAGATATCAAGGACAGTGACCGCAAATCCTTCGTCGAGGAGGCTGTCGACCAGGCGGGATGCCCCGGCGCCGATGTCGACGACCGAGGCGCCGGATGTCACGCCGGTTGCGTGGATAAGGTCCAGCGAGATCGCCGGCATTTCCTCAAACCAGCTGACGTCGCGTTCGCTTTTGGTCCGATAGACGCTCTGCCAGTGGCTTTGTCGTTCCAACGTGCTCATATCGGCCATGCGATGGTGCCTCAGGAGCGTATATGTCAACGGCCCCCATTTTTGACTACAAGGACCCGGAGGCGCCGTCGGTGTTCGAGCCGGCCGCACTGCTGCGCGAGGCGCGCCGGCAGAAGGGCCTGCCGGTCGCCGACGTGCCGGCGCTTTGCGTGCTCGATCCGGACGGCGACATCGTCCGGCGTCTTCGGCGCTCCGGGCAGGCGAAGCCGTCGGCCACCTGGCCTTGCTATCATACCGAACTCCAACAATTCGCGCTCGCCGGCAAGTCCGCCGGCATTGTCGGCTGCGCCGTCGGCGCGCCCTTCGCGGTCTTGGTCGCGGAGGAGCTGTTTGCCTGCGGATGCCGTGTCTTGATCAGTCTGACGTCGGCCGGGCAGATCGCCCCGGCGGGCGATCCGCCTTATTTCGTTATCATCGACCGCGCGCTGCGGGATGAAGGCACGAGCTATCACTATGCCCCTCCCGCGCGCTTTGCCGAAGCCGATCCCCGCATCGTCGCGACGGCCGTAACGGCGGTGACCAAGGCCGGTTTGCGCGCGGTCGTCGGACCGAGCTGGACGACCGACGCGCCGTTTCGTGAAACGGTCGCCGCGGTGGAGGCGGCTCGCGGCCAAGGCATTCTGGCCGTGGAGATGGAGGCCGCCGCGCTCTACGCTTTCGCCCGAAGGCGGAACAAAACCGTTCTGTGCCTTGCCCACGTCACGAATACGATGGGACTGGCCGAGAAGGATTTTGAGAAAGGCGAAGCCGACGGTACCGCCGACGCTCTGGCCATCCTCGATGTTGTGGCCGGAGCCTTGCTGCAGGACGCACGCAGCAAGTAGCGGGGTCGTGAGGACATCCTTACCCGGGGACCGCCTTCCGATTTCTCAGGCGAACCACAAAAGCATGGGTGAACTTCGCTGCGACGCTTGATCGCGCCGCCAGGCGAGAGCGTCGACGCCGAGGCTGCGACCCGGCGGATCGATCAGATAAATCAGCTGCAGGACCACCAGGAACATGTACGTCCACGGCCACTCCGTCGGCGCATTGTAGAGCCCGAGCCAAAGATTGATCGCCATCAGAGCGCCGAGCAAAGCGCCCAGTCGGGTCGCCAATCCCAGGATCAGCGAGACCGCAATCGCTACTTCGATGGCGTAAACCAGAGGCCCGAATATCGCGATATTGGGCAGCACGATATCGCGCACCAGCACGCTTTGCAGGTTCGTCGATGCATGCTCGACCATTTCCTGCATCCAGTGGATCAATCCCCAGTCATAATGCGGCGGCACTTTCCACAGTGACTGCTGCCACCACATCGTTCCGACGATAATGCGGAGAAGACAGATACCGACGTGGCGAAGCGAACGCTGCGCCGGATCGTTCCGCCACGCAAGTATCGCTGCCGCCGCGCTGCCAAGGAGCAGCAGCCAAAATACCGGTCTCGGAAAGCTTGGATCGGCAAGGAAAGATATCGCGTCGCTGAGCGGATTGGGTCTCATGCCGAGCCCTTCGTGGAACAGCCATGGCGGCGGAAGATTGCTTGCAGATTGACAGAAAGGCCTGGTTCGGAAAATTCAATTCCGAGACGGATTAGGAAGAGCCGGCATCACATAATGGTGAAAAGCCGTCAGCGGCGCTCGGGTCGTATGAATCGCGGGCCGCATCGTATGTTTCGCTGGCCGCAGGGCTTGGCTTCCCGCTCGGCAGCAGAAGGAAAGACTATCTGCGCGCGTCATTATTATTAGCGCTACGCGCATCTTGATTATTAGCGATACGCGCATCTTGGATCGCCCGCCACACCCGTTCCGGCGTCGCTGGCATTTCGACGTGGCGCACGCCGAGCTCCCACAGCGCGTCGACGATGGCATTGATCGTCACGGCGAGCGCCGGAACCGTGCCGCCTTCGCCGGCGGGACGGATGCCGAGCGGATGGGTGGAGGAGGGGACTTCACTGATCTCGGTGATGTAGTTGATGAGATCGGTGGCCCGCGGCATGGCGTAATCCATCAGCGAACCGGCCAGCATCTGACCCGTTTCGGGATCGTAATAGGCGTGCTCCAGCAGCGCCTGGCCGACGCCTTGGGCGATGCCGCCATGGACCTGGCCGTGGATGATCAGCGGATTGACCGCGCGGCCGACGTCGTCGACCGCGACGTAATTGACGAGCGCGACTTTTCCGGTATCCGCGTCGACCTCGACCTCGCAGACATGCGCGCCGTAAGGGTAGCTGGCGTCCAGCACGGTCTCGTCACAGGCGGCGTAGAGTGGCCCTTGTAAATCGTCCGGCAAATCCTTGCGCTCGGCCGCCGCGCGCGCCACCTCGAAAATCCCCACCGCGTGGTTGGTGCCCTTTACCGCGAAGCGGCCGTCCTTGAACTCGATATCGGCCGCCGCGGTCTCCAGAAGATGCTCGGCGATGCGCAGGCCCTTCTCGATGATGCGGTCGGACGATTTCTTGATGACGATGGAGCCGAGCCGCATGCCGCGTCCGGAATGCGCGCCGCCGCCTACCGTGACTCGATCGGTGTCGCCGGCGACCATCCGCACGGTTTCGATCGGCACGCCTAGCCATTCGGTGACGAGCTGCGCAAAGCTCGTCTCGTGGCCCTGGCCCTGCGAGACGATGCCGATGACGAGCTCGACGAAGCCGTCGGGCGACACGGTGATCTCGGCCTTCTCGCGCGGCAGGCCCGTTGAGATATCGACATAGGTGCCGACGCTGATGCCGCGATATTTGCCGCGCTTCTTCGCCTCCTTGCGGCGCTTGTTGAATCCCGCCCAGTCGCCGAGCTTGAGCGCCAGATCCATGCCGCCGATATAGTCGCCGTTGTCGTAAACGACGCCGAACGGATTTTTGTACGGCAGTTCCTTCTCGGTCACGAGGTTCTTGCGGCGGAGCGCGACGCGGTCGTAGCCGCATTCGCGGGCGGCAAGATCGATCAGCCGCTCGACGACGAAGATCACTTCGGGCCGGCCGGCCGAGCGATAGGGCCGCGTCGGCGAGGTGTTCGACAGCGTGGCACGGGCGCGAAAATGCGCCGCCGGCACGCGATAGATGCTCGACATCATCTGCACGCCCTTTTGCACCATGGCGAAATTCGTGGTGTGGGCGCCGAGATTGCCGATGTTGGAGCCGCGCATGGCCAGAAACTTGCCCTTGTCGTCGAGCGCCAATTCCGCCTCAACGACAAGGTCGCGCGCCTGATAGTCGCTCAAGAACGACTCGTGGCGCTCGATGATCCATTTCACCGGACGGCCGAGTTTCTTTGCCGCCCAGGCGACCAGCGCGAATTCCGGATAGATCATGCCGCGGGTGCCGAAATTGCCGCCGACGTCGCCCATCAGCACGCGGACCTTCTCGGGCGGCACGCCGAGAATGGTGGCGAGATCGTTTTTCAGCCGCACCGCGCCGCCATTGCCGGCATGGACCGTGAAGCGACCGGTCGCGGCATCGTAGTCGGCGAGCGCGCCACGCGGCTCCATCGGCACCCCGGTGACGCGCTGCACCCAGGTCTCGAAGCGGGTCACATGCGCGGCGCGGGCGAAGGCGGCGTCGGTCGCCGCAGCGTCGCCAAGCTCGGAATCGAAGCAGACATTAGAGCGCACCCCCTCGTGCACGATCGGTGCGTCCTGCCGCGCCGCGGCGGCGGTCTCGACCACCGCGGGCAGCACCTCGTAATCGATGACGACGGCGTCGGCGCCGTTCTTCGCCGCATAGACGGTGTCGCCCACGACCATGGCCACCGCCTCGCCGACGAAGCGCGCTTTGTCCGCCGGCAGCGGCCAGTGCGGCGCCTCGAACGGCGGCGCGCCGCCCTTATTGCGCAGCATCGTCTCCGCCGGATGCGGCGACCACGGCTTGTGCGGAATGGGCTGCAGTCCATCGGCGATGAAATCGGCGCCGGTGAGCACCGCGAGCACGCCGGGAAGGCTTTGCGCCGCGGCGGTGTCGATCGCGCGGATGCGCGCGTGGGCGTGCGGCGAGCGCACCATGACCGCATGGACTTGACCCGGCAGATTCTCGTCGGCCGTGTAGCGGCCCGCGCCGCGGACCAGCCGCAAATCCTCGCGGCGGCGCACCGGCGCGCCGATGCCGGAACCATTTGCGGCTTGATCCATGAGTGCCTCTAAACTCTGATGTTAGTTGAGGCCTTCGCGAAGCGCTACCCATGCTTTGCGGCTGACAATGTTCTCCGCCGCATGTAGACAGGGAACCGGGAGAAGAGTGCAAAATGACCGAGCAGACCGGCAAAGCCGGCGCGTCCAGTATCAAGGCCAAGACGCTGCGCAAGGAGGATCCGGCTTTGTTGTCGGGCCGCGGCCGCTATGCCGACGATCTTCCGGTTGCGGTCGGCACGCTGCACGCCCACGTCATCCGCTCGCCGCATGCCCATGCCGAGATCGTCCGCATCGATGCGGCGCGCGCGCTTGCGCATGACGGAGTCTGGGCCGTGCTCACCGGCGAGGACGTCCGCAAGCTCACCGATCCATTCCTGGCGCCGGTGAAATCGCCGGTGAAGCAATGGTCGCTCGCCGTCGAGCGCGTGCGCTATGTCGGCGAGCCGGTGGCGCTCGTCGTCGCCGAGAGCCGCTATATCGCCGAGGACGCCGCCGAGCTGGTGGAAATCGAATACACGCCGCTGGCGGCGGTGATCGATCCGGTCGCCGCCTGTAAGCCCGACGCGCCGATCCTGCATCCCGAAGCCGAAACCAACGAAGTCTCGGTGCGCGATTTCACCTACGGCGATCCGCAAGCTGCCTTCGCGCGCGCCGACCGCCGCATCGCCATGACGGTGCCGTTCCACCGGCTCTCGTTCACGCCGATCGAGTGCTACGTCGTGGTCGCCACCCACAACGCGGCCGAGAACAGCTACGACGTGCTGGCGAACTTCCAGGGCCCGTTCTCCATGCATCCGGTGATGGCGCGGGCATTGCGCGTGCCGGGACCGAAAATGCGGCTGCGCATCCCGCCCGATTCCGGCGGCAGCTTCGGCATAAAGCTCTCGGTGTTTCCCTTTGTGGTGCTGATGGCGCTCGCGGCAAAAATCACCGGCCGGCCGGTGAAATGGGTCGAGGACCGCATCGAGCATCTGCTCGCCGCCAGTTCCGGCCCGAACCGCGTGACGCAGATCGAGGCGGCGGTGAACAAGGACGGCCGCATCCTCGCACTCAAGCTCGATCAGCTCGAAGATTACGGCGCCTTCCTGCGCGCGCCGATGCCGGGCCCGCTCTATCGCATGCACGGCGCGGTGACCGGCGCTTATGACATCGCCAATGTCGAAGTGAAGAACCGCGTGGTGCTCACCAACAAGATGCCGGCGAGCCTGATCCGCGGCTTCGGCGGGCCGCAGCTTTATCTCGCTTTGGAGCGGCTTGTTCACCGCATCGCGGTGGAGCTCAATCTCGATCCGCTCGAGGTGATCCGCCGCAACCTCGTTCCGGCGCAGAAATTTCCCTATCACGCCGCCGCCGGCGCGCTTTACGATTCCGGCGACTATGCGGGCGCGGTGGAGAAGACCATCGGCGACGGCCGGCTCGCCGATCTCAAGCGCCGCCGCGACGCGGCGCGCAAAGCGGGCCGCATCTACGGCATCGGCTTTGCCGCGGTGGTCGAGCCGGCGATGTCGAACATGGGCTATCTCTCTACGCTGATGACGGCCGCGGCGCGCGAAAAAGCCGGGCCGAAATCCGGCGCCGTATCGATGGCGACGGTCAACATCGATCCGCTCGGCGCCGTCACCGTCACCGCCGACGTCACGGTGCAGGGCCAGAGCCACGAAACGGTGCTGGCGCAGCTCGTTGCCGAGCAACTTGGGCTCAAGCCCGACGACATCGAGGTGGTGCTGGAAATGGACACCGCCAAGGACCAGTGGTCGATCGCGGCGGGCACCTATTCGAGCCGCTTCGCCTCGGGCACCGCGGTCGCCGCGCATAAGGCCGCGGTGCAGATGCGCGACAAGCTCAAAGACATCGCGGCGAAGCAACTCAACGTGCTGCCCGACGACGTCGAACTTGCCGGCGGCAAGATCAGGAGCCGCTCCAATCCCGACAATGCGCTGCCGTTCGGCCGCGTCGCCGGCACCTCGCACTGGTCGCCGCTGTTGCTGCCCGAAAGCATGGCGCCGGCCTTGAGCGAAACCGGCATCTGGTCGCCGCAGGAACTGGAAGCGCCGTCGCGCGACGACCGCATCAACACTTCGCTCACTTACGGCTTCATCTTCGACATGTGCGGCATCGAGATCGATCCGGTGACCTATGCCGTGCGCGTCGACCGTTATGTCTCGATGCACGATGCCGGGCGCATCATGAATCCGACCATCGCCGAGGGGCAGATCCGCGGCGCCTTCGCCCAAGGCATCGCCGCGGCGCTCTACGAGGAATTCTCCTATAACGAGGAGGGCGCGTTCCTGTCCGGCACCTTTGCCGATTATCTGGTGCCGACGGTGAGCGAAATTCCCGAAGTCGAAATCCTGCACATGGAATCGCCGTCGCCCTTCACCCCGCTTGGCGCCAAGGGCCTGGCCGAGGGCAATTGCATGAGTACGCCCGCCGCCATCGCCAACGCCATCGCCGATGCGCTCGGCGTCACCGAAGTGATTTTGCCGGCGACGCCGCGGCGCATCCACGAATTGTTGCAGCGGAATAACAAATGAAACCGCGTCCTTTCGATTATGTACGGCCGGATACCGTCGAGGAGGTTGTGGCGCTGCTCGCCCAATACGGCGACGAGGCGCGCATTCTCGCCGGCGGCCAGTCGCTGGTGCCGATGCTCAATCTGCGGCTGATCGAGCCTGCGCTGCTGATCGATATTTCCCGCATCGCCGCGCTCGACCGCATCGACGACCGCGGCGACTTCATCGAGATCGGCGCCGCGGTGACGCAGAACAAGCTGATGGCGTGGCCGGAGCTGAAACTGAAGCTGCCGCTTCTTGCCGCCGCGCTGCCCTTCGTCGGTCACTTCCAGACCCGCAACAAGGGCACGGTGTGCGGCTCGATCGCGCATGCCGATCCGAGCTCGGAAATTCCGCTGGCGCTCGCGGTGTGCCAAGGCGCCGTTGTGCTGCGCAGTAAACGCGGCGAACGCGTGCTGGCCGCGGGCGCCTTTCAGCAGGACATGCTCACCACCGCGCGCGCGCCGGACGAGTTGGTCGCCGCGGTGCGTTTCCCGGTGATCGAAGGCAAGGGGGTGGCGTTTGACGAAGTGGCGCGCCGCCACGGCGACTTCGCCATCGTCGCGGTGGCGGCGATTGCCGACGCGCGCGGCGAGGTCACGCTCGGCGTCGGCGGGTTGTCCGGGCGGCCGATGCTGCGTCCCGTCGCGTTTACCAGCGCGCCGATGTTGTCCGAGCAGATCAACGCCTGGGCCGAGGAACTGGAAGGCTACGAGGATCTGCACGCCAGCGCCGCGCTGCGGCGCGACCTTCTGCGCAATCTCGGCCCGCGCGTCATAGCGGAGGCGGTCCGATGCGCCGCGTGAACAAAAACGAAAAAACGCGCGTCGCACTCACGCTCAATGGCAGGAAGCTCGCCGCCGAGGCCGAGCCGCGCATGCTCCTGTCCGATTTCCTGCGCCAGGGTCTTGGCTCAACCGGCACCCATGTCGGCTGCGAGCACGGCATCTGCGGCGCCTGCACCGTGCTGATCGACGGCGTCGCCACGCGCTCCTGCCTCACGCTCGCGGTGCAGGCCGAGGGCCGCGACGTGCGAACCGTGGAATCGCTCGCCGCGCCCGACGGCGCGCTCAATCCGCTGCAGGCGGCGTTCCGCAACAATCACGCGCTGCAATGCGGCTTCTGCACGCCGGGCATCTTGATGTCTTTTACGGACTATCTCGCCCGCAATCCGCACCCGACCTCGGCGGAAATCCGCGAAGTCCTCTCCGGCCACCTCTGCCGCTGCACCGGCTATGCCGGCATCGTCAAAGCGGTGGAGGAGGTGGCGTCGTCCGCCCCCGCGAAAGCGGGGGAGGGGGACCATGCGGAGCATGGTGGAGGGGGCCTCTGACTCGTCGCTCCTCCGCCGTTGCAAGAGTTTCGTCGGCGCCCGCGCCCCTTCCACCGCCCTTCGGGCGGTCCCCCTTCCCCGCTTTCGCGGGGCAGGAAGCTATTTCTTCTTCGGCATCCACCGATAGGCCTTCGCCGTCGCGCCGCACATCAGCATATCCCGGTCGCTGTCGCTCAAGCGATCGGTCTTCAGAAACGGCTCGACCGCCTGCTCGTAATTGACCACGGCATAGGCGCGGGTCCAGTCGGTGCCCCACAGGCAGCGCTCCAGACCCCAGGCGTCGAACACGCGTTGCAGCGGATCCCAGATATCGGGATAGGGATACGGCTTCTGCGACAGCGTGCAGGCGCCGCTGACCTTGATCACCACGTTCTTGCGCTTGGCAAGCTCGAGCACCTTCGGCAGATCGGCCCAGGGCTGCGGCGGCGCCGGCGGCGTGCGCGGTTGCAGAATGCCCAGATGGTCGAGGATGAAGCGCGTGTCGGGATTGCGGTCGATCAGCGCGGTGCCGGCGTCGAGATTGCCCCAGCACAGGATGTTGACCGGGAAGTCGTGCTTGACCGCGGAGCGCGCGATGCGGTTGAGCCCCGGATGGCCCGGATCGCGGTCGCGGCCCGGCTCCTTGGTCAGCATGATGCGGATGCCGACGGTGCCGGGCGATTTCTTCCATTCGGCGATCACGTCGTCGACCGCCGGATCGTCGGGATCGACCGGCTTGACGAGCGCGAACTTGTCCGGATGCGCGCGCTGCACCTCGACCGCATAGCTTGCGTCGTAGCGGTAGAGCCCGAACGCCGAGATGAAGATGGCGCCGTCGACGCCGACCTTGTCCATCGCCGCGACCATCTCGTCGCCGGTGGCATGCGGCGGCCAGTTCGGCACGTTGTGCCACGGCCGCTTCGGCGTGTTGGCCTCATACGCGTGGACCTGGGAATCGATGATCATCGGGGAGGGCTCCTTACCTGCTGCAACGCCGCTCATCGCAGCAGGTCGCGCGAGGCGTGTCCAGGGATGCCAAAGTGATCGTCTATGGGGACCGTCACCCTGAGGTGCGAGTGGAAGCGAGCCTCGAAGGGCGACGGCCCGGGCCGCTTAGCCTTCGAGGGCCGCTTCGCGGCCGCCTCAGGATGACGGGCCGGCGGTCCGGGAGATGACGCTTGGCCCGGCTCTTGCTATGGCTGATGTCTGATTACCGGTTTCCGAGTCCCGACCATGAAAGACATTCTCGACAAGCTCGACGATCGCCGCGCCAATGCGCGCGCCGGCGGCGGCGCGGCCCGCATCGAGGCGCAGCACAAGCGCGGCAAGCTCACCGCCCGCGAGCGCATCGAGCTTCTGATGGACAAGGGCTCGTTCGAGGAGCTCGACATGTTCGTCGAGCACCGCTCCACCGATTTCGGCATGGAGAAGACCCACATCGCCGGCGACGGCGTGGTCACCGGCTTCGGCACGGTGAACGGCCGCACCGTGTTCGCCTTCGCCAAGGATTTTACGGT
>DATJBH010000165.1:0-4292 GCA_035515455.1 Xanthobacteraceae bacterium
CTCCAGCACGCGCTTCCTGGGACCAGGCGTCATCGGGTGTTACCCGCATCTGACCCGTCCCAGTCCAGCGGGTTTCCCCGCAGACCGGTCGTAGTGCCGGCCGGACCTTTACGCCGGAGCCGCCCGGGAGCGGAGGTGACGAGCCCCTGCCCGCGGGAACCGCTCTCGCTCCACCGCCCGGAGTGACCGGCCGGCGTCCTTGTACCAAGCGAGACGGCGCCGCCATTTAGTAGGTTCGCTGGCGGAGTCAAGGATTATTTTCTACAAGGGCAAGCAATTGATTTTCTGTCGTTTTTTGCCCGACGGCGGCATGAAGTGCAGTGGCAAAGATGATCATTGGCGCGAATCCAAAGGAATCATGAGCACCACTTGCAGCTTGTAGCCCGCGTGAGCGCAGCGACACGCGGGCTTGATTGTGTGGAGAGCTAAAACCTGCATGTCGCTTCGCTCGTCCGAGCTGTGCTTGCTAACAACTTGACGACGACCTTTATGCGGCTCTTCCCGGATGGCAACAATTGCAGTAGAGCGACTCCTCATCAATCCAGAAGGCGAATTGGAGGGCTTCTGCAGGATGGTGGCCAGAAATCCGAAGAATGAGTGGCTGGCCGAGGTCGTGCGGAGAGACTTCGCAACAGATGAATCGCTTAAGGATGCTCGAGAGTTTGTGGCGGAGATTCGACGCGTAACGCGCCACGTTATATCTTTACATTATTAGGCCAGGATCGATTGCGGCGCAGCGCGTAGGGTGACCGCCCAAATCCCACCGGGGAAGCGGACGATCAAGTTGTGGCGGTTCGGCATTTTCACGTTGGGCAGAGTCTGCGCGTCCATCGGCCGGTTTTCGGAAACGCGCTCGTTGGAGCCGAACAAGCAGGTTCGGCGGCGGTGACTTGGACTGAGCGGTTGCAAGTCCGCTGCTGGTGGCCGTTTCATAGTTAACAGAACCTTAAACACTGCCGCTGTATCTGGCGAGGGTGCGCAGATTGGCGGGGCGGGCCCTGTCGCGTTTTCGTTGCGAGCGGAGAGCGATGCATCAGGCTATTCAGATAAAATCGGCGGATGCCGGCACCAACATCAATGCCACGCTGCAGACCGAGAATGGTTGGCTGGTGCTGCCGTCGTCGCTCAAGCATGCCGACGATGCGGCGCGCTTCAAGTTGAATTTCCCGCTGTTTTATCTCAGCGACGCCGGCGCGGCGGATTTGATCGCCCAGGAGACGAATGGCGGCTATGACCCGCCGTCGCGCAATCTGTTCGAGCGGGTGTTGCGGCGGGGCGACTTGTTTCTCGACGTCGGGGCGCATTGGGGGTTCTTCACGCTGCAGGCCGCCACCCATCCGGCCGGCGCGATCGACGTCATGGCCTTCGAGCCGGAACTCATGAATGCCGTCGTGCTGACCGAGAACATCGCGCGTAACAAATTGGCCAATGTCACCGTGGTGTGTGCGGCTTGCGGCAATGAACAAAGGCTGGCGCCGCTGGTGACGAACTCGTCGATGCGCCACTGCATTGTCGGCGCCGATGCGCGTTTTACCGGCAGGACGCCGTCGAAGTGGGTGCCGCTGGTGACGCTCGATCGCGCGCTCGAGGATCTGCACAACGACGGTGCGCGGCGGGTCATCATCAAGATCGACGCCGAAGGGTTCGAGCCGAATATCGTGGCCGGCGCCGCGTCGCTCATGCGCAGCGGCCGCGTCGCGTTGATCCTCTGGGAGTCGAGCGAAGCTTTTGCCGAAGGGGCGAGACGCGCCGCCATGCTGAACATGGTCAAGTTTCTCGGCGACTGCGGATTTCGTCACGTTCGGCCAGCCGAGCATGACGACGCATGGCTCGCATTCGAGCCCGAACGCCGTTATGTCGGAAACGTCGTTTCGTTTCTGCCGCAGCTCGATGTCGGGCGCATTGTATGAGTGCATCGGCGGAAGGGACAAAGGGGGTAGGGCAGCACCTGCGGTCGGTTGTGCGTAAAGTCTCGAATATAACTAAGAATTGAACTACAATTTGATATCCCTTATTGTATCTGGCGCTGTAACGGTAAGGGGGCGAAAATGATTATTGACTCCGATGTCGGCTTCGAGAACCACGTGCAGCTTCTGACCAACAACAAGATAGACACAATCGGTCGATATTTTTGCGCTGCAAATGACCCGCACGTATATAAACTGATATCGCGGAATGAGGCGCGGCAAATCGCGCAAGCGAACATCCGCCTGTTCACAATATATGAAGGCCCTGTAGATCTGACGAAAGGTCAAAATCATGCGAATACGGCGATGAATTGCGCTGCGAACATCGGCCAGCCGCAGGGCAGCGCAATTTATTTCGGCATTGAAAAAGATGACGGCTTCACGAACGCTGATATCCCGCAAATAACCGCCTATTTCAAAGATATCAAAAACACAATCGCCGGAAAATTCGATATTGGAATCTACAGCAACGGCACTCCATGCGGTGCGTTGCTCCAGGCGGGTCTGGTCAAGTATACATGGCTGGCCGCTGCTTCGTACGCCCATGACGGCACTTGGAGCTTTTATGCCAGTGGACTTTGGACATTGGCGCAGGTGGGCCCCCTTGATATCGTAACGCAGGATATACCAAGCTGGAGAATCCCTCCCAAAGCTCCTTGGACGATCGATGTTAATTTTGCCAAGGGCAATTTTGGCTCGTTTACGGCCAACCCTCCTGCGGGTTAAAGCAGCGTGTAGGACGGTAATCCGTCATTCCGTTGTTCTCAGCTGTTCGGCTGACAGAGCACATCCATCTCTCGTCACCACCGGGCTTGAGCCGGTGTCCATGGTGACGTGCAGCTAGCGACATTCGACGGCGACTTTCAGAAAGCGGTTCGTGCGCGTGGATTGCTGGGTCAGGGGGCACCCCGCCGCGCAGGCGCGGCGGGGACCCCGCGCCCGGCAATGACGAGGTGAGGGCGGCCGCGTGCGCAGCGTAGACCTCGTCGTCACTCAAGGTGAGGGGCGTCGGCCAGGGCATGGGGCGCCGAACGACGTGCTCGGCTGGCCCGTCCGCTTCAGCCGCCGTCGGTGCTGAGCGTGACCACGCTGTCGGTCAACTCCGGCTCATGGGCCTCGAGCTTTGGCGGGTTGGAGTCGGTCCAATTGGCCAGATTGACGACCACCGCCGGCGCGTCGACGTTCGGCGTCGAAGGCTCCGTTAAAGACCCTTGGCCAGCCTGTTCGACCACGCTCAGGCCGTGGCTGTCGAGGAAAAACGTGTGATCGCCGAACAGCTCATTGAGCTTAGGAATGAGCGGATGATCCTCCGGGATGGCTTCGGCGTTAAGCTGACTGGCGGCGATCTCGACCTGTGCGGCGCTTAATCTCATCGTACGCTCCTCCTGCTTGGAACTGCGCGTCAACGCGGGGGCCGCAGGCAAGGCCGGCGGGAACCCATGCGATCGGACGCGCTGCGGGGTTCCACGTCAACGCGACTATCGTGACCCAGTTCGCTGCGCGTTCGATTTTCTAAACGCGAGTTCCCCGCCGCGCTGGAGAGAGCGCAGAAAACGTCTCCGTGACGCGGCGCAACCCGCGTGCGCCGCATGGCGTTACTGTTCGAGCAAGCGGTCGTGGAACAGGAGACTGGCGATGAAAGTCAAAAATTGCATGCACAAGGGCGCGCAATGGGTTTCCCCGGATACGCCCGTGAAGGCAGTGGCCAAGGCGATGCTGGAACAAGATATCGGCGCCGTTCCTGTAGGCGACAACGATCGGCTGATCGGCATGGTCACTGACCGGGATATTGCCGTGCGCGGCGTGGCGGACGGCAAGGACGTTGCCGCGCTGAAGGCGCGGGACGTCATGACAAAAGGCATCATCTGGTGCCGCGACAGCGATGACCTTTCTCACGCCGCCAACATGATGCAGTCCAAGCAGGTTCGCCGGCTGCCTGTCATCGACAAGAACAAGCGGATGGTCGGCATTCTGAGTCTCGGCGATCTGTCGCAGGCCGGAACGGAACGGACCATCGCCGCCGCGACAAGGGCGGTGTCGGCACATCACGATTGATTGCGTTGCTGCGTCATTGCGAGCCAACGGGTCCGGCCCGAAGTGGCCGGCCCCGATGACAAGCTCCGCGAAGCAATCCAGTGCGGTGGCGCCGTCTGGATTGCTTCGTCGCTTCGCTCCTCGCAATGACGCAGGACTGTCCGGGGAATGATTCACTGTGTCACGGTGCATGCTCGGTCGAACCGATGCAAATCGGTTCTTTCCGGTTGTCGAGACTCAGAAAGGACCGAGCATGCGCTACCTCGATAGCATCTTTGGGAGTCTGCTCAA
>DATJBH010000166.1:0-40081 GCA_035515455.1 Xanthobacteraceae bacterium
TATCCCATTACATTGCCCACTATCATAGTGGGCAACTTTGTGGTTGACCGTTGCCCACGGCATTGGTTCGCTTCACCAGCGAAAGAGGCCGAAAACGGCCCTCCATCAACGCTGAGGAAACTCGACGGGTCGGCCTGCCCATCGGCCGCGCCGGCCGAAGGAAGGCACCTACCGATGAACGCGCAACAACTCCTTGCCGAAATCTCGGACTATTGCCGCCAGACTGGGCTCGCTGAATCCACGTTTGGCCGCCGCGCGGTCAATGACGGCAAGCTTGCGGCACGGCTGCGCAACGGCGGCCGCATCACCACCGACACCCTCGACCGCATCCATGGCTTCATGGCGGCCCATCCGGCGCAGGATGGTCGGCCGGCGATCATCGAGCGCACGCGCGAGCCGCGTCCTGCGGCGGCGCCCGCGGCGCCACTCGCCCCAGGCGACCCGCAGCGCAATTTCCGTTTCTTCGACAACCGGCAAAAATATCTCCTCTTCGTCAATACCTGCAGCGAGAAGTGGGAAGTCGCACACCGCGTTTCTGAGGAACTGGCGCATATCCATCCGCATCCGCCGGCGGTCCGCCTGTTCGACGCCGGCGTCGGCGACGGCTCGGTGCTGACCCGGGTGATGCGCGCCGCTCACGACCGCTTCCCCCACATGCCGTTCTACGTCGTCGGCAAGGAGATTTCGCTGGAAGACGTCCGCCTGACGCTGCAAAAAATGTCGGATCGCTTCTTCGAGCACCCGTCGACGGTTCTGGTGCTGACCAACCTCGCCTATGCTGACGCGCCCTGGCTGCACGTCAAATCACTCAATGCGGCATCCAGTCTCGTCTGGCACGAACTGCCGCTGCTCGGCAATTCTGCGCATCGCTTCGAGCAGCAAATTATCAATCTGGAGCCGTTCCTGGCCCAGAACTGGAAGGCCGGCGTCTCGCCGCGCACCGGCAATCCGATGTATGAACGGCCGGTGGTGCTCGTCATCTATCGCGAGGATCACCGCTTCCTGCTCGACCCGATCATTCCGAGAGCCGGCGGCACCCGCGCCGATTACGATCTCGTCATCGCCTCGCAGCCCTATCGCGCCCGCGCGCCGCTGGAATTCAAAGCCAAGCGCGTGATCGCGCCGCTTGCGCGGGCGCTCGGACCCGGCGGCAGGCTGATTGCCATCCATTCCCACGGCCACGACCCCGGCATGGAAATCATCCAAAGAGTCTGGCCCGACGATCATCCGTTCATCCACGACCGCCACCAGATTCTCAAAGCCGTAAAGCACGAACTGGGACCGGCCGGACGCGATCTCAACTTCAACGCCTATGCCGACAATCGCTCGCTGTTCCGCTACGACATGCATACGCTGCCCTCGGAAATCTCCGAGTCGATCGGCACATCGACGCTGTTCGCAGCATGGAACGCCGCCATTTATGTGGCGCAGGTCGAGGATGATCGCGTAGCCAAGGCCGCCGCCGACGGTAGCTATATCGACGCCACGCGCGCAGTCTTGCGCGAGCGCGGCGGCCTGTGGTTTTTCGATGAATCTTACGTGATCTCGCGGCGGCGGGATTAAGCAGGCTGATTAGCCGAGATTGAAAGAATTCGCGCTCCGTCGCGGCAACGGCGGAATTAATTGCGAACTTTCTCCCTTAATCCCATGCGCTCCAGCCGTCCGCACACTTCATCGACGAAATACGGCAGCTCGTCGAGATAATTCACGAGCGAAATCGCGATTCCGGTCAGCCCGGCCTTGCTTAAATCGGCAATCTGGTTGGCGACGTGATCGGGATCGCCAACGAGCGGCAGACCGCCCATGCCCTGGGCATACCCTGAGCGTTGCTTGAGGAATTCTTCCATCGGCACGGTCTGCGGCGTGATGTCCTTCATCGCCAGGATGCTGTCGACGGCGTTCCAATCAGCGCGCTCGACGATGCAGTGATGAAAGTATTCTTCGGCTTCTTTCTTGGTCGGCCGGCAGGTGACGACACCGACAGTGTAGCAGCCGATCTCGCGGCCTTGCGCTATCGCGGCATCCTTGGCCCGGCGCACCCGCGCCGCGGTCTCCTCCAATGAAGTGCGCGAGGCCTGCAGGAAAAAAGCGTCGCAATTTTTCACCGCAAAAGCCTGGCCGGTGGCGGAAGCGCCGGCATTCATGATCACCGGGCGGGTGCCGCCAAAAGGCTTCGGCTTGCCCTTGATGCCCTTCATGTGCAGGTATTTGCCGTCGAAATCGAAGTCTTCGCGGTCCGACCAGATCATCTTAATGACGTCGATCCATTCCTGCGCGTATTCGTAGCGGTCCTCATGCGCGCGCTGCTCGACGCCGAACATGTCGAACTCGCCTTCGTTCCAGCCGACCACGATGTTGAGCCCGAAGCGGCCTTCGCCGATGTGGTCGGCGGTGACCATCTCCTTGGCCGCCACCACCGGATTGAAGATCGGTGCGTGCACGGTGCCGAACACGGTGATGCGCCTGGTGGCGCCGAGAAGTCCGGTCGCCCAGGTGATCGTCTCCAGCGTGGTGCCCTGGTAATCGGTGTCGCCGCCATAGCCCTTCCAGCGTCCGATCGGGAGGAGAAAATCGATACCGGCTTCGTCCGACATCTGCGCAAGCTTCTTGTTGTCGGGCCAGCTGCCTGACCAGCGCTCGGGAACGAGCGTCACCGCGCGGCCGGACGAACAATTCGCGCCAAACAAGCCGATCTGCAATTTATTGCTGCCGTGCATGGCACGGCGCGAATTAAGCGAGGGCGATGGAGCGTGCATCAGGGCCATAGTTTCTTGGTTGCGATGTCGGCGCCTTGACGCAGCGCCTTGAATTTCTCCCAGACCACGGTGTCGTGGACTTCGGTGCGGTATAGAGCCTGCGAAGAGAAGCCGCAATCGGCGGCGGCGATGACGTTTTCGCGACCGACCAGACCGGCAAAGCGCATGATGCGCTCGGCGATCAATTCCGGATGCTCGACGATATTGCTGGCGTGCGTAATCATGCCCGGACACAGCACCTTGCCGTCCGGGACTTTGACGCGTTCGAACAGGTGATATTCGTGCTCGTGGCGCGGATTGGCGGCTTCGAAGCTGTACGAGCCGGCATTGACTTTCAGCACATATTCGACGATGTCGGACAGCGCCGCCTCGTAAAGCCGGGGGCCCTCGTTGATGCCGTAACAGGTATGGAAACGCACGCGCTCGGGCGAGATGCCCTTGAGCGCGGTATTGGTCGCTTCGACGTAAATTTCGGCGCGGCGCCGCATCTGCGCGCGGTCGAGATCCGGCTCGACAAAAATATCCGGCAGAAACGGATCGTCGATCTGCACCAGAATGCCGGCATCGGCGATGGCGCGATATTCCTTGCCGAGTTCGGCCGCCAGCGCATGAAAATATTCTTCATCGCTTTTGTAGTATTCGTTCAAGCCGACGCCCGACGCCGCGGTGGCCGGCAGAAAAACATGGTGCTCGGGCACGCCGACCGCGGCCGCCGCGGCCTTTACATTGGCGATGTCGCGCTGGACGAATTTCTCGCCGCGATATTTTACCGGCCCGACGCAGACAACCGGCGCCAGCGTCACGATGGCGCCGCCCATCATAGCGGTCTTGAAATACTCCTTGTAGTAATCGGGAAAGGCGGCAACCTCTTTCACGAACAGCTTCATCTTCTGACCAGGCCGCGGCTCGAAACCTGCGAGCCGTTCCTGGATATAGGTGAAGAAGCCGGGTTTCGAGAATTCGCCGTCGGTGACAATCTCGATACCGCAGTCGACCTGCTTGCGCACCACGTCGCGCACCGATTGCGCCAGCAATGTTTCGAATTTTTTCTCATCGAAGGGCTGACCGGTGAATTTCGCTTTCATCAGATCAAGCAGCGCGTGCGGCCGCGGCAGGCTGCCGATATGCGTGGTCTGAATGTGGTCGGTGTTCTGCTGCAGCGTCATGGCGTTTTCGTCCCGTCGATTGATCTTTTTCGTTCGCTCTCGTCCCGTCGGCCTAAGCTGCCGTTGAAGTGCGAAAAACGATCCTACACCGAAAAAGATTCCGTGTGCTCATCTTGCGCGAGCTGACGGCGGACCGCGTCGAGGTCGTCCAGGATTGCGCCATTGCAACTGTCTTTCATCATTGCCTCGCAGGGGTGACCTGAGATTGACTCTGGTTTTGCATTTTGCAGCTCCTGTGCAAATGTGTGGCTTGGCTGCAAACCCAAATGCCCTCCCTCCTCTCCCCCTTCACCCTCGGTCCCCTCACCCTCCCCAATCGCGTCGTGATGGCGCCGATGACGCGCAACCGCGCCGGTCCTGGCAATGTGCCGGGGCCGCTCAATGCCACCTATTACGCGCAGCGCGCCGGCGCCGGGCTGATCGTCAGCGAGGCGACGCAAGTATCGCCGCAGGGGCTGGGCTATCCCGGCACTCCCGGCATTCACTCGCCCGAGCAGGTCGAGGGCTGGAAGCTCGTGACCGAGGCCGTGCATCGCGCCGGCGGGCGGATTTTCCTGCAACTTTGGCATGTCGGGCGCATCTCGCATCCCTCGCTGCAGCCGGGCGGCGCCCTGCCGGTGGCGCCGTCGGCGATCGCGCCTTCGGGCCAGGCTTGGACGCTCGACGGCATGAAGCCTTATGTCACGCCGCACGCACTGGAGGCCGATGAGATCGCCGACATCGTCGGGGATTTCCGCCGCGGGGCGCGCAACGCGCGGGCAGCCGATTTCGACGGCGTCGAACTTCACGGCGCCAATGGCTATTTGATCGACCAATTCTTACGCGACGGCACCAACAAGCGCACCGACCGCTACGGCGGCAGTGCAGAAAACCGCGTGCGATTCCTGACCGAAGTGACTGAAGCAATCGTCGGCGAATGGGACGGTGCGCGCGTCGGCGTACGGCTGTCGCCGACCAATCCTTACAATGACATCGCGGATAGCCGTCCCGCCGCGACTTTTGCCCTGGCGGTCGGCGCGCTGGAGCGGTTCGGCCTCGCCTACCTGCACATCGTCGAGCCGGCCGCCAGCGACCCGGTCGCCGCGGGCGAGATGCCGGACCTGAAATTCTTCCGCAAAATCTGGCGCGGCGTGCTGATCGGCAACAAGGGCTACGATTTTGCGCGGGCCGATGCCGCGATCCGCGACGGCAGCGCCGACCTGATTTCCTTCGCCACGCTCTACCTGGCCAATCCCGATCTGCCCGAGCGCTTCCGCCGCGGCGGTCCGTTCAACCCGCCGGACCGCAAGACCTTCTACGGCGGTGCGGCGGCGGGCTATACCGATTACCCCGCGCTCGGCCGCTGATTGACTATTTTCTGCTGTAGTCGCAGAGGTTTACGGGAAAAGCGCGGTTCTGTGACAAAGGTCACTTCGACGGCAAGCGGTGCCGCCTATTGTGGCGGCATGGTTAATAAGGCGTTAACAGGGGAATTCGACATGACCGCCACCCTGAAATTCCTGCGGCAGATCACCGAGTCGATTTTCGCGAGCCAGATGGAGCGCGCCGCGGTGCGGATCGCCGCGCGCGGGCACGCTTTTCCTCGCCGCTGACCACGGGGATAAAGAAATTCAGCTGCCAAGTTTGTCTGCCAGCTCTTCGAGATTCTTCACCGCAAAATCTACCGGCACGGTCGGCGCGGCTTCGCCGCGGCCGGAGCCGTGCTCGTTCGGCCGCGCCACGTGCGCGGTGCGCAAGCCTATCGCAGCGGCCGCCGCCAGGTCGTTCGAGTGCGCGGCAACCATCATGCAGGCGTCGGGCGCAAGATCGAGCGCCGCAGCCGATGCGAGATAGACTTTCGGCTTCGGCTTATAGTCGCCGGCGACCTCAGCGCCGAGAATGGCGTCCCATGGCAAATCGTTGCGGCGGGCGAGATCGACCATCAGCGAAATATTGCCGTTCGATACTGGCGCCAAAAGATAATCGCGCTTGAGGCGTTTGAGCCCGCGCGGCACATCGGGCCATGCGTCGAGGCGGTGCCAAGCGAGATTGAGATTGCGCTTCTCATCCTCGACAAGGTTGGTGACGCCGAAACGCTGCAGCGTGATGTCGAGATTGCGCCGGTGCAGCACGTCGAGCTTGCAGAATGCGGCCGGAGCGCACCTCCTCCATGGCGCCCTGATACTCGCCGCGCCAGGCGTCGGCGAAGGCCGGCCAATCGAGCGTCAGGCCACGCGGCGCCAGCAGCGCCTGCGCCTCGCGCGCGATCGAGGTGCGCCAATCGACCAGCGTGCCGAACACGTCGAAGAACAGCGCCTTCACGGCGAGCGCCATGGCTTGTTTCCGCCGCTACGACACCGGCCAGCGCAACTGGACCATCTGCTCGAATTTGAGGTGCTTGCGGAAACGCGACACCGCGAGCGGCACGTCTTGGTAAAGCTTGCTCTCATCGATCTTGGTCAGACGCGAGCCGGCGACAACCTGCTCCCCGGCGACAAAGACATCGCGAACGGAATCGCCGGTGGCGCTATAAACGAGATTGGCGACGGGGTTGATCAGCGGCTGCCATTCCGGCCGCCTGGTGTCGAACAGCACGATATCGGCCTCTTTGCCGACTTCGATCGAGCCGATGCGCTCGCTCAGCAGCGCCGCCTTGGCGCCGTTGACGGTCGCCATTTCCAAGCCTGTCTCCGGCGGCATCACCCGTGGATTGATCCGCGTTTCCTTGTAGCAGCAGCAGGCAAGCCGGATCTCCTGCGGCAGGTCGACGATGCCGGAACTGGCATGGTCCGATCCCACCGTGACATTGACGCCGAGCGCGAGCAGTTCGGGAAGCTTGCCGAACAGGAAATTGCCGTAGCCGTTGTGCAGGCTGGAGCTCGGTGCGCAGACCAGCGACGGCTTGCGCCGCGCCAGGATGGCGACCTCCTCCGGCTCGAGCCAGCCGGAATGCACGATCAGCATGCGTTCGTCGATGACGCCGAGCTTTTCCAGCCGTTCGATCTCCGCCATCCCGGTGCGGGCGACGCTGGAGTCGTGAGTCGAATAGGAAAAGCAGGCATGGGTCTGCAGCAGCGTGCCGTATTTGCGGGCGAGGCTGTCGAGGCCGAGGATCAGCTCATCCGACGCGTTGTTGAGGCCGCGAAACGAGGCGCTGGCGCCTAGCCGCGGATTGCCCGATTTGGCGTAGCGCTCGAGAACGCCTTCGGCGCGCTCCAGCGCCACTGCCGTCGATTCGATCATGCGCTCCGGCAATATGCCGAGGACGGACTTGGTCAAATCGAATGACGAGCGTGAGACGATGCAGCGGATGCCGGTCGACATCACGCCCTCGACCGATGCCTCGGGATGGTAATTCCCGGGATCGATGAAGCAGGTGACGCCGTGCTTGAGCAGTTCCGCGCCGGCGAGCGTCGCGGCGACCCGAACGTCGTCGCCGTCGAGCGCCGCCTCGTAGGGATACATGCGATCGAACAGGAACGATTGCGCGTTCGCCTCGTCGGCCAGACCGCGCGACAACTGGAACGATGCGTGCAGGTGACAATCGATCAGGCCCGGCGTCGCCACGGTGTGGCGGCCGTCGACCTTGCGGGCCGCGGCGTAGGCCTTGGCGATATCATCGGTCTTGCCGATGGCGACAATCTTGCCGTCCTTAACGGCGATCGACGCATCGCGGATGATACGGCGGGTCGGATCGACGGTTATCAGCCAGTCGATACCGGCGATGACCAGATCAACGCTTTGCACGTGCTCTCCGCCTATCTGTTGTCGCCGACATAAGTCAAATCGTCGGCGATCTTCAGCTCGATCAGCACGTTATCGTCGGTCGAATCTTCGCACAGCATGGAGCGGTGACCGATGCCCTTGGGAATGAACAGCATGTCGCCCGGATGCATGATCTTCACGCCCATCTCGGTCTCCCATTTGAGCGCGCCTTTGACGCAGAAAATAATCTCGTGAGCGTCGATATTGCGGTGCCAGAAGCCCATGTCGTGCTTGCGGCGCTTCGAGACGTCGACCTTGACGCGATCCGAGGTATAGAGCCGCAGCGGCGTGCCGTCGGCCTTATCGATATTGGTCGGCGAAAACTTCTCGTCGAAAATATTGAACATCCGGAAGATGTCCGCATATTCAAGGACGCCGGCATTGATGACGGGCGGCTCATTGTGGGCGAGCACGACGTTCTTGCCGTTGATGGTGACGAGCTCACGATAAATCTGTTTGGCGGACTGGCCGCTCTCATCTTTGGTCTGGGGCTTGTTCATGACGTCTCCTTCGGTTTGCAACGCGTGCTGATGGGGTTGCCGCCGCCTAATCCGCATTCCATCGCCAATCGCGCCGCTCGATAAGCGAGGGCGATGGTCATTATAGGCGCCGCGCAGTCGGTTTCGATAGTCTCGGCACAAGCCTTTCATGGTGTCCCGGCCGCAAACCTTTGCGCGCGTGGAATAAATCGAAGGTTGCGTCGCGGCGCCGACGGCACGCATGTGGCAGCAGCCGCCAATCCCAATTCAACACGCTCGACAGTCGCGTGAAAGCTCGCTATCGCGTCACTATCGTCTGCTTCCACGAATTTCCGAGCCATCGATCAAGCCAGAACAATCGCGCGGGCAAGCCCGCTTGAAGAGGAAACCATGCCCAAGAATGCGCCCAAGAGCATGCAATCGCCGCGTCTGCCCGAGCTTTCCCAGAGCACCTTCACCGCCGAGCAGCGCGCGCTGGCGGAATCGATAAAGTCCGGGCCGCGCGGCGTCTTCAAGCTGTCCGGCCCATTCGCGGTCTATCTGCATGCGCCGGCCTTTGGCGAGCTCGCGCAAAAGCTCGGCGGACACCTGCGATTTAAAACCAGCGTTCCGCCGCGACTGTCGGAATTTGCGATACTTTGCACCGCGCAGCACTGGAAGGCGCAGTATGAATGGGTGGCGCATGCCGTCATCGCCGAGAAGCAGGGCGTGAAGCCCGAGACCATCCGTGCCATTCAGGCCGGCCGGCCGCCGAAATCGGCGCCGAAGGACGAAATGGCAATCTATGCCTTCGTCAAGGAGCTCTACGGCACACGGCGCGTCAGCACGGGCACATTCAATCGCGTGAAGAAAATCCTCGGCGATACCGGCACTGTCGAGCTCATCGGCATCCTCGGCTATTACGCCATGGTTTCGATGACGCTCAACACCTTCAAGGCGCCGCTGCCGGAAGGCACCAAGGCGCCCTTCGCCGAACCGAAATAACGCAGCAGGCCGGCGGCGCAGCGATGCTCGCTGCGCCGACAAGCGGTACGAACAGACTACTTGCCCATTTGCGGGCCGCTCATGGCCCCGTTCGGCCCGCTCATGGCCCCGCCCGGCCCGCTCATGGCGCCGGCTGGTCCTTGCATCATCATCGAGCCGCCGCCGGCGGCCGCGCCCGGCGCCGGAGCTCCGATCGCAGCGATCGGATATTCGACGTCGACCGTGCCGGCGTGATCGAATTTCAGCGTCGCCTTGACTGTTTGCCCTTGCACCAGCGGGTGTTTGAGATCGACGAACATGATGTGATAGCTGCCCGGAGTAAGCGCGACGGTCTGGCCGGGCTTGATCTCCAACCCACCCTCCACCGGGCGCATTCTCATGATGCCGCCTTCCAGCGTCATGCTGTGGATTTGGCATTGGGAACTCGCGTCGTCGGACACGCAGCTCACCCGATCCGGGGTGCTCCCCTTATTGGTAATCGTCATGTAGCCGGCGCCATCATCCGCACCCTTCGGCGTTGCTCGAGCCCAAGGTTGCGAAACATGCATCGATCCGACGTCGTAGTCGGCCGCCGCCGCGGGGATTGAAAATTGCGCCAGCACGAGCGGCGCGGTGAAGAGCGCGGACATCGCGGCAATGCCGCGCGCGGGGGATCGCCGAGAAAAATTCGTCATGGATTTGCTCCGTGTTGAGTCTTGCCAAGACGGCAAAGGCTTTTGCCGCCGTCGGGAACGTCGTCAGGCAAGCGGCGGAGCACGGGAGCGGTGGGCGGCAGGCACGCCGACGGGGTTTGGCGGCACTCCCACGGAAGCGACGCGGCCGATCGGGACCGGCGCGGCTGCATAAGTCAGTGCCGGTCCGGGGCACGGTCCTACAGGGCCGCAACAGCAACCGATGCAGCTTCCCGGGCAAGCCCCTGTATGCCCCAACGGGGCTTGATGGCCCGAGCCAGAATGGAGGCCGGAGCAGATCGGCAGGCCGCCGACACCGCGTGCCTGAGCGCCAAGCGGAGCACCGACAGCAAGCAAGATCGCTTGCAGTGCGAATGCATAAGCAGCTACCAGCGCCACCAGGGCGCGTGCATGGCGACGCGTGGTCATTGGCACTATTTTAGACGAATTAGCGTGCCCGTGAAATGGCGCGGGGTGGCTCCGGGCGTATGCGAATTGTCTGATCGGCTCCTCAATTCCGGAGTTAGTATTTTGCGAGCAGGAGGCTATTCTAGGCTCATGAATCGCGGTGGCTCTCAGGCGGCCAAGAGCCGGCCAGATCGGCGCGACACGGAGGCGTTCGGGAAAGTCTTGCCGTTCCGCCGCCCGGGCCCGCGGCCGCTGTCGCCCCCGCCGGCATGGCCGCTGGATCATGACCAGCGAGCGGACGCCGAACCCGCAGACGATTTTGCCCAGTACGAGCAAGACCAGGACGAAGTCATCGATTATCGGCAGCGCATGCTGATGAACGTGATTGCGCTCGCGGTCCTGGCCTTCCTCATCAGCACCGGCGTATGGCTCGCCGATACCATTGCTGACATGGAACGCGATCAGGATTGCATGATGCAAGGGCGCGTCAACTGCGCCCCGCTCGAACTGCCGCTGCCGTCGCAGCAGTAAGCTATTGCGAAGACCGGGCCGGTTTTGCGGACGCAGGCGGATCGTCGATCGCCGGCTTCGCGCCGCGTTCCGGCGCGGCGATAACGGGCGTGCCGCTCTGGGCAACAGGCTTCACAGCACCCGTCGCGGCGCCGTCGCCGGTCTTTTCGCCGGATTTGGTTGGCGCGGCCACCGGCGCCACGGTTTCTCGCTTGGCCGGCTCGCCGCCGATAGCCCCGGTTTTCAGGCTTGCCGGCACCGGTTTGGCGGCGATCGTCGGCCCCTCGCGGTGTGCGCCGACGATGCTCAGTATTTCGGCAATCACGCGCGCATGCAGCCGCGGCGACTTGTCGATATTGAGGTGGTCGATGTTCGGATCGGACCGCAGATCAACATTGATCAACGAACCGTGGAAGCCCGGGCCGCGGCTCATCCAGTAATGCTGGCTTAAATTGAGCACGCGCGCGACATTTGATGAGGCGGGAAAGGATGCCGTGCCGTCGAATGGCACCACCAGGGCCACCGGGACGCCCCTCTTACCCAAATACGAAGCCATCTCCATGACCGCGTCGGCGCCCAGCGAATGACCAATAAGGATAATCGGACCTTCCTTGCCGGCCTTGTAGTTCGCGGCCGCGCTATCGGCCAGTTCCTGCCAATCGGCATGATTATCGACGGTCGCATAGACGCCGCGCTTGTTGAGTTCGGCGGCAAGCGTGTCCATGCCGAGCGAGAAAATGTTCAGGAGGCCGCGCAGCAAGTAAACATGCGCGCGTGGCGCCGCCATGCTTGGACTTGAGCCGAGCGCCAGCATCAGGCCTGCCGTCAGCAGGCCGATTACACTAAGCCGCCACCAATTTCTCATGATCTCCTCACGGCTTGCCGCACCCGACCGGCCCCGCGCCCATCCGCGCCGGTGCATTGTAAGCAATTCATATTGCACTGCCAGATTCCGCGGAGAATTTCCCCCCTGATTCCTCAATGCCTTACAATCCGACGCCGACCTGTAGCAAAAATGCAACGTACTCGACGGCGTCAATACAGCCAGGGCACAACGCGGGCGGTGCGGCGCATATAGGCCCGATATTCATCGCCGAATGCCAAGATCATCATCTCCTCTTCGCGCCGCACCCGACCGAAAAACAGGATGCCGAATCCAATAAGGCCGGCAGGCCCCGCAATCCAGTTAGGCAGCAAAAGCGCCTGGGCGACCGCCATGAGCCAAAAGCCGGCATACATGGGATGCCGAACCGTGGCGTAGATGCCGGTTGTGACCAGGGTATGGCGTTCGCGAAGATCAAGACTGACCGACCAATTGTGGCCGAGATCGCGGTGGGTTCGATAAAACAGCCACAGCGCAGCGACGTCGACGCTGAACCCGAGGTAGCTAGCTACCGGCATGAAGGGATAATCGGCAAACCGAGGAAAATGAATCGCCACGTAAATACAAGGCAGGATGCCAAGGCCGGTCAGCGACGCGGCCAGCAGCGCAATTTCGCGAAAGTCGCGGCCCGAATACCGGACCGGCGTCTTGCGCGCGCGCCGGTTCGGATTAAGCCGCAACAGCGCCCAACCGATGGCAAAAGCGAGCCAGATGATTTTCGCAAGCGTTGGCGTCACGGCCTACTCCGCCCGGTTTGCCGCCAGCGCCGGAGACGAGCCCGTGTCGGTCACGGCCTCAACTAACGCGCCGTCGGCCATAAACATCGCCACCGCCTGGTCTGCCTTATCGACCCAGTCCCTGAGTGCCAATGGGCCGCAACACAGCATGTAATAGTCGTAGAAATACCGCCGCTCGTTACCCATCACCGCCTGGCGATGGACGCGGAGGAAATTGAGGTGAAAGCGCCGATAGGTGTGTTCCTCGACCATCATGCGGATGCGGAATATTTTGATGATAGGCTTACCCCTTGCCGGCAAGCCTAAGGCGACTACCGGATCGACCTTATAGACGTTGATGATGTCGACCAGGGCCTGGTACTCGACCCAATAGAGCGCCGGCGCATTCGCCAGCCGGCCGACAACTTCGCGCAGCCAGCCGGCCGCGGGATGCAGCGCCACTTTGAGAAGCGAGGAGCCGGTCGACACGATCTGAAGCGGCTTGCCGCGCGCGCCGAGCTGCGGGTCGAGTTGCAGCGCACGGTCGATGACACACAGCGACAAAGGTGCGCCGAGGCTATGACCGTGGACGATGATTTCGTCGGCGTCGGTCTCGCGGGTGAGCCGCACCAATTCGGCGGCGAGCCGATCGAGCCGTGCATCGAGATCCGTCCGCGTGCGGTGGATGAAATCGCGGGCAAAATGCCAGTCGTCGAGCGCATAGCCGATATGGATGGACCGTCCGAACGTCCAGCGCAGGAAGACGAAGATCGCGAGCCAGAGCGCCGGCGCGACCGCCATTGGATACGGCACGCCGAGATGACCGACAGCAAAGCGTGTCAGGCCGATCGACAGCCACGCCATGCCAAGGAGGTAAAGAAGCGGAAACAGGAAGAAGCTGCCATAGCGCCAGGCGATGATGAAATATTTCACCACCGTTCCACTCAGGATGAATTCCATCAGTGCGGCGATCCCGAGCGGGAATCGCAGCCAATCGCTGCGCGCGCCGTCGGCCCTGACGAAATCGTCCCAGCGGAACCAGTGAAAATCGGTCGTGACCTGCCAGTTGGGTCCGCGGGTATCGACGGTCCAACTTGCCACCGCGCCGTCAACCGACGATCGCGGCGGCGAAACCGTGCCGCTCACGTTCCAGGCTTTGTGAAACCTCGCCATTTCGCGGATGAAGCGGCGATGCTGGTGTTCCGCGCCGACCGGCTCATAGCCCGTCATCTGCACGAAACAACGCTTGCGCTCGAGCGCCGGCGGCATTGCAGACTCCTGGCTAACCTCTGGCTGACCTCTGGCGCGGCTTCCTTAGGTGCTATGGCTTGGCCGATCAAGCGCAGCCGCACATCGGTCGGCGCGCGACCATCCGGATAAGCGCTTGGTGCCAAGCAGGAATCCCGGCCTGGGACGCCGGCCGGATCGGCATCTTTACCCCGGCTGCCGCCGTTGAACTTGCCGGCATCCTTCGCTATACGAGGCGTTCACATTGAGGAGCCCGAACCAACGGGCTTGCTCGCGCCGGGCTGGGCCGGCGCTTATTCCCTCTGCTGACCAAAGAGCACGCCCGATGTCCACTACGTTCGATAAAGTGGCTGAAATCATTGCGGAAACTTGCGATATCCCGCGTGAAAATATCAAGCCGGAAAGCCACGCCATCAACGATCTCGAGATCGACAGTCTGGATTTTCTCGACATCGCCTTCGCCATCGACAAGGCATTCGGCATAAAACTTCCGCTCGAACAGTGGACGCAGGAAGTCAATGACGGCAAAGCCACGACCGACCAGTATTTCGTGCTGAAGAACCTCTGCGAGCGGATCGACGAACTGATCGCTGCCAAGGGCGCCTGAGCGCCGCCTGGTGTGGGGGATTTGAAGTTCCGACAACCGGGCGGTACGTTCCGATAGGAACTTCACATCCGAAATCCACGCTGGAATGACACATTTGCCAGTGTCCCTTTGATTCCGAAATTCGCAAGAGAGGGGCCGCAAAGACGTGCGAATTCCGCAATTGGGACACTAGATGCGTCTTGAATATTTTCAGATGATCGACCGCTTCGTCGCCGTCGACGTCGGCGCGCGCGTGGCGCGCGCGGTTTCCACCGTGCCGAAGCAGAGCCCGGTGTTCGAAGGGCATTTTCCGGGCTATCCCCTGATGCCGGGCGTGCTTTTGATCGAATGCATGGCACAGACGACCGGCTGGCTGGTGAGCGCACTGACCGGATTCACCGGATTGCCGGCGCTCGCCGGCGTCAAGGAAGGCAAGATCCGCAGTGCCGTGTTTCCCGGCGATGAGCTCGAATTCGAAGGCAAAGTGGTGCACGAGGGCTCCGGCTATGCGATCGGCGAAGCCAAGGGCTGGTGCAAGGGCGCGTCGGTCTGCGACGCCACGCTGACCTATCGCATCATTCCCTATCCGAGCCCGGAGTTGCGCGCCGGATTATGGGACTGGGCCGAGCGCATCAACTTTCCGGCCAAGGAGTTCGCGAAGTGACCGAACGCCGCGAGGTGTGGATCACCGGCGTCGGTCTTCTCACCTGTCTGGGCGAGGGGCTGGAAGCGAATTGGGCCCGCCTCGCCCATGGCGACGCGGCCGTCTACGACGACAAGAGCTTCGCACCCTACATCGTGCACCCGCTCCCGCCGATGAGCTTCGATAAATACATCCCGAAAAAGAGCGATCAGCGGCAGATGGAGACTTGGCAGCGGGTCGGCGTGTACACCGCGGGCATGGCGCTTGCCGATGCCGGCGTCGCCGGCAATGCCGAACTCCTCGACCGCGCCGACATGATCGTGGCCGCCGGCGGCGGCGAGCGCGACACCGCGGTTGATACCGCCATCATGGCTGGCGTACGCAAGACCAATACGCCGGGTGCGTTCCTCAATGAGCGGCTGATGAGCGACCTGCGCCCGACTTTGTTCCTGGCGCAACTGCCGAACCTCCTCGCCGGTAATATTTCGCTGGTCCATGGCGTCGTCGGTTCGTCGCGCACCTTCATGGGCGAGGAGGCGGCCGGCGTCGATGCCGTCCGCGTGGCGCAGGCGCGGATTGCCGCCGGGCAGAGCGAGCTGACGCTGGTCGGCGGCGCCTATAACGGCGCACGCTGGGACGTCCTCTTGGCCTTTGAGCTCGGCGGCGTAGTTTTGAAGAACAAGTTTGCGCCGGTGTGGGACCGCGGTCCCGACGGCGGCATTGCCTTTGCCACGATGGGAGCTTTCCTGGTTCTGGAAAGCGAAAAACACGCCAGGGCTCGGGGCGCGCGGCCGCGGGCGCGAATTTCGCCGGTATTTTCCGACCGCAATCCGCGAAAACCAGGCCAAGCCGAGATTTCGCTGCGCCGGCAATGGGACGCCGTTGCGCCGCGAGTGGACCGAATGCATGCGGCCGTGATTTCCGGCGCCTCCGGATTCGAGCCGGCTACCTCCGCAGAGCGGTCAGTCCTCAAAGACATTGGCCTTCCGATCCGCAATACCGGTACGTATATCGGGCATGGCGTCGACACTCAGTTTATGGCCAATCTGGGCATCGGCTGCGCGGCGATCGAACATGGCACGCTGTTCGCGCCGGCAGGATCGGGCGATACGGGCGAAAGTCCGCCCGGATTGTCCCAGATCGCTGTTACCAGCGTCGGCAACTGGCGTGGCGAAGGCTTGGCGCTGCTCGAACGGGTGAATTGAAGGAGGCGGCGATGACCTCGACACGTCCCACTGCAAGCGCGCACCGCGACAAGGCCGGCAGGCCGGTTATTGCCGTGACTGGAATGGGCGTTGTCACCTCGCTCGGCGTCGGCAAGACCGACAATTGGGCGAGATTGACCGCCGGCCAGTCCGGCATCCGCCGCATTTCGCGCTTTCCGCTCGACGCGCTGCGCACCACCATCGCCGGTACTGTGAATGACGTCTACAAGGACTACATGCCGCCCGCCGAACTGTCCGAGCGCCTCGCGTTTCTCGCCTGCGAGGAAGCGATCACGCAGGCCGGCATCGGCTCCAAGGGCCATTTCCCGGGCCCGCTGTTCTTGGCGTTGCCGCCGCTTGAGATCGAGTGGCCTTACCGCGTGCAGCTTGCCGAGGAGGCGGCGCCCGACCGTGATGCAAGCTATCCCGACTTGATGCAGGTGGCGCATAAACCGCAATTCTCGCCGATCTACGAGACGATCAAATACGGCATCATCGGCGAAAACCTCGCCGCGCATTTCGGCACCGAAGGCTCGCCGATCTCGCTGACCACCGCTTGTGCTTCCGGCGGCACCGCGATCCAGCTCGGCGTCGAAGCGATCCGCCGCGGCGAATGTGAGGCCGTGCTCGCGGTCGGCGCCGACGGCTCGCTCACTCCCGAATCGCTGGTGCGCTTTTCACTGCTTTCGGCGCTGTCGACGCAGAATGATCCGCCTGAGCAGGCGTCAAAGCCGTTCTCCAAGAACCGCGACGGCTTCGTGCTCGCCGAAGGCGCCGCCGCACTGGTGCTGGAAGATTATGATCACGCGGTCGCGCGCGGCGCCAAAGTGCTCGCCATTCTCGAAGGCTGCGGCGAGAAATCGGATTCGTTCCATCGCACCCGATCGAGCCCCGACGGCAAACCGGTCATCGCCTGCATGCGCAACGCGCTCGCCGATGCCGGCGTCGGGCCCGAAGACATCGACTACATCAACGCTCACGGCACCTCGACGCCGGAGAACGACAAGATGGAGTGCCTCGGCGTCTCCACCGTGTTCGGCGAACGGATTCGCAGCATCCCGATGTCGTCGAACAAATCGATGATCGGCCACACGCTGACCGCGGCCGGTGCGGTCGAGGCCGTGTTCACGGCGCTGACACTCGAGCACCAGCGCATTCCGCCGACGATCAATTATCGCATGCCCGATCCCGCGATCCCGCTCGACGTGGTCCCGAATGAGGCGCGCGATGCCCGCATCGAACGCGCCATTTCCAATTCATTCGGCTTCGGCGGCCAAAACATTTCGCTGGTGCTGACGCGGGAGCCGGCGTGATCGGCGCAGCGACAGACATTTTGAGCAAGCTGCAAACAACGGCTTCTGGGCGCACCATGCGCGCGCTCACGCTTGTTGCCGACCGCAAGATCGAGCTGCTCGATGTTCCGGCGCCCCCGGCGCCCGGTCCGGGCGAGGTCCAAATTCGCGTCAAGGCGATCGGTCTCAATCATATCGACGTCTGGGGCTGGCGGGGCATGGCTTTCGCCAAGCGCAAGCTGCCGCTCATCGTCGGCGTCGAGGCGGCGGGCGAAATCGCCGCCGTCGGACCGGACATCGCGTCGTGCAAGGTGGGGGACCGCATCGTCGCCTATGGCGCCCTGACCTGCGGCACCTGCAAGGCCTGCCGCGAAGGCCGCGACAATCTCTGCGAAAACGTCGCCTCGATCATGGGCTTCCATGTCGACGGATTTGCCCGCGACCTGATCAATATGCCGGCGCGGCTCGTGGTGCCGATCCCGCCGGGCGTGAGCTTCCGCGATGCCGCCTGCGCGCCGGTCGCTTTCGGCACCGTGCAGCACATGCTGTTCGACAATGCCAAGCTCGAGCCGGGCGAGACCATCCTGGTGCAGGCCGGCGGCTCGGGCATCGGCACCAGCGCGATCAAGATGGCGAAGGCGATCGGCTGCACCGTCATCACCACCGTCGGTGATGACGCTAAAGCGGAGAAGGCCAAGGCACTTGGGGCCGATCACGTCATCAACTACAA
Source organism: Xanthobacteraceae bacterium (assembly GCA_035515455.1). GTDB lineage: Bacteria > Pseudomonadota > Alphaproteobacteria > Rhizobiales > Xanthobacteraceae > BOG-931. The sequence continues at coordinate 18,022 of DATJBH010000166.1, forward strand.
GACCGAGCGTTTCGAGGGCGTGGTGCGCAAGCTCACGAACAAAAAGGGTGTCGACGTCGCTTTCGAGCACGTCGGTCCCGATACGTTCAACGGCTCGCTGCTGTGCCTCAAGCGCGGCGGCCGCCTGGTCACCTGCGGCTCGACCTCGGGCCAGTCGATCACCATGAACCTGTTTCAGCTCTATCTGCAGCAGTACCGCATTTTCGGCTCGTTCGGCTGCTCGATCCGCAATATCCGCGAAAGTCTCGCCAAGATGGCGTCCGGCCTCACACCGGTGATCGACACCGAAGTGCCGCTCGCCGAGTTCGAGCGCGGCCTGGCGCGGCTCGAAAGCCGGCAGGTGTTCGGCAAGATCATCGTCACCTTTTAGCATGATCTTTTCGGAAAACCGGTTTCCATTTTTCGGATCATGCTCCGATGCGCGCCGGACGCTTTAAGCACCTGCTCGACGGCGCGGCAGGGGCGCTCACTGTCGCATTGCTGGGCGCGATCAAGCACACCGATCGGCGGCGCATGGCGAATTTTGCCGGCGCCTTCATGCGCAGGCTCGGCCCGTTGATCAAAGAGCACCGCATCGGTCGCGAACAATTGCGCGCGGCGTTTCCGGAGAAATCCGAAGCCGAGATCGAAGCTATCCTCGCCGGCGTGTGGGACAACCTTGGCCGCATAGCCGTCGAGTTCGCCCACCTTGACGACTTTTGCGTCGAAGGCTTTGGCCGGCAAACGCCGGACGTCATCACCTACCCGCCGGAATCCAAGGAACGTTATGATTGGATTACCAAGAGCGGCAAGGCAACGATCGGCTTTGCCGCGCATCTGGCCAATTGGGAACTGCCCGGCGTCGGCGCCAAGCTGATCGGCGTGAAATCCGCCGTGCTGTACCGGCGGCCCAATATCAGCACCGTCAATGACGTGATCGTCAAGCTCCGAGAGCCGTTGATGGGCGAGCTTATTCCCACAACCCTCGACGCGCCCGTCAAGCTGGCGCGACTGCTGCAGTCGGGCATCCACGTCGGCATGCTGGCCGACCAGCACTACAGCAAAGGCGTCGAGGTCGTCTTCTTCGGCCGACGCTGCCTAGCCAATCCGCTGATCGCGATGCTGGCGCGGCAGACGGAGCTGCCGATTTACGGCATGCGCGTCGTGCGCAAGCCGGACGGCAATAGCTTCTGGGGCGAAGTTTCCGATCCAATCGAGCCGGTCCGCGACGCCGACGGCCGCATCGATATCAAAGGCACCATGCAGGCCGTCACCACGGTGATCGAACGCTGGATTCGGCAACACCCCGAGCAGTGGCTCTGGCTGCACCGCCGCTGGCGGTGATGCGCCGGGCTAGTTCAGATGCGACGGCAAAATGTTCAACGCCGTCAACAGCGCTCCGGAAAGAGCCGGCAAGTTAGCCAGCGCGAAACCGATGATTGCGCCGCCGGTCACATAAAAACCGGCCTTGAGAATTTCGTGCCTGCGCTGTTCTTGCATCCGCGCCACGGCAATGGCGTGAGGTGACCGGTCGCGCAGATAGTACACGTTGTCGTCGTTTCGCATGGCGTTGGTTCGCATGACCCTTCACTCCTATTGGAGCCCTGTGCCACCTCCTTAACTACCGCCGCGAAACTCGAAAATTCAGATGTTGCCCCTAAGGTGAATCCCCTAGGGCGATCCATCAATATTGCTCGGCGACAAAGCGGCGTCCCTTCAGTGAAGCCTGGTCGTCGTATTCGTTGTCCAACAACCGCTTCGGCAGCTTGACCTTCTCGTGCCGGACCTTCTTGTAGGGGATGCGCGACAGGATGTGAGCAATACAATTGAGCCGGCCGCGGCGCTTGTCATCGGTCCGCACGATATGCCACGGCGCGTGTTTGCTGTCGGTGGACTTGAGCATGCTGTCGCGGGCCTTGGAGTAATCGTACCAATGCTTGTAGGACTCCAGATCCATCGGGCTTAGTTTCCACTGCCGCAGCGGATCGCTGATGCGCGCCAGAAAACGTCTTTCCTGCTCCTCCTGGCCGACCTCGAGCCAGATTTTGATCAAGACGATACCGGCATCAACGATGTACCTTTCAGCCTCGGGACAGACTTCCAAGAAGCGCCTGTGCTGCTCCTTGGTCGCAAAGTCCATCACGTATTCGACACCCGCGCGGTTGTACCAGCTGCGATCGAAGATCACGACTTCGCCCGCGGCGGGGAAATGCGCCATATAGCGCTGGATATACATCTGGCTTTGTTCGCGATCACTCGGCGCCGGCAGCGCTACGACGCGGAACACGCGCGGACTGACCCGTTCGGTGATCGCCTTGATCGTACCGCCCTTCCCTGCTGCGTCACGGCCTTCGAATGCGACGATGACTCGCAAGCCTTTTGCCTTGACCCATTCCTGCAGGTGGCAGAGCTCGACCTGCAGCTTGCGCAGCTCCTTCTCGTACGTTTTTCGCTTTAATTTCGCCGGCTTAGGTTCTTTGTCCGGCATGCAGAATCTCCTTTGGCACAATGAACGAGTTAGGTTCTTATTGCGCAAAAACTTTGCCGGGAATTTGCGATGGATCAATCAATTCGCGAACAATTACCGATAATCGAATGTATTTGCAGGGAGTATGGCCATGGCTCAATCTCATAAGACCGCCGATCCGCTGGCGATCTTGCCGACCGCTACGGATGTCATGAAGCAAATTGCGCTCAAGGAAGCCGAGAAGGCGAGCGCCGCTTTACGCGAGACAACGGCTGCGGAAGCCGAAAAGAAGGCGTTGCTGGAACGCTTTTCAAAGCCATCCGGCGTTTCCGACGAAGAGCGGCTCGCCCGCGCCGCTGCCATCGTCAAGCGAGCGGCCGACAACGGCCTGACCGAAGTCCTGGTCGGACGCTTTCCCAATCAGCTGTGCACCGATCACGGCCGCGCAATCAATCAAGCCGAGCCGGGATGGGAAAAGACGCTCACCGGCCTGCCCAAGGAGCTCTACGAGTTTTGGGAGAAATATATGAAGCCGCGCGGCTACAGAGTTGCATTCCAAGTGATCGATTTCCCAGGCGGAGTGCCGGGCGATCGGAGTCACTCTCAAGTGGGGATGAGCGCGGCCCCGGCTTCTCTCAAGCGGTATCCGATCGCCCTCACATGAGATGCGTCGGCAGAATATCCAGGGTCGTGAGCAGTGTTCCGGCCAAAGTCGGCAAATACGCCATCGACAGAATGACAATGGCGGAGACGATCATATAGCCGCTGGCTGTGAGCACCCGGTGGTATGTTTCACTGTGCATCGCTCCCGCCTCTCCTGGCGATGATAGTTCTTGGCGATGACGATTACCGCGGCCCTGGCCGTTACTTGCCGCGGACAGCGTCCTTGAGGCCGCCTACGGCGTTCTGGACCTTGCCCTTCAGCTGGTCGGCCTTGCCTTCGGCCTCGGTCTTCTTGTCGCCGACCGCTTTGCCGGCCCATTCCTTGACCTTGCCGGCCGCCTGATTAGCCGAGCCCTTGATCCGATCTTCATCGACCATGTGACGCTCCAAAAGCTTCCCCGGTTCTCTCATGGGAAAGAACCTTTTCGAGGCTTCGGAGTTCCTTCGGCATTTTCCCACGCGCCAGCAGACCGCCCGCGGCGGCGAGCGACCCCGCTACCGGTAAGTTCCGGCTCCGGGGGACGCTCTTGAAGCGGGCGGGCGCGGAACATCGGCACGCCCGGGGCGAAGCCCTCGGGCGCCATAGCCGATGCGGCAGGTCCGGGTGCCGGGCTACATCTTCTTGATGCCGGCCTGTTCGATGATCTTTTTGAAGGTGACGATTTCCTTCGTCACGCGCGCCCAAGCGGCATCGGCGCCCTGCGGCCGGACCAGAAATCCGGACTTGTAGAGCTTGTCCTTCATTTCCGGGGTCTTGAGAACTTTCAACGTCTCCGCCTCCAGCCACTTAACGTTGGCGGGCGGCGTTTTGGCCGGCGCCAGCAGCACGCAGTCGACCGCGAAGGCGAAATCCTTGTAGCCGGATTCCTCCATGGTCGGCACATCCGGCAAAGCAGGCCAGCGGGCAGCGGCGCTGACGGCAAGGCAACGCAAGGTGCCGGACTTGATATGCGGCAAGGCCGGGGCCAGCGAACCGGAACTCAATTGCGCAGTACCGCTGAGCAGCGCCGCAATGGCATCGCCACCGCCCTTGAAGACCACGTCTGCGAGCTTCGGCAGGTTGTCGCGGATCCTCAAAAGCTCGAACTGCAGCTGCGCGGTAGTGCCGATCGGTGGCGTCGCGCAATTGTATTTGTCGGGATTGGCCCGCGCGAGCGCAACGAAATCCTTCATGGTCTTTGCCGGCAGATCGGATTTGACCACGAAAGTGTTCGGCGACGTCGCCAATTCGCTCACCGCGACAAAATCCTTCACCGGATCGAACGGCAGATGGTTGTACAATCCGACATTGACCGAAACGGCGTTGGTCGCGAGCAGGATAGTGTAACCGTCGGGATCGGAATGGGCGACGTATTCCATGCCGATATTGCCGCCGGCGCCGCCGCGATTGTCGACGATGAACGTCTTGCCGGTCGATTGCCCGAGCGCCGCGGTGACGATACGGGCGACAATGTCGGACGGGCCGCCGGGCGTATTGGCGACCACGAACTTGATCGGCCGGTCTGGATAATCGGCATAAGCCGAGCGGGTGCCAATCAGCGCCGGCGCGGCAACGCCTGCTACCGCAACCCCCGCGACCTTGAGGACGCTGCGCCGTGACGGCTTCGTGAATTTCGTCATCTCCCTCCCCCTGTTCAGCGAATTCCGATCGCTTTCGCTTGGGATACTAGAACACTCGGAGGGTCACGGACCATCGTCCATGTCCCGCCGGCACCTCCCTTTGGGCGCTTTATTGTCGCAGTCACTCGCCGGTCTTGATCCGGGTCCACAGTCGATTGATCAGCCGCTGCGTCTTCGCGTCATGGGCGACGATGGTATAGAGCTTCGCCATGGTTGCCGGATCCGGATAGATGCTGTGATCGTTGCGGATCGCCGGATCGATGAGCTGGCTCGGCCGGTCGCCATTGGCATACCAGACGTAGTTGGTGTTCTTGGCCGCGACTTCCGGCTTGAGCAGGTAGTTGATTAGTTCGAGCGCTTCCTGCGGATGCGGCGCGTCCTTCGGAATGGCAAAGGTGTCGAACCACAGCTGCGCGCCCTCCTTCGGTATCGAATAGCCGATCTCGATGCCGCTCTTGGCCTCGGCGGCACGGCGTTGCGCTTGTTTGACGTCGCCCGACCAGCCGACGGCGAAACAAATTTCGCCGGTGGCCAGCGCGTTGAGATATTCGGAGGAATGGAATTTTCGGACATAGGGGCGAATGCGCATCAACGTGTCCGTGACTTTTTGCAGATCGCCGGGGTTGCTGGTGTTCGGATCGAGGTGCAGATAGTGCAGGCCCGCCGACATGATGTCGTCCGATGAATCGAGCAGATGAATGCCGCAATCCTTGAACCGCTTGATCTTGTCGGGATCGAAGACGTAGTCCCACGAGTCGATCGTGGCGTCGGGCCCCAGAATCTGTTTCACGTCCTTGACGTTATAACCAATGCCGGTCGTGCCCCACATGTAATCGACGGCGTATTGATTGCCCGGATCGTAAAAGGCGAGCGCTCTGGCGATCTCCGGCCAGGCATCAGCGAGATTCGGCAGCTTCGATTTATCGAGCTTTTGAAAAATCCCGGCCTTGATCTGACGGGCAAGAAAATAGGCGGTCGGCACGACGACGTCATAGCCGGATTGGCCGGCCAATAGCTTTGCCTCGAGTGTGTCGTTGGAATCGAAAGTGTCATAGCGAACGGCGATGCCGGTCGCCTTGGTGAAGTCGTCAAGCACGGTCGGATCCTGATAGTCCGACCAATTGTAATAATTGACGACACGCTGCGCCGGCAGCGCCGGCCCCGCGATCAGAAACGCGGCAAAGCCGAGCGCAAAAATGATCGTGCTCGCCTTCATCATTTCTCGATCGGCAGCCCGGCGGCTTTCCAGGCCAATATGCCGCCCGCCAGATGGCTGCCATAAGCAAAGCCCCGTTCCTGTGCCGCCAGCGATGCGGTCACGGAGCGGCGCCCGGAGCGGCAGCTGAACACGACGTCGCGACCCTCCGGCTCCGGAATCCTACCCGGATCGAATCTCGACAGCGGAACAAGGACGGAGCCCGGAATGCGCTCCTGCGCGGTCTCGTTCGGCTCACGGACATCGACCAGGACGATGCGGCCCTCCTGCAGTCCGCGCGCGACCTCCTGCGGCGCCAGATCGCGCACGCGGAAATTATGATCAGGCATGAACCTCCTCTGCCGATTTAGAGTGGCAAATCCGTCTCGATTAAGTTGCTCGCGTAGCAAAGGCGCGTGGAAGATGTCGACCTCGCGGCGCCGGCTCCCGGAACGCAGGGCCCACCCTACGTCCACTCGTCGCGAAGGTGAAGAGGCTAAACCGTCACTTGAGTGCCGACCTCGACGACGCGATCGGTGGGAATCTGGAAATAGTCGGTCGCATCGTTGGCCGAGCGTGCCAGCGTGATGAAAAGCCGGTCCTGCCAGCGCGGCATGCCCGAATGCGGCGCCGGCCGCAGCGCCCGGCGGGACAAAAAGAACGACGTCGACATGATGTCGAATTGCCAGCCGAGCTTGCGCGCAATCGCCAGCGCTTTCGGAACGTTCGGCATCTCCATATAGCCGAACCGCAAGTGCACACGCATGAAGGTCGAACCGACCGGCTCGATGCGCACGCGCCTGTCCGTCTCGACGCGCGGCGTATGCATGGTCTCGACCGAAAGGATGACGTTTTTTTCGTGCAACACCTTGTAGTGCTTGAGGCTATGCAGGAGCGCGGTGGGCGCGCTTTTCGGGTCGCTGGTAAGAAATACCGCAGTGCCGGGGACGCGCTGCGGCGGCTTCTTCTCCAGGATACGCACCAGATCGTCGAGCGGGGTCTCGAGCCGGCGGGTCTTGGCGAACAGGATGCGGCTGCCGCGCCGCCAAGTGTACATCACCAGCATCACCATGCCGCCGAGCGCCAGCGGCACCCAGCCGCCTTGCACGACCTTGAGCATATTGGCCGAGAGGAAGGTCAGGTCGATTACCAGAAATGGCACCATCAGTCCTGCCGCCGCGAAGGGCGACCAGCGCCACATCCGCCAGATCACGATGAACGCCATCATGCCGGTGACCACCATTGTTCCGGTGACGGCGATGCCGTAGGCTGAGGCGAGCGCGCTCGACGAACGGAACAATGCGACCAGGAGCAGAACGCCCAGCAAAAGCAGCCCATTGACCCGCGGCATATAGATTTGGCCGGCCTGCTCCGCCGAAGTGTGGCGCACCTCGAAGCGCGGCAATAGCCCGAGCTGGATCGCCTGGCTGGTGAGCGAATACGCCCCGGTGATGACCGCCTGACTCGCAATCACGGTCGCCACCGTCGCCAGCACGACCATGGGGATCAGCGCCCATTCGGGATAGATCAGGAAAAACGGGTTTTCGATCGCCTTCGGATGGGCAAACACCAGCGCTCCTTGGCCCAGGTAGTTGAGGGCGAGCGATGGCAGCACGATCGCGAGCCAGGCCACCTGGATTGGACGGCGGCCGAAATGCCCGAGATCCGCATAGAGCGCCTCGGCGCCGGTGACGGCGAGGAACACCGCACCAAGCGTAACGAGTCCGATGATGCCATGCTGCAGCAGGAAATCGATGCCGTAAAACGGATTGAGCGCCCACAATATGCCGGGATCATTGACGATCGCGATGAGACCCGGCACCGCAATGGCGACAAACCAGACCAGCATAACCGGGCCGAACAGCGCAGCGACCTTTGCCGTGCCGCGCGATTGCGCTGCGAACAAAACGAGCAGGATGACCACCGTCACCGGCACGACATACTCGTGAAGCGCCGGCGTCGCGACATCGACGCCTTCGACAGCGGACAGAACCGACAAGGCCGGCGTGATCACGGCGTCGCCGTAGAACAAAGCGGCGCTGACAATGCCCAGGAGCACGACGACGCCGACGGCCTTACCGGTACGTCCCACCGCGCGCGAAGCGAGCGCCATCAGCGTGAGCGTGCCGCCCTCGCCGTTGTTGTCTGCGCGCAACAGGATGACGACGTATTTGAGCGTGACGGTGATAAACAGGGCCCAAAGAATGAGCGAGGTCACGCCCAGCACGGTGGAACGGACGAGTTCGGCATGCCCCGGGCCGGAGGACGCGGCCGTGATAGCTTCGCGAAAGGCATAAAGTGGGCTGGTGCCGATATCGCCATAGACGACACCGATGCTGCCGAGCGCCAAACCCCATAAGCCCGTGTGAGAACGAGCAGCATGGATGCCGTTCGCCGACATTTCGCGCCCTGCAGCGGGGGCGCTCATACTATCTGTCATGAATTTTAAGACAGGACGTGGCCCTGTTCCTGGTGCCGCATCGAGACCGATGCAGGGCCGCGCCTATACACCCTTCATACTGGAGAGTCATGAGCGATCGCGCCGAATTCGTGCGCCCACGGTGGCCGCAGTTGTCGAGCAGGCAAATAATATCGGCCAGCAGTGAAGGCCACCTGCCCCAGCAAGCGCTATTTATGTATAATAGATCAATGGCTTAGGCTACGATCTTGAGCGCGTGAGGCGTCCCTTTTTCCCGCTCACGGCTTCAGGTCCGGCGGCACTGGCGGCGCTTCGTGCATCAAAGTGATGGTCACGCGCCGGTTGGCCGCCATATAGGGATCGTCGGGGAACAGCGGGTCCGTGTCGGCCTTTCCGGCCACTTCATAAATTCTCGAGGACGGATAACCCTGTTCCTCGAGGATTTGCCGCACCGCATTGGCGCGATCGACCGATAGGTTCCACGGGCCATAATTGGGCGGCGGCGCGGTCTGGGAAGCCGACGTATGACCGGTGATCGAGATCCGGTACGGCACCGCCTTCAGCGGCCCTGCGATCTTCTCGATGATCGTGCGAGTTCGCTCATAAGGCTCCTTGGACCCTTCCGGAAACATCGATCGGCCGTCTTGATCGACGATGTTGATATTCAGCCCTTCTTTGGTCTCCTCGAACACGATGTGCTTGCTGGCTTCCGTCAGTTCCGGCATGTCTTCCAATGCTTGGCGGAGCGAGGCCGCAGCGAGCGCAAAGGCCTGGTCGTTCTCGAACTTGCCGCCGAACTGACGTTCGTGCGCGTTCTGATCTGGCGTCGGCGTGGCGGAAGCGTCTTCCGGCTGGATGTGCGCCGCATTTTTCAGCTTGGGACGCGTCGGCAGGCCGTCGACTTCGATAATGCCGGAATAGCGCACATTGTTTTGTGTGCCGAAGGCATCTCGCATCGAACCCGCAACGATCTGTAGTTTCTGCTGGTCCTGATTGGAGAATGCGACCAGCATGACGAAGAAGCTGACCAATAGGCCCATCAGATCGGCGAAGGTGACGAACCAGCCGTGGCCGCCGCCGTGTGCTTCCTTACGCCGTGCCATGGTTCAGTTCTTCCCGGCTAAGCCGGAACCGGCTCCGGTTCCGTCTCACGGTGTTTTTCCGGCAGGTACGCGATCAGCATTTCACGCACCAGCGTCGGGCTCTTAGATTCGCGGATCATGAGGATGCCGTCGATGATCAGCGTGCGGTTGATCTCTTCGTCGACCAATTTGAGATGCAGCTTGTCGGCGATCGGCAAGCAGATGATATTCGCCACCACCGCGCCATAGAGCGTCGCCAAGAGCGCCGTCGCCATGAACGGACCGAGCTTCGACGGGTCGGTCATGTTGGCGAACATTTGCACCATGCCGATGAGCGTGCCGATCATACCGAAGGCGGGAGCGCAATCGCCGACCGCACGATAGATTTTCTGGCCTTCATCGAGATGGCTTAAGAAATTGTCGCGATCGCGTTCCAGATTGTCACGAATGAATTCCGCATCGTAGCCGTCGGCGACGAAGCGGATGCCCTTGGCGAGAAACGGGTCCTCGATTTCCACCTTTTCGAGGCCGATAGGCCCCTGCTTGCGGGCGATCTCGGCAAGACCAGCGATCTCATCCACCAGCTCGCGTTGCGAAATGCGGCGCATGCTGAAGACGAACCGCATGCCCAGCGGCAGGCCGTGAAAGATCGACGACAGCGGAAAGCGGATCAGGGTCGCGGCAAAAGAGCCGCCGAAAATGATGATGACGGCGTGATCGCTTACGAACATGCCCAGGCCGCCGCCCATCAGCATGAGGGTCGTGACGACCGTGGCGCCGGCGAGTAGGCCGAGACCCGTAGCGATATCCATGGAAGCGCACCCAACCCGCGACGGCAGGCCCTTGGCAATGCCGTTATAGGTACGATCATTGCGCTTAAGGGAGGGTTACTGGTAGGGACCCCTCGGATAGAACTAGGTGAACATATTTCCTTCGCCTGGGCTGCGATATTCGCGCCCGAGCAAGGGGATGACCACTACGGAAAAAAGCAGCAAAATGGGCAACAAAAGTGCGACTGGCGCGCGCTCGCCTCGGGAGAACACAGATGCGTGAGATCGGTCATTTTATCGGCGGTAAGGAGATGAAGGGCGCGTCCGGTCGTTTTGGCGACGTTTTCAACCCCAATACCGGCGAAGTGCAGGCCAAGGTCGCGCTGGCGGCAAAATCCGAGGTCGAAAAGGCGATTGCCAATGCCGCGGCGGCTTTTCCGGGCTGGGCGGCCACCAATCCGCAACGCCGCGCCCGTGTCATGTTCAAATTCCTCGAGTTGATCCAGAGCCAATATGACGATCTGGCACGGCTTCTGTCATCCGAACACGGCAAAACCTTCGCGGACTCCCGGGGCGACATCCAGCGCGGACTGGAAGTGGTCGAGTTTGCCTGCGGCATCCCGCATCTGATGAAGGGCGAATATACCGAGGGCGCCGGGCCAGGCATCGACCTTTATTCGATCCGCCAGCCGCTCGGCGTTGTCGCCGGCATCACGCCGTTCAATTTTCCAGCCATGATCCCACTGTGGAAGTGCGCACCGGCGATTGCCTGCGGCAATAGCTTCATCCTCAAGCCTTCGGAGCGCGATCCATCGGTGCCGATGCGCATCGCCGAGCTGTTCGCCAAAGCAGGCTTGCCGGACGGCGTCTTCAATGTCGTCAATGGCGACAAGGAAGCCGTCGACACGCTGCTCACGGATGCCCGCGTCAAGGCGATTGGTTTCGTCGGCTCCTCGTCGATTGCCGAATACATCTATGCGACCGGCACGGCGCACGGCAAACGCGTGCAGTGCTTCGGCGGCGCCAAGAACCACATGATCGTGATGCCGGATGCCGACATGGACCAGGCGGTCGATGCGCTGATCGGCGCCGGCTACGGCTCGGCCGGCGAACGCTGCATGGCAGTATCCGTTGCGGTTCCGGTCGGCAAGAAAACCGCGGACGCGCTGGTGCAAAAACTCATACCGCGGGTCGAGGGATTGAAGATCGGCCCGTCGACCGACCAGCAGGCCGACTATGGCCCGATGGTGACACGTGAACTCCTCAACAAAGTCCGCGGTTACATCGATAGCGGCGTCCAGGAAGGCGCCAAGCTGGTGGTCGACGGCCGTAATTTCAAGCTGCAAGGCTACGAAAGCGGCAATTTCATCGGTGGCTGCCTGTTCGACGAGGTGCAGCCGAATATGAAAATCTACAAGGAAGAGATTTTCGGGCCGGTGCTCTCGGTGGTACGCGCCAAGGACTACGAGGAAGCGGTTCGGCTGCCGTCGGAGCATGAATACGGCAACGGCGTCGCCATCTTCACCCGCGACGGCGACACTGCGCGCGATTTCACCAACCGCGTGCAGGTCGGCATGGTGGGCGTCAATTTCGCCATCCCGGTGCCGCTGTCTTATTTCACCTTCGGCGGCTGGAAACGTTCCGGCTTCGGCGATCTCAACCAGCACGGTCCCGATGCGATCCGCTTCTATACCAAGACCAAGACCGTGACCGCGCGCTGGCCCTCCGGCACCAAGGAAGGCGCCGAATTCGTTATCCCGACGATGCGGTGAGATGCCGCCGAGTTACCGATGAGCGGAGTGGTGCGCATCAGCTTTCCAGCCGCGAGCACGATAAAGATCGTCGCGCTTGCGTGCATATCGGCAATGATCGGCGCTTGCACCAATACCGCGCGTCTTGGCGGCCAACCTGAAACCGCCACGGCCTCGCCGCCTACGCCGCCTCCTGTTGCTGCGCCGGCGCCCGCACAGCCGCCACCGCCTCCGATCGATCTCGCCGGCAAATGGAAATTCTCTGCGGTCGGCGGCGCCTGCGTAATGACGCTCACGCAAGAGCCCGGCGCGGCCAACGGCAAGATCGCGCCCGCCGGCGGCTGCCCTGGCAATTTCTTCACGAGCCGCAAATGGGCTTTCGAGCACGGCGCGCTGATCATTCACGATTTCAAGGGACAGGCCTTGGCCGAACTCCCCCTTGCCGGCGATCATTTCGAAGGCAAGGCTGCAGGTGGCGATGCGATAATCCTCGCCAGACCTTGATGATATTTTTTAGATTATCATCGATTGGAGATCTCATGCCTGAATATCAGCTCTACTGCTTCGCCCAATCCGGTAATGCCTATCGCGTCGCACTGATGCTCAACCTGATCGGCGCCGACTGGCACCCTATCTATGTCGATTTCTTCAGGGGCGGCGAAACGCGAACGCCGAAATACCGCGCCGAGGTCAACGAGATGGGTGAAGTGCCGGTGCTGGTGCACGGCAGTAAAAAGCTCAGTCAGTCCGGCGTCATCCTCACCTATCTCGCCGAGCACAGCGGCCGGTTCAACCCGGAAGGCGAGGACGAGCGGCTCGAAGCGCTGCGGTGGATCATCTTCGACAATCAAAAGGTCAACGGATTCCTCGGGCCGTATCGCTTCTTGAAAAATTTCGCGCGGCCGCCCGGCGATCCGGCGGTGATGGCGTTCCTCAAAGGCCGCATTGACGGGAATCTCGCTATTCTCGACAAGCGGCTCGCCAAGGCCTCTTTCATGCTCGGCGAGCGGCCCACCATCGCCGATGTTTCGCTGGTTGCCTATCTCTATTATCCGGCGGACGAATTCGGCTTCGACATCGCCGCTGCCCATAAGAATATCGCCGCCTGGCTCGACCGCATGAAATCGCTACCCGGCTGGGCGCACCCTTACGACTTGATGCCGGGCTATCCGCCGCAACTTTAGCCCGCGATCATTAAAGCGGAATATTCAGGGTCTTCGGCGGTGGCGGTGGCGCCGGCGCGGCTGCCGGTGGGGCAACAGGCTTTGCGATCGGCGCTGGGGAGACAGTCGGCGCCGGATGGAGCGCGGGCTGCGCGACGGTTGCCGTTGACGACGGCGGCGGCGGCACTGGCGCCGGGATATGAGCCGGCGGCGCAAGAACAGGGTTTATGGCCGTCGGAGCTGTAGGAACGGCCGCGGCGGGCTTGACAATCGGCGCTGACGCCGATGCCGGAGCCGCCGCGTGCGGCCCAGGCGTCAAAGCCGGCTTGACGACGGTCGACTGCGCTGGCGACCCGCTCGCATTTGGGATTGCCGTCGTGACCCCGGCCGAACGCGGCTGCTGCGGCTCGGTCGCGGCCTCCTGCGGGGGCGGCGGGGCTTGCGGCGGCTGCGGCTCCGGTAAAGTCGCATATTTCGCCAACAGTGCATGCGCAGTGGCGATCATTTTGCCGCCGTCGACGCTTGCGTCCCTCATGTCCTTTAGCCAAGCCGCGACGACCGGCTCGGTGGCCCGGCGCCAATGCGCTACGGCCTGCGGCAAAAGCGTGACGATGACGTCGCCGCTCTCGGCGACATTTTCGGCCACCGCGTGGGCCTGAAGATCCCACATCGTGCCAGCCATGCCGGCCGCTGGCACATCCGAATTATTATCAAGCACGGTTTTGATTTCACGCGGCAGCCGTTCGTAGGCCGGCTTATTCATCGCCAGCACATAGGTCCGGCTACTCGGCGACAGGTCGGCGAATTCGGTGTGCGTCTTGAGAACATCGTTGAGCCGGAATGGCGGCACCATGTGCCAGGGATCGACACAGCCATCGATCACCCGTTCGGCGAGCGCCACCGGCAGTTCCTCACTCGGCATCGGCACCGGACGGGCGTCGAGCACCCGCATCGCCTCGCCGGCAAGCCGGGTCTGTACATGCAGCTTAAGATCCTTGACGTCCTCGATCGAACGTATCGGGCTGAAAGCATGGAGGACGCCGCGATCCGCGCAGGAGAAGCAGAGCGGGTGGATCTCGGCAAATTCGTCTGTCAGATAGACTGCGGCGAAGTCCTGCAGCGCCCGGGAGCTGACCAGAGCGCGGCGTGACGGCAAGAACGGCAGTTCGAACGTTTCGATCTTGGGGAAACGGCCTGGCGTCAGTCCCGGCGCCGTCCACACGATATCGGCGTCGCCGTCACGCGCCTGATCGAACAGCTGCGCCGGAGCGCCGCCGAGCTCCATTGACGGAAAGATGTCGATGTGAAGCCGCCCGTTCGCTTCCGCTTCGACCTTGCGCGCCCAGGGCAAAAGGAATTTTTCGTGCACGCTCGACACCGCCGAGAACGCATGATGCAGCTTCAATTTGATCGGCGGCACGCTAGCCCGCGCGCGCCTGATCACAGCAGGCGCGGCCAGCGAGGCCAGCGTGGAGGCGAGAAAAATGCGCCGGGCAACACGCATCGACCAGATCTCTCGCGAGCGCGGCGGCGCGACGGCTTAATTCAAGCGCGACGGGCGCTCGTCGTCGTCCGCCGACCTCGCCAATCCTGGAACGATCGTCGGCGAGGACGACAACGGGGCGGGCGCCGCCTCCGTCTTGCCCTCGCGCGAGCGGCGCTCGTAACCGCGGTAGGACAGCCAGCCGAACGGCAGACTGGCGAGATAAGCGAGCGTGCCCGCGGTCAGCAGGATCCACGGATACGCAATCAGGAGCGCGATCGCCAGCACCACCAGCACGATCAGCGGGCCGACCATTTCCGGCGGCACCCGGGTGCCGACGCGCTTGCCGGAAAATACCGGCAGCCGCGACACCATCAACGAGGCGACGCCCAGCGTGTAGAACAGCGTCACCCAGGTGAGAAAGGCCGAGCGCGGCAGACCGAGGAATGCCGCATAGATCGGCAGCAGCACCGTAATCGCGCCGGCTGGCGCAGGCATGCCGACGAAGAAATTCCCGGTCCAGGCCGGCCGATCCGGATCGTCGATCATGACGTTGAAGCGGGCAAGGCGCAGCGCCGCGCAAATCGCAAAGGTCATGGCTGCGATCCAGCCCGCCGATTTCAGGTCGTGCAAACCCCAGAAATAGAGCACCAGCGCCGGCGCGACGCCGAAATTGACGAAGTCGGAGAGGCTGTCGAGCTCGGCGCCGAAGCGCGAGGTTCCTTTCAGGAACCGCGCCAGGCGGCCATCGATGCCGTCCAGGATCGCCGCGAACACGATAGCCGCGAGCGCCAGCACGTAGCGGTTCTCGAATGCCATGCGGATCGCGGTCAAGCCGGCGCATAGGGCCAGCAAGGTGATGAGGTTCGGCGCCAGCGTGCGCACCGGGATACGGCGGAAGCGCCGCCGCCGCGTGTCGCCGAAATTGGGGGTTTGCATGGCCATAGCAACAATATAGCCCGTTCCGGCCGGACCTGCCACGCGACACGCGGCCTTCTCGTTAACGTCTTCTCAAGCCACGCGAAACGTGCGTCCCGCCTCGCCCGCTTTGAGATCGGCAAGCACGGTCTCTCCGGCAATGGCGGTCTGGCCTTCGGCAGCCAGCGCCCGCGTACCTTCGGGCAGATAAACGTCGACCCGCGAGCCAAACCGGATCATGCCGATGCGCTGCCCGGCGCCGACGGTTTCGCCTTCGCGCGTGAACGGGACGATGCGGCGCGCCACGAGACCGGCAATCTGGACGACGACGATGCGCTGGCCGGTCGGGGTCGCAATCAGCAAGACGTTGCGTTCGTTGTCCTCGCTCGCCTTGTCGAGATCGGCGGAGAGGAACTTTCCGGCACGATAGACGATGCGCTCAATGCGGCCGGCCACGGGGCTGCGATTGACGTGACAGTCGAACACACTCATGAAGATGGAGATGCGCGGCAATAGCCGCTCGCCGAGACCGAGCTCGGCCGGCGGCGCCGCGTTGACGATCTGGCTGACGCGTCCGTCGGCCGGCGCCACCACGAGCCCCTCGCGCACCGGCGTCACCCGCGGCGGATCACGGAAGAAATAGGCGCACCACAGCGTCGCCACCGTTGCCAGCCAGCCGAGCGGCGCCCACAGCCAGAACAGAACGAGGCTTGCGAGCGCAAAGCCACCGATGAAGGGATAGCCCTCCGGATGGATCGGGGTGAGTTGTTTGCGGATCGAATCGTAAATGGACATGGGACGATTTCATTATCCTGATTGTCGTCATCCGCGAAGACGGATGATCCAGTATTCGCTGACGTTCGCAATTACGCGCGCATGGTGACTACCGGATGCCCTGCCTTCGCGGGGCATGACAAGGGAGGACAGTTATTTGGCTGCATCGGCGGCGGGCAAAAGTTCTGCATCCGGGCCATGCTGCCCTTCGACTTCCGGGGGATTGCGGTTGGGCGCAGCCGCGGCATCGTCCACCGTCGCCAGAATCTCGCGCGCCATTTGCGCTTCGCGCTGCCGGTTCCACATGCTGGCGTAGAGCCCGGCATGCGCCAGCAAGTCGCGGTGCGTGCCGCGCTCGACGATCGCGCCGTGATCGAGCACGAGAATCTCATCGGCGCCGACGATAGTCGACAGCCGGTGGGCGATGACAAGCGTGGTGCGGTTCTTTGCCACCCGGTCGAGCTCGTCCTGAATGTCCTTCTCGGTATGGCTGTCGAGCGCCGAGGTCGCCTCGTCGAGCAGTAGAATCGGCGGCGCTTTGAGGATGGTGCGGGCGATGGCGACGCGCTGCTTCTCGCCGCCGGAAAGCTTCAAACCACGTTCCCCGACTTCGGTCTCGTAGCCTTTGGGCGTGCGGCGAATGAAATTGTCGATCTGAGCCTGCCGCGCCGCCTCTTCCACTTCGGCGTCGGTCGCGTCCCAGCGGCCGTAACGAATGTTATAGCGGACGGTGTCGTTGAACAGCACGGTGTCCTGCGGCACCATGCCGATCGCGGCGCGCAGCGACGCTTGCGTCACATCGCAGATATCCTGGCCGTCGATGAGGATGCGTCCGCCGCTCACCTCGTAGAAACGGAACAAAAGCCGCGAGATCGTCGATTTGCCGGCGCCGGAGGGCCCGACGATGGCGACGGTGTGGCCGGCTGCGACGTCGAAGCTCAAGCCTTTGAGGATCGGCCGGGCCGGCTCGTAGGCGAAGGAAACATTCTCAAAGCGGATTGTCCCGGCGCGGACATGCAGCGGCGGCGCGCCGGGGCGGTCTTCGATCTCGGGCGGACGCGACAAGAGCGAAAACAGATTCTCGATGTCGATCACGGCCTGCTTGATCTCGCGGTACACCATGCCCATGAAATTCAACGGCGTGTAGAGCTGAATCATCATGGCGTTGATCATGACGAAATCGCCCACTGTGTTGGTGCCGTGCTCGATGCCGTAGGCGCACAGCACCATGGCGCCGCAAAGCCCGATGGTGAAGATCACCGCCTGCCCGGCGTTGAGCACGGCGAGCGACACATAGGCCTTGACGCTGGCGTCCTCGTAACGCGCCATCGAACGGTCATAGCGCGAAGTCTCCCGCGTCTCGGCGGAGAAATATTTGACGGTCTCGTAGTTGAGCAGCGAATCGATCGCCTTGGCGTTGGCGTCGTTGTCGCTCTCGTTCATCTTGCGCCGAATGCCGATCCGCCACTGCGTCGCGGCATAGGTGAACCACATATAGAACGCGACCGTCACGCCGATGACGGCGACATAGCGCCAGTCGAAATGAACGAGCAGAACGGCGACGATCAGAACCAACTCGACTACGGTCGGCGCGATCTGCAACAACACCATGCGCACGATGGTCTCGATGGCGTTGCGGCCGCGCTCCAAGACCCGAGTCAGTCCGCCGGTCTTGCGCTCGAGATGAAAGCGCAGCGACAGCAGATGCACGTGCTCGAAGGTGAGCATCGCCAGCCGCCGCACCGCGTGCATCGCGACCTTGGCGAAGATGCCGTCGCGCCATTGCGTGAGTAGCCCCATCACGACGCGCGTGCCGCCATAGGCGAGCGTCATCACGATCGGCGCGGCAAACGCCCAGGCCAGCCAATTGTTCGGCGCCACGGGACCGGTGCCGTGGCCGGCCAGCGCGTCAGTCGCCCATTTGAAGGTGTAGGGCACCGCAATGGTGGCAAACTTGGCGAGGAATAGCAGCACGGTGGCGAACACCACGCGCAGCTTCAGATCGCTGCGGTCGGCGGGCCAAATATACGGCCATAGGGGGGCCAACGTCGGCAGCAAGGCCGCACCGTCGGTATTAGTCGGCCGTTGAAAATCGCGCATCGCAAGCCCGGACGGGCTGCACTGCGCCGCCAGCGTCCCTCATGGTGTGTTTGCCGTCATATAGAGCTTTTTGCCGGATTCCGCACTGGCAGGCGGGGGCAAGTCGAAACCCCGCTCCCACCTTCGAGGCGCTTGAAGCGGACGCAAATCGACGCCACATCTACCCTCTAACGAGAATGACTCCATGAAGAAAATCAATGCGATCTGCGTCTATTGCGGATCGAGCCCGGGGACCGAGCCCGTTTTCATCGAAGCGGCGAAACATCTTGGCAAAATCCTTGCCGACAGCGGCGTGCGCCTCGTCTACGGCGGCGGCTCGGTCGGCCTGATGGGTGCGCTTGCCGAGTCCGTGCTGGACCACGGCGGCCATGTCACCGGGATCATCCCGGAATTTCTGACCAAACGGGAACGGCCGCGGCGGCTGCCGCAGGAACTGATCGTCACGCGCGACATGCACGAGCGCAAGCGCACCATGTTCGAGCGCGCCGATGCCTTCGTCGCCTTGCCCGGCGGGATTGGCACGCTCGAGGAATTGGTCGAGCAACTGACCTGGGTCCAGCTCGGCCGCCACAAAAAGCCGATCCTGATCGCCAACATCGCCGGCTATTGGGGCCCGCTGCTGGCCTTGATCGATCACATGCGCGAAGTGAAGTTCGTGCCGCCTTCGCTGCGCGTCGACTTCCTGGTCGCCAAGCGGGTCGAAGAGATCCTGCCGATGCTGCAGGAAGCCGCAAGCAAGGTCGCCGAAGCGGAGAAGAGGATGGCGGTGCCGGCGGAGCGGCTATAATCGACTCGCTCATTCCCGCGTACGCGGGAATCCGGATTTTCAAACCGCGGGTGCCTTCAAAAACGTCACGGCTTCGATCCGGTTACCGTCGAGATCCTTGACGAAGGCGGCGTAGTAGCTGCCGTGATACTCCGGACGCAGACCGGGCGCGCCGTCAGACCTGCCGCCGGCTTTCAGCGCTGCGGCATGGAAGCCATCGACGGCTGCGGCATCGGGCGCGCGCAGGCAGACATGCACGCCGCTGTCGGCGGCGACGCGATCCATGGCGGCGCGTTGATTGATCCAAAATTCCGGATATTTCTTGCCAAAGCCTATGGCCGCGTCCGGCCATTCGCGCAGTTTGGCCATACCGAGCGGCGCCAGCAGCGGGACGTAGAAGGCTTCGGCGCTCTTGAGATCGCGCACCGCGATGGAAACGTGGTCGATCATGGGGGCTCACTTCACGCCGGCGCGCCGGACTTCACCAGCTTATAGACGATGGAATCCATTAGCGCCTGGAACGACGCGTCGATGATATTCGGCGAGACGCCGACGGTGGTCCAGCGGTCGCCGGTCTCGTCGGCGCTTTCGATCAGCACGCGGGTGACCGCGCCGGTGCCGCCGTTGAGGATACGCACGCGATAATCGGTCAGTTGCAGGCTCTCGATGTATTTCTGATATTTGCCGAGGTCCTTACGTAACGCCACGTCGAGCGCGTTGACCGGCCCGTTGCCCTCGGCGGCATTGATCAGCATCTCGTTGCCGACTTTGACTTTGACCACTGCGGTGGTCAGCACCTCGGCGTTGCCGTTCTGGCCGCGTTGTTCGACCTTTACGTCGAAATAGCTGACATCGAAGAATTTCGGCACGCCACCGAGCATACGTCGCGCCAAGAGCTCGAATGAGGCGTCCGCCGACTCGTAGGCGTAGCCGATCGCCTCGCGATCCTTCACCTCGTCGAGGAGGCGCGCGACGCGAGGGTCGTCCTTGTCGACGGCGAGCCCGATGCGCTCCAACTCGGCAAGCACGTTGGAACGGCCGGACTGATCGGACACCAGGAGTTTTCGCTTATTGCCGACGCGCTCCGGAGCGATGTGCTCGTAAGTGGCCGGCTCCTTGACGATCGCGGAAGCGTGGATGCCGGCCTTGGTGGCGAATGCGCTCTCGCCGACATAGGGCGCATGACGGTCCGCGGCGCGGTTGAGCAGTTCGTCGAGCGCGTGCGACACTCGCGCCAAATGCGACAGCGCCTCGTCCGAAACGCCGATGTCGAATTTGTCGGCGTATTCCTTCTTCAGTTTCAGCGTCGGGATGATGGAGACGAGATTGGCGTTGCCGCAGCGCTCGCCGAGCCCGTTGAGCGTGCCCTGGATCTGCCGCGCGCCGGCGCGCACCGCGGCAAACGAATTCGCCACCGCCTGCTCGGTGTCGTTGTGGGCATGGATGCCGACATGGTCGCCGGGAATTTGCGCGCAGACCTCGCCGACGATGCGCTCGACCTCGTGCGGCAGCGTGCCGCCATTGGTGTCGCACAGCACCACCCAGCGCGCGCCTTCCTCATAGGCCGCCTTGGCGCAGGCCAGCGCGAAAGCGGGCTTGGCCTTATAGCCGTCGAAGAAGTGCTCGCAATCGAGCAAGACTTCGCGGCCCCTGGCCTTGGCGGCGCGTACGCTGTCGCGGATCGAAGCGATGTTCTCCTCCTCCGTCGTCTCCAGCGCGACGCGCACGTGATAATCCCAAGATTTGGCGACAAAGCAGATGGCGTCGGCCTTGGCTTCGAGCAGGGCCACCAGCCCCGGATCGTTGGACGCCGAGCGGCCAGGCCGCCGCGTCATGCCGAAAGCGGTGAGTTTTGTCCGCAGCGGCCGCTTCTCGGCGAAGAAATCGGTGTCGATCGGATTGGCGCCGGGATAGCCGCCCTCGACATAATCGATGCCGAGCCCGTCGAGCATGCGCGCGATCGCGAGCTTGTCGGCAAGCGTAAAATCGACGCCGTTGGTCTGCGCGCCGTCGCGCAGCGTGGTGTCGAACAGATAAAGCCGCTCCCGTGCCATGAATCTCACCAAAAAATGACCGATCTCACCAAAGATAATGGTTCGAGGCCAAGGCCACGGCGATCAGGATCGCGATCAGCGCGATCACTACGTGATGCGTTCGCAGTCCGAAAAAAGTCGAACGTGGCTCGGTCATGGCGTTGTTCACCCGCGATAAAGCCGATAGACCGTGTACAGCGATACCAGGACCGCCGCGGCGATCACAGCGTATTTCAAAACCACGTAATAGAGCCAATGCCGCTGGAACGGTGAATCTTCCCGCTTCATGCCGCGCCCTCCTTCGCCGCAAGCACCTTCGTCATCGTGGTGTTGGCCAGCCACTCGTCGCCGATCGTCACGGTGTTGCGCGTCTTTGCCGAAAAGCCGCGCTTCTCGAAAAAGCCGCGCGCCGTGTCGCTCGAGTCGACCGTCAATTCCTTGGCGCCCCGCGCCGCGGCGAGCTTCTCCAGCGCGTCGGCCAGCATGGCGCCGGCGCCCTGCCCGGCCGCGGCGGGATGCACGTAGAGCATGTCGATCCTGGTATTGTCGGCCAGCGAGGCGAAGCCGATGGGGGAACCGCCATAGGTCGCGACCAGCGTCAATTCGCCGGCAAGCCTTGCGCCGAACTCCTCTTCGTCGTCGGCTGTCGCGGCCCACGCCTCCTGCTGTGCCGGCGAGTAATCGTCGGCGGTCAGTTCCTCGATGGCCGCGCGGAAAATCTCGGCGAGCAACGGCACATCGGTCGGCAGCATCGGCCGCATCGCGAGTTTAGGCATGGCCTGGGCATTCATCGCGCGATCTCCCAGGTGGTGCCGTCCTTGGTGTCCTTCAATACCACGCCCATTTTGGCGAGCTCGTCGCGGATGCGATCGGATTC
>DATJBH010000167.1:0-125027 GCA_035515455.1 Xanthobacteraceae bacterium
CGCCTACGCCCGGCCGACCGGGCTCGACACCCGCATCGAGCGCATGATTGCGGCGACGCGCACCTTGGAATTCGTCGTCACCCGCACCGAAACCGAGGCGCTGCTGCTCGAGGCCAATCTGATCAAGCGGCTGCGGCCGCGGTTCAACGTGGTGCTGCGCGACGACAAATCGTTTCCCTATATTCTCATCACGTCCGACCACTGGGCGCCGCAGATCCTCAAGCACCGCGGCGCCCGCACGCGGCCGGGCCATTACTTTGGTCCATTCGCATCGGTGTGGGCGGTCAATCGCACTGTCAATGCGCTGCAGCGCGCCTTTCTGCTGCGCTCGTGCAGCGATCCATTCTTCGAGAGCCGCACGCGGCCGTGCCTGCTTTATCAGATCAAGCGCTGCGCGGCGCCATGCACCAAGGACATCGATTTTCAGGATTATGCAGTGCTGGTGCGCGAAGCCAACGAGTTCCTGTCCGGCCGCTCCAAGCGGGTCAAGGACGAGCTCGCCGCGGAAATGGAAAAAGCCTCCGCGGCGCTCGATTTCGAACGCGCCGCCATCTACCGCGATCGCCTCGCGGCGCTGTCGGCGATTCAATCCCACCAGGGCGTCAACCCGCGCGGCGTCGAGGAAGCGGATGTATTTGCGGTGCACCAGCAGGGCGGCTTTTCCTGCGTCGAGGTGTTCTTCTTTCGCACCGGGCAGAATTGGGGCAACCGCTCGTATTTTCCCAAGGCCGACCGGTCGCTCGGCGCCGGCGAGGTTCTGACCGCGTTTCTGGCGCAGTTCTACGACGATAAGCCGCCGCCGCGGCTTATTCTGATTTCGCACGCGATCGCGGATCGCGCGCTCTTGGCGCAGGCGCTGTCGACCAAGAGCGGGCACAAGGTCGAGGTGCTGTTGCCGCAACGCGGCGAGAAGAAGGATCTGGTCGAGCACGCGCTGGCCAACGCCCGCGAAGCGCTGGGCCGCAAGCTTGCCGAAACCACCTCGCAGCAGAAGCTGTTGCGGCAGCTTGCCGAGACGTTCGAGTTGCCGCGGGTGCCGCGCCGGATCGAGGTCTACGACAACAGCCACATCCAGGGCGCCAATGCGGTGGGCGCCATGATCGTTGCCGGCGCCGAGGGCTTTCGCAAAAGCCAGTATCGCAAATTCAATATCCGCTCGGCCGATCTCACCCCGGGCGACGATTTTGCCATGATGCGCGAGGTGCTGGAGCGCCGTTTCAAGCGCTTGCTGGCCGAGGCGCCGCGCCCAAGCGAGGGCGCCGGCAATGGCGGAACGGCCGAGGTCGCCGAAGCTGATGAAAAAGACGAATCTCCCTGGCCGGACCTCGTTTTGATCGATGGCGGGCAGGGCCAGCTCACCGCGTCGCGCGAGGTGTTGGCCGGGCTTGGCGTCGACGTCCCGCTCATCGCCATCGCCAAGGGGCCCGACCGCGACGCCGGCCGCGAAACCTTCTTTCTTCCCGGCCGCGACTCGTTCAAGCTGCCGCCGCGCGATCCGGTTCTGTATTTCGTTGAGCGGTTGCGCGACGAGGCGCATCGTTTCGCGGTGGGCTCGCACCGGGCGCGGCGCAAGCGCGATCTGCGGGAGGCCGGCCTGCAGGAGATCGCTGGCATCGGTCCGACCCGCAAACGGGCGCTGTTACATTATTTCGGTACGCTCAAATCGATCGAACGCGCCTCGGTCACCGATCTGATGCAAGTCGACGGGATCAGCGCCGAAACCGCGCGACGGATTTACGAGTTCTTCCACGAGGGAGGCGAGGCGGGTGCCGGTTGAGACCTGCAGCATGATCCCGAACTGCCCTTGGAACACGGGAGAGCCGCCGGTACCGCACCGGAACCAAATGGCAAGCCTGATCCGCAAAAGTGACGGTGGTGGCTCTGGTCGGCGGCCACGGTGCGGCGTTATGCTAGCGACGGTAGACTCATGAATTCGACCACCACGACCACGCCAACGCCGCTGCGCGCACGTCCGCTGGCGCTGCCCAATATCCTCACTTACGGCCGCATCGCCGCGGTGCCGCTCGTGGTCGGCGCCATGTTCTGGCAGAACATCCTGCACGGCGGCCTGTGGCTGCGCTGGGTCGCGCTTGCCATTTTCATAGCCGCCGGCGTTTCCGACTTCCTCGACGGCTATTTCGCCCGCATCTGGGCGCAGCAGTCCTCGCTCGGCCGCATGCTCGATCCGATCGCCGACAAGCTCCTGGTGGCGTCGTGCCTGTTGATGCTCGCCGCCGAGAGCACCATTCACGGCTGGGCGTTGTGTGCCGCCGTTATCATTCTCTGCCGTGAAATCCTGGTGTCGGGCTTGCGCGAATATCTCGCGGAGCTGCGGGTCAGCGTGCCGGTGACCCGGCTCGCCAAATGGAAGACGACGTTGCAGCTCGTCGCCGTCGGTTTTCTGATCTGCGGCGAGGCCGGTGACGCCATCGTGCCGGTGGTGACGCGGATCGGCATCACGCTGTTGTGGCTCTCGGCGCTGCTGACGCTCTATACCGGCTGGGACTATTTGCAGGCGGGGCTGCATCACCTCACCAAGGACGAGGCATGAAGCTGCGTTACTTCGCCTGGGTGCGCGAGCGGATCGGCAAGGCGGAAGAAGACATCGAGCCCCCGGCGGGAATTGCGACGGTCGGCGAGTTGATCGCCTGGCTCGCGGGTAAGGGCGACGGCTATGCTTATGCCTTCGAAAATCCCAAAGTGATCCGCGCTGCAATCGATAAGAGCCATGTCCGTGCGGATACGCGCATCGAGGGCGCCGGCGAGATCGCCTTCTTCCCGCCGATGACCGGCGGCTGATAAGAGGCGAGGGACATTACGCCGCTATTCAGCGCGGAAGCCATGGGCTATCCTTTTTTTGAGCTGCCACCGGGAAATGCCGGCTTCCCGTGAAATCCAAAGGCAGCGTTAGTGCCTGCGGCGGGCGAAATCAAAAAAACATAATTGAAGGATCTGCCCGCCGTGCGCTGGGCAAGGGCCGGTCCTATAAACGCGGATGGAGGGATCGCCATGAAAATCGCCCGTCGAGGATTCCTGCATCTCGGCGCTGCCGCGGCTGCGCTTCCCGTCAGCTCCGGCATGGTTTTGGCGGATGCCTATCCGTCGCGGCCGGTGCACATGATTGCCGTCATTCCGACCGGCTTGGCGCCTGACGTGCTGGCGCGGCTCGTCGCCGAGCCGCTTTCACATCGGCTCGGACAGGATTTTGTCGTCGAAGACAAGCCGGGCGCCGGCGGCAACGTGGGCGCCGAGTATGTCGTTCGGTCGGCGCCGGACGGATATACGCTCCTTGTGATGATTTCAGGGAACGCGGCCAACGCCGCGCTCTATCCGAATCTCGATTTCAACTTCAGTCGCGACATCGAGCCGGTCGCGTTCCTCGGCTTCACGCCCTTTGTCGTCGTGGTCAATCCGTCGGTCCCGGCGAAAACGCTGCCGGAACTCATCGCCTACGCCAAGGCCAATCCGGGCAAGCTCAATTTTGCGTCGCAAGGCGCCGGCACGGCGCCGCATCTGGCCTTCGAACTGTTCAGGATGATGACCGGCGTGAACATCGTTCACGTGCCGTATCGCGTGTCTTATCTGCCCGATCTTCTCGCCGGCCAAGTGCAGCTTGCCTTTGCCTCCGTTCCGCCGGTGCTCGGCTATATCCATTCCGGCAAGCTGCCTGCGCTCGGTGTAACCAGCCTAAAGAGAATGGAGGCACTGCCGGATGTGCTCGCGATCGCCGAAATCCTGCCCGGCTACGAGGGCAGCGGCTGGGCCGGCGTCGGCGCGCCGCGGGGTACGCCGGCCGCTATCGTCGATACGCTCAACAAGAATATAAATGCCGTCATTGCCGATCCCGCGTTCAAAGCGCATGCCGTTGCCATCGGCGCCGTCCCGGAGCCGATGACGCCGTCGCAATTCGGCAATCTGATTGCTGACGCCGCCCGCAAATGGGCCAAGGTGATCGCCTTTGCCAATATCAAGGTCGACTGAAACCGTTCGCCATTGTCTCCTGGGCTAATCCCGATCGCATCCTTTTCTGGTCGGGGTGGAAGCGACTATATTCGGTTGATGACGCCGACGATCCGCCTGCAGCAGGAAGTCTTCGACGCCGCCGCCGAAGCGGCGCGGATGACGCGCGGCCGCACTGATATCGGCGCGGTGGTCACGTTCACCGGCCTCTGCCGCGGCGACGAAAACAATGAAGCCATCGCGGCGCTTAACCTCGAGCATTATCCAGGCATGGCGGAAGCCGAAATTGCGCGCCATGTCGAGGAGGCGGTAGCGCGCTGGCCGCTCCTCGGCGTCACCGTAATCCACCGCTACGGGCGGATCGCGCCGGGCGAGCCGATCGTGCTGGTCGTCGCCGCAGCGAGCCACCGCCAAGCGGCATTCGCCGCCGCCGAGTTTATGATGGATTATTTGAAAACGCGGGCGCCGTTCTGGAAGCAGATCGAGATCCCGGGCAGAACGAACTGGGCCGAGGCAAAGGCGACTGACGACACGGCGGCCGAGCGCTGGGCGGCGCGGCCGCCAAGAAGCGCGTAGCGGCAAAGTAGGGGCGCGGCCAAGTCGCCGCGCGCTGCGGCCTGGATCGCCCGACCGGAATCACCGCGCGTTAACCGCTGAGCCCCATGCTGCCTCCGATTGATTCGGGGGTGAGGCGTGAGTGCGGAAATACTGCGTTTGAGCGATTATCGGATCGAGGATGGTGCC
Organism: Xanthobacteraceae bacterium; assembly: GCA_035515455.1. Lineage (GTDB taxonomy): Bacteria > Pseudomonadota > Alphaproteobacteria > Rhizobiales > Xanthobacteraceae > BOG-931. Next base: position 4,705 of record DATJBH010000167.1, read on the forward strand.
GAGGGGGATATCGATCTCGCAACTGCCGTCGATGTCGCGATCCGGGATTTACGCGAAATTCTTTTGTGCTGGGGCTCCGAGGCAGCACGGCAGCGCGCGCAGGAATGCGAGTCCATGCTGCGCCGTGCATTTTCCAGCAGTTGCGGGTGACCGCGGAGCAGCTCGACTGGACAAGATCGCCGGGGCGGGACCGTTGCGCGTGCGTCGAAATTTCAGCGTGCCGGAGCGGACGTGTCTTTGAGCAAGTGCCTGGCGAAGTCCGGCAGTTTGCGAAAGGCCAAGTGCATGTTGTCGTTGAAGGACGCGGTTTGATAGCCGTGGTGCCGCCACGCGAGCGCGAGCGCATTGCGGCTGAACAGCGAAACGTGCCCGTTGTGCGGCCCGACGTACCACCAATTTAGGCCCATGCGATCGAAGTCCGGCGGCTGCAAGAGCGTCGAGAACAACACCAGGCCCGGTTCCGCCAGGCTTGCCAGCATGCCGGCGATGCCGGCCCGCGGATCCGGCATGTGCTCGAGAGTCTCAAAGCAGGTCACGAGATCGAACATGCCTTCCGGCCGGCACGCGTGCTCGGCAGTGAATGGATCGTAGGTTACCGCCGCCGCATAGCCTGCGTCGCGTAAAGCCGAACAGAGCACGTCATTGCCCCCGCCGTAGTCGAGCACGCGGATTTGCGCTTTGCACGCGCCGAATAGTCGTTCGACCACATCGGCATTGACGCGAGGCCGCTTCGCCACATAATCGGGATCAAGCGCGAGATAGTCGTCGTTGTAAATGTGCGTTTTGAATTCAGCGTCGGTCCAATCGTCGAAGGCGTCGGTGAACAGGAAGCTGCAGGCCACGCAGCGCCGATAATAGACCGGCAGGCCCGACAGCGGCAGACGCCGTCCGTCCGGTATGTCGCAACTCCTGTGGAAGTCGACCACGCCGTAGAGTGGGGCAGGGGTGCCGCAGATTTTGCAAGGCACCGGTGCCGGCGAGGCGCGCTTCAAAACGATCCGCGGCTCCTCCTCGGCGATCCGGGCGGGTTGATGGGGCCGATGCAGCGGATCTGAGCGGCCGAGTCCGCGCAGCGCATCGGCGCGATGGTTGCGCAGGTCGGCCCGGTTGGGCTTGAGCTCGAGCGCGCGGTCGTAGCTGGTCAGGGCTTCGGCATCTTGGCCCTGTGCGTGAAATACCAAGCCGAGGTTCGACCACGCGTCCGCCGAGTTACCGTTGCTCCGCAGCGCCGCGGCGATCAGACGGAGCGCTTTCGGCAGATCGCCGCGCTGATATTCGATGAGGCCGAGCCCATGCAGCGCCCCGAACTCTTCCGGGCGCTGCTGCAGCACTTGCGAATAAAGCCGTCCCGCCCGGTCGATGTCGCCGGCCTGATGCGCGGCAAGGGCCTGGCGCAGCTTGTGCGTCACGCTAAGCGGCGTGTGTGCGGAAATCCGCTTGGGAGCAGGCTGGCCGGTCATCTTTCATCGCCGGTGAAACAGCCGGTTGATGCGGCGATTCGCGACAACGAAGTCTTAATGAGCGGACCGGGGCAGATAGCCGTCAAATCCGGACGCGGTCTGGCGGTGGTGCGTTCTCCGCAATATGCTTGGCGGGCTTGGAGGCAAGGAGGCGGTCATGTCCGTACAAGCCCGTAAGGTCGTGCATTCCGACATCAAACCCGAGAACCCGCCGCAGCGGGCCGCACATTATCTCGACGTTCCCAATATGCCGTGGGAGGCGACCAAGTTTCCCGGCATCAAGATCAAGGTTCTTTATAGCGATGGCGACGGTATCACGACGGCCCTGTTCAAGCTCGATCCGGGCGCAGTGGTGCCGCTGCACGAGCACACTGCGCTGGAGCAGACTTACGTGATCGAGGGCTCGCTCGAAGATCACGGGGGCAAATGCGGGCCGGGCCAGTTCGTGTGGCGGCCGGCCGGCAATCAGCACGAAGCGGTGGCGCCGAACGGCGCCGTGCTGCTCGGCTTTTTCCTCAAACCCAACCGCTTCGCTTACGGCGAGAAATTTTTCACCGAGGCGGGCGAGCGATAGCGACGCTTACGCCGCTGCGGCTTTGCCGCCCGGATGCACCGTGTGCTCGTAGTCGCGCATCAATTGCGCGGTGATGCGCGCCGGCGTGAACGTCCACTGCGCAATCTCCGCCACCGCAGTGACTTCGGCCGCGGTGCCGGTGATGAAGCACTCGGAGAAGCCTGCGAGCTCCTCGGGCATGATGCGGCGCTCGATCACCTCGATATTGTTGCGCCGCGCCAGCCCGATCACGGTGGCGCGGGTTATGCCGGCAAGGAAACAATCGGCGATCGGGGTGTGGATCTTGCCGTCTTTGACAAAGAAGATGTTGGCCCCGGTGCATTCGGCGACGCGGCCCTGCCAGTCGAGCATCATGGCGTCGGCATAGCCGCGCTGCTCGGCGCGATGCTTTGAGATGGTGCAGATCATGTAGAGGCCAGCCGCCTTGGCGAGGCATGGCGCGGTCTTCGGATCGGGCCGCCGGTATTCGGCGAGATCGAGGCGGATGCCCTTGAGCCGCTGCGCCGGATCGAAATAGCTCGGCCATTCCCAGGTGGCGATGGCGAGGTGAATCTTATTGTTCTGCGCCGAAACGCCGAGCGCTTCGGAGCCCCGCCAAGCGATCGGGCGCACATAGGCGCTTTTCTGATTGTTCTTGTCGAGCACGAGTTGCTTGGCGGCGTCGATCTCGGCGACCGAATAAGGAATCTCGAAATCGAGAATCTTCGCTGAATTCTTCAGCCGCTCGGAATGCGCGCTGCTCTCGAAAACCTTGCCGCCATAGGCGCGTTCGCCCTCGAACACGCAGCTGGCGTAATGCAGGCCATGGGTCAGCAGGCTGATCTTGCAGTCCACGGTCGGAATGAGCGCGCCGTCGAACCAGATCAGATCGGGACGTTGGTCGAAGGGCACTGCCATGGCATTGCCTCCCTCTGTTGTCGCCCAAGTTCAGGCGTCGCCGTCGGCGGCCGCGCTTGGATTTTGCACCAGGACCGGAGACCCGCTATGGTCTCCGCCGCTCCAAGAGACGCGTCATGAGCGCGCGCTTCGCGCCCTCCGCAATGTCCTGAGCGGCCAGATATCGACTAAAACCACTAAACCATATCGCGCAGGCAGCTTAACAACCAAGCCGAAATATGTCAACATACCTGACCTAATAGCCCTGACCTCATGGCCGACATCATCATCACTGCTACGAGCAAGCCGCGCGCCGTGGGTTCGAGCCAAGCCGTGGCCGAAGCCGCGCCGGCGTCCGGCGAACCGTATTTCGACCTCATCGAGCTGTTGTTTTTTGCCTATCGCGACTTCGTCGGCGATCCCGACGAAGTGCTGGCCAAGCTCGGCTTCGGCCGCGCGCATCACCGCGTCTTGCATTTCGTCAACCGCAATCCCGGCATGAAGGTTGCCGACCTGCTTGACGTTCTCAAAATCACCAAGCAATCGCTCGGCCGCGTGCTCAAACAGCTGATCGACGAGGGCTATGTGGTGCAGAAGGAGGGCGCGCATGATCGCCGCCAGCGGCTCCTCTATGTCAGCCCGGCAGGCGAAGCGCTCGCCCTGAAGCTTGCAGGCCTGCAGACCGCGCGGATTTCGCGCGTGCTTGCCGAACTCGGCCCCGGCGCGCGCGAGGCAGCGCGGCGTTTTCTCGCCGGCATGATCGACGCCGAAGACCGCGATCATGTGTTGCGCATGATCGCGCACGCCGATTCGCTGTTCGCGCCGGATCGCGTCCGGGCGCGCGACGATAAGCCATGACCGCTGCGGTCGCTAACCAGGCGGCCGATGCGCCGCAGGGGCCGGCGCAAAATCCGGCCGATGACGCGCCGCATCTCCTCGTGGTCGACGACGACCGTCGCATTCGCGCGCTGCTGTCGCGCTTCCTGCTGGGCGAAGGCTATCGTGTCTCCACCGCGGAAACCGCGCTCGACGCGCGCGCCAAGCTCGCCGGCTTGAAATTCGACCTGCTCGTCCTCGACGTGATGATGCCCGGCGAAAACGGCTTCGATTTCGCCCGCAGCATTCGCGCCAGCTCGAACGTGCCGATCCTGATGCTGACCGCGCGCGACGAAAAGGAAAGCCGGATCATGGGGCTGGAAATCGGCGCCGACGACTATCTGGCGAAGCCGTTCGAGCCGCGCGAATTGGCGCTGCGCGTGGCCAATATCCTCAAGCGCGCGCGGCCGCCCGCCGCCCCACCGGTGGAGACGGTGCGCTTCGGTCCGTTCGTGTTTCATCTGGCGCGCGGCGAACTGCGCCGCGGCGAGGAGGTGATCAGGCTGACCGACCGCGAGCGCGAAATGCTGCGCGTGCTCACGAAAAGCGCCGGCGACACCGTTCCGCGCCAGGCGCTCGCGGGCAACGGCGAAGGGGTCGGCGAGCGCACCGTGGATGTGCAGGTCAACCGGCTGCGCCGCAAGATCGAGCGCGATCCGAGTAATCCGTTGATCGTGCAGACCGTACGCGGCGTCGGTTATCGCCTGGTGGCGACGAATTGAGCGGCATTAATAACCGGGCTCGACCATGACTGGCTTGGACCATGACTGGTTTAGACCATGACTAGCTTAGACGCGGGTCTCGGCCGCCTGCGCACGGCCGCCAGCCAGTTGATGGCGGCGGCGAATGCGCTGGCGAGCGCCGGCGCCACCGTGGTGCGGCCGCTCACCGGACCGATCACGCAGCCTTGGGACCGCTTCGGCCGCTGGCTCAAATCGGTGATGCCGAAGGGGCTTTATGCCCGCTCGCTGTTGATCATCATCGTGCCGATGGTGGTGCTGCAATCGGTGGTCGCGCTGCTGTTCCTGGAGCGGCACTGGAATCTGGTGACGAATTATCTATCGGCGGCGGTGACGCAGGAAATCGCCACGCTGATCGACGTCTACAAGACCTACCCGCAGGATGCCGATCATGCGCAGCTGCGCCGCATCGCGCAGGACCGGCTCGGCCTCGTCGTCGACTTTATCCCCGGCGGGCAATTGCCGCCGCCCGGGGCGAAACCGTTCTTCAACCAGCTCGACGAGGCGCTGTCCGACGATATTCGCAAGCAGATCGGCCTGCCGTTCTGGATCGACACCGTGGGCCGCTCGTCGATCGTGGAAATCCGCATTCAGCTTCCCGGCACGATCATGCGAGTCTTCGCGCCGCGTGCCGACGTCTACGATCCGAATTCGTGGATTTTCCTGGTCTGGATGGTGGCGACGTCGCTCGTCGTTCTCGCCATCGCCATCGCCTTCCTGCGCAACCAGATCAGGCCGATCGTGCGGCTCGCCGACGCGGCGGAAGCGTTCGGCAAGGGCCGCGAGCCGCAGAATTTCCGGCCGCGCGGCGCGCGCGAAGTACGCCGCGCCGCGGCCGCGTTCCTGGAGATGAAAGGCCGCGTCGAACGCGCCATCGAGCAGCGCACCACGATGCTCGCCGGCGTCTCGCACGATCTGCGCACTATCCTGACGCGATTTAAGCTTGAACTCGCTTTGCTCGGCGACGGCCCTGAAATCGAGGCCATCAAGAAGGATATCGACGAGATGGCGGCGATGCTGGAGGCCTATCTGGCGTTTGCCCGTGGCGATTCCGGCGAGCAGTCGGCGCCGACCGACATCGCGGCGCTCCTCGACGAGCTCAAGCTCGACAGCGAACGCCACGGTCATCGTTCCAGCGTGAGCTTTTACGGCCAGCCTATGGTCACGGTGCGGCCGGCGGCGTTCAAGCGCTGCGTCGCCAATCTCGTCAGCAACGCCTCGCGCTTTGCCTCGACCGTCGCCATTACCGGCCACCGCGACCACCGCTGGCTTACGGTGACCGTCGACGACGACGGGCCGGGGATTCCGGCGCCGATGCGCGAGGACGTGTTCAAGCCGTTTCTGCGCCTCGACGACGCCCGCAACCAGGACGAAGGCGGCACCGGGCTCGGGCTTGCCATCGCCCGCGACATCGCGCGCTCGCACGGCGGCGACATCACGCTCGGCGATTCACCGCTCGGGGGGCTGCGGGCGACGGTGCGCGTGCCGGTCTAAGCGCCCGGCGATTAGTCCGTTCTCGCATTCGATGGATTATGCGGCACGTCAGTCGGCGATCTTGAAACCGCTGATGCTTGCCTTATCTCGACAGCAATAAATCGCCTACCCGGGGGAACGCCCATGACCACGGCCGAGCAGACCAGAGCGGACAAATCCGAGAGCCGTCCGTTCCAGGCGGACGTCGCCAAGCTCCTGCAGCTGATGGTGCACTCGGTCTATTCCGACAAGTCCGTGTTCTTGCGCGAACTGATCGCCAATGCCGCTGACGCCTGCGAGCGTCTACGCTACGAGGCCATTGCCGAGCCGGCCCTGCTCGGCGACGACGCCAAGCCGCGCATTACCGTGACGCTCGATCCGGAAGGCAGGACGCTTGCCGTCGAGGACAACGGCATCGGCATGAGCCGCGAGGAGATGATCGAGGCGCTCGGCACCATCGCGCGTTCGGGCACCAAGGCGTTCCTGGAGCGGCTCGAAGCGGCGCAGAAGGAGGATGAGGGGGAAGGGAACGCGCTGATCGGCCGGTTCGGCGTCGGCTTTTACTCGGCCTTCATGGTGGCAGAGCGGGTCGACGTCATCTCCCGCCGCGCCGGCACGGAGACGGCGTGGCAGTGGTCGTCGGACGGCAAGGGCGCCTTCGATATCGCGCCGGTCGACGGCGTCCAGGCGGCCCGCCGGGGCACCCGCGTGGTGCTGCATCTGATGGAGGACGCCAAGCAATACGCCGAGCGCGCCACCGTCGAACCCCTGATCAAGGCGCAGTCGGGCCACGTGCCGGTGCCGATTTCGATCGCCGAGAAGCCGGGTGCGGCGCCCGCCGAGCTTACCGACGGCGCAGCCTTGTGGACCAAGCCGAAAGGCGAAATCACCGCCGCGGACTACACCGATTTCTATCGCAGCATTGCGATGGCTTTCGACGAGCCGGTGGATACCATCCATTTCCGCGCCGAGGGCCGGCAGGACTACACGGCGCTGTTGTTCATTCCCGGGTCGCGACCGTTCGACCTGTTCGATCGCGACCGCGCCGGACGCATCAAGCTCTACGTCAAGCGGGTCTTTATCACCGACGATGCCGAGATCCTGCCGCGCTATCTGCGCTTCGTGCGCGGGCTCGTCGATTCGGCCGACCTGCCGCTCAACGTCTCGCGCGAGAAAATCCAGGAAAGCCCCTTGCTCGCGGCGATCAGAAAGGGCGTGACCAGCCGCGTGCTGTCCGAGCTCGAGCGGCTCGCCGACAAGGAGCCGCAGACCTTCGCCAAGATCTGGGACACCTTCGGCGCCGTCGTGAAGGAAGGCATCTACGAGGATTTCGAGCGCCGCGATGTCTTGTTGAAATTGGCGCGCTTCAAGACCACGGCGTCGCCCGACGCCTGGCGCAGCCTCAACGACTATGTCGCGGCGCTCAAACCCAATCAGACCGCGATCTATTATATCGCTGGCGACGACATCGCGCGGCTGCAAGCCTCGCCGCATCTTGAGGGCTTCCGCGCCCGCGGGGTCGAGGTGCTGCTGCTGCCCGATCCGGTCGACACGTTCTGGGTGATGCCCGGCGTCGGCTTCGACGGCAAGCCGTTCAAATCGGTGACCCAAGGCGCCGCCGATCTGGCGCTTATTCCGCTCCTCGATACGGCAAAGGAACAGCCCAGCGAGATCGCCGAGGCGGTCAAACAATTCCTGGTCTTCATGCAAGGAACGCTGGGCGACGCGGTCACGCAGGTGCGGGCGTCAGATCGGTTGACCGACAGCGCGGTGTGCCTGGTCGCGCCGGATGCCGGACCCGACCGCGCGCTGGAGCGGATTCTCGCGGGCGCCGGCCGGCTCGCCTCTGCGTCGAAGCCGATCCTCGAGGTCAATCCGCGGCACGAACTCGTCCTCGCGCTGGCCGGGCTCGGCGACGCCGATCGCGGCTTCAAGGAAGACGCTACGCGGCTTTTGTTCGATGAGGCGCGGCTGCGCGACGGCGACCGCCCGGCCGACGCCAAGGCGTTTTCCGATCGGCTGACGCGCGTGCTCGGGCGCGGCCTGCGCGGCAGTGCGCCTGCCTGAACGGTCCGCTTGGGAAGTCCGCTATTCGGCGGGCGTACGCATCTCGGCGGCAATCCGCGGCTGCTCCTCGTGCGGATGCAGCGACGGTTCGATCGGCGGCTTGGAGCCCTTCAGCCGGAAGTAAATCTGCGAGCCGATCAGGATCACGCAGAGCCCAACGAAGACGGCGCTAATCGGCCGCTCGACGAAGACCCCGAGATCGCCGCGTGAGATCAACAGCGCGCGGCGGAAATTCTCCTCGAAGCGCGGTCCGAGCACGAAGCCGAGCAGGATCGGCGCCGGATGGAAGCCGAGCCGTAAGAGGATGTAGCCGAACAAACCGATGACCACGACCTCGCCGACTTGGAAGAAGTCGTTGTTGGCCGCGTAAACGCCGATGCAGACGAAGAACAGCGCGCTGGGGTAGAGGAAACGATAAGGGATCGCCAGCATCTTCACCCAGATGCCGATCAGCGGCACGTTGAGCAGCACGAGCAGGATGTTGCCGATCCAGAAGCTGGCGACCAGGCCCCAGAAGATGTCGGCATGCTGCGAGATCAGCTGCGGGCCGGGAACGATGCCCTGGATCATCAGCGCGCCGAGGAGGAGCGCCATGACCGCGTCGCCGGGAATGCCGAGACTCATGGTCGGGATGAAATCGCCCTGCACCGAAGAGTGCGTCGCGGCCTCCGGGCAAACCACGCCTTCGATCATGCCGGTGCCGAACTTGTCCGGCGTCTTCGATATCTTCTTTTCGGTCGCATAGGCGACGAACGAGGCGATCGTCGGTCCGGTGCCCGGAATGAGCGAGCACAGGCTGCCGCAGATCGTGCCCCGGAACATCGGGAAGATCGACCGTTTGAACTCGGCCAGGGTCGGCCGCATGTCCTTGAGGCGGACATTGGTATATTTGCCGGTGATCGGCGCGACCTGATTGATGCTGCTCATGAATTCGGCGATGCCGAACAGGCCGAGGGCGAGCGCGATCAGTTCGATGCCGTCGTCGAGCTCGGTCATGCCGAAGGTGTAGCGCTCCGATCCGGTCTCAAGGTCGGTGCCGATCGAGCCGAGGAACAGGCCGAGCACGGTCATCGACACGCCTTTGATCGGCGAGCCGCGCGCCAAGGTCGATCCGGCCAATAGGCCGAGCAACATCAGCGAACACACTTCGGCTGGGCCGAACTGCAACGCCGCTTTCACTAGAAGCGGCGACAAGAAGATCATCTCGGTGATGCCCCACGACGCGCCGACGAAGGAGGCGAACACCGTCAGACCGAGCGCGACGCCGCCACGGCCTTGCTTGGTCATCGGGAAGCCGTCGAGACAGGTGACGGCATGCGGCGGATGGCACGGCAGGTTAAGCAGGATCGAGCAGATTGCGCCGCCGTATTGCGCGCCATACATGACACCGCCCAGCATCAGGATGGCTGCCACCGGCTTCATGCCGAAGGTGAGCGGCAACAGGATCGAGATGGTGGCGAGCGGCCCCATGCCCGGCAAGACGCCGACCATGTTGCCGACGATGACGCCGAGGAAGCAGAACATCAGATTGTGCGGCTCTAGCGCGACGCCAAAGCCGTACATGAGATCGGTCAGCGATTGTCCTATCACTGGCTACCCCACCAGCTGAAAATCGGCATCGGGACTTGCAGAAAATACGAGAACAAGCCCACGCCGAATACCGTCACGACGGTTGCCAAAATGATCGTGCTCTTCCAAGTCGCCTGCTTGTCGCCGCACGCGGCGATGGCGACGCAGGCGAAAGTTCCAGGCGCCATGCCGAAGTTGCGTCCGAAGAAGATAAAGAACACCGGGCTCATGAGGATGCACATCCAGCCCCACCATTGCGGATTTTCCGGCAAGATGCTCTCGCCGTGCTCGCCGGCGGTTTCCGCCGATGGCGCGAGCCCTGTCGCCGCAATGGCAATGCCGAGGATGACGAGAATGACGCCGAGCGCGGTCGGGAAGAAGCCCGGCCCCATATGCATGAGCGTGCCCTGCCGGTAGCTCGCGCCCTTGAGCGCGATACCCAGTCCGAGCAAGAGCATGAGTCCGCCAGCGTAGAAGTCACGCTTGCTCATCAGCTCGCGGAGATGGCTGCTGGAAGGCCGCATCTTTCCTCCCGGCCGTCTACGGGGCCGTTACAAATCTCGCCCCGATTTTCTTCGAAACGAGCAACTACTCTATAGGCCGCGATGTTCCACGATGACGCGGTGTCGCGGGGTTCCCCTCACTCTCCATGATGCGAAATGCACCATGGAGACCCTGCCGTGGCAGATAGGGAACGATATATGGCAAGGCGCTGGGGTGCAACTGCGATCTATAACCGCCGAACAGGCGCAATATTCCCGAATATGGCAAATCAAACCGGCCGGCCGATGGGTGCGAACAGATCGGGACTGTCGTTGCGCACATTGCCGACGCGGCGATCGACCGGCCAGAACGCCATGCCGGCGCCGGGATAGGGTTTAAGCATGGCCTTGAGTTCGGCGTCGTTTACCGTGATTTCGCCAAGCCAGGCCGGCCATCTCTCCGGCGCCAGCAGAACCGGCATACGGCCATGTAATGGCTGAAGAAGTTCGTTGGCTGCGGTGGTGATGATGGTGAAGGATTTGAGCGTCGTGCCGTCCGGGGCGCGCCACTGGTCCCACAGGCCGGCAAGGATCATGGGGCCGCGATTGCTCAAGCCTACAGCGAAAGGTTGTTTGTCGGTGTCGCGCCACTCGTAATAGCCATCGGCGATGACGAGGCAGCGGCGATTGGCCCGCCAGGCCAACCGGAAGGCCGGACGGTTGTCCACACTTTCGGCGCGGGCGTTGAAGGTCGAATTGCCGATTTTGACGTCTTTTGCCCAGGACGGGACCAGGCCCCAGCGCATCGCGGTAAGCGTCCGCTGGCCGCGATTGGAGACGACGACGGGAAGCTTCGAGGTCGGCGCCGCGTTCCAGCGCGGCCGGTAATCGCCAATTTCGTCGAAATCGATTTTCAGATCGAGTTTTATCTCGGAAACGTCGTCGGGCAGTTTGGCGCGGCCGCACATGGCAAGACTCCGGTGATGGGTCGGTAGGTGGTCAATGAAAGTCCCTGCTCTTGAGAATGCGCCACGATCCCTCCTGATGGCTGGGGCAGGGCGGCGCCGGCAGAAAAAGCCCCCCGTCGCGCAGCAACGTCAGTTCGGCGGACAGGTCGACGAATTCCTGCGCCACCACATGGATGACGAGGCCGGCGCGCTGCAGCCGTCCGCGCACGGCGAGGAAACGCGCCGTCATCACCGTGCGGCGGTTTTTGGCGAAGACTTTCGGCCAGACGATGATGTTGGCGATGTCGGTCTCGTCTTCCAGCGTCATGAAAACGACCCCCTTCGAGGTGCCCGGCCGCTGCCGCACCAGAACGAGGCCGGCGACGGTGACCGGTGAATCCTGCGCGACGGCGTCGCTGCGCAGCTCGGCATTGCGCATGGCGCCGAGCGCGGTGAGGCGGTTGCGGAAAAACCGCACCGGATGCGCTTTCAGCGACAGCCCGGTCGCGACGTAATCTTCCACGACATGCTCGCAGAGCGGCATATCGGGCAGCGCGACGGTCTCCTCCGGGAAAAGCTCGTCGCTCAAATGCGGCGTGAGCAGCGGTAGCGCCGTGTCGGTGCCTTTTCCGTTCCGCGGCGGGTGAGCGCCGATCATGTCGAGTCGGCGGGCCGTCCATAACGCTTCACGCCGATCCAGACCTAACGAGCGGAACGCATCCGCTTCGGCGAGGCGCTCGATGGTGAAGCGCGAAATCCCGGCGATCGCCGCAAGTCGCTCGATCGAGGAAAAGCCATTGCCGCGCGCCGCGATGAGTTTTTTCAGCTCGTCTTCGGCAAGCCCGGCAATGAGACGGAAACCGAGGCGGACTGCGTGGCTGCCGCCTGCTCCCGGCTCGAGCGTGCAATCCCAGGCGCTGAAATTGACGTCGACGGGACGGATCTCGACGCCGTGTGCGCGGGCGTCGCGAACGAGTTGCGCCGGCTGATAAAAACCCATCGGCTGGCTGTTGAGAATGGCGGCGCAGAAAACATCCGGATAGCGGCATTTGATCCATGCCGAGGCGTAAACCAGAAGCGCGAAGCTCGCGGCGTGGCTTTCAGGGAACCCGTATTCGCCGAACCCTTCGATCTGGCCGAAGCAGTGCTCGGCGAAATCGCGGTCATAGCCGCGCCCGGCCATGCCCTCGATGAACTTGTCGCGGAACAGATGAACATTGCCGGTGTGCCGGAAGGTGGCCATGGCGCGGCGCAGGCCGTCGGCCTCGTCGGGAGTGAATTTCGCCGCCGTGATCGCGATCTGCATCGCCTGTTCTTGGAACAGCGGCACGCCGAGCGTGCGTCGAAGAACGCCTTTGAGTTCGTCGGCCGGTCCATGTTCGGGGGCAGGCGAGGGGTAATGCTCCTTCTCGATGCCGTCGCGCCGGCGCAAGTAAGGATGCACCATGTCGCCCTGGATCGGCCCCGGCCGCACGATCGCGACTTCGATGACGAGATCGTAAAAGCATTGCGGCTTCAATCGCGGCAGCATCGACATCTGCGCGCGGCTCTCGACCTGAAAAACGCCGACCGAATCGGCGCGCGACAGCATGGCGTAGACATCCGCATCGTCGGCCGGCAGCGTGGCGAGCGAATAATCCTTGCCGTAATGCTCCTGCAAAAGATCGAGTCCGCGGCGCAGGCAGCTCAGCATGCCGAGCGCGAGCACGTCGACCTTCATCAGGCCGAGCGTGTCGATGTCGTCCTTGTCCCACTCGATGAAGGTGCGCTCGTCCATGGCGGCATTGCCGATGGGGACCGTCTCGTCGAGACGTTCGCGCGTCAGCACGAAGCCGCCGACATGCTGCGACAAATGGCGCGGGAAGCCGATCAGCTCGTCGGCAAGATCGACGGCTTGACGGATCGCCGGATTGTCCGGATCGAGGCCGGCCTGACGGATGTGATCGTCCGGCAGGCCGTCGCCATAGCCCCACACCGTCTTGGCCAGCGCCGCGGTGACGTCCTCGGTCAGACCCAAGACCTTGCCGACTTCGCGGATGGCGCGGCGCGAACGGTAATGCACGACGGTGGCGCAGATCGCCGCGCGGTGGCGGCCGTAGCGTTTGTAGATGTACTGGATCACTTCCTCGCGCCGCTCATGCTCGAAATCGACGTCGATATCGGGCGGCTCGCCGCGGTTCTCGGAAATGAAGCGGGCGAACAGGAGATTGCTCTTGTCCGGGTTCACCGAGGTGATGCCAAGGCAAAAGCACACCGCGCTGTTGGCCGCCGAGCCGCGGCCTTGGCAGAGGATTTCCTTGTCCTGATTGCGCGCGAAAGCGACCACGTCATAGACGGTGAGGAAGTAGCGCGCATAATCGAGCTTGGCGATCAGCGAAAGCTCGTCGCGCAGGCGTTGTTGCACGCCGGCGGGAACGCCTTCCGGATAGCGGTCGAGCGAATAGCGTTCGCGCGCGCCCGCCCAGGTCAGGTCCTCAAGATGCCGCTGCGCGGTTTTGCCTTCCGGCACCGGCTCGTCGGGATATTCGTATTTCAGTTCGCCGAGCGAGAAGCAGCAGGCATTGGCGATCTCGGCGCCTCGGGTGATCGCGTCGGGAAAGTTTTGGAACAGCCGCGCCATTTCCGCCGGCGGTTTGAGATGCCGTTCGGCATTGACGGTGAGCCGCAGGCCGGCTTCGGCGAGCGTGCATTTTTCCCGCACGCAGGTGAGCACGTCGGCGAGCGGCCGCCGCTCCGGCGCGTGATAGATCACGTCGTTGACGGCGACGAGCGGCGCATCAAGGCGGCTGCCGAGTTCGGCCAAAAGCGTAAGCCGGCGCGGCTCGTCGCCGCGATGATAATGGACGCCGGCGAGGAAAGTGCGGCCGGGAGCGGCTTCGGCGAGCGCGGAGAGGCGTGAGGAGAAATTTGATCCGTCACCCTGAGGTGCGAGCGTAGCGAGCCTCAAAGGGCGACGGCCCGTGCATTGCGGCTGGCATCCTTCGAGGCCCGCGCCATGCGCGGGCACCTCAGGATGACGATTAAAATGGATCGGCGGCAACGCAATAAATATCTGCCCTTCGCTGGCATTGAGAATCTGCTCGAAGGTGAGCTCGCATTCGCCTTTCTTGGCCTTCAGATTGCCCGCGGTGATGAGGCGGCAAAGCCGGCCATAAGCGGCGCGATCGGTCGGATAAGCGAGCGCTTCGAAGCCGTCACCGGTGATCAGCCGCGTGCCGACAAGAAGCTTGATGGCGCGCTTGCGCGCTTCGTCGTAAGCGCGCACCACGCCGGCAAAAGAATTGCGGTCGGCAATGCCGATGGCGGCGAGCCCGAGTTCATCGGCACGCGCCACCATTTCCTGCGGATGCGAGGCGCCGCGCAGGAAGGAAAAGTTAGTCGTGACGGCAAGTTCGGCGTAAGCGCTCATCGGATGGCTCACGCAAAAAGGCCCTGTACGAACCAGCGCGCGGCCGCCGTTTCGCGCCCGTAAAGCCCTTCGCGGTAGAGCCAGAAGCGGTGTCCGCCCAAATCCTCGACCAGATAATAATCGCGGGTCAGAGCGTACTGACGCTCACTCCCACAGGAATTCCCGCTGGCGCGGGAATGAGCGGAACGTTGCGACGTATGCCACCATTCGGCGCCAATGCGTTCGGGGCCTTGTGATGCTTCGACCTCGTAAGTCACCCCGCGCCAGGAAAAACGCCGTGGCGGACCTTCGGGGATGAGCGCCATGACGTCTTCCGCCGGTTCGGCCTGCGGCAACAGTAAAAGCGGGCGCGGCTGCGCCGGTTCGGGCCAGGCGCTCGTCGTGCTGTCAACAGGCGGCAAAATCTCTGCACGCTCGGGAATATGGCTGGCGACCGGCGCCAAGCGCCGCACGCTCGACGGGCCGAGACGCTGGCGCAACGCGTCGATCAAAGCCGCGCAGCGCTCGGCGCGATCGCCTGCTTCGGCGGGTGTGAATTCCGTCTGCCGCGCCGGCATCGGTTCGGCGCAAGTGACGGCGAGGCCGATGGCCTCGAAACCGAAACCGGCATCCTCCATTGCCGCCAGCGCTTCGAGCTTGAGTTCGACCAGACGCGCCACATGGTCAACGCTGCGCGTCGGCGCGGTCAGTCCGATATCGATGGTCTCGACCGCGCCATCGACGCGATAGAGGCAAAGCCGCAATGCCCGCGCGCCGGCGTCATCGCGGAGGAGCACATGGACGAGATTCTGCATCAGCCGGCGCGCGCGGGCGACGACCGCCGTCGCGGTGTCGATCGGCTCGATGAGATATTGCAGGCTGTGATAGACCGGCGGCGCGACGGTGGGGACGAGCGGTTCATCGACGCGGCCGAGCGCCTGGTCGAGACGGCGTAGAAGCTCGGCGGCAAAGCGTGCGGCAAAGGGCGCGCGCGGCTTGTCGATCAGGGAGCCCACGGTTTTAAAGCCGAGCCGGCGCAATGCGCTGCGGGTTTCCGATGGCAGCCGCAAGGCCGCGATCGGCATGTCGGCAAGCACTGCGGCTTCCCGGCCCGAGGGCAGAACCAAGAGCGGCGAGCGGTGAAAGCGCGAGGCCGCCCAGGCGGCGCCCGGCGTGTCGGCGACCGCAAGCCGCGCGGCGAGCCCGAAACGCTGCAGCCTTGCGGCAAGGTCGGCGAGCAAGCTCTCCTCGCCGCCGAACAGGTGGCTCGCTCCTTCGATGTCGAGGAAAACACCGTCAGCGCCGTTGTCCTCGCTCCAGTAATCTCCGCACAAAGGGGAAGCGGTCGGGGTGTAACGCGTCGCCCAGAGCGCCAGCCGCCGCAGCGCGGCATCGTCGGCGGCGGCATCGACGGCGTGTAGTTGCAGAAAATCCGCTTTCGCCCGCGCGTCGGCCACGGGCTCGCCGATGGCAAGCCCCGCCGCTTCCGCCGCCTCGTTCAAGGCAGCGATACGCGGGCCGCCGGCGCCGGCGACGACAAGGGCGAAGGGCCGCTCAGGATCGACCGGCTTGCAAGAGGTTTTGGCGGTTTTGGCCTGGGACGCCATCGCTTGCGCCGCGAGAAAACGCTGAATCGGCCAGCGCGGCAGCCAGACTGAAACGATGCGCGACATGATCGTACTCCACTACCCATTCCCCCGATCGTCCGTTGCGAGCCCGCTCGAGCTGCAGATGCCAGCGGGGGCGTGCGTAAAGACCGAAGCGGTCGCGCGCGGCTTCCGCGGCGCCGACGCGCCAACGGGTGGCCGCGGCGCTGGCTTCCAGCGTCGGCGCCGGCCGCAACAGCAACAGCGGCAGACCGGCATCGCCGGCGGCGAGATGCAGCTTTTGGCTGGTCTTCAGATCGAGCCTGTCGATCAAGCCTGCGACCGCGGCCGGCGCTGCCGACCGCAATGCCTCGGCTATCGCCCACAGCGTGTCCTTGCGGTGGGCGGTTTCGATGAGGATCAGCCGCGCTGGATTAAGACCGAATGCGTGGAGGCCATGGCCGGACAGGCGGCCGTGCCGGCGCCGCGTATAGGCCGGCATGACGAAAACGAGGGGGGCAGGCGAAAATAGACGGGCCAGAAACGCCGTCAGGAAGCCGAGGGCGGCCGGAAAAGCCGCTTGCATCGCGGGTACTACTTCATGCAGGGCGCCGCCGGCCAAACCGCCTTCCGCCAAGTGAGAGTCCACGGCGGCTAGACCAAAGGGCAGGGCTTTATGGAAACTCTCATGGGTGGGGAGCAGCCGCCGCAATTCATGCATGACGGCCGCGCGGCTTCGCGTTCCGGGAGGAGCATCAAGAAGGCTGGAAGAAGCAGAAAGATCAGTCATTTGGTCAGCCTCTCACACCTTCTTCGTTAGACCGCTTTAGGCGTGGATAAAGGGCGTCAGCGTTCAGCCTATGTTCTAGAAGTACACATTAGAACAAAAAGAGAACATTGCCAAGGGGGCGGGGGTCGCAAGAAGGGGCAGGCGGCGAAGGAAAAGGGTTCGCCGGCGACCGGGCCGCACCATCCATCACGTTGCTTTTCGGGCTCGACCGCCTAAACTGCGGTCCGTGCAATTCACCCTTCGCAGACTGCTATCCGCTGCGGCTTTTGCGACGGCGACGCTGATCTTCGGCGTCCCGCCGAGCCATGCCGCCACATACGGCGACGAAAAGTGGTGCGCCGTCACCAATGATGGCGGCGATGCCATGAACTGGGACTGCGAATATGACTCGGTCGTCGACTGTGAGCCTGCTGTCACCCAAGGCAACCGCGGCTTTTGCGCCATAAACCCCTATTACCAGCCGCAGCCTTCGCCTTATCCGCAACGCTGACGGCCGCCCCCGCCATTACGCAGGACTGACGCCATGCCGGAAGCCGACCAAGAGGGCGAACGCTACTCGCCCGACCGACCGCAGCACACGCCGGGCTTTTTTCTAAAGGGCTCGCATCAGCTCGACTGGGGCATGAAGAACCGCATGGCGCGGGTGTTCGATCCGACTTCGGGCCGCACCGTGATGCTCGCCGTTGACCACGGCTATTTCCAGGGCCCGACCACCGGGCTTGAGCGCATCGATCTGTCGATCGTTCCGCTGTTGCCGTCCTGCGACGCTTTGTTCTGCACGCGCGGCATCTTGCGCACGGTCATTCCGGCGGAATGTCAAAAGCCGATGGTGCTGCGGGCGAGCGGCGGGCCCAGCATTTTGCGCGAGGAACTGTCCGACGAGCAGATCGCTATGGACATGGATGACGCGGTGCGGCTCAACGCCGCCGGCGTCGGCATCCAGGTCTTTATCGGCGGCGAGCACGAGACGCGCTCGGTGCACAACATGACCAAGCTGGTCGACGCCGGCTTGCGCGCCGGCATCCCGGTGATGGGCATCACGGCGGTCGGCAAGGCCATGGTGCGCGACGCCAAATATTTCCGGCTCGCCTGCCGCATCATCGCCGAGCTCGGCGCCCAGTATGTGAAGACCTATTACGTCGAGAAGGATTTTGAGACCGTCACGGCATCGTGCCCGGTGCCAATCGTGATGGCCGGCGGCAAAAAGCTGCCCGAGCTTGACGCGCTCACCATGGCCTATAACGCCGTGCAGCAGGGCGCTTCCGGCGTCGACATGGGCCGCAACATCTTCCAGTCCGATGCGCCGCAGGCAATGATCGCCGCCGTGGCGGCGGTCGTGCACAAGAACATGAAGCCGAAAGAGGCGTTCGAGCTTTTCAATACGCTGAAGGCGAAAGGCGCGATGCGCGCGGCGTAAAGTCTCAGCCGTAAGTCCGCACCGGCCCGCCGCCGATCAGGAACCAGGCGACGGCGCCTGCGGCGACCGCGCCGCCGAGCGCAGCCAAGACCTGGGCGATCCAAGCGGAGCTGCCGACCGGATCCGCATTCTTGGCTTTTTGCTGCTCGGCCGCAGCGGCAACGGCGGTTTGCGGCGGCGGCGCGACTGTGGGGTGATCGCTTGGCGCGATCTCGGCAGATGCGGCAGTACCTGCCGGACCGGATACATCTCCAGTCGGCTCGGCAACGGCGCTCTGGCTCGGTGGAGTGATCTTGACGGTCTGAATCTTTGCCGCGGCCGGTTCAGTGTCGGTACCGACGTTCGGCGCCGCATTCGCGGAGCTGGGCGCCGCGGCGCTGTCGAGGAAGGCCGCATTCGCAACTGGCTGCGCAGAATCCGGAGTTGGATCCGAAGCCGCTTGCGGCGGCGGCTCTTCGGCAAACGCCGATGCGGCGACAGCCCCTTCGTGGTGTTCGTATCGCCGCTCGCGGTGTTCGTATTCCCGCTTTGCCAGTTTTTTGGCGGTAACGTGTCTGGCGTGCGGAGCCGCTATCCTGGCGTGGCGCGTCCTCGCGACGGTTTTCTCATGCGCGGCTCTGGCATGGGGGACAGCACGGGCGACGTGTCTGGGATGCTTGTGCCGTGCTTCGTGCGGCGGCCGCAACCCCGCCAGCAGCGGGAGCGGTTTGCCGACCGGTTCGCTCGTGGCGGTCTGCGCGCAAACGCTGTTTCCGGCGAATGCAAGAATAAGCGCTGCGACCGCACCGAAAATGGCAAACCTGCGCATAGCGCACTCCGTGACTTATCAAGGACTTACCGGCTGCGCATAGGGCACAGCCGGCGTGGCCACAGGGTGACGCAATTGCGGATTTTTTCGACCGAATCGCGGAGAAAAAGCGGCGCGGTTAACTTTGCCCCTCAGCCGAGTTCCTCAGCCGAGTTCGGTCAGCGTTTCGGGGAAATGGTGCAACCGCTCGCCTGGCCCGTTCGGACCGATCAGCCAGTTGTCGCAGAACCACGACAGCATGCCGCCGCGCATATAGGTCGGATGCACCACGATGTTCATGTCTTTTTCGATCTTCATCGGTTCGTCGCTGCGGATGAGCGGACGTTCGACAAGATCGTAGCCCTGACCGTGGCAATGCAGCCGCTTCTCTTCGGGCCGGCCGTTCTTGCGCATGAAGTCGTTATAGGCCTCGAACACGTCCTTGCAGGCGGCGCCCGGCTTGAGCAGGCCGAGATTGAATTTGCGGGCCTCGAGCGCGAAGGCATATTCGTCCTTCATCTCCTGCGACGCCTTGCCGACCACGGCAGTGCGGCCGAGCTCGGTGTACATGCCGCCGGGTCCGGCATCCTCGACTAAGAGCGCCACCGCATCGCCGTCCTGGATGACGCGGTTCTGATAATGGCGGGCGGCGAATTGCGCCGGTTTGCCGGGCGGCATCGAGGCGCACAGATAAATGCCGTGCTCGCTGCCGTGGCGCTGGCTGTAGCATTGCGCAATCGCCGCGATGTCGCGGTCGCGCATGCCGGGCTCGATGGCGGCGAAGGCGGCGCGCATGGCGCCGTCCTGCATCGCCGCGGCGCGGCGAACGAGTTCCTGCTCCTCGGGGCTTTTGATGACCTTGATGCGGTCGACCAGATCGGAGGCGTCGACGAATTTGCTGTTGGAAAAGCGTCCCTTCTGCATGTAGTCGACCATCGCAAACGACATCTGATAGGTGCCGACGAGGCCGATGGTGCCTCCGGCGTAAGGTTCAAGAGCCTTGGCGGCGAGCTCCGGATCGTAAGGCGCAGTGTAATAGCAGGACGAATAGCTCGGCGTGGTGTACCAGGTCTTGACGCCGCGGCGCACGCCATCGCTCTTGCCGTTGAGCTCGTTGACGCCGCCGAATGGACCTTGGCTGACCAGCGTCATCAGGTCGTCGCGCGGGAATACCACGGTGAGCGGATAGCCGTTGGTCGCCGGCAGATCGGTGAAATATTTGACGTAACCGCCCATCTGATCGCTGTTGTTCTGCATCAACAGCACGTCGATCCTGTCGCGCTCCATGGCCGCGCGCACCGCTTTCCAGCGCCTTTCCAGTTCGGCGGTCGAGATCGGCGTCTGCAGGCGTTCGGAAAGCTGTTCCATTTATTTGCTCCTGGTCGTTCCGGGGCCGAGCGCAGCGAGGAGCCCGGAATCCATACTCGCTGACTTGTGGTTATGGATTCGGCTAATGCTCCACAACATTGATCATGCCGCCGGGATCGCCCTTGAGAAAAGCGCGCATATTGGTTTCCACGGTCGGCAGGGCGTAATCGATATAGACGTCGCAGAAGCCGCCTTGATGCGTGGTGATGATCACGTTCTGCATTCCCCAGAATGGGTGCTCAGCCGGGAGCGGCTCCTGGTTGAATACGTCGAGGGCGGCGCCGGCAATGCGGCCGGATGTGAGCGCCTCGACCAGGGCCGGCTCGTCGACCACGCCGCCGCGGGCGAGATTGACGAGAAAGCTCGTCGGCTTCATCGCCGCCAGAATCTCGGCGTCGATCGAATTGCGCGTTGCCGCGGTGAGCGGCGTCAGCAGCACCAAAAAATCGAAATCGCCGACCACCCGTGCAAGCTCGTCGCGGCTGTGCATGCGGTCGAAGCCCGGCACCTTACGCGGCGTCGAACTGACGCCGGCCACCGTCATGCCGAACGCCTTGCACATCGGCGCCAGCGTCTCGGCGATCAGCCCGACGCCGAAAATGCCCACCGTCTTGTTGTGCAGGAGTTGCGCCGGCCAGCGCCGCCACTCATGCGCGTCCTGGCCGCGTACCGCCCCCGGCAGGTTGCGCGCCAGCGCCAGCATGGTGGCAAGGGCCGCTTCGGAGACCGGCGGGCCGTGAATGCCGCGGACATTGGTGACGACGACGTCCTTGCGCAGCGTCGGCTGGTCGATGAGGTTGTCGACGCCGGTGCCCAGCGTCTGGATCCATTTCAGTTTCGGCGCCTGTTCGAGCAGTTTGGCCGTCATCATCGGCGTGAATGTGATGAGCGCGTCGGCGGTGGCAATATGGGGGCCGACCTTGGAGTGGTGATCGACAAGCGTCATCGGCACGTCGGGAAAGCGTTCTTGCAAGCGATCGCGATATTGCTTTCGGATCGTCTCGGTCAGGCCGAGCAGAATCAGGACATTGGGCATCGCGGCGGGTTCCGGCACCGCGCCGGGTGACGTCATTGGCGGGTTGCGGTTGCTTTATATCTTCTTGTGCGAAGCCGCGCCAAGGTGTCGCGCGCCAGCGTGACCTCGGCTAACATTGCGGCGGAGCATTCCGCAACGGGGGCCTATCGGGGAGTCATTCATGTCGATCGACCTGTCCACGGTGAACTGGACTTACGTCGCCTTGATGGCGGCCTTCGTCTTCGTCGCCGCCTTCGTCGGCGGCATCATCTCGTTTCGCAATCGCATCGGCGCCGCGGTCGTCGCGGCGATCCTGTTCGCCGCCATGTTCGTGGCCTGGAACTACTATCCCCACCCGCAGATTCAGCTGCCCATCATCGGAACTTACACCACGCCCGGCAGCGGTGGTTGACCTTTCCGGTCACGTTATGCGTAAGTGAGGTTCGTCCGGGAGAAATGGAGCGGTCATGAACAAGGTCTATGCGGATGCACGATCCGCACTGGCCGGGTTGCTGAAGGATGGCATGACCATCATGGCCGGCGGCTTCGGCCTGTGCGGCATCCCGGAAACTTTGATCCTCGCGATCCGCGATTCCGGGGTCAAGAATTTGACGGTGGTCTCCAACAATTGCGGCACCGACGGCAAGGGGCTCGGCATTCTGCTCGACACCCGGCAGATCAAGAAAATGATCTCGTCCTATGTCGGCGAGAACAAGACCTTCATGAACCAGTTTCTCGCCAACGAACTGGAGATCGAGTTCAACCCACAGGGGACCTTGGCCGAGCGCATCCGCGCCGGCGGCGCCGGCATCCCGGCCTTCTTCACCAAAACCGGTTATGGCACCAAGATCGCAGAGGGCAAGGACGTCCGCGAATTCGACGGCGAAAAATACGTCATGGAGCGCGGGCTGGTCGCCGACCTGTCGATCGTGCACGCCTATCGTGGCGACACCGAGGGCAATCTCGCCTATCGCAAGACCGCGCGCAATTTCAATCCGCCGATGGCGACCGCCGGCAAGGTGACCGTCGCCGAGGTCGAGCACCTGGTGAAGCCGGGCGACATCAATCCCGACCACATCATCACGCCCGGCATCTACGTCAAACGCATGATCCACGTGCCGACGGCGCCCAAGCACATCGAACAGCGCACGGTGCGCAAGCGTCAAAAAGCCGATGCGCCGGCCGGAACCGGAGAGGAAGTCTGACATGGCTTGGAGTCGCGATCAGATGGCCGAACGCGCCGCGAAGGAATTGCGCGACGGCTTTTACGTCAATCTCGGCATCGGTATCCCGACGCTGGTGTCGAATTACATTCCGAACGGCATGAGCGTGCAGCTGCAGTCGGAGAACGGCATGCTCGGCACCGGGCCGTTTCCGTTCGAGGGCGAGGAAGATCCCGACCTTATCAACGCCGGCAAGCAGACCGTTACCGAGCTGCCGACCACCAGCTATTTCAACTCGGCAGACAGTTTCGCCATGATCCGCGGCGGCCACATCGACATCGCCATCCTCGGCGCCATGGAGGTCGCGGAGAACGGCGATCTCGCCAACTGGATGATCCCCGGCAAGGTGGTCAAGGGCATGGGCGGCGCCATGGATCTGGTCGGCGGCGTCAAGAAAGTCGTCGTGGTGATGGAGCACGCCGCCAAGGGCGATTCCAAGCTGAAGAAACATTGCACGCTGCCGCTCACCGGCGCTGGCGTCGTCGACATGGTGATCACCGACCTCGGCGTGTTTTCGCTCGACCGCCACGGCGGCGGCCTGACGCTGATCGAGCTCGCGCCGGACGTCACGCTCGACGACATCAAGGCCAAGACCGAGGCAAGCTTCAAGGTCGCCAATACGCTGAAGCAGTAGGAGCTTGCCGGGGAGGAACTCAGGCGGTTTCGCCGACCTCGCGCGAGGACTCGAACAGGAACCAGGTGCGGCGTTCCGATTCGTCGATCCAGTTTTCGATCAGGCTCGCGGTGGCGACGTCACTATGCTCGTCGCAGAGATCGTGCGTCTCGCGAAGATGAGCGACGAGCTGCTTGTTGTCGTCGCGCAACTCGGCCAGCATATCGAGCGGGGTGACGAATTCGGCGTCGTTGTCGAGCACGCGCTGCAAGCGTCCGATATGGCCGATTGAACGGATCGTGGTGCCGCCGATCTTGCGTGCGCGCTCGGCGATGTCGTCGGTCATGGCGAAGATCTGGTCGCTCTGTTCATCGAGCAGCAGATGATAGTCGCGGAAATGCGGCCCCGACATGTGCCAGTGGAAATTCTTGGTTTTCAGGTACAGCGCGAACACGTCGGCGAGGAGAATATTGAGCGCGCCGGCAATGTCGCGCACGGCGTTTGATTTGAGGTCGGTCGGCGTAGCGAGCGCGTCGGTCTGCAAAGCTTTGGGGTCGCGGGGGTTCATCTTTCATCTCCTGATTTTTAAGCCGTTGGCGCCAAGCGTGGATGGAACTTGCGCACCGCGAAAAATCCTAACACGACAAAAAGCCCAAGCACGACGGCTTGCGCCACCAGAAAGGGCGGTTCCGATTGTGTCGGCGCCAGGACGTGCAGCGGCGGAATCTTCATGAACGATTGGATCACGCCAACGAAGACATCCAAATAGAGCGCCATCATGGCGGCGATGACATAGACCCACCGCCAAGCACCCGCGAGCCGAAACAGATAGTAGGCGGCAACCGCGATCGCCAAGAGAACAAGGGTGAGGATGCCGACCGCGCGCGGTGGATCGAAGCCGAAAGGCGCGAGAGGGAAGCCGGTCAGGCTGGTCAGGACGGCGGTGGCGAGGAACAACGCGGTCCAGCCGCCGAAGGCTCTGCCGGTCAACAGGCCATACAGCATGACGAAACCGGCTACGATTTCGACAAGGCTGATGAGCACGTGAAATTCGAGAAGCGTCATGTCAATCCACCTCCATTTTTCGGAAAACCGTCGACACGAGATCAATTCAACGGTTGCAATCACTCCCGGCATCAGCGCACGGCATTTTACACGATGTCATCAGCCGGGGCTGTCTGGATGAAGATGTGATCGGTAGGACACCGATTTGTGACAGGCTTTCGCAGCCGGTCCGGAACCGGCCGAAGAGGTGCCATGCGCCAACTTAGGTCTTGTCGAGCCATTTGCGCATATGACAGCAGCCGTCTTTGCCGGTATTGCTCGCTCGTGAATTCAGTCGGGGACGCTGCGGGCGCATCGCGGCGTAAATTCGCTCTATGAACGACGAGCGCGGCGAAAGCGCCGCAGATTTACGGGGGGAGTCGGTAGCTGCCCGCGACGTGTCCGCGGGCTTCGCGGTTCCGGCCTCAGGTTCTGCCTTAGGCACCGTCGCGTCCGACCCGACGCCGCTGACCCATGGCGAAAAGCGCGTCATCGTCATGAGCATGATGCTGCCGGTGTTTCTCGGCTCGGTCGATCAGTCGATCCTGGCGAGCGCTTTGCCGACCATCGGCCGGGTGTTCGGCGACGTCAACGAACTGCCCTGGGTGATCACGTCCTACCTGATCGCTGCCACGGCGCTCACGCCGCTTTACGGCAAATTCGCCGACATCCACGGCCGGCGTGCATCGCTGTTGATCGCGCTGGTGATCTACATGACCGGCGCGCTGATCTCCGCGACGGCGTCCAGCCTGCTGATGCTGATCTGCGGCCGCGTGGTCCAGGGCATGGGCGGCGGCGGCATGATTTCGAGCGCGCAGATGGTGCTCGGAGACATGGCGCCGCCGAAGGAGCGCGCCAAATATTACACCTATTTCTCGATCGCTTTCACGACCGCCGGCGGCTGCGGGCCCGCGCTCGGCGGCTGGATTTGCGATCATTGGTATTGGTGGATGATCTTCATCTGGAAGATCCCGTTCTGCATCCTGACGATCGTCCTGGCGCTCAAGACGCTGCGCCGGCTGCCCTGGCACGGCCGGCCGCACCGGCTCGATTTCATCGGTGCGTTCTTGGTGATGGCGGCAAGCTCGTGCTTCATGCTGGCGCTCAATCTCGGCGGCGTGCACTATCCCTGGCTGTCGGCGCCGGTTCTTACGCTGCTCGGCACGGCGCTTGTGCTGGGCGCAGGCTTCGTGGTGCGGCTTCTCACCGCGGTGGAGCCGCTGATCCCGATCGCGATTTTGTCCGATGCCGCCGCGCGGCTGACGATGGTGGCGCACTCCTTCGGCTGGGGATCGATCGTCTGCCTCAACATTTTCCTGCCGATGTATCTGCAAAGCGCGCTCGGCTGGTCGGCGACTTCCTCGGGCTTGAGCCTGATGATTCTCATGATCACGCTCAATGTCAGCGCCGGATTATCGAGTCAGGTGATCGGGCGGGTGCGACGTTACAAGCTGTTGCCGCTTTGCTTTCTCTGCATCGGTCTGGGCGCCGTCGTTGCGCTGGCGTTTTCCGCCGAAAGCATGAACTCGCTGAGATTCGAAATTATCTTGTTTCTGATTGGCGTCGGATTCGGGCCCACGGCGCCGCTCACCCAGGTGGCGCTACAGAATACCGTTGCCATTCAAAATCTGGGCGCGGCCATCGGCACGATGAATTTCGCGCGCACATTGATGGGCACCATGCTGATTGCCGGTTTCGGCGCGGTTGTGCTGGCTCATGCGCCGGTCAACGCGGCGCCGGGTTCGCTGGGTCACGCCTTTTTGGGCAGCGCGTCGGTCGCGACCTTCAAGATGGTTTTCCTCGGCATTGCCGGTACGCTGGCGATTTCGTTCCTGGCCGTGATCTTGCTCGAGGAAAAGCCGCTCGGCGAAACGCTCCCCAGCGCGAGCCGCTGACTTTGGGGGTTAAATTAACGCAAAAACATGCGGATTGCGGGCCTGGCAATGGAAGACCCTTGCTTCCCGCCCCGGTTCCGAGCAATTAGACATCGCAATACCGTGTTTTTCCGTCACCGCGGCTAAGACTCTGAGGAAATGCGAGAATTCACTCTAGTCCGTGTGCCTCGCAGCATCAAAAATTACTCACAGGCATTTGAACCTCCCGGCGGTGAGCCGCGACCCATTTGTGAGCCGACTCTATGGCGATGCAAGCACCGGCCGATGAAGCACTGATCGGTCGCATTGCCCGGGGCGACCGGCTGGCGATGCAGGTGCTGTTCGCGCGGCATCATGTGCGGATCTATCGCTTTGTATTGCGTCTGTTGCGCGACGAGATGGCGGCGGAGGACGTCATCGGCGAGGTGTTTTTGGACGTCTGGCGGCAGGCCAACCGGTTTGAAGGCAGAAGCGCGGTCTCGACCTGGCTCATTGCCATCGCAAGGTTCAAGGCACTGTCGCTATTGCGCAAGCGGCGCGAGGATGGGTTGGACGATGAAACCGCGGAATTGATCGAGGAACCTTCGGATGATCCCGAACTCGCTCTGGCGAAGCTCGATAAAGGCGAGAAACTGCGCAAGTGCCTCGGCGCCCTGTCGCGCGAACATCGCGAGGTTATCGATCTCGTCTATTACCACGAGAAATCGGTGGAAGAGGCGGCTCGGATTATCGGAATTCCGGAGAACACGGTGAAGACGCGAATGTTCTATGCGCGCAAGAAGCTCGGAGAGCTGTGCCGAATGGCGGGAATAGATCGAGGTTGGCCATGATCAGCGGCGATGCGGCCCGCAATCCGGCCCAAAATGATGAGCCCGGCGAGATCGAGGCGCTGTTGCCCTGGTATGCGGCCGGCACGCTGCGCCGCCGCGATCGCCAGCGCGTCGAAGAGGCGTTGCGGCATGATGACGAACTCGCGCGCCATGTCGAACTGGTCCGCGAAGAGCTCGTCGAAACCATCCACCTCAACGAGACGCTGGGCGCACCGCGGCCGCATGTCGTCGACCGGCTGATGGCGGCGATCGACGCCGAGACCAATGCCGCGCCCAAGCGTGTTCCAGGCGCCGCCGCCGGCTGGCTGACCGGATTTTTCGCCAATCTGCCGCCGCGCACTTTGGCAGTGGCTGCCTCATTTGCCGTCCTAGCCATTGCGCTGCAGGCCTTCATGCTCGTCGACGTTTTCACGAAGCCGCAAGGTCCTGCCCAGCAGGCCTCGCTTGGCGCCGTGCATCGCCATGGCGCCTTTGCGATGGTGCGCTTCGCGCAAGCCGCGAGCGCCGCCGAGATCACGAATTTTCTGCACAATTATCAGGCCGCCCTGGTCGACGGTCCGACCGAAGGCGGGCTCTATCGCGTGCGGATCGCCGTGAAGTCGCTCGCCAAGGAAGAACTCGGCAAGATTATCGCCCGCATGCGCCAGGATCGCGTGGTGGCGTCAGCGGAGCCGGCAGAGACCGCCGAGCCCAGCGGACCAGCACCGAACAAATAACCAAGTTCCGGCTATCTCTTTCATCGGGCAGGATTTTTTCTGCCATGAACCTTTTGTCGGGCGGCGCGACGAACCAATGGTGGCGCTCACAGGCCCCATCGGCGCGCTACACCCCTGACGCCAGCGCCGATCTTCAGACCCGCCCGGACCCGTCCCCTCCGGGCGGGTCATCGTTTTGGTGAAACGGTCTCAAACAGGGCCCAACCGTCGCACTCGCCCGCAGAAGCGCTAATTCGCTTTACGCCTGCGGCGCAGATGGCGGAGAATGCCGGCCGTGGGGGATTAGTAGGTGCGTGACGATACCGTCCTCGAAACCGAGGACCTGACCAAGGATTTCGCCGGCTTCATCGCGGTGCGCTCGGTCAATCTGCGCGTCGCGCGCGGCAGCATTCACGCGATGATCGGCCCGAATGGCGCCGGCAAAACCACTTGCTTCAATCTGCTGAGCAAGTTTCTCAACCCGACGCGCGGGCGCATCGTGTTCGACGGGCGCGACATCACCGCGCTCAAGCCGGCCGACGTGGCGCGGCTCGGGCTGGTGCGCTCCTTTCAGATTTCCGCGGTGTTTCCGCATCTCACGGTACTGGAAAACGTCCGTATCGCGTTGCAGCGCCGCCGCGGCGGGTCGTTCGATTTCTGGCGGAGCAAACGCGTGCTGCGCGCGCTCGACGAGCGCGCGCAGGCGCTGATCGCCGATGTTGGACTGTCGCCTTTTGCCGACGCGTTGGCGACCGAATTGCCGTATGGCCACAAACGTGCGCTCGAAATCGCGACCACGCTGGCACTCGATCCCGCAATGCTGCTGCTCGACGAACCGACCGCTGGCATGGGTCATGACGACATCGCCCGCATCAGCGCGCTGATCAAATCGGTCGCTGCGAGCCGCACGGTGCTGATGGTCGAGCACAATCTCAGCGTGGTCGCCAATCTGTGCGACCGCATCACCGTGCTCACCCGGGGCCAAGTGCTCGCCGAAGGCGATTACCAGACGGTGTCGGCGGATCCCGCGGTACGCGAAGCCTATCTTGGGACCGGCCATGATTGACAAGCGTTCAGGCGACACGCGTGCCATGCTCGCGGTCAACGGACTGCAAGCCTGGTATGGCGAGTCGCACATTCTGCACGGTGTGACTTTCAGCGTGCAGCCGGGCGAGGTGGTGACGCTGCTTGGCCGCAACGGCGTCGGCAAGACGACGACGCTCAAAGCCATCATGGGCATCGTCGAACAGCGCCGCGGCTCGGTGCGCTTCGAAGGCCGCGAACTTGTCGGCATGGCCTCCGATGCGATCGCTCGTGCCGGCATCGCCTTCTGCCCGGAGGAACGCGGCATTTTTTCCAGTCTGGACGTCCGCGAGAACTTGCTGCTGCCGCCGCAGGTGCGCCCAGGCGGCCTCGATCTCGATCGCATTTTCAGGCTGTTTCCGAACCTCCGCGAGCGACTTTCAAGCCAAGGCACGAAGCTCTCCGGCGGGGAGCAGCAGATGCTGGCGATCGGCCGAATCCTGCGCACCGGCGCCCGCTTGCTCTTGCTCGACGAGCCGACGGAAGGTTTGGCGCCGGTCATCATGCAGCAGATCCGCGAGACCATCGGTTCGCTGAAAGCGCAAGGTTTCACCATTCTCTTGGTCGAGCAGAATTTTCACTTCGCCGCCGCGGTGGCCGATCGGCACTACATCATGGAGCACGGCCGCGTGGTCGACGAATTTTCTACCCCGCAACTCAAGGCGAACACCGGGAAGCTGCACGAATATCTCGGAGTTTGATAGGCTAGCGTAGAAGAGAAGGGCCGCAAGGCCGCAAAGAGGGAGGTAGTGATGAAGCTTGTAGCAAGTCTGGCATTTGCCGCCGCCTTGATGACGACGGCCGCCCATGCGCAGCCGATCGAGGTCAAGATCGGCGTGCTCACCGACATGTCGAGCCTCTATGCCGACGACACCGGCCCCGGTTCGGTGGCGGCGGCCAAAATGGCGGTGTCCGATTTCAATCCGGCTGCCCACAACATGAAGGTCGATATCATCGTCGCCGACCACCAGAACAAGCCCGACCTCGGCTCGAATATCGCCCGGCAATGGTTCGATACGCAGAATGTCGACGCCATCGTCGACGTGCCGAATTCGGCCGTGGCGCTGGCGGTGAGCGACGTCACGCGCGAAAAGAACAAGGCGCTGCTGGTTTCCGGCGCCGCCATCTCCGATCTGACCGGACCGAAATGCTCGCCCAATACCGTGCATTGGACCTACGACACCTGGATGCTCGCGCATTCGACCGCCGGCGCGCTGGTGAAGAATGGCGGCGATACCTGGTTCTTCTTGACCTCCGATTACGCGTTCGGTCATGCGCTCGAACGCGATGCCACGGCGGTCGTGCTTGCCAATGGCGGCAAAGTGCTCGGTCACGTGGACCATCCGCTCAACAACCAGGACTTCTCGTCGTTCCTGCTGCAAGCGCAGCAATCGAAGGCGAAGATCATCGGGCTGGCCAATGCCGGCGGCGATACCATCAATGCGATCAAGCAGGGCGCCGAGTTCGGCATAACCGCGGGCGGCCAGCACTTTGCCGCGCTGTTGTTTTACATTGGCGACGTTGAGGCACTCGGCCTGAAGGTTGCCCAGGGCCTCGTGCTTACCGAGACCTTCTATTGGGATATGAACGACGCAACGCGGGCCTGGACCAAGCGGTGGCAGGTCGAGCGGCCGGGCAAATATCCGAACATGAACCAGGCCGGCGTTTATGCGGCAACCCTGCATTATCTGAAAGCGGTCGCCGCGCTCAAAAGCGCCAAGGACGGCAAGGCCGTGGTCGATGAGATGAAGAAGTTGCCGACGGACGATCCGCTGTTCGGCAAGGGCGTCATCCGCGCCGACGGCCGCAAAATCCATCCGGCCTATCTGTTCCAGGTGAAGTCGCCGGCCGAATCGAAATATCCGGGCGACGATTACATTCTCAAGGCCACCATCCCTGCGGACCAGGCCTTCCGTCCGATGAAGGACGACAATTGTCCGCTGGTGAAGTGACGGACTTCAATCCAAGGGGAGGGCGGAAACCCGGGGCAGCACCACAGCGGCAGGGCATCCGCTCTGCAATCTGTTCTGCTCGCGCCGGACGCTTTCGCCCTCCCCGCAAAGGGAAGCCGAACAGGGCATGCTGTTGGGGATAGAGTAGCGAGCGCCGCGGCATGTTCGAGATTTTCGGGGTCCCATCCTATGCGCTGTTCGGACAATTGCTGCTCGGACTGATCAACGGCTCGTTCTATGCATTATTGAGCCTGGGCCTCGCCGTGATCTTCGGCATGCTCAACATCATCAATTTCACCCATGGCGCGCAGTACATGATGGGGGCGTTCGTCGCCTACATGCTGCTGCATTACCTCGGCATCAATTATTGGGCGGCGCTGATCATCGTACCGATACTGGTCGGCGCGACCGGCATCGTCATCGAGCGGCTTTTCCTACGGCGCCTGCAGGGCCTCGATCACCTTTACGGCCTGTTGTTGACCTTCGGTTTGGCGCTGATCATCGAAGGCGTGTTCCGGAATTATTACGGCTCTTCCGGCAAGCCCTACGGCATACCGGATGCGCTGCAGGGCGGGCACAATCTCGGTTTCATGTTCCTGCCGAATTATCGGGCCTGGGTGATCGTATTCTCGCTCGCCGTTTGCCTTGTTACCTGGTTCGTCATCGAACGCACGCGGCTCGGCTCCTATCTGCGCGCCGCCACCGAAAATCCGACGCTGGTCCGCGCCTTCGGCATCAACGTGCCGCGCCTTGTGATGCTGACTTACGGCTTCGGGGTCGGTCTTGCGGCGCTGGCCGGCGTGATGGCGGCGCCGATCTATAACGTCTCGCCGCAGATGGGCTCCGACATCATCATCGTGGTGTTCGCGGTCGTGGTAATCGGCGGCATGGGCTCGATCTTGGGCGCTATCGTCACCGGCTTCGCGCTCGGCGTTGTCGAGGGCTTTACCAAAGTGTTTTTTCCCGAGGCATCCAACACCGTGATTTTTGTCATCATGGTCATCGTGCTGTTGGCGCGGCCGACTGGATTGTTCGGACGGAGCGCATGATGGCGAGCATTGTCGAGGCATCGGCGACACGGCCGCCGCGCGCGACTGACCGCAGTCTTGCCGTTGCCGCCGGCGCGATGGTCGCCTTTCTCGCCGCAGCGCCGTTCTTTCTTTACCCGGTTTTCCTCGAGAAGGCCTTGTGCTTTGCGCTGTTCGCCTGTGCCTTCAATCTCCTGATCGGCTATGTCGGGTTGGTGTCGTTCGGCCATGCAATGTTTTTCGGCTGGGCGAGCTATCTCGCCGCGCACGCGGCAAAATCCTGGGGCCTGCCGCCGGAGCTCGCCGTTCTCGTCGGCACGGCGACGGCAGCGTCGCTCGGCCTTGTCGGCGGCGCCATCGCCATTCGCCGTCAGGGCATCTATTTCGCCATGATCACGCTCGCTCTGGCGCAGATGATGTATCTGGTGGCCTTGCGGGTGAAACTCACCGGCGGCGAGGACGGCATCCAGGACGTGCCGCGCGGACGTCTGTTCGGCATCTTCGATCTCAACAACGAATTGACGATGTACACATTCGTCCTCGTCGTCGTGCTGGCGGCGTTATTTCTGATCTATCGCATCATCAATTCGCCGTTCGGCGAGGTGCTCAAGGCGATCCGCGAGAACGAACTGCGCACCATTTCGCTCGGTTACCGCACCGACCGCTACAAGCTTGTCGCCTTCGTGCTGTCGGCGACGTTGGCTGGGCTTGCCGGATCGCTGAAGGCGCTGGTTTTCCAGCTCGCCTCGCTGACCGACGTGCATTGGACCATGTCAGGCGAGGTCATTTTGATGACGCTGGTCGGCGGGCTCGGCACCGTGTTCGGCCCGGTGGCCGGCGCCTTCATCATCGTCGCGATGGAGAACTATCTGGCGTCGCTCGGCCAGTGGGTGCTGGTGATCCAGGGCGCCATTTTCGTCGCCTGCGTGCTCACTTTTCGCCGCGGCATCGTCGGCGAGTTGGCAAGCTGGTTGCGGGTCAAGCTTTAAGCCGAATCATTCTTCCCCGCTGTTATCAACAAACAAAAAGTCAACAAATAGTCCTTGCTGTCGCCACATTCATTTTCATTGCCGAATCAGAAAAGCCGCGCTGTTTATCCGCAGGCGTCGATTTCCACCGCGTTTCTGACTTTGCGCTTCTGGTTGCCCCTTCCATGTCGGAGCCGCAATCCGACCGATACGGCAGCGTAGCCCGTCGTTGGCTCGCGCTGATCGAGCGTCGGCAGGAGCATTTTCTCGATCTGTGCGACAGCGGGCGCTGGCGGCACTATTTCACCGAAACCCAGTTTCTCGACGAGATGCGCAAAGTACTTTACGTGCGCGACCAATGGGCCGCACTCGCAGGCGTGCCGCTGAGCAGCGAGACGCTGCTCTTCGAGGAGGACGGCGTACCACCGCCGCCTGCGGCGCGGGTGGCGGCGCCGGCGTGGCCCGACTAGATTCCGCGGGCTGAACGGGTTATCCACAGCCCGAAAACGACTGGCGCCTGCGCGGATCGCGGGGGCGGTCACGGCTCTGGGTCCTCATCTTTCCTCATCTCCTTTCCTCGAACCGTATGTGAGCATCGATGCCGAGCGCTTTGTTCTCGCCGATTAAACTTGCCGAGCTGA
The DNA here is from genome assembly GCA_035515455.1 of Xanthobacteraceae bacterium. GTDB lineage: Bacteria > Pseudomonadota > Alphaproteobacteria > Rhizobiales > Xanthobacteraceae > BOG-931. The sequence goes on from DATJBH010000167.1 coordinate 38,071, forward strand.
CTTTGCCGAACCGCATTGTCGTGTCGCCGATGTGTCAATACAGCGCCGATGACGGTGTCGGAAACGACTGGCACATGACCCATCTCGGCATGCTGTCGAACTCCGGCGCCGGGCTCCTCGTCATCGAGGCCACCCATGTCGAGCGCCGTGGCCGCATCACCCATGGCTGCCTCGGCCTCTATTCCGACGACTGCGAGGCGGCGCTTGCGCGGATCGTCGATCATTGCCGCCGCTTCGGCAGTGCCAAGCTCGGCATTCAACTGGCGCATGCCGGCCGCAAGGCATCGTCGCAGCGTCCTTGGGAGGGCGCCAAGGCGTTGTCCGATGCCGAAGACGCATGGCCGACGATCGGGCCTTCGGCGATGCCGTTCGGCCCGGGCTGGCACACCCCGCGCGCCATGACCGAGGACGACATGGCGCGCGTCACCGCCTCTTTCACCGACGCCGCCCAGCGCGCGCTGCGCATCGGTTTTGACGCCATCGAATTGCATTTCGCCCATGGTTATTTGCTGCATAGCTTCTTGTCGCCGCTGTCCAACAAGCGCAATGACGCCTATGGCGGGTCGTTCGAAGGCCGCATGAAATTTCCGCTGCAAGTGGTGCGCGCGGTCCGCGCCGCGGTGCCGCGCAGCGTGCCATTCGGCGCGCGCATTACTGGTACCGATTGGATCGAAGGCGGTCTCACCGTCGACGACGCGGTTGCGGCGGGCAAGGCGCTCAAGGCCGCCGGGCTCGATTACGTCGATATCTCGTCGGGCAATATTACGCCCGAAAGCCGCTGGCCCAACGATCCCGGCTTCAACGTTCCGGCCGCCGAGCGGGTGCGTCGCGAATGCGGCATCGCCGTGCGGGCGGTCGGCATGATCACGACCGCCAAGCAGGCGGAAGCGATCGTCGCCGAAGGCAAGGCCGACATGGTCGCCCTGGCGCGCGGCTTTCTCGACGATCCGCACTGGGGCTGGCATGCGGCGGAGGCGCTCGACGCCGACGTGCCGCGTCCGAAGCAATATGCGCGCGCCGCGCCGAAGCTATGGCCAGGCGCGGGTTTGCGCGGGTGAGGGCGGAACGGGTCCATAACGCAGCGCCAGTTGCGCCGGCTCGACGCCGCAATAATAGGCAAGCCGCAGGCGCCACATCAGCAGAATCGTGCGCACAACGCCATGGTGCTCCCAGCGCCGCCCGGACGTGACGACCGGTACGCCGATGCAATATGGCCGGCACAGGCGTTTGAGCCGCCGTGAAATGGCGACGTCCTCCATCAGTGGCAGGTCGGGGAAACCGCCGATAGCCGTAAACGCTGCGCGACTGACGAAGATCGCCTGATCGCCCGTGGCGATGCCGGTCAGCCGCGAGCGCCAATTGATCATGCGGGCGACGACCGCCAAGAGCGGGTGCCGCCCGGCAATGCGCAGATCGAAGCGGCCCCAGGCGCGGTGTACCAGGGCTGTCGCAATCAAGCCGTCGGCGTCACGCGGCAACGCGGTATCGGCATGCAGGAAAAGCAGTACGTCGCCGGTGCCGAGCGCGGCGCCCGCATTCAACGGCGCACCGCGTCCGCGCGGCGCGGCGACCACGTGGTCGGCAAGCGGCCGCGCCAAGTCGGGCGAGCCGTCGCTCGACCCGCTGTCGACGACGATCACCTCGGCGCCGCGGGCGCGCAGCGGCGCCAGCGCTCTGAGCGCGCCGACGAGGATGGCCGCCTCATTGAGCACCGGGACAATAACGGTGAGCCGACGCATGGCGCCAGATTGACGCGTTCACCTCGTCATGTCGAGGCGGGCACGGAAGCCCGTGCTTTTTTGAACGTCCTATAAAACTCCGCGTAACGACCGATGCCTTGGCGCAGCGAATAGCGGGGCCGATAGCCGAATGCTTTTTCCGCCGCGGCCCAGGATAGCGGCGCGCGCTGCTTCAACGTCGCCTTTTCGAATTCCGTCATTGCGTCGCCGACTTCGATGCTGGCGTGCGGAAAAGCGGCGCTGGCCGCCTCGGCGATATCGAAGGTGCTGGTCAGCTCGCCGCGGGAAATGTTGAAGATACGCTGCGCAACGGCGCGCGTATCGCAGTTGAGAATGGCGACGATGCCGGCGGCGGAATCCTCGACATAGGTGTAGTCGCGGACCACATGGCCGCCAGAGGCGATTCTTACCGTCTCCCCGTTGGCTGCCCCTTCGACGATCTGCTTCAATTGCATCTGCCCGGGCTTCATGCCGAAGCCGTAGACGCTGGTGATGCGGATCGCCAGCGCATCGATGCCATGGAAGGTGTGATAGGCGAGCGCCACCTGCTCGGCGGCCATCTTCGATGCGCCGTAATGAGCATTGGGATTGCCGGCGAAGAGCGACGTCGTCGGATGCGCTTCGTCGAACACGTCGCGCTCTTTGCGGTGATAGGCGGCATTGCTGCTGATCAGCAAAACTTTGCCGACCTTGGCCCGGCGCGCCGCTTCGAAAACCTTGACGGTACCGCCCACATTGACGGCATAGGTTTTCAGCGGATCGGCGAGGGACGTGTCGTGTCCGACGAGACCCGCGGCATGGACAATGGCGTCGGGCGCATATTGCGCGCAGATGGCGTCAAGCCCCGCCGCGTCGCAAATGTCGCCCCGCACGAAACGAACCGCGGCCCCGGCGTCCGCCAGAACGAACTGCATCTCCTCGGAAAACGGCTCGATGCCGACGGCGATAGCGGTCTGTCCTTGCTGTCCCAGCAAGCGGCAGACGTAAGTGCCGACAAAGCCGGTGCCGCCGGTCACCACGACGGTTTTCGGTTTCGACCAGACGGCGCTTGGCATCGGCGGCTTTCGCGGTTGGAGATCGCCGGCAGGACGGGCGCGCGTCAGCTGCGGCCTTCATATTCCAGAATGTAAAGACCGGCGTTGAAGTCGGTCATATAGAGAAGGCCATCCGCGGCGGCAAAGACGTCGCCCGATTGAATGACCAGCGGCCGGTTCGGCCTTGGATCCATGCGGCGGGTTGGCGGCGGCGGCACGAAATGCCCGGCGGCGCGCGGTTGGAACGGATCGGTAATGTCAAAGACGCGCAGTCCGGCATTGCAGTAGGTCGCGAAGACGAGGTTCGAGTTCTGCAAGGCGCCGGGCCGGTTCTCGTGCAAATTATGCGGTCCGAATTTACCCGGCAGTTCGCAATAGCGCGCTTCGTCCGGCAGCGGCATGGTGGCGATGCTCACCGGATTGGCCGGCTCGTGCACGTCGAACACCCAGATGCGCTTGATGCCGTCCGCGCAATTGTCCTGCGCCGGCTCGTCGGAGACGATCAGCAGGTTGCGATCCGGGAATTGCAGCGGGGAGTGCGTCGTTGAGCCGAGCGGAGGATGCCAGACGCGTTGCGCCAATAGCCGCGGCTTGGCCGGATCGGCGACGTCGAGCACGGTCAGCCCGCCGTCGAGCCAGGCGCCATAGGCCGTGGTGCCGGTGACGACGGCGTGGTGCAGGGCGTAACGGCGGCCTTGCGGCCACTGCGGCGTCTCGCCGCCGGCCTGCCACATGCCGGGCAGCCACCAGCGTCCGACGATGTGCGGCTTGGTCGGATCGCTCATATCGACGACGGCGAGGATGCGATCGGTAAACCCCTCGAAATGCGCCGAGATGTAAGCGTAGCGGCCGCCGACATACCAGATACGATGCGGCCCGAGGCCTTTGATTGGCATAAACGCGATCTCACGCGGTTTCGCCGGCTGCGAAATGTCGTAGACCCGCAAGCCTGCGGCGAACGACATGCCGTGCCGATCGAAGGATTCGGTGAGCGGCCGCGAGAAGAATTCCTTGTCGCTCGCGACCTTCTGCGCGGTCCACACATTGGCGGCGTTGACGACGAGGAGGAGATCGTCGTGCACCTGCAGATGCAGCGCCCAGGTATTCTCCGGCGTCGGAACGAAAGCGACCGCTTGCGGATTTTTCGGATCGCGAACGTCGACGACGGAGAAGCCACCGCTGAAAATATGGCCGATATAGGCATGGCCGCGATGGACCATGACCTGCACACCGTCGCTGCGCCCGCCTTGGTCGCTATGACCAATGAATCGGACGTTGCGCTGACTTGCTGCCTGCATCGGCTATTCGGCCGCCGGTGCAGCCCGGGCCGGAAGCGGCTCCGGCGCGCGGTCGAGGACCGGCGCCGTTTCCTCGAGCGGCTTGGCGCGGGTTTCGACGCCAAGGAGCCACAGCGCAATGAGCGCGATCACCAGGAAGACCGAGAACATCGTGGTAACGGCGGCAAGCCCGGCGAAGTCGAAGGCCCAGACGATCGGGAACGGCGTGACCACGATGCCGATGCGGGCGCAGGTGAAAGCGACACCGGCGCCGCGGGCGCGATATTCGGTGGCGAACAATTCCGGCATATAGACCGCGATCGACAGTGTCGTGAAACAGAACAGCGAGCAAAGCAGCAACAGGCCACATGAATTGACCCATAGCACGCTGTTGCCCTGGGCGAACAGGATGCCGGAGAGCAGCGCGCAGATCCCGGCGATGGTCAGACTCGGCTTGCGGTCGAATCTGTCGCTGACCGCGAATGCGATGAGCGCGCCGAGCGTTCCGCCGAGGCTCATGATCACGGTGAAGCCGATCGAGGTGTTCAGGCTCATGCCCTGCTTGATGAAGAAGGTCGGCAGCCAGTTGGTGTAGCCGTAGGACACCGTCAGTCCCGCAGTCATCAGGATGATGGCAAGGAGCGTGCGGCGAATGACCGGCGGCGAGAACAACACCATGAACGGCACGTCGGCCGCGACCGGGGTCGCTGCCGCCGCCGGCGCGCCAGCGGGCGCTTCCTTCAGGCCCAATTCGTGGACGATGTCGTCGACGACTTGTTCCGCCTCGGCGTTGCGGCCCTGTCCTTCCAGCCAGCGCGGCGACTCCGGCAAGGCCTTGCGCAGCATCCACACCACCAGCGCGGCGACGCCGGCAATGACGAACACCCAGCGCCAGCCATATTGCGGAATGATCAGAAAGCCGCACAGGCTGGAGACGAAGACCGCGCCGTTGGAAATCACCGCCATCGAGGCCTGCCAGCGGCCGCGCGTCTTCGGCGGCACGAATTCGGAGAGCATCGTGTAGGCGATGACGAATTCGGCGCCCATGCCGAGACCCATCAGGAAGCGGGACACGGTGAGCCAGCCCATAGTCGGCGACGCCGCAGCGGCGAACGAGAACAGGCCGAAGATCAGGAGGTTCAACTGGAAACTGAAACGCCGGCCGTAACGGTCGCCGATCCAGCCCGCGGCTATCGAGCCGATCGTCATGCCGGCGGTGCCTGCGCTGATAAACAGCGCATTCATCGACATGGTCGACCAGCCTTCCTTGATCGCGGCGCCAAGAACGCCACCGGTGATGTAATTGTCGAACTGATCGACGAACAAGCCGCCGACGATCAAGCCAGTGAGACGATAGTGAAAGCGGCCAAGCGGCAGAGCGTCGAGCTTGCGCCCGATATCGTGTATGGCGACAGCCATGATTGCCTCCCCAAAATATTTTTTTGTCCGGTGCCCGGTTATTCTCCAGCATTTCTCCGGCTTATTATGAAGTCAACACATCGGCAGTCGTAATCGCGCGCGCCGCGCTTCGGAAAGGTTGCGCGTCTGCGGATTTTCTACCAACAAAAGGTGGAACGATTGCAGGCACGGGAGACAGGACAGATGGCCAACATCGCGCTCGTCGGCATGACCGGAAACATCGGCAGCCGGATTCTCAACGAAGCATTGGCGCGCGGACATCGCGTCACCGGAACGACGCGCAGCGCGGTCAATCTGCCGGCCCGCGATGGCTTGACCGTTGCAACCGTGCATCCGGCGAATGCGGACGCGCTGGCGAAAGTGCTCAACGGACACGATGTCGTCGTGGTCTCGCTCAAATGGGACGTCAACGACGTCGATGCGGTAATCGACGCGATACGCCGATCGAAAGTGCGGCGGGCGCTGATCGTGGTCGGCGCGGGCAGTCTTCGTCGCGCCGACGGGCGGCTGCATTTCGATCACATGGCGACGCCGTCGCCCGCCTCGAAACCGGCGATGGTCGCGCTCGACAAGCTGCGCCAGGTCGACGATTTCGACTGGACGGCGATTTCACCGCCGACGTCCATCAAGCCCGGCGAGAGGACCGGAAAATTTCGGCTGGGCACCGACACGATGGTGGTCGACGCGGCGGATCATGGCCAGATATCGCGGGAGGATTTTGCCGTCGCCATTTTGGATGAAATCGAAGTTCCCAGGCATGTCGGGCGGCGCTTCACCGTCGGCTACTGAACGACGGGGGCCAGCATGAACAATCCGGTTTTGGTCGAGGTGACACGCGGACCGCTGGTGGAGAGTCGCCATCGCGGCGCCATCGCAGTCGCCGACGCCGACGGACGCGCCGTGTTTGCCATGGGCGATGTTACCACGCCGGTGTTTCCGCGCTCGGCGATCAAGGCGCTGCAGGCCATAGCGCTGGTGGAGCACGGCGCCGCCGACCGTTATGGTTTTGACGACGAGGCGCTGGCGCTCGCCTGCGCGTCCCATAGCGGCGAGCCGGCGCATGTCGCCGGCGTCGAGCGCATGCTGGCAAAGGCCGGTCTCGATGCTGCGGCATTGCGCTGCGGCGTGCATTGGCCGATTTCGCAGTCCGCCGCTTACGCACTGGCGCGCACCGGCACCGCATCGGCGCTGCATAACAATTGCTCCGGCAAGCACGCCGGTTTCTTGTGTCTCGCCTGTGCGATGGGAGTGGAGACGGCGGACTATTTTCGGCCCGAGCATCCGGTGCAGCGGCAGGTGCGTGCGGTGCTGGAAGATTTCACCGGTGCGGTCTTGGGGCAGGAGGTCTGCGCCATCGACGGCTGTTCGGTGCCGACCTGGGCGGTGCCGTTGCAAAATCTCGCGCATGCTTTTGCCAAATTCGGCACGGGCCGTGGGCTGTCGTCGCCGCGCGCCGCCGCGGCGGCGCGATTGCGACGCGCCTGCGCCGCGAAGCCGTGGTTCGTCGCCGGCAGCGGAAGGTTTTGCACCGAGGTCATGCAGCTGTTCGGCGAGCGCGTCTTCGTGAAAACCGGCGCCGAGGGCGTCTATTGCGCCGCGCTGCCGCAACAGGGGCTTGGCATCGCGATCAAGTGCGACGATGGCGCCGCCCGCGCGGCGCAGGCAATCATGGCGGCGATCATCGCACGCTTTCTGCCGCTCAACGCCGCCGAGCGCGCGCCGCTGGCGCGCTTGGGCGAGCCGGTTTTGCGCAACTGGAATGATTTCGAGGTCGGCGCCATCAAAGTGACAAAGGCAATCTAAGCGGCGTCACTGCACGCGGTTGCCGCCGATCGACAGTTGTGCGTAACGCTCGGCAGCGTCCTTGACGAGGTCGCCGCTGACCGTTTTCGTCCATTCCTTGCCGACGATGGCGCCGTGCCGCGCACCGGAGACGAGGTTGTTGGCGATCACCGCGGTGCCGGCGCCGGAGGCGACAGACACGGCAATGCCAAAGTCGGTACCGCGCACGATGTTCGCGGTGACGCTGACGTCGCGCAGATAGGGGCCCCAGCCGGCCTGGATGCCGGTGCCGTTTTCGCTCTCGATGACGTTGCCGGTGACGACCGTGTCGGCTTCGGCGCCGATGCCGACCGTATCGTGGGGATCGCTGCCGGCGGGTTGCCGGCGGACGAGATTGCGTATGAGGTTTCCCTGCACCACGCCGAGTCGGCCGCCCTTGTCGAAATTCGTCACCGAGACGCCGGCCGCGGCGCCGTCGACGATATTGTTGGTAATCACCGCGCCCTCAAAGCCGAATTCGGCATAAATGGCGCACTCGCCGAGACCGCTGCAGGTGTTGCCGGCGATCTGCAGGTTGGATGCGCTGGTGCCACGCACCGCGGAGAAGGCGGCATTGCGGATGCGGTTGCCCCGCACGATGACGCTGTCGGCGCGAAACACGTTGATGGCATTGCCGTACTGGCCGGAGCCGCCGGCTTTGTTGGCGACGTCTTCGATGCGGTTGTCGACAACAAGCGTGCCGTCGTCGCCGGGCTTGCTGCGCCAGACCAAAATGCCGCCATTGCCGGCGCGCTGCACCGTGTTGCCGGCGATGCGCAAGCCTGCCGCGTCATTGGAGAAAATCGCGTGGTTGGCGGCGTCGATAACAGTGTTGCCCGTGACTTCGCCGGCGATCGCATCCAGCGTCACGCCGTTGCCGCCGGCATTGACAATCATGCAGTCGGTCAGGCGCAAGGCGCGGCCTTGCGTGAGATGCAGGAGCCCGTGGCCGTCGGGCAGCGTGACGTGATTGCCGTCGAGAACGAGACCGCTGACACTCACGTAGTCGCTGCCGGTCGCCATCAGCAGGGACGAGCCAGCGGTCATGATGAGGCGCGTCGAGCCTATGACCCCCGCTATTGCCGCAAACGGTGGCAACTGCAACGCGCCAACATGATAGACCCCGGGCGGCAGCCGCAGCAGCGAGCCGGCTGCCGCCGCGCGCGTGATCGCGCCTTGCAGAGCGGCTGACTGATCGAGCTGTACATTTGGCTGAACGCCGAGCTCGGTCGCGTCAATTTCGGCGCGGGGAACAGGCGTAGTCGCGAGCGACTCGCGCGCCGCTACTGGCGCGGCGGCACCGACGGAGGCGGCGCCGGCGAAGGCGGCAAATAGACGGCGGCGATCAAATCTCATTGCGGATGTTCCGAGGCGACGACGCACCATATCGGCGGACGAAAACTGTCAGATATTGATGTGCGAAGACCCTCTTCGGGTCCGGCCGTCGTCGTCGTTTCCGCCCACAAGGTTAATGACGGCTTGCGGCCGCAAGCGCGACCAACAAGGCTTCGCCGGCGGCAATGAGCGGCGGCAGCGATAATGCGCGGCGTTTGGAACGTCTTCGCCGCGGGCGCAGTCTGACCGGCGGAATGTGGACGAATTGAACGAGCGGTTCGCCATGACGGCTTCGCTCCAAGGCCCGCCAATAGGCATAGTTGCAGAGATAACGGCCGGCGTCGTGCGACAGCCGAGCGGGAATGCCGAACGGGCGCAGGGCGCCGAGAAGCCGCGCGAATGGCGCATTGCCACGGCGCGATGACGGCGCGCGTTCGGCAATCTTGCCGGACTTCGGCCGATAACCGCTGGCATCGGGAAACAGGACCGACACGGCATTGCGCGCCCGCGTCTCGATGCAAAGCCCGCGGCGGCGTCCGGCGAGCCCGAAGATCAGCAAGATATCGGGTTTGGTGGCGAACAGTTTCGGCAGATCGCGATCGACGTCGGCGTAGGTCGTGGCAAAAACATGCGCGGTGCGCGCAATGCCGGCCAAGGCCGGGCGTTGCCTGCGGGCGAGAGCTTGAACGAGCAGCGCGCTGGGATTGACTGGCGCGCCGGGAAATGGGCCGAAGCCGGCGAGAACCGCGCGCATGGCATCACGCGCCGAGCAGGCCGGCGATTTGCTCGACCGCCGTTCCGGGTGCGACACGGCCGGCGGCGACATCGGCTTCGATCCGCGGCAGAGCCGCCTTGAGCGCGCGATCGGTGCGCAATGGCGCGAATAGCCGTTCTTCGAGCATGGTCCACATCCATTTTACTTGCTGCTCGCCGCGGCGCGCCGCAAGCTCGCCGGATGCGGTAAGGCGGCGGCGATGATCGAGGACGTGATCCCACAGCGCCGCGATGCCGTCGCCGGTCAGCGCCGAGCAGGTGATGACCGGCGGCGACCAATTCGGCGAGCGCGGCGACAAAATGTGCAGCGCCGCGCCATACTGGGACGCGGCAAGCTTGGCGCGCGCAAGATTGTCGCCATCCGCCTTGTTGACCGCGATCATGTCAGCCAGCTCGACGACGCCTTTCTTGAGCGCCTGCAATTCGTCGCCGGCGCCCGGCAGCGCCAGCACCAGGAAAAAGTCAGTCATGTCGGCGACCGCGATCTCGGATTGGCCGACGCCGACAGTCTCGATCAGCACCACGTCATAGCCCGCGGCCTCGCACAACAGCATGGTTTCGCGCGTCTTGGCCGCGACGCCGCCAAGCGTGCCGGAGGACGGCGAGGGACGGATGAAGGCGCTGGCGTCATTGGCAAGCCGCGCCATGCGCGTCTTGTCGGCCAGGATCGAGCCGCCGGTGCGGCGCGACGACGGGTCGACGGCCAGCACGGCAACTTTGCAGCCTTGGGCGGTCAGCGTGCTGCCCAGCGCATCGATCAAGGTGGATTTGCCGACGCCTGGCGCGCCGGTGATGCCAACGCGCACCGCCTTGCCGGTCGCAGGCAACAACGCCTGTATCAGCGCCGCGGCGTCGTGGCGGTGATCGGCGCGCTTACTTTCGACGAGCGTGATGGCGCGCGACAGCACGGCGCGGTCGCCGCCGCGAATATCGCGCGCGAGCCGCTCGACGTCATGGGTAAGAGAAGGCGAGGCCATGCGGAATCAATGGCGCAATGAAGAGAGGCGGCATATTACATCGTCTCGTTGGTAACGCTTTAGCGGCAATGTTTTGTCGTGCTAATTTAGCCAATTGCAACCACGACGGCGCGAAGAAAATTTGCCGATGCTGGAATAGCGCCATTCTGGATTGACAAGCCAGAACCGCCCAAGCCGCGCCAAGATTGACCTCGGAAAGACCCTGCTGCCGCCGAATTGAGGCCGCATCGCGCCGCTGACATCGCCAGAACGACGCGGTGAGCGGCGTCGTTTGTCCATCCACCAAGAGGGAGACGAGCATGACCTGGGATCAGATTCAGGTGAATTGGATGGAGTTTAAGGGCAAGGTCCGCAACAACTGGGCGAAGCTGACCGACGAGGACCTCACCCGGATCGGCGGCCGCCGCAGCGAATTGGCCGGACGCCTGCAGGCGCGCTACGGTTTCGCCAAGGGCGAAGCCGAACGCGAGATCGAGGCCTGGATGAAGGCGCAGCGCCACGCCGCTTGAGCGCCGCTGATCGACAACTCCCTCCGGGGAGGAGGGAGTTGTCACCACTTGTCCGCATCGCTTTTGGGACGCGAACCGGCGAAGATCGCCGCGCCTTCCGGCGATAAATATTGCCGAAAGTCCGTCCATGGCACGAATACCGTGTAGGGGCCTTCGGCATAAGGGCCCACAGCGTAAGGCGAATAATGGAAGGTCAGTCCGGCGCTCTTGCCGCTTTCGGTGGAGGGGGCCAACGTCACCGGGCCCATCTCCAGAAGCTTCGGTTTGATGCCGTCTTTGATGAAACTGTCTTGCCGCAGTTCCTGCCCCGGCGTCAGCTTGGCAGCGGGCGTATCGTCGTCGCCATACCCGTTGATGCCGTTGGCGAGCTTGGCGCTTGCGACGGCGAGCTTCGCCAGCTGCGCCAGCGCGGCCATGGTCGGTCCGTTATCGGCCGTCTCGGCAAAGAACGGGCGGATACTGATGCGCTTCTGCGCCACGGCATCCCAGAGGATAGTGTTGATCTCCTGATTCGGATGGGCGCCGCCCTCGAACGTGCCGTCGCTGCGCACGATGCTGACGTAGCGGCCGACGACCGAGCGCAAGTCGTAAACCCGGTCATAAGACCATTGCATATCGCGAAACGGCTCGGGATCGGCGCGCCACTGCGCACTGGCGTCGGCGTTGGCCTTCTCCGCCCAGATCTTGCCTTCGGCGAGACAGTTGGCGAACAGACCGGCAAAGGATTTGAGCGCGCCGTCGACCACGACGGAAATCTCGAGGTATTTTTTCTCGATCGAGATCTGCGGGGGCGTGTCGGCGAGTGAATTTTGCGGCGCCGAGAGCGCCAAGGCGACAACAAGCGCGAAGACCCTGCCGCAACCGCTTGCGGTCAAAGCGGCCATCGAACGCCTCTGGATAGACTTCCCATGCCGGTATGAGACGCGCCGAAAAGGCTTTCCGTTCACGGCAAAATCGCGAAAGCGCGCGCCGGAAAGCCGAGGCCGTTTTTCACCTTGGGCCAAGTCACCACGATGAGGGCGCCGGTCGGCGGCACCTTGTCGAGATTAGCCATGACCTCGATCTGATAATGGCCGTGCTCCAGGATCCACTTTTCGGAGTCCATTTTGTCGGTGGTGTCGGTGTCCATCGATTCGTGGCCGGTCGCCGTCACGCCGCGCTTGTCGTAAAGATATTTGATGGTATCGAACGACCAGGCCGGAAACGGCTGACGCTTGAATCGTTCGGGATTGCCGCGCCAGTCCTTGTACATGTCGGTGCGCAGCGCGGCGAAAGCGCCCTTCGGCACACGGCCGTGCTCGCGTTCCCAGGCTTTGAGATCGGCGACCGAGAAAGCGTGATTCGGATCCTTGGCGAGGTAGGGCGTATCGTCGAGCACGACCAGCCGGAGGATCATCTCCTTCAGCGGAATCTGGTCCATGGTGATGCCATCTTGCGCGAAATGCGCCGGCGGATCGACGTGCGTGCCGTACTGCCCGACCATCTGGTAATAGGTGGCGCGGAACTCGTCCTTGGGAATCGTGTACGGCTCACCGGACTTGGGATCGGCGGCCGGGGAGAATTTCGCCTGGCCGAAGCCGGCCCATACCGGCGTGTCCGGGCCGAACGCGTGGGTGAGATCGACAAATTTTTTCGCGGCGATGGTGCGATAGGCTCGCTCGAGGTCGGAAGCGGCCTGCGCCGGCGTGGCGAGCGCGGAGCCGATGCAGATCACGGCAACGAGGCCTGCAGAGCGGCAGTCAATGCGGCGGATCATCAGATTTCCTCCTCGCCGCGCCAATGATCCGCCCGGGTCGCCCCTATTTCAACCCCGATTCAATGCCGGTGCCTGAGAGATTCGACATCCCCTACGGCCAGTGCCGATCATCGATCCTCATGGTCGTGGGAGGCAAGCGAACACGGCACGCGACGCGCCGTCGCGCTGCCCGCGGCGGCGGAACTTCGCTATTCTTGGCTGGTTAGCTCATCTTCAGAAGGCGGCATTTTCGGCCCGGCCGGCACTCTATGAGGCCATTGAGATTTGCGCTGGCGGTTTGCGTCGTGCTGGCCCTCGCTGCCGGGGTCTTCACGATTGTCGCATGGCGGCCGGCAATGGCTCCGATTGCGGCGCCGGCTGCCAACAGCTTTGATCCGGCATCGATCAAACGCGGCGCCGAGCTCGCTGCGATCGGCAATTGCGCCGTCTGTCATACCGCGCCGGGCGGGCGCGAATTTGCCGGCGGTCGCGCGGTGCCGACGCCGTTCGGCAAGATTTATTCCACCAACATCACGCCCGACCCGAAGAGCGGGATTGGGCAGTGGTCACAAGCGGCATTTCAGCGGGCGATGCGCTTCGGCGTGCGCCGCGACGGCGCCTATCTTTATCCGGCTTTCCCCTACGACCATTTCACGCTCGTTTCCGACGACGACGACAACGCGCTTTACGCTTTCCTCATGACGCGCACGCCGGTCTCCGCGCCGCCGCTTGCCGACCGGCTCCCGTTTCCACTCAACATCAGGCTCTTGATGTTCGGGTGGAATCTTCTGTTCCTTCATCCCGGCCCCTATCGTGCCGACACGGCGCATGATGCGGCGTGGAATCGCGGCGTCTATCTCGTTGACGGGCTCGGCCATTGCGGCGCCTGTCACACGCCGCGCAACGCGTTGGGCGCGGAAAGGGCGGACTTGAAGTTCTCCGGCGGCGAGGTGGGAGGATGGACCGCCTATGCGCTCAATGAATCCTCGCCCGCGCCGGTGCCGTGGAACGCCGCCGCGCTTGAGCACTATCTGCGCGATGGCTACGACGACAGCCATGGCGTGGCGCGCGGTCCGATGGCGGAAGTCGTGGGCGACCTTCACGCTGCCCCTACCCAGGATATGCATATGATCGCAACGTATGTGGCCGAGGAGATGAATCACGCCGCTCCCGAGCGAGACGCGGTCGTGCAAGGCGTGGAAAGGCAACGCGAACGCGGCCAAACCGGCGCCGCAGCGGCCGACAGTCAAGGCAATGCGTTGCGCGCCGTCGATACCAAGAATGATGAAGGCGCTGTGATCTATGCCGGCGCCTGCGCCGGATGTCATGAAGGTCCCCGCGCCTTGCCGTATGGCGGCATCGATCTGATGCTGACCAGCGCGATCAGCGGTCCGAGCGCCGACAATCTCGTCAATATCGTCCTCTACGGCCTGCCTGCGGCAGAGGCGGCGCGTGCGTCGATCATGCCGGGCTTTGCCGGCGCAATGAGTGATGCGCAAATTGGCGCCCTCGCGCGCTATTTGCGCGTGCGATTTTCCGACAAAGGCCGGTGGACCGATATTGCCAAAAGCGTTCACGACGCGCGGAGCCGCGCGCGAGTTGCGGCCGCAAGCCACCCAGTGGTCGTCGAACCGCCTTCAGCGGCAACAGCTAAACAGGCGCACAATGAAGCTCAGCATTAACGGCAGCCAGCACGGCGTCGACGTCGATCCTCGCACGCCGCTGCTTTACGTCTTGCGCGGCGAGTTAAAGCTCAATGCCGCCAAATTCGGCTGCGGCCTTGGTCAATGCGGCGCTTGCACGGTGCTGATAGACGGCGAGCCGGTATTCTCCTGCGTCACGCCGGTCGCGCTGTTGGCCGGCAAACAGATCACGACGCTGGAGGGCCTCGGCACGCCTGAACGCCCGGCGCCGATCCAGCGCGCCTTCATCGAGGCGCAGGCGGCGCAATGCGGTTACTGCATTCCGGGCATCATGATGCGCGCGCATGCGCTGTTGGAGAAAAATCCGCATGCCAGCGCCGCCGACATCCGTGCTTTCCTCGAGCCGCATTTGTGCCGTTGCGGCACGCATATGCGGATCCTGCGCGCCATCCACCGCGCGCAGGCGGAGATGATGTCGGCGAATGCGGGAGGCAGCGGATGAGCGCAGCGAGCGTCATCTCGCGCCGCGCGGTGCTGGCCGGCTCCGGCGCGCTGATCTTGAGCTTTTCGTCCGCCGGGAGGCTGTTGGCGCAAAACGATGCTCCGTCCCAGGCCGCGCCGCCCCCTGCGGCATCGCCGCCGCTCCCCGGCAGCCTGAAGAAAACGCCTTATCTCGATTCCTGGATTCGCATCGACGCCGACGGCGCAATTACGGTCTTTACCGGCAAAGCCGAGCTCGGTCAGGGCATCAAGACGGCGCTAATGCAGATCGCCGCGGAACAGCTCGATGTCGCATTCGATCGCATCAAGCTTATCACCGCCGACACAGCCCTGACCCCGAATGAGGGCTACACCGCCGGCAGCCATTCCATGCAGGACTCCGGTACCGCCATCATGAACGCCGCGGCGCAGGTCCGGCAGCTCCTCGTTGCCGAAGCCGCGATGCGCGCCGGTATGCCGCCGGCGCAGATGAAGACGCAAGACGCCGCCGTCATCGCTCCCGACGACCGCCGCTTTGGGTATGGCGAACTGGTCTCGGCGCAACTACTGCATGTTACCGCTGGCGTAATATCGCCGCTGAAAGATCCGGGCCGGTTCAAGGTCATGAACCGGCGCATTCCGCGGGTCGATATTCCCGCCAAGCTGACCGGCAACGCGGCCTTCGTGCAGGATTTGCGTCCGGATGGCATGGTCCATGCGCGCGTGGTGCGGCCGCCAAGTTACGGCGCGCAACTTGTCGGCGTCGACGACGGCGCGGTGCGGAAAATGCCCGGCGTATTGCAGGTCGTTCGCGACGGCAGTTTTCTCGCCGTTATTGCTCAGCGCGAGTTTGAAGCTATCGAAGCCATGCGCGCGCTCGCGGCCGCTGCGCGCTGGAACGAAACGGCGAAGCTGCCGAACTCCGCCAGCCTGGGCGCGTTCCTCACGAGCTTGCCGGCGCAAGATATTGCGGTGCTCGATCGGCAGCAGGCCGTTGCCCACGGCACCAAAGCCCTGTCGGCCAGCTATTCGCGGCCCTATCTGGCCCACGGTTCAATCGGTCCGTCTTGCGCGGTGGCGCAATTTGAGAACGGCACGCTCACGATTTGGACGCATACCCAAGGCGTCTATCCGGACCGCGCCGCCATCGCTGAAATGATGGGCATGCCGTCCGACAAAGTGCGCTGCATCCACCGCGAGGGCGCGGGTTGTTATGGCCACAACGGCGCGGACGATGCCGCCGCCGATGCGGCGCTCCTTGCGCGCGCCATGCCGGGCCGTCCGGTGCGCGTGCAATGGACTCGCGAGCAGGAGCATGCCTGGGAGCCCTATGGCCCAGCGATGCTGATCAAGCTAAACGCCGCGCTCGATGACGGCGGCAGGATCGCTGATTGGGATAATGAAATTTGGAGCAATACCCATTCGACGCGGCCCGGACCGGCCGGCTCGCTATTGGCGGCGCGCTATCTCGACAAGCCGTTCCAGGAGCCTCCGCCAAAGCCCATCCCGATGCCGGAAGGCGGCGGCGATCGTAATTCGATTCCGATCTATACGATCCCGAGTGCGAAGGTCGTCTATCACTTTCTGCCGACGATGCCGGTGCGGGTGTCGGCGCTGCGCGCGCTCGGCGGCTTCATGAACGTCTTCGCCATTGAAAGCTTCATGGACGAGCTTGCCGCGGCCGCGGGCGCCGATCCGGTTGAGTTTCGGCTCAAGCACCTCGACGATGCGCGCGCGCGGGAGGTGATCACAACCGCGGCCGAGCGCTTCGGCTGGGCGAACAAGCCACGCGCCGCGCCGGGCAGTGGCCGCGGATTTGGCTTCGCGCGCTATAAGAATCTCGCGGCTTATTGCGCCGTCGCCTGTGAGATCGAAGTCGATCGCGACAGCGGGCGAGCGCGGATGCGCCGCGCGGTCGCCGCCGTCGACAGTGGCCAAGTCGTCAATTCCGACGGCATCGCCAATCAGATCGAGGGCG
Source organism: Xanthobacteraceae bacterium (assembly GCA_035515455.1). Classification (GTDB taxonomy): domain Bacteria; phylum Pseudomonadota; class Alphaproteobacteria; order Rhizobiales; family Xanthobacteraceae; genus BOG-931. Next base: position 54,792 of record DATJBH010000167.1, read on the forward strand.
CCATCCTGCAATCACTGAGCTGGACGCTCTATGAAAGCGTGACCTTCAACGAACGCCGCATCACCAGCGTCGATTGGTCGAGCTATCCGATCCTGCGTTTCTCGGCGGTGCCGGACGAGATGGAAATCCACGTCATCGATCGCCCGGGCATGCCGTTTTTGGGCAGCGGCGAGGCAGGGCAGGGGCCGGCGGCGGCGGCGGTCGCGAATGCCGTCGCCAACGCCACGGGTCACCGCTTCCGCGATCTGCCGATATCCGCCGCGAGTATCAAGGCGGCGATCGGGGTGTAACCCCGCCACGGGGCTCAAGACTCCGGCAGCGGGATGAACTCGGCGGTGTCGCCGGGCACGAGATCAAAGCGGCCGGCCTTCCAATCGGCCTTGGCGGCTTCGATGCGTTCCTTGCGCGACGATACGAAATTCCACCAGATGTGGCGCGGCCCGTCCATGGCGGCGCCGCCGACCACGACAATGTGCGCGTCGTTGACCGCCGTGACCGTGATACGGTCGCCGGGTTTGAGCACCAGGAGCCGCTCGGGACCGTGGCGGTCGCCGGCAATCTCGATCTCGCCGGCGATGACGTAAACGGCGCGTTCTTCATGCTCGGTGTCGAGCGGCAGAACGGCGCCGGCCTTTAGATGCGCTTCGGCGAACACCGTATCCCAGCTCGTGACGACCGGCGAGCGCAGCCCATACATCGTGCCGGCGACAACACGGATATGCAGGCCATCCTCTCGCAGTTCGGGAATATCGGCCGCCGCGGTATGAGCGAAGGCCGGCGCCGACTCTTCGGCTTTCATCGGCAGCGCGACCCATAATTGCAGGCCGTGCAGCGGTTCGCCGCCATCGCGATGATCCGGCGCGGTACGCTCGGAATGCACGATGCCGCGCCCGGCCGTCATCCAATTGACGGCGCCGGGCCGGATCGGCAGCGCGGTGCCGAGACTGTCGCGATGCACGATTTCACCGTCGAACAGATAGGTGACGGTGGCGAGGCCGATATGCGGATGCGGCCGCACATCGACACCGTCGCCGGCCTTGAATATCGCCGGGCCGAAATGGTCGAAAAAGATAAACGGTCCGACCATGCGCGAGCGCGCCGAGGGCAGCGCGCGATGAACCTGGACGCCGCCGAGATCGACCGAGCGCGGAACGATCAATTGCTGAACCGCATCGCTCGCGGGCGCGTCGCCCAAGGCGGGATCCTTGCCGGGGAAAAAGCTCATGGCGCCTGCCTCAAATGGCCTGGAACTGCTGCCCCTTCACCGACTCGACCAGGCCGTAAAACACCTCGTTGACCTTCGGCCAGCTCGGCAGCTTCTTCACATTGCCGAGCCAGCGCTGCACGTTGGGATAGGCCGAGAAGTCGCAGCGGATGACCTCGCCCAGCGTGACCAGCGCGGCGCCGAAATAGTCGGCGATCGTGATCCGGTCGCCGCATAGATATTGCTTGTTCGGCCCGAGCCAATAGTCGTTGAGCACCTGCAGCCAGCGCTTGGAATTCTGCTGGCCGAATTCGAGGGTTGCCGCCTGGGCCTCGTCGCTGCGCCGCTTGAGATGCGGGAACAGCTGCGGATAGCAGAGATTATAGGCCCACTCGCGATAGAAATTGGTGTTGAGCCAATCCATCACCTCGTTGACCTTGGCGCGCTGCTTCAAATCCTTCGGGTAAGCCGGCGATCCGATCTTGTCGGCGAGATATTTCAGGATCGCCGAGCTTTCGGTCAATCTCAGATCGCCGTCCTCGATCATCGGCACCATACTGTTCGGATTGAGGTCGGAATAGGGCGGCTTGTACTGCTCGCCGCTGAACAGGTCGACGGTGACTTCGTCGACCGGAATCTTGTTCTCGGCGATGAACAGCCGCACCGGCCGGCTCGTCATCGATACCGGATGCATATAGAGCTTCATGGCGATGTCCTCCCGTCGCGCCTGATTATGGCGCTAGTTTAAGAACCGACCGTGACCGGCGCCATTCACGTTTGTATCAGCGCTCCAGACCGCAAAGGCGGCAGGCTAGCGTCGCGGCTGTTCGGCCTTGGCTACCAAATCGGCAATGAAACGTGGCTGGGCGAAGGCGGCCACGTGGACCCCAGGGGTCCAGTATTTCGTCCCGAAGCTTCCGGCTCTGCGGTAGCGCTGGGCGATCGTGCTGGCGCCGTGCCGCCGCAGCCGCTTATCGTCGGTGGCAAAGCCCATGGCCATGTGGCCGCCGACATAAACCGGAATGGCCGCGACATAGCACGTTGCATCCGCGAACAGGCGGCGGAATTTTTTCATGGTCGAGGTCAGCTCGTTTTTTTGGAAGAACGGCACGCCGTTCTGCGTGGTCAGCACGCCGCCCTCGTTCAGGCAGCGCTTGCAGCCGGCATAGAACTTCTCGCCGAACAGAATTTTTCCGGGCCCGATCGGATCCGTAGAATCAACAATAATGACGTCAAAGCGGCGATCGGTCCTGGCGACATATTTTGCGCCGTCGTCGATGATGGATTCGAAGCGCTGGTCGGCGAACACGGGGCCGGTGAATTCGGGGAAATGCTCCTTGGCGAATTCCACGACCTTGGCGTCGATCTCGACCTGGGTCAGGCGTTTGACCGTCTTGTGCTTGAGTACCTCCTCGGCGATGCCGCAGTCGCCGCCGCCGACGATGAGGACGTCGCGGGCTTTGCCGTGGGCGAACAACGGCACATGCGCCATCATTTCCTGGTAGATGAATTCGTCTTTCTTCGAGATCTGGGTGGCGCCGTCGAGCATCAGCATCTTGCCGAAGAACGGCTGCTCGAACAGCACAAGGTGCTGATGCTCGGTCTGCATTTCGTACAGTACCTTGTCGACCCGGAAGGTCATGCGAAAACCGAAATCGTCGAACAGCGTCTCGGCAATCCAGCGCTTCTCGGCCATCGCATCCTCCGATATGAAAACGGCCGGGATCGGTGCCCGGCCGCTCACTCGCCGTTTTCAGGCCGTCGGCTCAGGCGTCCTGGCCGCGCAACAGCTCATTGACGCCGACGCGCTTGGCGGAAAACGCCTCGCGCAGGACCGGAATGCAGGCGTCCGGATCGGCCGACCCGCACATGAATACGTCGAGCGCGGCATAGCCGATCTCCGGCCAAGTGTGGACGGAAATGTGGCTCTCCGCCAGCACCGCCACGCCGGAAACGCCGCTCGGCTGAAAGTGGTGCAGATGGATATGAAGAAGCGTGGCGCGGGCCGCCTCGACGCAGCGCCGCAGCGTCGCCTCGATGTGCTCGATGTCATTGAGACGCTTGGCGCCGTGCAGATCGATGATCAGATGCACGCCGGCGCAGCGTACGCCCTTGCGCGTGGCGAAATGATCTTTGCCGTCGTTTCTGCGCTCGATGTGGCGATCCACCGCCGCTGCCGGGGCCGCCACTTTCAGCTTGGTTTTCCTGTCTTCCTTTCGGGCGGTACCTGGGATCCCCAAGCCCTTCACCGATCGTAAGAGGGCGTGTTGGCTCATGCCGTCCTCCCCAACCTAGTTCAGAACCCGAGATGCCGGCGAGCCGGCGCCACGGAAAGCGAAAGCCGCCCGATCAGTCCATATGAACCGACCAATAGCGGCTATTTCCCCACATAAATGCAAACAGCATGGAGTCAAGAAGATTCTGCAAGAAAAGCTTTAACGTTTCGTCACGACGTGGCGCTGCGGCGCGCGGCGCGGGCGGCGTTATTCGCGCTGGTGCTGCAGCTCACCCGAGATGCTTGAGTGTTCGGATCGGCCGCCGCACCAATCGTGATCGTCGGCTGCGATCCAATGTCGGCAAAGCGAAGCAAGCGGCTCCCCGCCAGAACACGAAGGCAGTAGAAATCCGCATGCTCTGCACATTTCTCGCAGCGGCGTCGCTGCCACGGCGAGATTTGCCGAGGGCAATGCCTGGGGCGGCTACTCGGACTTTTTCTGGCGATGCTCTATGATGGCGCGGGACTCAATTCGCCGTTCGGCGGAATTTGGCGCAGGGCAAGGGAGAACGAACATGCGGTGCATGATTGGGGCTGGAGCATTTTTGCTGCTCGCGACCTTGTTACCGACGCAGCCGGCGGCGGCGCAGGATCCGGTCGCCGGCGCGATCGTGGGCGGCGCGCTCGGCGGCATTATCGGCGGTGCGGTCGGCCGCGGCGCCGGTGGCGCGGTGGCGGGCGCAGTGATCGGCGCCACGACCGGCGCGGTGATCGCGTCGGAAGCGCAACGCCGGAACGGCGGTTATTATTGGTGGCGCGGCGGTTGCTACTACCGCTATCCGGACGGCAACTGGCTGCGGGTTCAGCCAGGCTACTGCTCGTATTGAGCTGGCTGTGCGGCCGTCGGATCGCTCCGAACTCAGCCGTTGACGGCGACCGCCGGCGGGACGATCGCTTCCGCCGGCTTTTTTACGCGGGTGCGGAAGAAACTGAGCACCCGGCGGGCGGTCTCGGGCTGCAAGCGATTAAAGCTCGACAGCGCGTGTTCGAGGTCCTTGGCCGACATGCCGCGGTCGGCGGCGCGCAACAGCAGCACCGCTTTGGTGGTCGTCGTCGACAGGCCCGCCACCTTGGCGAGGATGAGGATGATCTCTGCGCCAGGATCGAGCAGCGCGCGCTCGACAACGTCGATCGGGGTATCGCACATGATCGACAGCGCGATCGCGGTCTCCTCGAATTTGCGGTCGCGGGCAAATTGATAAATTTCGGATTCGCCGATCCGCTGGACGCGGTTCAAGCGCTCGACATAGGCCTGCGCCGCTGCAAAATCCGGCGAGGCGCTGCGCGCGTCGGCGCGGATGCCGTGGACAACCTCGGCCACGGCGCCGTCAATAGCGGGGCGAGCCTCCGGGTTTTCGGCCAACAGGCGCTGGCGTACGGCGCTCGATGCCTTATCCAGGAGAACAAGAAAATGCTGCCGCGGAATGTCCGAGCGCAGCCCGACCTCGGTCGCCAGCGCATCGTCGTCGGCCGAGCGCTTGACCAGAATGCGGAAGCCGGCCTCGGAGAACCGCGCGCCGACGTTGCGCACCACCGAATGAACCACTTCGCGGTCGCCGCGCTCGACCAGGACATCGGTCACTATTTCGCTCAGCGAGGGCCGCTGCGTGATGGCGAACAGATGCCGTTGGCTCTTATTGCGGCCGGCGGCGACCAGATCGCGGTCGTCAAGCCGCGGCGACTGCGCCAAAACCGGGCTTGCCACTTCGACGTCGTCATCGAAGGCGAGCATATGGATCACGTTGTTCGGCGCGTTGGCGATCGGGGCAAGGCGATGCGCCAGCTTGGCGCGAACCCTGGCCTCGATGGTGTTGACCAGCCGCGCCATGATGTCGTCGAAGACGCCGACCTGATCTTCGGAATAGTGGTCGGCGCCGTTGATGAAGAGATCGGTAATGCGGGTCAGGATGTCGACGCGGCGATCGATGTTGCCGGACGCAAGCGCGCTCTCAAGCTCGTCAAGAAGAGGAAGGGAACGCATCACTACTCCGGCCGCCGCCACGCCGTTGAATTGTCGATAACAATGCCTTGAGAAGGGTGAATAAAGCCTTTCACGCAGCGGCTGCGCGCAGGTGTTAACGGCATACTAACGGCACATTGGCGCCGAACCTGCGCGGATCCTGCCGCCGCCGGCGGCCAAGAGCTCAAAGCGGGGTCGTCCGGCGCCGGCCGGGCAAGATGCCCATGTGGTTCTGCACCTCGACCGGGACGCGGTAGTCGCGCAGCACCGGCCGCGGGTCGCGCAGTCCGCACGCCTCGCGCTGCACCATGAAGCACCACAAGGCGTGGCCAGCCTCTTGGACCAGCCGCCTGCGCCTTCCGGCCTGTTCATGATCGCCTTGATCGTCGCCATGCCGGCGGTCGTGTTCGACAAGCGCGGCCAGAGCCGCCTCGAGTGCGCGGCCGAGCCGGCCGAGCGCGGAGGCCCGCTCCTGTGCGATTTCATAATCGAGGGCGACGACCTGCGCAGACGCCGGGGAGATCGGCCGTGAACTCACGGTGTCATTCCTGGCGGCATCGTTGGCGCGTTCATCGCAAGTTTTCCAGGCCGGTCAGCGCTGCCGCTGCCACGTCACGACCGAAACGCCGGCGGCCGCGTCGAGGTCGCGCCGCGCGCCCGGCCGAAGGCCGTGCCGGGTGAGAACGTCTTCGGGCGTGGCGCTCGGGCCGACTTCGGTGAAAACGGCAAGACCGCCGGGAATCCTCGCTTTTGCGGCACGGGACAGGTGAAATGCATCGTAGAGCGGCAGAAACAGGCTGAACACCTCAGGTCCGCCGATGACGGCGATCGTGCCGTCGGCGACGCCGAGCCGCCCCATAGCCTGGTCGAGGCTGGCGCCAAGCGGATTCCAAAGGAGCGCATTCGGGTGATCCGGATCGGGCGCGAGAGCCGCAATCTGGCGCGTCAGGATGAGACGCTTGCGGCGTGCGGCGTGGGGTCCGCCTTCACGCGAATGCCGGCCGTGCAGGACGACCGCGGCGTGGTCGAGCGCGTCCTGGAAAAAGCGTTGATCGGCATCGTTGCGGAGCGAATCCGGCATCTCGCCTTTGGCGTCGGCAAGCATGCCGTCGGCGGAAACGATGACATAGCCTTCGATGCGGCGCACCGCGCGATTTTAAAAGACGGCGAGGTACCGCAGCAATGAAATTATGCCGATAATGATCACGACGACGCGGACGATCTGCTTGGCGCGGCCGTCGATCGGCAGCATGTTGACGAGGTAAAGCACGAGAATGACCACCACAAAGGTGATCAGGATGCTGATGAGAATGGACATGATGCGCCCCGCGGTAAAATGCGCCGAATAACGCACATGCCGCGGGTTTAGTTCCATGCCGGCACGCGGGGCTGCGTACCGGCATGTCCTGTCTTATGGTACAGGGGTGATGGAGGCTGCGATGGCCTATTCGCCGAGCCTGATCATGACGCAATTCCTCGCCTGGGTGGCGGATCGGCCGCGCACGCGCGAGCAGGCCGTCGAAGCCTGGCACAGCTGCCCGCACATTTCGGTCTGGGAGGATGCGGTTGTCGAAGGCCTGGTGCGCACCGAGAACGACGGCCGTCGCTCGATCGCGCTGACCGCTCGCGGCCGCGCAATCCTGGAAAAAGCGAGGGCGTCCGCCCTGTGAGCTTCGGTGTCGTCAAGTTCGTCGGCGCTAAGTCAGCACCTCGCCGCCGGCCGGTGGCGGCACCGCGAAGGCGTTGAGCACGAAGCCGGCCATGCTGTAGAAGCCGGCGCAACTCACCGCCTCGATGACGCCGTCGCGGCCGAACGCGGATTCGGCGCGCGAGAAGGTGGCGTCGCTCAGCCTTTTGGTGGTGAGCAATTCGGTGACGAGATCGTAGATCAGCCGCTCGTCCTCGCGCGAGAAGTCGGGCCGCTTGTTGCCGCGGATGGCGTCGACGACTTGCGGCGACAGACCCGCTTGCAGCGCCAATGGGGCGTGCACCGCCCAGGCATATTCCACCGTGGCGGCCCGGCACATCAACAAGGTGATCAATTCGATGAGGCGTTTGTCGAGCCTTGGATGCACGCGAAAGCAATCGGCCAACGCGTTGGCGGGTTCGGCGATGTCGGGCCTGTGCATCCACACCGAGAAGGGGCCGCTCAATTTGCCGCGCGGCCGCGTCCGCATGATGTCGTCGTAAAGCCGCCGCTGCCGTGCGTCGAGAACTTCCGGTTTGACTTCGTCGACGCGCGCCATGCGATCCTCTTATTTCAGTTCCGCCGACCCGTCGCCGCGGATCGCGGCGACGTAGCGCTCCACCGAATTCTGCACAATCGCTTTGCCATCACGCGGAACGGTGCGGTCGAACCAGGCGCCGTAGATGATCTCGAAAGGGTAGGGCGCAAGCAACGCACCGATCCGCTCGACCGCCGGGGCCGAAAGCGGGAAGAAATTCGGATAGCTGCGCATGAAGCTGACGAAGTTGCGGTTCGGCAGGACCTGCACGATGTCGCCGGACAAAAGCGCCCCGCGGCCGGCGGCGCCGTTCGCCCAATGCAGCACGGTGCCGCCGGCAAAATGGCCGCCGCAGCGGATCAGCGTCACCCCGTCGGCCAATGGCAGCGTGTCGCCGTCCCAGAATTTTATCGCCGGATCGGGCCGCATGACCCATTGCCGGTCGCCGGCGTGCAGATGGATCGGCGCATCGAAGGCGTGCGCCCATTCGACCATCGCGGCGTAATAATGCGGATGCGAGATGGCGATCCCGGCGAGGCCGCCTAACGCCTTCACGATCGCGACGGTGGCGTCGTCGAGCAGCGAAATGCAGTCCCACAGCAGGTTGCCTTCGGCCGTGGCGAGCAGCAGGCCCCGCTGGCCGATGGCAAACATCGGCACGGTGCCGATGCCGATGAGATCTTTTTCATGCTGGCGGAAGCAGTTGAAGTGGGTTCGTGCAAGTGCGGCATGCGTCGTCCAGGCCTGACCGGCCGGCGGCACATATTGGCGATCCTCGTCGCAAATCGGGCAGCGTGCAGGCGCCTTTTCGGATGGTGCGAACTGGGTGCCGCAGGTGATGCAGATAAAAGCGGGCATGGACGGGAATAGACATGAAAAGCGTGCCGCCGCAAAGCGCATCGCCTTCCTTCACGGCTGGGCCAGGCCCTAAACTCGGGGGCTTTGCGCCCCTGAGCAGGGGGTCGGGCATCTTGGGCGGGTTCCGAGGTCCAATCATGCGGCAACCAAACGATTGCATTGCGCGCGCCAATTCATTATCTGGAATTCAAACGAAGGTTTGAAAATCGGGAAGGCACGGCGCCATGACACGACCGTCTGAGGTCACGCGCGACCGCATCACCAAGGCGGCGGAACGGCTGTTTGCCGAACGCGGCTACGACGGCACCAGCATCCGCGCCATCGTCGCCAAGGCGCGGGTGAACCAGGCGGCCATCAACTACCATTTCGAGGGCAAAGACGGGCTTTATCGCGAAGTGCTGCGCTCAGCCTTTCGCGCCATGACCGAAGATCAGTTGGCGCACGCGGCGGAAGTCAAGACGATGACGCGCGAGGAGGCGTTGCGCGAGTTTATCCGCCGCCAGCTCCATCCTTTGATGGCGCGCGACGAGTACAGCCGCCACATGCGGATATTCAATTGGGAGACCGTGCGCCCGACCCCAGTGTTCCGCGCTCTCGTCAGCGAGGAGGCGGCGCCCTTTATGGGACTGGCGGCCGATCTGGTGCGCCGCTTCCTGTCCGGCGCCGATTCACGAACTGTGACGGTGGCGTCGATCTGGCTGATCGGCCAGTGCAGCGTATTTCTGCGGAATCGCGAGCAGCTCGCCCAGCCGCCAGTCGGGCTTGTCCTCGATGACGAGGCTGTCGAATGGCTGGCCGACCTGATCGGGGGCTGGCTGGTCGGCGGCCTCGGGCGGCAGACCTAGGGGTCTTGGGCGAAAAATCGGGGGTTGCCGCAAAAATTCCTTTTTCTTGGCCTGCCGGTGCCCAGAACGGCTGTTTGAAATTCAATCGCGCGTTTGAAATACTGGGAGGCCGGACATGCCGCCGAACGGGATCAGGGCGATGCAGCAGAATGGGACGCTGGGGACTGCGACGCTGCGGACTGGGACGCCAAGCAAGGTGTCGATTCAAGCACCCTGGCTGGCGCGTTTCTTCGGCAAATTGGTGCACGATGTGCTGCCGGCGGCTTTGGCGAGCCTGATCGGCGGGTTCCTGTTCACGCAATACCATTACGGGCAGGCCGCCTCGCCGCGCCTGGTCGACGTCCAGCCAGCCTCGCCGCAGATGATGGCGATGGTCCGGGACGAACACGCCTTGATCATCAATTATCTCAAGGCTCAGATGGCTGCCGAGCGGCGCCGCGATCAGGCCGAGGACGCCGCCAACGCGCGAGCCGTAGCGGAGGCCCGCGCCACGGCCGATGCGAAATTGGCGGACGCCCTCTTCGCATCGCAAGCGATGGCCGCGCAAAACGCCGTGTCCGCCGCGCCGGCTAAAGCGGCGCCTGCGCGTCACAAAGCGCCGCCTGTTCTTGCCGCCGCGCCGCACGCGCCGCTGACTATCGCGCAAGCAGATCCGCCACCCAACGAAACGGCTGCCGGGGCCGCTACAGCAGGCGAAGAGACGGGGCGCGAGCCGGACGCACTCTTGGCGAATCCGTTCGTTGCAAAGACCCTCGACATCAAGGACCACGTTGTTGCGGCGACGCGGCAGGTCGTCTCGGTCATCGGCAAAATGTTCGCCTCGGTCGGCGATAGCCTTGGCGGTACCACGCCGGGGAATCGCCAATTCAACTCGGCGTCCTGATCCAAGGCCGACAGCCGGGAGAACGGCGTAGAACGAAATGTCGCCTGCACCCGACGCATTGGGTTGTGCACAACAGGCCGAGCCCAAGCCAAAATCAAGCCAAGGCCAAGCCAAGGCCGTGCGATTTGCTACCGAAATACCGTCCATTGACGCCCGAATGATGCTTTTCGGCAACAGCTTCCGATTTCCGTTCCGCCAAGTCTTGCCGGGTTCCATGGCCGTGGGTAAGCCATGCGAAGCCACTGGCGGGAACCGCCGCCGTGGCGCTGGGATTAGCGCTGGGATTGCAGGTCAGGACCGGGAAGTGGATTTCGCGGCCTTGAACGTCTCGATGCGACCCGGGTTCGCACTGTCAGGGAATTGCAATGCGCTCGGCCGGTAATTTCAATTCGGAATGGGGCTACCTTGCGCCTGCGCCGAGCTTCATGCGCACAGTCCGAGTTGTGATGGTTGCCACTGCCATCGGCGCCACGGCGGGCGCCGCGGTCGTGCTGACGCTGATCGATCGTCCATCGTCCGAGCATGACAGGACGGCGTCAATTGCCGCACACGCGATCGTCACGAGCGTGCAGGCTGCGCCGATCACCACCATGACCGCAGCTCCACATTCGGCAACCGAGACGCTCGCCGCACCCATCAAGACGACGGCGACTTCCGTTCCGGCCGCCACGCCGACTGCGCAATCGCCGGCGCGGGTGACGCCGCAGACAGGGGCAGTGCAGCCAACGCCTGCAGTGAAGCCCGCGGCGCCGACCGCGCCAATGTCGACGCCTGCTGCGGTTGCGACGCAGCCATCGCCCGCTGTGACGCCGGCCGTAGCGACTGCGCCGCAGGCGAGCTCCGCTATCGCGCCACAAGCAAAATTACAGCCGCAGCCCACCGGCGCGCCCCTTCGACAGTCGATCATTCCTGCAGCGCCTGAAATCTCCGCCGCGAGCGAGACGAGCACCCCTCCGGCGCCGAAGCCCCCTTCAGGATTGGCCTCGCTGTCGGATGCGCCGTCTGCGCCCGAAACGACGCCTGCCGAGGCGCCGGATCAGGCCTTGATCCCACCGCAGACAGTGCCGCCGGTGAAAAAGCCAAGGCCGCACGCGGCCTATGCCGCGAACAACAAATATCAGTCGCCGCCGAGCTTCGGCGCGGTGTTGCGTCGGCTGTTCAAACCGCCCAGCCGGTCATCGTATTATCCCAACCGCTGATAGCGCAGGCGCGAACGCTGACGCGCGCGGTTGAGCGCGATCTGGCGCGCCAAACGACGACAATGATTGTTGCAGACGACGGTGGGGCCGCAGCGGTCAAACGCGTCACGGAGCAGACGAACTGCAACCGCCCGCCGATGACCGGCGGGCGGCAGCAGGAAGCTCAACGAAAGTCAGGCTATTTGCACTTGCCCTTCTTGACCGCCGCTGTTTGTGCAGCCCAGGCGCCGTCAAAGGTCGGAGCCGTCGCGACGACGTTCCAGCCGGTGCCAATCGGCTTCGCCGCGGTATCCCACCAAATCCGGCAATAGCCGAGTTCGAATTTCACTACGGCGAAATCGGCGCGCGCCGGTACAGATGCGGCAAAGCTCAGCGCCGTCACGCCGGCGGCAAATGCCAAACGCTTCATTGTCAGCTCCCTGTTGTGCCTTCCCGGGAACTTTCGGATAGTACGGGCTGAAACTTGAGGCAAGCCCATACCGGCTTCGGTGTGCGAGTAATGACCAAGTGAGGCAGGCGGGCAACATTGGAGGACAAATATGCCGGAAGTCGTCGTCTACATTCTGGAAGGTCGCACGCTCGAGCAGAAGCGCGGTTTGGTTAAGGACATCACCGAGGCGGTGGTGAAAAATGCCGGCACCACGGCCGACAATGTGACCGTCTCGCTGGTCGAAACGGCGAAAACATCAAAGGGAAAAGGCGGGGTGCTGTTCAGCGAGATGGCGCCTCGCTAGCAAAGCTCGCCGGCGCGGTTTTTCCCGCAGCGCCCCAGGCACCCGCCGCGGGCGCTGCGGTCGTTTCGAACCCTCGAAATTGTTGTGAGTGCCTTGCACAATAGACTTGCTGCAGTGCGGTAAATATCTGATAATAGAAGCGCAAATTCGCAAAAGCCGAGAGAGCGGCCAATGAACGGCAAGTCGAGGTGCTAGATGAGCGAAGTTTGGGACACCAAGGATGGCCGGCGCCGCGTGCGGCGCGATCCGCCGACCATTGATGATGCTGTCCTAGCCGCCCAGGGACTCAGCGACGACATCGACGCCCAGATCGAGATCGTCATGTCGTTGATGGAAGTGCCCGCCGAGGTGGCCCGCGGCGCCGTCCTGAAAATGGGCCAGCGCAAGGACACTAGCCGTTTCACCATCGCCGGTCGCGCCGGCGCGCCCCGCGCCGTCGTGGTTGAGCGCCGTCCGTCGCGCGCGGCAGTGCTGCGACCTAAAGCCAGCGTCGGGTACCGGGGTCGGGTATAGCGCGCGCCGACACCAGCCGGTGCCAGACGAACAGCACGACCACTGCGCCGACCACGGCGCCCAGAAGTCCCGCGCCTTGATCGGGCCGGTACCAGCCAATCGCCTGACCGATCCAGGTCGCGACAAAGGCGCCGGCGACGCCCAAGAGCGTGGTCAGGATGAATCCAGATGGATTATTCGCGCCGGGCGCCAGAAAGCGCGCGATGATGCCGGCGACAAAGCCGATCAAAATGATTCCGATGATGTGCATGATGCCCTCGAACAATTCTGCCGCGACCGCGTTCGCAATAATCATCTTAGCGGCGAGGCGCTGGTCAACGCCATGTCGCCGCGCCGGTTCCGCGGCCGCCGCGGCTGCTGCGGTCCGCCGCGCGATTGATTATATTGTCATTGCTTGGGTTGTGTAACCGCGCTTTCGGCTGCATTTGCGACGCCGGCAATGCCGGTGTTTTACCTTCAGGTCTGTCATGACCAAGACCATCGTCAAGCCGCGCACCGCGGTCAAAACCAGGACGCAACGGCCGCCGCTCTATAAGGTAATCCTGCTCAACGACGACTATACGCCGCGCGAATTCGTCGTGCTTGTGCTCAAGGCGGTATTCCGCATGAACGAGGATCAGGCTTATCGGGTGATGATGACGGCGCACCAGCGCGGCGCCTGCGTGATCGCGGTCTATACCCGCGACGTCGCCGAGACCAAAGCCAAAGAAGCAACGGAACTCGGCAAGAGCAAGGGCTATCCGCTGTTCTTCACCACCGAACCGGAAGAATAAACTTTATCTTTGGACGATCTGAGCCGCACTGTTGGACGCAACGCGCATCGGCCCGGGCTGGGACGTATAGGCGAAGAGAAAACCGCCCAGCGCAATCCCGGCAAAGAACACGGCAAGCACCGTGAGAATCAACACGCCGTCATTGCGCGGAGCAACGTAAATCGAATGCAATTGTTTTTCTAACAGTTCCTGGTCACGCCGATCCATGGCGGCTCTCCCGGAAAGTCTCCGCCGTTAAAGTCACTAATCTAACTTGCAACCACACTCCGCGTTCCATCCGCTCGCATGGCGCGGAAGCCTCGAACATTTTCCGTTCGGAACGAGGCGGTGAAGTCATGCGTTGCCCATGGCACCGGGGGCGGGCCAAGGAGCGCATCATGCCGCCAGCCCCGTATCCGGATTTCCGCTGGTTCTTCCGCTCGCTTCGGGCTCTGCCCATTGTCGCGCTCGCGGCGCTGGCGGGCGGCATCATCGGCGGCTTTAGCGTCTTCGCTCTGGATTTGGCTTTGACGGCTCCGCCGAGCCACAGGGTCAGTGCGGAAGTCGGCAAGATCACCGCCGAAAAAGCCGCCAGCAGTGCCGCCACGGTCCCCGCCGCAGGCACTTCGGCGCCGCCCGCGCCGGAGCAAGCGGCGGCGCGAAGCGGGCCGCCGGCTACCGGACTTGCGCCACAGGGCGGCGAAAAAACGCAAGCGCAAGAAGCGCAAGCGCAAGAAACGCACGCGCAAATCGCCCCGCAGCCGCAGAACGTCCCGCACATTGCGGTCACGCCGCCGCTGACGCCGCAGCAGGCGACCTGGCCGGACGCGCTGTCGCACGAACACAAAGCCGCTCCGGCCGCCGTCGCACCAAGCGCCGCTTTGCCAACCACCGCCGCATCAACCGGCGCCGCATCGGTAGCGTTGCAGCCGAAAGCAGCCTCGTCCGGCGAGCCTCCTCGTGAAACCCAGCCGTCGCAAGCGGCGCAGGCTGCCGATTCTGGCTTGGACCAGCCGTCCAAAATTGAGCTCGCGCGCAAGGCAATGCCGCCGAAGCGGCCGAGTGCAGTCAAGCCGGACAGCGAAGGTGCCGTAAGCGAAGCGGCTCCGCGCCAAGTCCGCTCCAGTTCCAACCAGCCAGTCAAAAACGAACTCGCGCACAAGCCCATTCCGGCCAAGCGGCAGGTGACGGTCACGCGAAACGGCGAGCGCACGCCAAGCGAGGGCATGGAAGCTTCGGCACGGAACGGCCGGTCTCTCTACGACTCTTACGGCCGCTCTGACGCGGGGCCACGCCATGCGCGCGTGCGATATCAATATTCAAATTCCGATGCCCGCTCCGATCGGTCGGGATCGCCGGATGCGCGTGCGAGATACCGCTCGGTGGACCGCCGCTTCAGCGATCGCAGTCAAGGTGCGGATGACGATGACGATCGGTCCGGCGACGGCTATGCCGAGGACAGCGATCGGGACGGCGCGATGCCGCCGCAACCGGCGCCGCCGCCGCTATTCTTTGGCTTGTTCGGGGGCGGCGATCGCTACGACGATCAATGACGCGGCGATCAATGACGCAACGATCAATGACGCTCGGTCATTTGCCTTGGATGGACAACCCGCCGGGACCGACATTGATATGCAGGCCCTGGGGCTGGTGGCGATCCTGATAGAGCTGATAGCCCAGGACCGCGACCGCGATCACCAGAGCGCCGATAATCAAATAGAGGAGATTGCTGCGAGTCACGGCCGCCCCTTTTCGGACAAGCGAATCGTGAACGCAGGATAGCACGGCGATGCGTTGCGCCGCGCCCAACGGTCGAGGCGAAGGCGCGGTTTATTCGCTCAAGATCCGGTCGAGCCAGACGCGCAACGCCTCCGGCACATCCTGGCGCCCGGCAACCGCAGCGGCCAAATCCTTATTGCCGTCGATGGCGCTGACCACCCGCGCGAATCCTTCTTCCGAGATGCTCGCGTTTGGGTTGTCAATGATCTTGCGCTTGATCGCAAGATTGCCGCGTTTGATGAGAACGTCGGTCAGCGCCTCGCTGAGCTGCGGCCGGCTCGCGATCTTGGTGAGCAGTTTGGGATCGGTGCGGGTGTTGTCGGCAATCGCGATGAGGTCCTCGTCCGGCAACGCCCTGGCCTGCTCGAGGATCGGACCGCAGACATTCAGGTCGCTGTGGCGGGCGAGCGTAGCCAGTACCTTGGCAGGCCCGGTTTCGATCGGTGCGAGGCCGCTGCTCGCCTCGGCGAGCAGCGTGCGATCGGTGTTCTTGAGCAAACGGCCGATCACCTCATCGAACAAATCTACCTGCTCGTTGGAATAGCTCGGGGCGCCGCCGCGGAACAAATCGATGATCCGGCGCAAGGCGTCGCGCCGCCACGGCACGGGCGCCTCGACCAGCGTCGAGTCGAGTTCGGAAAGAAGGGACTGCGCGGTGAGCGACATAGCCATTCTGTCATAGGCGATGTTTCTGAATAAACGGCGAACCGCCGGCGCAGACGGAGCGCCATTTGCGAAAAATGTGGGCGCTCTGCTGGAAATACGTGGTTGGGCCTATCTCCACATCGTGAAAAATGGGACCTGGAGGCGCGTCACTCGCGTTCGGAGGGGGGTAGGCTGAGCGGTAGCGCGCCACCACCTGCAGGCGAACGGTGGCGCTCGGACTACTTAATCCGAAGCAAGTCGACGTCGAAGATCAGCGTCGCGTTCGGCGGAATGACTCCGCCGGCGCCGTTTGCGCCATAACCAAGGCTCGGCGGTATGATCAACGTGCGCTTGCCGCCGACTTTCATGGTGGCGACGCCTTCGTCCCAGCCGGCGATGACTTGTCCCTTGCCGATCGGAAACTCGAACGGCTGGCCGCGGTCGAGCGAACTGTCGAATTTCTTGCCCCTCTTGCCGTTTTCGTAGAGCCAGCCCGTGTAATTGACGACCACCGTCTGGCCGGGTTTGGGTGAGGGGCCGGTGCCGACCTGGGTGTCGATGATCCCCAGGCCCGAGGCCGTGGTCCGCACCGGCTGGGCACGAGCCGGGCCGGCGATGCCGGCCAAGGCCACGATAACGGCAAGCACGGCGATAACGGTGCGCGGCACAGCTCGCATTGCTCTTCTCCCTGGCGGCTCGCGGCGAAAGTCGCGGGCCGCCGTTAAGCCACGTCCACAAGGGCGATGCAAGGCGACGGCCGCCGCTTGAAACTTAAGCCCGCCGCCGTGCCGGAACGCGATAGGCCATCCGCGCATGGCCGCTGCAATAGGAGAAACCGGCGATGGCTTCGTTGCCGCAATAGGCAAAATCGGCCGCGCAAGGGTCCCCGACCGGCCAGCGGCATTTGCCCGGAGCGAGCTCAAGGAGCGAGCAGCGCTTCATGCTCTCGATCGTCACCGGCCCGGCGTCCTCGCCGACTAGGCCCGACGCTTGCACAAACATCAGGCGCAGGAACTGGCGTCGTGGGGAAGTCCGCGGCTGCCGGGCGCGTGGAGGGCAGGAACGCGCCGGCGCCGCGGGCCGCCCCGGCGACAGGCCAAGGCGATGGATCTTGCCGATGACGGCGTTCCGGGTGACGCCGATCTCGGCGGCGATTTCGCTGCAGGTCAGTCCGCCGGAGACGCCGTTCTTCAGCTGCTCGACCAGCTCCGGGGTCCAAGGTGAGTGGGATTGCGAGCGAGATTGCGAATGAGAGCGGGCTGGGGCCTTCGCGGGGCCCGGCGCGGGCCCTGGTTCGGGCGCCGCGGTAGTCGTGGTGGTAAGCATGCAATGGCCTCATTGATTGCCGCGGCCGCCTCTCGGCCGCCAAGGCAAAAGCCGCGCGCAACCGGCGCCGCGGGGGCCGACAAATCGCAGCAACGCGCATTCGGTGCGCGAGCGCGAATACTTCGTGGCAGAAGTAACCGGCGCCGCGATCACCGAGCCGCATCCGCGCTGAAAGCGATTGCAAGCCCGCCGCTTGAATGGGACCCGTACGCCGGACTGACCGGGGCCGCTTTGGCTATTGTTGTGCGAAAACCCTCGCCGACGCCTACCGTTTCACGATTCGAGTCGCCTGCCAAGGGTTTTAACGATATTATAACCTAGTTTTAATTCGGAGTATTGAGTCTCAAGATGGCACGACCGGAAAACCGTTCTGAAGCCAAGGCTTTAAGCCTGACGCTGCCGCTGGAAACCTTCAATTACCTCGCCTTGCTGGCAACCCTCGGCAAGCTTGGCCGCACTGAGAACGAGGTGGCGACCCACATTCTGGTGCGCGAGGTCTATGCGATGCACGCCGCGCGCTTCCACGAGATGCGCATCCCGGCGCCGCCGGACGAATAGGGCGGCGACGACCGCGGACGGACAGGACTTCCTGCGCGTCAAACCGCGCCGCCCGGCGGCACCAACAGATCTTCATCGGCCAGCAATTCGCGCAAGTCGCCGATCGCCTCGATGGCGTCCTCTTCGGTCTTCGCCGATTTCAGGCGCTGGCACGTTTCGCGCCACGGTTCACGGTGGCCGAGCCGCATCGCCTCGTCGACATAGGCGCGCGCCTCCTTGAGCGTCACCAGCCGTCGCGGCTTCGGCCTGTCTTTCACCACGATGGGCGGGGCAATCGGGAAGTCGTCCATGGCGCACCAGTGTCTTTTTGAATAAGCAACGCGGCCTTGCTGCAGCATAGCACGGATGCGCTGCGCGGGCAGGCGCGGCTAGATCAGATTTGCAACGCGTCCGGCGCTTCGGTTCGGGTTGCCAGCCGCCATCAGAATGTTGTGAAGTGCGCGCGAGGTCGAATTCGCCTACATCGCCGGGCGGGGCGATGACAGGCACAGGTGTAGAATGAATCGTCCCGCCGCGCCCGCCGATTTCGCTTCGGCATCCGGCAATGCTCGCTCCGCCGCGTCCGGCCCCGTCACCGCGTTTGAGCGGTATCGGCCCTATGTGTTGAGCCTCTTGCGCATCATGGTCGGGCTTCTGTTCCTCGAGCACGGCCTGTCCAAGGTGATCGGCTTCCCGCCACACGGGCACATGCCGGTTTTTCCGGAAACCGAGTGGTTCGCCGGCCGGATCGAGCTCATCGGCGGCGGGCTCGTCGCGCTCGGATTGTTCACGCGGCTCGCCGCCTTCATCGTGTCCGGCGAGATGGCGTTTGCCTATTTCATCAGCCACGCGCCGCGAAGCTTCTTTCCGCTGCTCAACGGCGGCGAGGCCGCGATCCTGTTCTGCTTCGTCTTTCTTTATCTGGTATTCGCTGGCGGCGGGCCGCTGAGCCTCGATGCCCTGCTGTGGGGCAGGAGACGGTAGCGGATCCTGCGGAACTATTTGCGCTTGCCGAGGCTCATGATCGCGGTGCCCATCGCGGTCGAGCCGAGCGTGACGACGAGCCCGAACAACAGAAGCCCGATCGCGACTGCCGGCGAGCGGTCGGCAAAAATCAGGTCGCGCAGGTTTCCTGGATTGAGCGCCATGAGCCCACCCAGCATCAGCACCGCCACGGCAACGCCGATGGCGAGGTTGACGAGGAGAAGGCGGAACAGCGGCTGCCTGAGCGGGTGCATGGGGCGCAATGTAGTTCGCCGCGCGGGCAAAGCGAAGCGTGCCCACGAACGGCTTTGGGTAATGCCGCAGATTTCCGCGGCACCGCGGAACAAGTCGCCGATGGCCGGATTAGGAAAAACATGGAGAGGATGCCCGCGAGGGGACGCGATGGCGACCCTGACAATCGACTGTGAAGTGCCCGCCGCCGAAGTGCTTGCGCGCGGCGACAACGACCCCGTGACGCTGCATCGGACCATGCAGATGATGATCGGCGCGAGGGATTGCGCGCGCGCTACCAGCCGCCGCAGAAACTGTCGCACGAGCTGTTCGTTGTTTTGCTCCAGCTTAAGGAAACGGAACGGCGCCACCAGGCGACCGAACGCTCGCGGCGCGGTTCGCGCGCATCGCCGGCGCGGCGCGCTATCCGGCCACGCCGAGATAGCCGAACAGGCTCGCCAGGTTGACGAGGCAGGCGGCCAAAAGACCGGCAGCGAGCAACGCGTTCATCGCAAAAATCCCGAACATCGCCGGACGGAAAGGAATCGCTCGGCGACTCGCCCGCAAAGCATGGACGAGACTCAGTCCGCGAGTCCCAAACTTTGTTTTTCTTTGTTTTTTGGCCGGATTCATCTCTCGTTTACGGAATCCGGCACGATTCTGGGGGGTGGCGCGAGCGATGCCCGGATTTTCTCCGATTCGTCATTGCCGGGCTTGACCCGGCAATCCATGCTGACGTGATGCTGCGCTATCGGTTCGGACTACATGCCGCGCTGACTGTCGCACTTTAAATTCGGCCATTCAGCATGGACCACCGGGTCAAGCCCGGTGGTGACGAAAATGCGGGGAGGGGGAACGATGCCGCAACGGGTCTTGATCACCGCGGGCGCCGCCGGCATCGGCCGCGAATTCGCCCGCGCCTTCGTTGCGGCCGGCGCGCGCGTGTTCGTCTGCGACATCGACGAGCGCGCGCTCGCGGCGATCGCCAAGGAAATGCCGGGACTGATCACGCGGCGCTACGACATGGCGCGCCGCGCCGAGATCGAGGCCATGGTGCCCGAGGCGGTCGCAGGCCTCGGCGGGCTCGACGTGCTCATCAACAATGCCGGCATTTCGGGCATGACGCTGCCGGTCGCCGATTATCCGCCGGACGACTGGGACAAGGTGATCGCGACCAATCTCACCGCCATGTTCGACGTCACGCGGCTCGCGATCCCGCATCTGAAACAATCATCCGCCGGCGTCATCATCAATATGAGTTCGGTCGCCGGCCGCTTCGGCTTTGCGAACCGCAGCCCCTACGCCGCCACCAAATGGGGCGTGATCGGCTTCACCAAGACGCTCGCTTTGGAGCTCGGCGAATTCGGCATTCGCGCCAACGCCATTGCGCCCGGCGCGGTCGCCGGCGACCGCATCGAGCGCGTGTTCGCCGGCCGCGCCCAGATCAGCGGCAAATCCATGGCCGAAGTGCGCGCCGAGGCGATGGCCGAGCAGTCGATCAAGGACATGATCGACCCGAAGGATATCGCCGCGCTCGCGGTGTTCCTCGCCTCCGACGCGGGCAAATCGATCAGCGGCCAGGTGCTGCCGATCGATAATGATCGGCAGAGGGCGTGATGGCTTCTTTACGTGTTCATGCTCCGCGAAGGCGGAGCATCCAGTAGCCATTAGGATTCGACGGCGATTACTGGATCATCCGCCTCTGCGGATGATGACATTCGGTGGCACATTGTCCGGACCGCTTGGCCGCCATATTTCTTCCGGTGGGGAAGGGCGCGTGGGCGACCCGACCAACGCTAAGGAGACCGGAATGATGAGGGCGACAGAGTTCGAGCGACCGGCGGCGGCTTTCGCGGCCGTTTTGCTCGCCGCGATGATCGCGGCTTTCGCGATCGGCGGGGCGCGCGCGCAGCCGGTCAATCCTCCGATCGTCATGCCGCCGCCGACCTTCAATCCGTCGACGCCGTACACGGTGCCGCAACCGCCGCCGGCGCGGGTTTCGCCGACGCTGCCAAGCGGCCTGTCAGGCTCCGCCCCCGCGATTTCGCCGGCAGTCGTGCTGCCGCGTTCCGAAAATCGGCAAGCGGCGAAGGCGCATACGGCACCAAAGCGCGCGCGCATGCATGTCCGCCATCATCGCGAGGTTCGCATGCGCCGGCACCGACGGCGCGCCCGTTTCCACCGCGTGCTCGGCCCGTCTTATTACCCGGGCCGGGGCGAGTTTTATCCGCCCTATCCCAATCCCTGCCATTTCATCCGCGTCTGGTCCGGCTATTACGCGGGGCAATGGGACACTTACACGTGCTCGTGGTGAGGTTCGTAGGGTGGGCTGAGCGCAGCGAAGCCCACGCGGGCGACGAAGAAATTCAGCAAAGACACGTGGGTACGGCGCTTCGCGCCTTAGCCCACGCTACGCTTGTTTATTTCACGAGCGTCGGTTTTGGAAACTGTGTCACGACTCTATTAGTATCGCGAATCAACTCTGATACGCATTCCGGCACGACGCGGCGAATATGCCCCACTTCCTGAAAACGAATTTCTGCAGCTTGGAAACTGACGTGGCAATTTTCTGCCAAGTCCCGGGGTGTGCCAAATTGTCTGACGATGTGATCTGGCAACAGGAAATATGCCGCAAACTTCCGCGCTTGCCATTCGGCGGTTTCAAACGGCCTTGGCCGCTTCGTCGCCTCTTGCGCGCCTTCGGTTCTTAATTTTGAGGCCCCGGGATGGAGAATGAGATGCCCAAATTCATGAGCGAAGGTCATCCGAGCGCGCCCATTGTTTTGGCTTGCTAGGAGATAGACACTATCGCGAACAGCAATGATTGGCGGATTAAACGATGTGTAGGCTTCGGCGTCGCCTATGGCGGCCATCTCTGCATCGGATCGAACCATCAGAGTATAGTTAGGAAAAAGCTTCGGTAACTTCTTCTCGAATAGATCAATGACGCTTGGAGACCAAGCGTCCTCGACGCCAAAAGCATGGCGCCAATCAAGTGCTTTTATCTCGATCGCTTTAGCTGACTTCGGCGGGACCAGAAAGTCGTCGTTCATCTTCTGCCTCGCCCTGCATTTTTATTCGGAAGCTCCGAATTTGGTTCGAATCCATTTTGCTTATCTTTCGAAACAGGCGCATCGACTGGCTTTTGTTGCTGGTCGAGCCGTTTCGGAAACTTATTATGTTTGGTTTGTTACGTCTTTTCAGCGACTGTCGTTCTGATTCTTCAAGATTTAGCCAACGAGAAAACGCGTCTATGTACTCCTCAGTAGGTGGCGACCTACCGGTTTCAACATCTGAAACATAGTGGACTGCGCATCCGAGGGCGGCCGCCTGTTGACCCATAGTGCGATCGTGCGAGCTACGAAGCGCTCTGGAAAGAATTCCAAATCGTGTAAGTGCGCTAGCCATTATCGTTACCCCTCGAGAGCGCTAGTTTCGCGCGGCTTTTTCTTGGTGCCTCATCGTCTAGTTATGGTTTTCGCCATTTATCAGGAGATCCGCCCGTCGTATGCCTGACACGCTCCATATGGGGTGCCGTTCCCGGGCTTAATTCTCGCGCTCGCTCGATCGCTTTTGCCTGTGTTGGTAGAACGGCGCTTGCTCTTTCTGCATTCGCTCTTCTGACAGCGTAGTCTCCTTGCGGACGCTGTTCTACAAATGTGCGCTTATCTGCCATAAAGTCTCCTGTGCTTTTCGCTACGGCCGATCTCTTCAGCTACACCCCGTCGTCCCACCGCACGTATCGCACTTGAGACACGTCCCGTTCCTCACCAAGGTAAAATTCCCGCACTCGCCGCAGGCCTCGCCCTCGTAGCCCTTGGCGCGGGCTTCGGCGCGTTTTTCCGCCGCGGCGTGCTTGGCGTGGCTGCGGGCGTCGGTGCGGTTGACCTGCTCGAGCTGTTGGGCGGGGGAGAGTTTTTGCTCGGGCTCGGCCTTGAGTGCGACGGCGCCTGCGATTTCACCGCGCGGGGCGGAGGAGGAAAGCGCGGTGACGTTGCTGACCGCACCCCGTCCGCCTTCGCTCGCTCCGCGAGCTTCGGAGGACGACCCTCCCGCTGCAGGGGAGGGTGACGTGGCGTCCGCTCCGCCCGACATGATCTTGAGTTTATCGGTGCGCGAGCGGGTCAGGCCCTTCGACACATAGCGCGTGTCGGGGGTAGGCTTGCCTTCCTCGACGCCCTTACCAAGTGCGTCGAAGTTCGCCTCTTTCGGTTCGACATGGGCGAGGTCATACCGCCCCAGGTAGCTCACCGCCAACTCGCGGAATACGTAGTCCAGGATGGAGGTGGCGTATTTGATCGAGTCGTTGCCCTGCACCGGGCCTGACGGTTCGAAGCGGGTGAAGGTGAAGGCATCGACATATTCCTCAAGCGGCACGCCGTATTGCAGGCCGAGCGACACCGCGATGGCGAAGTTGTTCAAGATAGAGCGGAGTGCCGCGCCCTCTTTGTGCATGTCGATGAAGATTTCGCCGAGCCGGCCGTCGTCGTATTCGCCGGTGTGCAGATAAACCTTGTGATTTCCAACCACGGCCTTCTGCGTGTAGGCTTTGCGGCGGTCAGGTAGCCGCTCGCGCTCCCGCTCACGAATGACAACAAGGCGCTCGACGACCTTCTCGACGATCTTCTCGGCAAGCCCTGTGGCGCGCGCCGCGGCAGGCTTGTCGAGGAAGGCCTCGATAACGTCCTCGTCCTCTTCCTCGTCGGCAATGAGTTGGCTCTGCAGCGGCTGCGACAGCTTCGAGCCGTCGCGGTAGAGCGCGTTGGCTTTGAGCCCGAGCTTCCAGGACAGGACATAGGCGTCCTTGCAGTCCTGAACCGTCGCCTCGTTCGGCATGTTGATGGTCTTACTGATGGCGCCGGAGATGAACGGCTGCGCCGCCGCCAGCATGCGGATGTGGCTGTCGACCGAGAGGAAGCGCTTGCCGGTGCGGCCGCAGGGATTGGCGCAGTCGAACACGGCATAGTGCTCGGGCTTGAGATGCGGCGCGCCTTCGACCGTCATGGCGCCGCAGACATGGATATTGGCCGCCTCGATCTCGCGCTTGGAAAAGCCGAGATGGGCAAGGAGGTCGAAGCTCGGCGCGGCCAAATCTTCGGCCGCGACGCCGAGCTGGTCCTTAAGAAGGTCGACACCGAGCGTCCATTTGTTGAAGGCGAATTTGATGTCGAAAGCGGTCGGCAGCGCCTTTTCCACTTTCTCGATCGCTTCGTCGGTGAAGCCCTTGGCTTTGAGCGTTCCGTGATTGATCGCCGGAGCCTGACCGAGCGAGCCGTGGCCGACGGCATAGGCGATGATCTCGGCGATCTCGCTTTCCTTGTAGCCAAGCACGCGCAGGGCTTCCGGCACCGCGCGGTTGATGATCTTGAAGTAGCCGCCGCCGGCGAGCTTCTTGAACTTCACCAGCGCGAAGTCAGGCTCGATGCCGGTGGTGTCGCAGTCCATGACAAGGCCGATGGTGCCGGTCGGCGCCACCACGGTCGCCTGCGCATTGCGATAGCCGTTGGTCTCGCCGAGCGCGATGGCGCGATCCCAGGCGCGCCGGGCATGCTCGATGAGCTTGCGGTCCGGACAGGCCTTGGCGTCGAGCGGCACCGGCGGGGTCGCCATCGCCTCATAGCCGGTGCGGTCGCCATAGGCGGCGCGGCGGTGATTGCGCATGACGCGCAGCATCACGTCGCGGTTCTCGGCATAGCGCGGGAAGGCGCCGAGCTCGGCCGCCATTTCGGCGGAGGTGGCGTAAGCTACGCCGGTCATGATCGCGGTCAGCGCGCCGCACAGCGCGCGGCCGGCCTCGGAGTCGTAGGGAATGCCCGACGACATCAGGAGCCCGCCGACGTTTGCATAGCCGAGGCCCAGCGTGCGGAAATCGTAAGAGCGCTGCGCGATCTCCTTCGACGGGAATTGCGCCATCAGCACCGAGATTTCGAGCACGATGGTCCACAGCCGCACCGCGTGCTCATAGCCTTCGACGTCGTAAAGCTCGCTCTTGAGCTTCTCGCCGTTGGCCGCGGCCGGGAGCGCCGGGGTGTGGAACTGCAGGAGGTTCAACGACGCGAGATTGCAGGCGGTGTCGTCGAGGAACATGTATTCGGAGCACGGATTCGACGCGATGATCGGCCCCGACGCCGCGCAGGTGTGCCAGTCGTTGATGGTGGTGTGGAATTGCAGGCCGGGATCGGCGCTGGCCCAAGCGGCGTAGCCGATCTTCTCCCACAGGTCGCGCGCCTTCACGGTCCGCGCGATCTTGCCGGGCTTCGTGCGCCAGAACAGATCCCAGTCGCGGTCGGCGTCGACCGCCTTGAGGAACTCGTCGGTGACGCGCACGGTGTTGTTGGAGTTCTGGCCGGAGACGGTCAGATAGGCTTCCGAATCCCAATCGGTGTCGTAGGTCGGGAATTCGATGTCCTTATAGCCCTGCTTGGCGAACTGGATGACGCGGCGGATGTAATTGTCCGGCACGTGGTTGCGCCGCGCCGCCTTGATCTCGCGGCGCAGCACCGGATTCTTCTCCGGCGTGAAGCAGTCGTCGCCCGAGCCCTCGCAATTCACGCAAGCTTTCAAGATCGCGCGCAGGTGCTTCTGGTTGATCTTGGAGCCGGTGACGAGGTTGGCGACCTTTTGCTCCTCGATCACCTTCCAGTCGGTGAAAGCTTCGATATCGGGATGATCGACGTCGAGGATCACCATCTTGGCGGCGCGGCGCGTGGTGCCGCCCGACTTGATGGCGCCCGCGGCGCGGTCGCCGATCTTGAGAAAACTCATCAGCCCGGACGACTTGCCGCCGCCGGAAAGCTTCTCGCCTTCGCCGCGCAGCTTCGAGAAATTCGAGCCGGTGCCGGAGCCGTATTTGAACAGGCGCGCCTCGCGCACCCACAAATCCATGATGCCGCCCTCGTTGACGAGGTCGTCGGCGATCGACTGGATGAAGCAGGCATGCGGCTGCGGATGCTCGTAAGCGGTGGCCGATTGCGTCAGCTCGCCGGTCTTGTAGTCGACGTAGAAATGGCCCTGGCTCGGGCCGTCGATGCCGTAGGCCCAGTGCAGGCCGGTGTTGAACCATTGCGGCGAATTCGGCGCCACCATCTGCATCGCCAGCATGTAGCGGTGCTCGTCGAAGAAGGCTTGCGCGTCGGCCTCGCTCGAGAAATAGCCGCCCTTCCAGCCCCAATAGGTCCAGGTGCCGGCAAGCCGGTCGAACACCTGCTTGCAGGACTGCTCGCCGCTGTAGCGCTCGGCTTCGGGCATTTCCTTGAGGGCTGCGTCGTCGGCGACGCTGCGCCACAGCCATGACGGGACCGTCTCCTCCTCGACCTTCTTGAGGCGGGACGGCACGCCGGCCTTGCGGAAATATTTCTGCGCCAGCACGTCGGAGGCGACTTGCGACCACGCTTCCGGAACTTCGACGTTCTCGGCGTGGAAGACGATCGACCCGTCCGGATTGCGGATTTCGCTCGTGGTCAGACGGAAGCCGATGTCCGCATAGGGCGATTGTCCCTCTTTGGTGTAGCGCCGCTCGATCCGCATTTTCTGCCCCTAATTCTCGTGTTTCTGGTATCGGCGGTTACGCTCTCAATATAAGCCGCCGACGGTGCTCCTGCGACGCGGCACAGCGAACTCTGCCGCGTCGAACTCACCCCTGTTTCGGTCTGCCCACCCAACCCCGAACCGGCTTTGCAAACCGGTCTTGTTCCGACGTGTCCGAGCCGTCCATTTTGGGCGCAAAAGTCCACGCCCGCGCCACGGCGGCGCGGAGCACTCCCAAGACCCTTTTTGGAGAGCTCGGCGGACTTCGATACCCGCGCGCCGAACTTTTGAAAGCTAGGCCAAGCCGGGCGCGTGCGTCAAGCTTTAGTATGAATTCCTGAATCAACCACTAAATGTGGGGATTACGGGGACGAATCGGGAGGGATGACTAAGTATCGGAGATTCGGACTGAATCCGAAAGAGCCGCACCGTATGGAACCGCTTTTTACCGCTCGCGGACCAACTGCGGCGCGTCGCATGCGCGACATACCCCCCGCGGACGACGGCCGCGGTGAAGGGGTAGGGGTATCCCCTCATGCCTAAGTCGTCATGCTTGTGTCACGCAATGACGGGGGTTTCCTGCCTAGTCTGAGTGAAATAGCCCGGAGAATCCGGTGTTTTCGCGCCTTGCAGGCCGTGAGCCCACGCTAACGTGTTGGAATCGTTTAGGAGACTCAGCCGCGCCTGGTTTCGCGCCGGCCGCCGTCCACAGGAGTTATCTTGTCCACCGGCAGCAGTCCGCCAAGTCATCCACTGGCGATCGGCCGGAGCCACCTCCCGCTACCTTTTTAGTTAACCTTAAAGAAGTCTTACTTTTGGCTTCGGCTGGGGTTTGCTTGACGGGGCAGTACGGCCACCAATAACGTTTTGGTAATGTGTGGGGCTTTGTTCCAGCGTGCGATCCGCGCGGGGCGCGTCATTGCCTGTGCCGCCCTCGTGGCCGGCTGCACGTCGGCCATCCACAACGATCCGATCAATGCGCGGCTTACCGCCAATCCGGCGCAGGTCGAGGCCGCTCTGACCCCGAGCGTTCCAGATAATTACGACGACATGGTCGTGGCGCTGTCGTTCTCGGGCGGAGGCACGCGCGCGGCCGCCTTCTCCTATGGCGTGCTGACCGGCTTCGATCAGACCCGGGTACCGACGCGCGCCGGCGCGGTGTCGCTATTGGACCGGCTCGACTTTCTCTCCGGCGTGTCGGGCGGCTCCATTCTCGCCGCCTATTATGGCTTGCACGGCCGCGCGGCGCTGGGCGATTTCAAGCAGCGCTTCCTCGACGTCAATGCCGAGCAGGGACTGCAGACCGATCTGAGCATCGGCAATATCGCCAAGGGCCTGCAGGGCGGCGTCAACGACTCCACCGCGTTCCCGGTCTGGCTCGACGCGCATCTCTACAATCACGCCACCTTCAAGGATCTGTTGAGCCGGTCGCGGCCGCGGGTCTGGATCAACGCCTCCGACATCTATAACCGCACCGCGTTCATTTTCGCGCCGGTGACGTTCAGCGCGCTGTGCAGCGACCTGTCGAGCTATCCGGTATCGATGGCGGTCGCCGCATCGGCGGCGGTGCCGGTGGTGTTCGCGCCGATTGTCATTCAGAATTATCCCGGCGGCTGTCCGGTCGGGCTGCCAAGCTGGGTGCAGCGGGTCCACAACAATCCAAGCGCGCCGCCGCTGATCAAATCCTATGCCGACGCGCTCGAGCGCTATCGCTCCGGCGAGATCAAATACGTCAAGCTGCTCGACGGCGGCCTGGTCGACAATTACGGCCTTGCCGGCTTTACCATCGCGCGGCTTGCCTCGAACACGCCCGACGGTCCGCTGGCGCCGGCGGAAGCGGTCAAGCTGCGGCGCTTTCTGTTCCTGGTGGTGGATTCCGGCCGCGATCCCGACGGAACATGGTCGCAAACCGTCGCCGGGCCGTCCGGCGTCGATCTGATCATGGCGACCTCGGACACGGCGACTGACTCCGGCGCCATCGGCAGCTATTCGGCGTTCGACGCCACCATGAAGGACTGGCGCGAACAGCTGATCCGCTGGCGCTGCGGGCTGTCCGACGCCGAGCGCACGCGGCTCGGCGCGCCGCCCGGCTGGAACTGCCGCGACGTGCAATTCTTCATCGGCCGGATTTCCTTCGACGAACTCGGCGCGCAGCGCGCGGCTGCGCTCAACGCCGTCGAGACGCGCCTGAAACTGCCGCCTGACCAGGTCAATATGCTGATTGCCGCCGGCCGCGACGCGCTCGCCGCCAATCCCGCCTTCATGGGCTTTATGAGATCGCTGCCGCGCGGACCGCGCTCGCCGCCGCCCCCGCCGCCGCGGCGTGCAGTGCCGGTCGCCGTTGTGCCGCTGGTTCCGGCCCCGCAGGAAGCGCGAGCGAATTAGCCGCTACTCCGCTGCGGCCTTCGAATGCCCCAGCCGGCGGTTGAGCGTGGCGAGCAACGCCTCCGCAGCTTCGGCGATCACGGTGCCGGGCGGGAAGATCGCCTCGGCGCCGGCTTTCTTGAGCGCGTCATAGTCTTGCGGCGGGACGACGCCGCCGACCACGATCATGATGTCGGGCCGGCCGAGCTTTTCGAGCTCGGCCTTGAGCTCCGGCACCAGCGTCAGATGCGCGGCGGCGAGCGACGAGACCCCGACGATGTGGACGTCGTTTTCGACCGCCTGGCGCGCGGCTTCGGCCGGGGTGGCAAACAATGCGCCGATATCGACGTCGAAGCCGAGATCGGCAAAGGCCGAGGCGATCACCTTCTGGCCGCGGTCATGGCCGTCCTGACCGATCTTGGCGACCAGGATGCGCGGCCGGCGGCCTTCATTGTCCTCGAACTCGGCGACGAGTTTCTGCACCCGTTCGACGGCGTCCGTCATGCCGACCTCCCGCCTATAGACGCCGGAGATTGCCTTGATCTCCGCCTGGTGACGGCCAAAGACCTTCTCCAGCGCCAATGAAATCTCGCCGACCGTCGCCTTGGCGCGCGCGGCGTCGATCGCGAGCGCCAGGAGGTTGCCGTTACCGCCCGCGGCGCTACGGGTGAGCGTATCAAGCGCCTCGGCGAGCGCCCTTGGATCGCGCTCGCGCTTTAATCGCGCGAGCTTGTCGATCTGCAATTGCCGCACCGCCGCGTTGTCGACCTTGAGCACGTCGATCGGCGCTTCGTCGCGCGGCCGGTATTTGTTGACGCCGATCACCGCTTGCGCGCCGGAATCGATGCGGGCTTGCGTCCGCGCCGCGGCCTCCTCGATGCGCAATTTCGGCAGCCCCGCTTCGATGGCGCGCGTCATGCCGCCGAGGTCTTCGACCTCAGTGATGTGGCCCCAGGTCCTGGTCGCAAGATCGTGAGTGAGCCGCTCGACATAGAACGAGCCGCCCCAGGGATCGATGACGCGGGTCGTGCCGCTTTCCTGTTGCAGCACGATCTGGGTATTGCGCGCGATGCGGGCGGAGAAATCCGTCGGCAAGGCGAGCGCCTCATCGAGCGCGTTGGTGTGCAGCGATTGAGTGCCGCCCTGCGTCGCCGCCATGGCTTCGATCGCGGTCCGCGCCACGTTGTTGAAGACGTCCTGCGCCGAAAGCGACCAGCCGGAAGTCTGGCAATGGGTGCGTAGCGCCAGCGAGCGCTCGTCCTTCGGCTCGAACTGCCGCATCAGCTTCGCCCAAAGGACGCGCGCGGCACGCAGTTTCGCCACCTCCATGAAGAAATTCATGCCGATGCCGAAGAAGAACGACAGCCGCGGCGCAAAGCGATCGACTTCCAGATTGGCGGCGAGGCCGGCGCGGACATATTCGATGCCGTCGGCGAGCGTATAAGCAAGCTCCAGATCCGCGGTCGCTCCGGCCTCCTGCATGTGATAGCCGGAGATCGAGATCGAATTGAACTTCGGCATATGCGCCGAGGTGTAGGAGAAAATATCGGAGATGATGCGCAGCGACGGCTTCGGCGGATAGATATAAGTGTTGCGCACCATGAATTCTTTGAGGATATCGTTCTGGATGGTGCCAGCGAGTTTTTCCGGCGCTACCCCTTGTTCCTCGGCGGCGACGATATAGAGCGCCAGCACCGGCAGCACGGCGCCGTTCATGGTCATCGACACCGACATCCGGTCGAGCGGGATACCGGAGAACAGCGTGCGCATGTCGTAGATGGAATCGATCGCCACGCCGGCCATGCCGACGTCGCCTGAGACGCGGGGATGATCGCTGTCGTAGCCGCGGTGGGTGGCAAGATCGAAGGCGATCGAGAGGCCCTTCTGTCCGGCGGCGAGATTGCGCCGGTAGAAGGCGTTGGAATCCTCCGCCGTCGAAAAGCCGGCATATTGCCGGATCGTCCACGGCTGGGTGACATACATGGTCGGGTAGGGGCCGCGCAGGAACGGCGCGATCCCGGGATAAGTATCGAGGCCATCGAGGCCGCCGAGCGCGGCGGCGTCATAGGTGCTTTGGACGGCGATGCCTTCGGGCGTCTGCCACGGGGCAGCCGGCGGCGGCGCCGGGGCGGGAGCGTCGGCGTACGCGACCTGCGAAAAGTCCGGGATGCGGCTCATGGTCCGTTTTGCGATTACCCGTTCTGCATCAGAATATCGTAAGCGGCAGTCAGTGTCGCCAGCACGTCGCAGCCCTCGTAAATGAAAGATTGCACGCCCGCGGCCCGCAGAGCCCCCTCGCGCTCGCCGGGCCGACCGGCGAAATAGACATGTTTGGCGCCGGCCGCATGCAATGCCGCCAGCGCGACAGCGGCTTCCTTGTCATAGACTTTGTCCGATGAACAAAGACAGGCCAGAGCCGTCCCGGCGGATTTGTAGACCGACGCAAAGTCAGAACCATGGCTGCTGACGGCCTCGATGCCGCCGATCTCGAAGAAACTCTTGGCAAAGGTCATGCGCGCGGTGAATTCGGCCGGGGTGCCGAGCGTCGCCAAAACGATCTTCGGTCGCGCGCCGGTCTTGGCGAGAATTTGGTCGGAACGATCGCGCAAAACCTCGAACGGTTCGGCAAGCCGGATCCGCGGGAAAGGCTCGGCCGTCACCGCGCCCGTTGCCGCGGCGTCGTTTTGTTTGGCCGGCCGCGGCGCGATATTAAGGATCGCGGGCGCGGCCTCCTGAATATCCGGATAGGCATTGGTGCCGGTCAGCACCTCCTTGCCGCGCGCGATCGCTTTGCGGCGCTCGGTCAGGACGGCGGCGGCGTTCTTTTGAATGATGCCGTTTTCCAGCGCCACCCAGGCGCCGCCGATCCTCTCGATGTCTTGAAAGAGCGACCAGGCGGCCGCGCACATCTGCTCCGTCAGCGCTTCGACGGCGCCCGAGCCGGCGGCCGGATCGGCGACACGCGCAAGGCTCGACTCTTCGAGAAGAACGAGCTGGGTGTTGCGGGCGATGCGGCGCGCGAAAGCATCGGGCAGGCCGAGCGGGGCGGTGTGCGGCAATACCGTGACGGCGTCGGCGCCGCCAAGCCCCGCCGCCGTCACTGCGATCGCATTGCGCAACATGTTCACGTAAGGATCGCGCCGCGTCATCGTCCGCCATGCGGTTTCCGCGGTCACCATGGCAGGCTTCGGCTCGATCCCGCAGGCGGCCTCGACGCGCGCCCACAGTTTCCGCGCCGCGCGGAATTTCGCCATGGTCGAGAATTGATCGGCATCAGCCGACAGCCGGAAATAGATCGCGTCGCGCGCCGCGGCCAGCGGCATGCCGCCGGCCTCAAGCGCGCGCAAATAAGTCACGGCGCTCGCCAACGCGAAGGCGAGTTCCTGGGAGTCTGAGCCGCCGGCATTATGAATGACCCGGCCGTCGGCGACGGCGAAGGGACCGCGAAAGCCCATTGCCGCGAACTCCACCACCATCCCGGCGAATTGCGCCGCCATATCCTTCCAGCGGAGCGGGTTGGTGCCGTTGGCGGCAAATCCGCCGATCGGATTGAGACTGAAGCGGATATCCACCGAGGCCGGCGCGAGGCCGCGGCTGCGCACCAGTTGTACGAGATCGCCGACGATGCGGCGTGACGCCGGGCCGACATTGAGGTCGAGCGCAATGCCGGCGGCCAAATCGATGCCGTCGAGCCCGCGGGCGAGTACGGCGGCGGAAGGCTCAAGCCCAAAGCCATTGGCGCTGATCGAGTCAGAAAAAATCAAAATGAGCCCGCTCGCGCCGCCTGCGATGTCCTCGCGCGCTTGCGCATTCGCCGCGACGGGATCGGGATGATCGACACGCTGCAGGATGGTCCAGGCTGCACCCGGCCTGCGGCCGGCGACGGGATGTGCCCCCGCGTCGCGCTCATAGAGCGGCTCGATAGTCAGTCCGTCATAGGTGCGGCTTTCCAGCCGTGCAAATGGCGCGCCTTTGAGTGCTGCATCGACCAGCCTGCGCCAATCGGCCTGCGTCGCATGGGGAAAATCACCCGCGAACGCCAAGGGTTCGGAAGATGCCTCGTTTGAAGCCGTCATGGGGGCAAAATGCCATGGGTGACCGAAAGGGCCAATATGGTGCGGCCTGTAATTGCCGGGGCCTATCGCGCCAGCTTTTCGATTCCGCTCGCGTCAAGCCGAGCGAGCGCGTCGCGCACGCGGGTGCCGCCGATGAGGAGCTCCGGCGCGATTTCGGCGAGCGGCAGGAGCACGAAGGCGCGCTCGAACAGGCGAGGGTGCGGCAGCGTCAGGTCGGGGGTGTTGAGGACGAGGTCGCTATAGGTGAGGAGGTCGAGATCGAGCGTGCGTGGTCCCCAGCGGCGTTCCTTCGCGCGATCGCGGCCGAATGCGCGCTCCACCGCGATCGCGCGCGTCAACAGATCGCGCGGCGGCAGCGAGGTGGCAACGGCAATCACGGCATTGATGAAGGGCGGCTGATCGGTGACGCCCCAAGGCGGGGTGCGGTAGTCCGACGAACGCGCCAAGAGCCGCACCTCATCGCTGTCGCATAGCATGGCCAACGCCCGGTCGAAGGTCGCCTGCACGTCGCCGACATTGCCGCCCAGCGCAATCAGCGCCTTAACCACGGGCGCCGCCGTAGCCTCAACCATGTTTGCGCGTGCGGCTGCGCGCGACGGTCACGCCGACGTCGTCGAATGTTGCGGCGATCGGCGCGTGCGGCTTGTGCACGGTGACGCGCACCGCGCGAACCTGCGGGTAGCGCTCGAAGACGGCTTCGGCGACCGCGCCGGCCGCCGCTTCGACCAGCCGGTAGCGGCGCGCGCAGAATGCCTCGCTCACGGTTTTCACCACCATGTCGTAGGACACCGTATCCTTGAGCTTGTCGCTGCGCGACGCGGCGGCGAGATCGATGTCGAGGTCGAGATCGAGGCGGAATGTCTGGCCGACCCTGGCCTCGTGCTGCATCACACCGTGATAGGCGTGAAGTGCCAGCCCTCTGATGAAGATTGCATCGGTCATCGCAAACGCCTGATTGCGGCCGCTACGGCAAAAGCCTGCAGCGTCGGGGCGACATCGTGAGCGCGGATGATGGCGGCGCCATTTTCCGCCGCGATCAGATGCGCGGCGAGCGATCCGCCGAGCCGTTCGGTCGGCTCGGCCGGCACCACCGACGCGATGAAGCGCTTGCGCGACGCGCCGACCAACAGCGGCAGGCCGAAGCTGCGAAATGTTTCCAGCTTGGCGATGCAGAGCATGCTCTGTTCCGGGGTCTTGCCGAAGCCAATGCCTGGGTCGAGCACGATCCGGTCGCGGGCGATCCCCGCGGTCCAGGCGATTTCGAGCGAGCGCGAAAAGAATTCGTCCACCTCGGCGATGATGTCGATGTTCGGATCGGCAGTTTCGCGATTATGCATGATGACGACCGGCGCACCGCGTTCGGCGATCGCGCGCGCCATATCGGGGTCGCGCTGCAGGCCCCAGACATCGTTGACAATGCCGGCGCCAGCCTCGAGCGCCCAAGCCGCGACATTGGCTTTGAACGTGTCGATGGAGACCGGGATGCCGATGCCGGCGACCGCCGGCAGAACCGGTTCGAGCCGCGCCCGTTCTTCCTCGAGAGCGACCGGACGCATACCGCCATAGGGACGGGTCGACTCCGCGCCGATATCGATAATGTCCGCGCCCTCGGCTGCGAGCCGCCGGGCATGCTCGATGGCCGACCGCGGCTGCAGAAATTGGCCGCCATCGGAAAATGAATCCGGGGTGACATTGAGCACCCCCATGATCAATGGACGCGTCAGTTCCTTGGCCTTGGCCATGAGCTGCGTCAGCACATTATCCGGATCCGGCGCTGAACCGGTGCGGTGCGGTTCGCTTGTGGCCGCTTCATTGGCCATCATCAGGGTGGTTCCAGGCGCTATTTGCCAAGCGGTATTTGGCCGTCGCTTTGCGCGGCCGATGAGTCCGAGTCAAGCCGGGCCGCTTGCGGTGCGTGGGGCGGGTGCGAAAATCCGCGGCCTAATAGCGGATCAGGGGCTGCAGCGCTTTGGCGTCCTCAATCCAGCGGATCACCATGTTCACGGACGGAAGTACGCGCACCAATTGGCGCTTGGCGTTCGCGTCCTTCATGGCCAGCGCGAGCCGCTGCGGATTGCGAAAGCGTAGCTCATTGGCGGTGCGCACGCCGACGACCCGCAGCAGTTCGGCATATTCCCAGCCGACGCCCTTGATGCGCATGCGGTCGGCCGCGGTCACCCAGTCGAGCACGTGTTTCTCGTCGGTGCCGGTCTTCTGCGCAAGTTTCAGCCGCTGTTTGGGCGTCTTCGCCGAACGCAACAGCCCAACGGTCGTGCGAATCCCGTCCGACTTGAGGATCGCGGCAACGTCCGTGCCGATCCCCTGGATTTCGGTAATGGGATACGCCATCGATGTCTCCCCTCAGCCCCAAAATCGTTGCGGCAAAGCCATCCGTACTCAAACAAACTGCGCCAAACCCGGAATTGCGGCGACAATCTCGCCGACGGCATCCTCGCCCGCCTTCTCGCGGGCGTAAGCAATGACCGCGCGGGTGACGCTCTGGACCTGACCCATGCTTAGCCCCGCCGACATCAGGCGCATGCCCGCGCCCATCACCCCGCTCATCGCGCCGCCCAAACCAGCGCCACCAAGGTTGGCGGTTTTCTGAATCAAGGCTTCAGCGCCGGGGAGCTTGGCCAAGAGCGGTTGCACTTTGTCGGCCGGTCCTTCCTTGACCAGGAAGTCGAGAATGATGCCGACCGCCGTTTCCGCAGTCGGGCGCTCTATTCCGAGGTCGGCGACAAGCCGTGCGATGAGTTCGTCCATTGTCCTGCGCCATCCCCCCGCACTTTCGGCAGGCTTTTGCCATATTGTACGCTCGGTTGGGGTGTGACAAGCAGATGAGGCCGATTTGCCACACTCGGCGCAGCGAAGCGTGCCGGAGCGTTGCAAACATGCAACGCTTTAGGGGCGCGGCGCGATGGAATTGGCGAAAGATGTTGATTATAAAACAAAAGTCCTGGTCCGCGGACGCGGCGGCGTGAACGAGCAGCGTGATGCCAAGGTGATGCAATGACGGCAAAGGATGCTCTGCCCAAGGTCCTCGAACGCGTCGACGGCGATCTTCAGGCAAGTCTCGATCGATTGTTCGCACTCTTGCGCATCCAATCGGTGTCGACCGACCCCGCTTATGCGCCGCAATGCCAAAAAGCGGCCGAACACGTCGCGGCCGACCTGCAAAGCCTTGGTTTTGACACGACCGTGCGTCCGACGGCGGGCCATCCGGTGGTGATCGGCAAAAGCGGCAATGGCAAAGCTAGCGCCAATTCCGGCGGCAACGCGCCGCGGGTGCTGTTTTACGGCCATTATGACGTGCAGCCGGTCGATCCGCTCGATCTTTGGCAGAGTCCGCCGTTTGACCCGCAGCTCAAGACGCTCGCTGACGGGCGAAAGATCATCGTTGCCCGCGGCGCTTGCGACGACAAGGGCCAGGCGATGACTTTCATCGAGGCCTGCCGTGCCTTCAAGGCCGTCACCGGCACGCTGCCGCTCGACATCACCATGATGATCGAGGGCGAGGAGGAGTGCGGCTCGAAAAACCTGTTCGGTTTCGTGCGCGACAACGCCGCGGAGTTCAAACGCGATCTGGCGCTGGTTTGCGACACCGGCATGTGGGACTCCGCGACGCCTTCGATCACGACTTCGCTGCGCGGGCTCGTTTATGAGGAGATCCGACTGACCTGCGCCGATCGTGACCTGCATTCCGGCCTGTTCGGCGGCGCCGCGCGCAATCCAATCCATGTTCTCGCCGATGTTATTTCGGCGCTGCACAGGCCCGACGGGTCGGTCGCCATTCCCGGCTTCTACGACGGCGTCCATGAGCTGCCAGACGATATCAGGGCCGATCTTGCCGGCTTGGGTCTGACGCCGGAGAAATTCCTGCAGCCGGTCGGCCTGAAAATCCCCGCCGGCGAAAAAGACCGCATGCTGATCGAACAGATTTCGACGCGGCCGACCGCCGAGGTCAACGGCATCATCGGCGGCTATACCGGGGAGGGGGCCAAAACCGTCATCCCCGGCAAGGCCATGGCCAAGGTTTCGTTCCGGCTCGTCGGCGCGCAGGACCCGGAAAAGATCCGCAGCCGTTTCCGCGATTTTGTCCGCGCCCGCGTTCCGGCAGACTGCGCGGTCGAGTTCGGCAATTTTACCAGCGCGCCGGCCTTCGAAGTGGCGTTCGACAGCCCGGCGCTGACCAAGGCGCGCGCCGCGCTCGGCGCCGAATGGGGCAAGAAGGCGGTCACCGTCGGTGCCGGCGGCTCGATCCCGATCGTCGGCGATTTCAAGACCGTGCTCGGCATGGATACGCTGATGGTCGGCTTCGCGCTCGACGACGACCGCGTGCATTCGCCGAACGAGAAATACGATCTCAAGTCCTTCCACAAAGGCATCCGCAGCTGGGC
Organism: Xanthobacteraceae bacterium; assembly: GCA_035515455.1. Classification (GTDB taxonomy): domain Bacteria; phylum Pseudomonadota; class Alphaproteobacteria; order Rhizobiales; family Xanthobacteraceae; genus BOG-931. The sequence continues at coordinate 92,109 of DATJBH010000167.1, forward strand.
GCGGATCCTGGCGGCGCTGGCGGATTGAAGGCGCATTTTGGCGGCACCAGCGTTCGGAGTTACGCCTTTGCATCCGTTGCCGGCGCTTTGGGTTCCGCGACAATCCGGTCGGCATCGCGCAGCGCGACATAGATTGCCGGAATAACCAGCACCGTCAGCAAAGTCGATGACGCCAATCCGAACAACAGCGAGATGGCGAGCCCCTGAAAAATCGGATCGAGCAGGATCGTGGCGGCGCCGATCATGGCGGCGAGCGCGGTCAGCAAAATGGGCTTGAAGCGGACCGCGCCGGCCTCCAACAGCACCTCGCGCAATGTCCTGCCGGCGCCGGCGCCGTGGCGGATGAAGTCGACCAGCAGGATCGAGTTGCGCACGATAATGCCGGCGAGCGCGATGAAGCCGATCATCGAGGTGGCGGTGAACGGCGCGCCGAACAGCCAGTGCCCGAGGATGATGCCGATCAAGGTCAAGGGAATGGGCGTGAGGATCACGAGCGGCAGCTTGAAGCTGCCGAACTGCGCGACCACGAGAATATAGATGCCGACGATCGCCACCATGAAGGCGGCGCCCATGTCGCGGAAGGTCACGTAAGTGATCTCCCACTCGCCGTCCCATAAGATCGCCGGCTTGCTTTCGTCCTCGGGCTGGCCGTGAAAACGGATCGTCGGTGTTCCGAGCTTTCCCCAGTCGTGATTGGCGATCAAATTGTCGACGGCAAGCATGCCGTAGATCGGCGCTTCGTATTGGCCGGCGAGATCGGCCATGACCATGTCGGTATAGCGGCCGTCGCGGCGGAAAATGCTGGGGGAGCCCAGATCCTTGGTCACGCGCACCACGTCGCCGAGTTCGACGACCGTCTTGTTGCCCGGCACGGTGTTGGCGGGCACCGGCGTCGAGGCCAGAAGCTCGCTCCAGGACAAGTCGCGCTTCGGCAACCGCACCACGATGCCGATCGGGTCGCGGCCTTCGCCGCGATACGAATAACCGACGGTGGTGCCGCCGAGCAGCGCGTGGATCGTGTCGTAGACGTCGCGCTGCTCGACGCCGAAATATTCCAGCCGATCCTGGTCGATGGCGATATGCAGTTGCGGCTGCTGCTTGCCGATCGAATCGTCGATGTCGACGATGTAGGGAACTTCGGCGAAGAGTTTTTTCAGTTCGGCAAGAACGGCGCGGCGGGTCGTTGCATCCGGACCATAGACTTCGGCGAGCAGCGTTGCCAGAACCGGCGGGCCCGGCGGAACCTCGACGACGCGCGCTACGGTGCCTGGCGGCAGCGTGAGGCTCTTCATGCGCGCGCGCAAATCGAGCGCGATCTCGTGGCTGGTGCGATGAAGCTCCGCCCTGGGCGCCAGATTGAGATGAAGTTCGCCGAGCTCCGGCGCCTGGCGAATGTAGTAATGACGGACCAGCCCGTTGAAATTGAACGGCGCGGGCGTGCCGGCATAGGTCTCGATCGAACGGATTTCCGGCAACTGCCGCGCCACCCGCGCGATCGAGAACAGCGTGCGTTCGGTATCCTCGAGCGTCGCCCCTTTGGGCAGATCGAGGACGACGGACATTTCCGACTTGTTGTCGAACGGCAGGAGCTTCACCGTGACGCTTTTGGTCACGAACAGCATGCAAACCGCGACCGTGGCGATACCGACGGCGACAAGAAAGATCCAGGCCGAGCGCCGCGAGCGCACCACGGGAGCGGCAAAACGCCGGTAGAGCCGGCCGAGAACGCCTTCGCCGTGGGCGGCCTCCTGCTCGTGCAGTGAACCGCCCTGCGGGTGCAGGCGCAGCATCAGCCATGGCGCGATCACCATGGCGACGAAGAATGAGAACAGCATTGCCGCCGAGGCATTGGCCGGGATCGGCGCCATATAGGGGCCCATCAGCCCGGACACGAACAGCATCGGCAGCAACGCCGCCACCACCGTCAAGGTGGCCACCACGGTCGGATTGCCGACCTCGGCCACCGCTTCGATGGCGGCCTTCATCCGCGTGCGGCCGTCCTTCATCGCCCAATGCCGGGCGATATTCTCCACCACCACGATGGCGTCATCGACCAGAATGCCGATGGCAAAAATCAGCGCGAACAAGCTGACGCGGTTGATGGTGTAGCCCATCACCTTGGCAGCGAACAGCGTGAGCAGGATCGTGGTCGGTATGACGACGAGGGTGACGACGGCCTCGCGCCAACCGATGGCGAAGGCAATGAGCACCACAATCGACACCGTCGCCAGAGCGAGATGAAACAGGAGCTCGTTGGACTTATTGTTGGCCGTCTCGCCGTAGTCGCGCGTCACGGTGACATTGACGTCGGCCGGGATCAGCCGGCCCTGCACGCTATTCAGTCGCGTCAGCAAATCCTGCGCCACCACCACCGCATTGGTGCCGGAGCGCTTGGCAAAAGCGACGCTGACCGCCGGCACGCGGTCCCAGTGGCCGCCTTTTGCTGGCGTTTCCATCCAGACCCGGTGTTCCTGCGGGCTAGGCCCGATGACCACCGAGGCCACGTCGCGCACATAAACCGGCCGATTGTCGCGCGTGGTGACGAGCAACAAGCCGACGTCTGGAATGCCGGCTAGCGTCTGCCCGGCCTCGACACTGCGCATGAGGCCGTCATCGCGCACGCTGCCGGCGAGAAAGGCGCGGTTGGCGCCGCGCACTTTGTCGACCAGCTGCTGCAAAGTTACGCCATAGAGCGCGAGCTTTTCCGGATCGGGCTCGACCCGGATTTGCTGCGGGCTACCGCCGGAAATGTAGGTCAGGCCCACATTGTCGGTCTTGACCAGCTCGGTCTGCAGCTTCTCGCCGAGTTCGTAGAGATCCTTATCGGTCCAGCGTGCCGCGGCATCGGGCTTCGGCGACAGCGTCAGCACCACGACGGCGACATCATTGATGCCGCGGCCGACGATCAGCGGCTCCGGAATGCCGACGGGAATGCGATCGAGATTGGCGCGGATTTTCTCATGCACGCGCAGGATCGCGTCGTCGGCATTGGTGCCGACCAGAAACCGCGCCGTCACCAGGACGCGGTCGTCCACGGTCTGGCTATAGACGTGTTCGACGCCGTCGATGCCTTTGACGATGGCCTCAAGCGGCTTGGTGACAAGTTCGACGGCGTCGGGCGCTTTCAATCCGTCGGCGTTGACCCAGACGTCGACCATCGGCACGCTGATCTGCGGTTCCTCCTCGCGCGGAATGGTGAGGAGCGCGAGCAATCCGACCGCAAGCGCCGCCAGAAGAAACAGCGGCGTCAGCGGCGAACGGATTGTCGCCTGAGTGAGGCGGCCCGACAGTCCAAGTTTCACGGGTGCACCAACACATCGCCGGACCGGAGACCGGAAAGGATTTCAAGCGCGTCGGGCATGTCCGGGCGCGGCAATGCGCGGCCGCGCTGCACCGGCACGTCGATAGCGGTATTGGCATCCTTGCGGACGCGCGCATAATCGATGCCGAAGCGGGTGACGATGAAGGAGCTCGGCACGATGATGCTGGTGCGGTCACCCGCCGAGACCCAGACGCGAATACGCTGGCCGACGAAATAATCGCCGAGATTGGCCACTTTCGCGTCGGCGATCACCCGGCCATCCTCGATCTGCGGATAGACGAGGCTGAGCGTGCCGAACTGGACGCCGCTTTTGCCGAGATCGTCGCCGTCGATGCGCACCGGATCGCCAGCCTTGAGGAAACGGGCATGGCGCTCCGGCACGCGCAGCCGCAGCACGAAATTTTGCTCGGCAATGGTGGCGACGGCTTCCCCGGCCAATATCACCGTGCCGGTGGTGACTGGCACCGTCAGGACCCGGCCCGCCGTCGGCGCCAGGATTTTGCCCTCAGTTACCTGCTGTTCGATCACCGAGCGCTCGGCCGTGCGCGACTTCAACAAATTTGTGGCGACGTCGAAGGCGGTCTGCGCCGCGTCGAGGGTGGCTTTCGCCGCCGTGCCGTGCGCAAAAAGCTCCTGGGCCCGGTCGAGGTCGGTCTTGGCCTTGGCCAGCTGGGCCTGCAGGCCGGCGATCTGCGCGTCGAGCGCTTTCATCTGCAGCGCGAGCTTTTCGTCGGCGACGGTGGCAACCACCTGATCCTGCTCGACGTGATCGCCGCGCTGCACCGCGAGCTCCACCACGGTACCGCCGATCCTGGCCCGCGCCGGCTCGATATTGGCGCTCTCGACCGTAGCGAACACGGCCTTTTCGTCGGCGACCATTTGCGGCGCCACGACAAAAGTTTCCTGAGCGAGCGCCTGCTGGGCAAGCAAGACCAACGCGGCAGCCGCCACGATCCCGGTCGGCATCGAAGTTCTTCCTCTGATCATGCGAAACCAGCCATCGCGGCCCTTGCTTTTGCGGCCTGTGCTATTTCGGTTTTTTTACTTGGCCCGCGGCAACAATCATTGATCTGGCGCAAGGTGACGGCGCCGCGTCGCGCGCAGAGGCTTGCGCCTATGGGAATTTGCGGATGGCGCGGCGCAATAGACGCGGTATAGCGCGTCGACGAGTTCGCTCGCCTGCGGGCTGCCGATCGAATACCAGATGGTTTGACCATCGCGGCGCGCGGTGACGATCCCGTCCTTGCGCAGCAGCGCCAAATGCTGGGACACGGTCGAATCGCGGATGTGCAAGAGCGTGGCGAGTTCGCCCACCGAGCGCTCCCGTTCGATCAGCTGGCAGATGATGATCAGCCGGTGCCGGTTGGCCAGCGCCTTCAACAGCGCGCTTGCGTCGTCGGCGGCGGCAAGCATGTCAGCTACCTGTATTTTCATAGTTGCGTATATACGCATATACGAATATATCGTCAATGCTCGACGGAGCGCGGGGATGGTCCCGGTCCCGACGAGGTCCAACAGGAGGTTTCCGTGAACGTCGATCGCGCGGTACTTGTTTTTGCCGGCTGCGTCTTGCTGATCAGTCTCGCATTGAGCCTTGCGGTCAGTCCGTATTGGCTGCTGCTTTCGGCATTTGTCGGTCTCAACATGATCCAAGCGGCATTTACCGGCTTCTGTCCGGCCGCCATGGTCTTTCGCAAATTGGGTCTCAAGCCGGGGCCTGCCTTCGGCAGCCCACCCGCTAAAGCCTGATCGGGTGTGGACGGCCGCTTTACCGGCGCGCGCAATTGCGCTGGATCAATGTCGGCGCCCGCTTCCGGTGCTTGCCTTGTCGGAGAATGCGAGGAGGCTCGGGGTTTCCGGGGGTCTCTTCAGGCATGATATTTCAGGAGGAAGAAATGGCTCAGATCGTTGTGCTCGGCGGCGGCATCGGCGGTGTCTCGTGCGCCTACGAGCTGAAGCAATCGGTCCGCAAGGAGGATCGCGTTACCCTTGTCTCCAACAAGCCGTTCTTCCAGTTCACGCCGTCCAATCCCTGGGTGGCGGTGAAGTGGCGATCGAAGAGCGACATCACTATTGACTTGGCCACAGTGCTGCCGAAGCACGGCATCGAATTCAGCGCCGCGGCGGCCAAACGCGTTCATCCGGAAGAAAATCGGGTCGAACTCGGCGACGGCACGTCTCTAAACTATGACTATCTGGTCGTTGCCACCGGGCCGGAGCTCGCCTTCGACGAGGTCGAGGGCCTCGGCCCCGAACACAACACCGCGTCAATCTGCGACGTCGACCATGCCGCGGCCGCCAATAAGCGCTGGGAGGAATTCTGCAAAGACCCCGGTCCGATCGTCGTCGGCGCCGTCCAGGGCGCTTCGTGCTACGGCCCGGCATACGAGTTCGCCATGATCATGGATGCCGATCTGCGCAAGCGGCGCATCCGCGACAAGGTGCCGATGACTTTTGTCACGGCGGAACCCTATATCGGCCATCTCGGCGTCGGCGGCGTGGGCGACACCAAAGGACTGCTGGAGTCCGAGATGCGCCAGCACCACATCAAGTGGATCACCAATGCCAAGGTCGACAAGGCCGAGCCGGGCAAGATCCACGTCACCGAGGTCGACGAGGACGGCAAGCCGAAAAAGACGCACGAACTGCCCTTCAAGTTCTCGATGATGCTGCCGGCTTTCCGCGGCATTGCCGCTTTGCGCGGGCTCGAAGGCTTGGTCAATCCGCACGGCTTCGTCATCGTCGACAAGCATCAGCGCAATCCCAAATATGCCAATGTGTTCGGCGTCGGCGTGTGCATCGCCATTGCGCCGGTCGAACCGACGCCGCTGCCCGTCGGCGTGCCAAAGACCGGTTTCATGATTGAATCCATGGTGACGGCGACCGCGCTCAACATCGGCGACCTGGTGCGCGGCAAAGCGGCCTCGCACGAAGCGACATGGAATGCCATTTGTCTTGCCGATTTCGGCGATTCCGGAGTGGCTTTCGTGGCCATGCCGCAAAATCCGCCGCGTAACGTCAATTGGGCGTCGAGCGGACGCTGGGTTCATGTCGCCAAGGTGGCGTTCGAGAAGTACTTCCTGCACAAAGTCCGCGCCGGCACGACGGAGCCGTATTACGAGAAAGCGGTGATGAAATTTCTCGATATCGGCAAGATCAAGCGTCCGGCCGCGTAACAGCCCAAGTTGGCTCGCGGCGCGCAAGGGCCGTGGCGTCGCCGGCGCCGATGTCGACTTTCGCTATCGCGGTAAGTCAGACGAAGGCGACACCGCCGGCCGCCTGGGGTGGCTGTTCGGCGCGTCGTTTGCGATTGTGCAGCGGCGCCAGCTGCTCATTGCCAAAATCATTCTGCTGCACGATGCGGACGATGTGCTCATAGAGCGACTTTGGCGACACCGGCTTGACCAGCAGCTCATCGGCGCCGGAGCTTTTCACCGTCAGGGCTGCGGCTTTCGTCAAATATCCTGACAATACGATGATGGGCGTTTTGTGCGCGGGCGATTGCGCGTCCTTCGCCATTTTGATGAAGCGAAGACCGTCGAAAATGGGCATGACCAGATCGGTGATGATGATGTTCGGCCCTACGCTGCGCGCCAGCTCGAAAGCCTCGACGCCGTTCGTCGACTCGTAAACCTCCCGGCTGCCGAATCCGAGCAGCATCGAGTGGACGAGCCGCCGGGAAAACGGCTGATCGTCCACGACCAGAAAGCTCATCCGCGAAAAATCCAGCGGAAATGCCGAGCGGCTGACGGACAAAGGCATGGCTTGGATACCGGCGGTCAAACGCGCCTACAGGGAGTTGGCCGCTCGGCGTTCCGGCTCATTGCGCGCCGCCATGCTGAGATCCTCGACGATCTGTGAAACGGCGTTCCGCGCTTTTGCCAGTGCTTTACAGATGCGGCTCTTGCTCGGTGAATCCGGCCATGCCGACAACGTGCTCTCCTGCTGTTCGAGAGCGATTTCGAGGTTTTGCAGCTTCGTCAGAACGTCTTGCGGCTTGGCGTCGAGGAAATGCGCCTGCAGCGTGCGCGAGAGAAATCCGAGCACGTCATTGTCTGCGGCTCGCGCCGACGGCGTGTTGTGGTTCTCGATCGCATTGGCCGCTTTCGGCATCGACTGTCCCCCATACCAATGCACGTGTCGGAAATCCGACGTCTTGATCGGTGCCCACCAGGCAAACTTCATAGCGCAAAACCGATTTTGGTGAATCGAGAATACGTGGAATGACTGTCAGAAATTGCCTGACGTCTTAACCGATCATTCACGGTGATGGTGCCGCCGCGCGCCGCGGCCTCGGCGGGTTCGGCGGCTGGCTATAGATCGAGCCAGCCTTGTGTCGAGGCGTAGCGCACCAATTCCGCCCGCGTCTTCAAGCCCAGCTTCTCGAGGCCGCGGGCCTTGTAGGTCTCAACGGATTTCACGCCGACGTCGAGCCGCGAGGCGATTTCCTTGTTGGTCAAGCCCAGACCGGCCATTTTCAATACTGCGGTCTCGCGCTCGGTCAGTACCGGCGCAGCGCCGCCGCGCGGAGACGGTTTGCTGTGACCGCGCCTGCCGTCGACGAGGCGTCCGGCAATGGCCGGGTCGACGTAGATACCGCCTACCGTGACGGCGCGGATGGCATGCACGAGATTTTCCACGGCCGATCGTTTCAACACGTAGCCGCGGACGCCGGCCTCCAGCGCCTGATTGAGGTAAGCCCGGTCTTCGTGGAGCGTCAGCATCAGCACGGCAACATCCGGAGTCTCTGCGGCAAGGCGCCGGCTCAAGACGATGCCGTTGAGCTCCGGCATCGAAATGTCGAGCACGGCAACATCGGGACGTGTCTCGCGGATGACTCTCAAGGCGGCCAAGCCGGCTCCCGCTTCGCCGACCAGTTCGAAGTCCTCTTCCGCGCGGATGAGGTTGCGCAGCCCATCGAGAACGATGGGATGGTCGTCGGCCAGCACGATCCGGGTTTTGCTCATGCGACAGGCCTCTGACCATCGAGCGTGATGCGGGCAAAGATCGTGGTGCCGAGGCCGGGTGCCGATTCCACGTCGAGCGTTCCGCCAATGAGCCCAAGCCGTTCGCGCATTCCTTCAAGCCCGAGTCCGCGGTGATTGCCGACTCTGGACGCCTGCGCGCCGATGTCAAAGCCGCAACCGTTGTCCTCGATGATCACCTGCAGCGTCGCGTCCGTCCGCCGGATGACGACGCTGACAAGTGAGGGCCGCTGGGCGTGCTTGACGATATTGGTAAGGCCTTCCTGCACGACGCGATATACCGCGGTGGCGATTTCATCCGGCACCTCGTCGAGGTTCGGATCGGCACAATGGAAATCGATTTCGGTGCCGCACTGCTCGCTCCATTCGGCAATGTAGCTTGCCAGCGCCTTGCGTAAACCGAGCTCGTCGATCGAGGGCGGCCGCAATTCCCAGGCGATCCGATGCAGCGTCTTGCCCATCTCCACCATTCTCTTGCGCACACGGTGCAGCCGTTTGCGGCCCGCGCCGGAAGTGGAGCCATCGATCTCATTGAGTTCGAGAATGGCGGCGATCAGGCTCTGTCCGGCTTGATCGTGCAGTTCGTGCGACAGGCGTAGCCGCTCGTTTTCTTCCGCTTTCGACAGGTGCCGGCGCAATCCAGTCACGAGGTGCGACTTGCTTTCGCTATCCGCCGCCAGTTGCGCGTTGGCGTGCGACAGATCGGCCAACAGGCGCTCGCGTTCGGTCAGCAGTGCGCCGGCGGGCAGCGACCAGAACGAGGTGATCGCCAGGAACATTTGCAGCGTAAAGATGCGCGTGGTTATGTCGGCGTTGGCAATCATCGGGTGGCCTATCCCCAAGACCGCGAATAGGGTCGCAACGATCGCGATCAGCAACGTCGATGTCGTTGCGCCGACGATGCCAAACCGCAAAGTGGACAGCAGGATCGCCGGCGCAAGCAAAAAAACAAACGGTCGAAAATAGACGACACAGATACTGATCGCGATGAAAATCGCGACTATGCCTGCCGCTTCGGCAACTCGGTGTCGTGCGCGCGAATCGTGCCACTCCTTCGATGTTATGCTGATCAGGAACGGCACGATGATGATCATGCCGAGCGCGTGCCCCGAATACCAATTTCGTGCCACGACCGGCCAGGAAATTTCATGCAGCCTATGAAATCCCAGCGCCGCAATCATGGTGCTTCCGATCGGCGCCACGCCGGCGGCAATGGCTATGAAAATAATCAGATTTCTCAGGGAGGTGAGATTAAAGGCCTCGACCCGAAGCAGCTTCAGCAATGCCAATGCTGTGGAGATTTCGACGATGTTTGCGACAAACATCATGACGCAAAAAATCGGACTGTTTCCGGCAACAAGACCACCCAGTGCGGATGCCGCGGCGCCGCCGGCGAGAAGCATCGGATAGTGTATTGGGTCGCGGGCGTGGCGCAGCAGGGCAGCCAGAATGATTGCATTTGACGGCCAAATCGTCGCAATGAGATCGGATCGCCGCGCAAACACGATCGTGATCAGCGAGAGGACGAATATTATCGACATCAACAGCAGATAGCCGACGCCTGATAATGCGGTGGCTGGTTCATCGAGCGCGGCGGCCTCAAGCACCAAGCCGGCGGCTTGCGGATGCAGCTTATCCATTGCGATCGGCTCGCTGCCGGGAAAAAGAAACGCGAGGACTTTCGAAGGCGCTATTGGCATGTCGAATTGCGCTGCGACAGTTGATTGGTCCACGGTTTACCGGGTCGGCGAATCTTGCAAGTCCGTGCGGTCGATTTTCCACCCTTAAATCGGCGGCAAGCGCGGCGCGCTGACAAGTTTCATGTTTGTTTGCTGCCCCTCATTCAGTCGCCGCGGCGATCAGCCGTGGGCTCACGAAACGCTCCAAACGGCCGGCATGAGGATGAATGAGCGACCAATCGTCAATGGGCAGATCGATGACGACGAGTCCCGAGGTCGGCAGCTTCTCTTTAAGCTGCTCACGCATCTCGACGTCGCCTGAGGCAATCAATTGCGCGGCAAGGTCCTGCAGCCCCGGATTGTGACCGACCAGGAGAAGCGTGTGCGCCTTGCGCGCTTCACCGAGGACGGCGATGAGCGCGTCCGGACTCGCGTTGTAGATGCGCTCGTCGCTTACCGTGCGCGGTGCGCGGGCGAAGGCCGGTGCGGCCAGCGCCCAGGTCTCCTGAGCCCGTTTTGCCGGGGAGACCAGGGCGACGTCGGGAATGAGCCCGTGATGTGCCATATAGGCGCCGATCGACGGCGCGTCGGAGCGGCCGCGTTTCATGAGTTTGCGGTCGCGGTCGCGCTCCCCTGGCCCGGCGCGCTCGGTTTTGGCATGTCGCAGCAGCATCAGTCGGCGCATCGCCGTAATGTCGCTTTCCGGGCTTAAGCTGTCTAGTCCTGCAGGGATGAACCCCCTACATTGCAGCGACATGCCGCGGGAACAGCGCCGTAAAACGTCGTCGTCATGAGCGAGCCCGAGACCAAAGCCTATGGCGACAGCTGGTACGCCGCGACCATGGTGCAAGCGCCGCCGCGGCCGCCTTTGTCGCTTGACCTCGATGTCGACGTTTGCGTCATCGGCGGCGGTCTCGCCGGGCTGACCACGGCGCGTGAAGTGGCGCGCCGCGGCTATTCGGTCGTGCTGCTGGAGGCCGGCCGGCTGGCGCAAAGCGCTTCCGGACGTAACACCGGTTTCGTCCTGCCGGGCTTCGGCGCCGATGCCGACAAGCTGGTCGCCCGGGTTGGTTTTGAACGTGCCAGGAATCTGTGGTCGCTGGCGCAGGCAGGTCTCGATTACGTGCGCGCCACGATCCGTGCCGAAGGCGCGGCCGGGATCGATTCGCAGAATGGTTGGCTCTACGTATCCAAAAAAGACAACAACGATGAATTCGTAAATTACGTCGGAGTGCTCGGCGAGCTCGGCTGCGAGATCGAGGGCTGGTCCACCGAGCAGGTGCGCGCTGTACTGCACAGCGAACGCTACTTCAACGCTATCAATTATCTGCAGGCGATCACAGTTCATCCCCTCAATTACGCGCTGGCGCTCGCCGCCGCCGCCGAACGCGACGGCGCGCGCCTCTTCGAACAAACGCCGGCGCTGTCGATCGATCCGAGCGGCGTGCGCAAGCGCATCGTGACGCCCGGCGCGCGGCTGCGCGCCGACCACGTCGTGCTCTGCGGCAATGTGGAGTTGGGCCGGCTGATGCCCCGCCTCACGGCCACGCTGGTGCCGATGACGACCTATGTGATCACCACCGCGCCGCTCGGCGAGCGCCTCGCCGAAGCCGTCGGCTATCGCGGCGGCATCAGCGATTCCGACCACGCCGACAATCACTATCGCGTCGTCGGCGGCGATCGCCTGATGCTGTCGGGCCGTGCCACGGCATGGGTCAGGGACCCGCGCCGCTATGTCGGTGCGCTGACCGCCGACATAAAAAAAACCTATCCGCAGCTCGGCGACATCACGGCCGATTTCGCCTGGGCCGGCACCTTGGGCCTCACGGTTCACCGGATGCCCCAGATCGGCGAGCTTGGGCCGGGAGTCTGGCTCGCCAGTGGTTTCGGCGGTCATGGGCTGAACACAACGGCGATGGCCGGCAATATCATCGCCCGCGCGATCGTCGAAGGCGACGAGACTTGGCGGCAATTCACGCCGTTCGAATTGGTTTGGGCGGGCGGCGCGTTCGGCCGGGCGGCGGCACAAGCGCGCGTCTGGATCAAACGATTGCGCGACCGTGTCGCGGAACGACGCGCCAAGGCGCGCGAAGCCGCGCATCGCCAGGCGCGTGATATCGCAGTGGCGCATGAGGCTCAACACGAGGCGATCGAAAGGCAAGCCCCAATACCTGCAACGGACGCGGCAGTTGCGGCAACCGAATTGGATCCACGCAAACAGCCCGTTGCGTCTGCCGAGTCCATTGTTCCACCGCTTAGCGACCCGGACGATGGTGGCTACGAGCAGGCACGGCAGTCAGCCGCGATCTCGCCAAAACGAAGAAAGCGCCGCGGGGGTGCGAAAAGGCCGATTGCAGACGAAGCCAACCAGGATGCCAAGCCCTAAGCCGAGATCAATGCGTTATTCGTTCACCATGCAGCCGGCGTGATGAGGTTTAGCGCCCTTCGCGGCGCGTCATGAAAGCCAGCCGCTCGAACAAGTGCACGTCCTGCTCGTTCTTGATCAGCGCGCCGTGCAGCGGCGGGATGAGCCGCTTCGGGTCGCGCTCGCGCAGCGTCTCGACTGAAATGTCCTCGACCATCAGAAGCTTGAGCCAGTCGAGCAGTTCCGACGTCGAGGGCTTCTTTTTCATGCCCGGTACGTCGCGGATTTCATAGAACAGTTTCAGCGCCTCGGCGACGAGGCGATGCTTGATGCCGGGGAAGTGCACCTCGACGATCGCGCGCATGGTGTCCGGATCGGGAAAGCGGATGTAATGGAAGAAGCAGCGGCGCAAGAAAGCGTCCGGCAGCTCCTTCTCATTGTTCGAGGTGATGACGACGATCGGGCGGCGGCGGGCATGGATCGTTTCGCCGGTTTCATAGACGAAGAACTCCATGCGATCGAGTTCTTGCAGGAGATCGTTGGGAAATTCGATATCGGCCTTGTCGATCTCGTCGATCAGCAGAACCGGGCGCTCGTCGGCAACGAAGGCTTCCCAGAGCTTGCCGCGTTTGATGTAGTTGCGGATGTCCTTGACGCGAGTGTCGCCCAACTGGCTGTCGCGCAGCCGCGTCACCGCGTCGTATTCGTAAAGCCCCTGCAACGCCTTGATGGTCGATTTGATGTGCCATTCGATCAACGGCGCGCCGAGCGCCTTGGCGATCTCGATCGCCAGCACGGTCTTGCCCGTGCCGGGCTCGCCCTTAACCAAGAGCGGTCGTTCCAAGGCGATTGCGGCGTTGACCGCGACTTTGAGGTCGTCGGTGGCGACATAGGCGCTGGTGCCTTCGAAACGCATGAAAATCCACTCGCTTGATGTTGGCGAAATTAGATCATGGCGAACTTGGCGATTACAAGACATTGCCGTGCGGGACGCGATGGCACGGAAGCTGGGCGCCCTCGGCAATTATTGCCCGTCGGCCGGCATATCCGTACCAGAGAGAGTTTGGGCCTCGATTGTAAGCTATTGAACTAACGTCTTAAATTAATGGCATGCGGCTTGCTGTCTTCGGCTGCGAGTGCGGCTGTCGGCCGCTGTCGCGTTGCTATCGAGTTGGAGACAGGTCCATGGGTATCTTCGATGCGTTGACCACCGCAGTGGCTGGTCTACAGGCACAATCATTCGCACTGCAGAATATTTCCGGCAACATCGCGAACTCGCAGACCACCGGCTACAAAGAGACCGACACGAGCTTTCAGGATCTCGTGTCCCAGGCCGCGCAAAATCAGCAGACCGCGGACGGCGTTATCGCCAACTCGGTTGCGACCAACACCGTGCAGGGCACCATCAACTCGACGCAAGTCTCGACGGATATGGCCATTAACGGCGACGGCTGGTTCGTGGTTGCGCAACCGACAGGCTTTACCGACAATCAGCCGGTTTTTTCCGGCGTCACCGATTTCACCCGTGCCGGCAATTTTCAGCTCAACGACAACGGCAACCTGGTCAATGCCGCCGGATATTATCTTATGGGTATTCCGGTCAACCCGACCACCGGGAATCCCGAAGGCAGCGTCCCGCAAGTATTGCAATTCCAAAATAATTTTATCCCAGCGCAAGAGACCACATCGATCACTTACGAGGCCAACCTGCCGAGCGCGCCGACGTCCGGTGCGGTCAATCCCAGCGATTACGCCAACGATCCGATCGCCGGCTCGGAGATCATCGGCACCGGCGCCACGCTATTGCCGGACGCCGCGGCGACCGGCACAGGTACGGTCAGCAGTCTCACCGATGCCACCACGCTGACTTCGCTGGGTCTTGCGGTTAACGACACCGTTTCGGTCGGCGATGGCACCAACACGACAGTTTACACCGTCGGCGCCGGCAGCACCGTGGGCGATTTGATCAACGCTATCAACTCGGGCGCTGCCGGCAACGCGGCGGTGACTGCGTCACTCAGCGGGGGCAATATCGTCCTCACTGGGAGCAACGATACGGGTACTATCTCAGTCACCGGTAGCGGCGCCAACGACGCCGCCGATCTCGGTTTTGGTTCCTCGAACCACACTTTCGCGCCGACGAACCTGCTGACTCAGGGGTTGAGCGGAAAAACACTGACCGTGTCGGTCGGCGGTGGCTTGCCACAGACCATCACCTTCGGCACCGGAGCCAATGACGTCGAGACAATGGCTCAATTGCAGACGCGGATCAGCGACTTGACCGGTGTGATCGGATCTGTGAACACCAGTAATGGTAACATTAGCCTTTTGGCGGATGACCCTACGGCATCGCTCTTGGTTGGGGGTACTGCCTCACCATCGACCTTTGGTATCCAGACCCCATCTGTTTCGCCGGGCAACGGAACCGTCATCGGGAGCGATCTAACCACGTTTACAGATCAATCGGTTGCCGGCGGCTCCATAACCGCCTACGACAGCGAGGGCAACCCGCTCAATATTCAATTCCGCTGGGCGCAAGTCGACAATAGTTCCGGCCAAGCCACTTGGAATCTGTTCTATCAGACAAATTCGAGTGCAAGCGGAACGCAAGCCGCCTGGCAGAACGTCGGTCAGAATTTCATTTTTAATTCCAGTGGACAACTCACTCAACCGACGTCTAGTGCGCTCAATATACCGGCGCTCACCATCAACGGCGATACGCTGAACAACGTTGAGATCAATTTCGGCAGCAACGGCTTGACCCAGTTTGCCAACACTAGCGGAACCGCGCAGGTCACTCAACTGCAGCAAAACGGTTTTGCTGCCGGGCAACTGCAGTCGGTCGCGGTCGACAGCGAGAACCGCGTGGTCGGCACTTTCACCAACGGGCAAACAATCCCGTTGGCGGAAATCACGCTTGCAACTTTCAACGGCGAGGACGCACTGCAGGCGCTTAACGGTGGCGCTTATGCCGCTACCGCCGACTCCGGGCCGCCGATCTACGGCGCCACCGGCAAAATCGACGGCAGCTCGCTGGAATCCTCCAACGTCGATATTTCGACGCAGTTCAGCAATCTGATCGTGGCGCAGCAAGCCTATTCCGCCAATGCCCGCGTCATGACGACGGCAAACCAGATGATCCAGAGCTTGCTGCAAGTGATCCAGTGATTTCATTTGGTGAGATCGCCCGGGCGCCACCATGAGCATCAACCAGGCGCTGTCCGCCGCCGTGGCGGGCGTCAAAGTCACCCAGCAAGCGCTGTCGGTGGTCGCCGGCAATGTGGCGAACGCCAATACTCCCGGCTATGTCGACGAGAGCGTCAATCAGCTCGAGGTCGGGGTCACGGGCCAGACCGGCGCGAGCGTCGACATTACCGGCGTTAATCGTAATCTTAATACGCTTCTGCAAAGCCAGCTGTGGACCGAAACGTCGGGCGGCTCCTATGCCGATACGACCGCGCAGCTCTATCAGCAGCTACAGCAGATTTACGGCACGCCTGGATCGTCGAGCTCGTTCAACGCCATCTTCAACAATTTCACCAGCGCGTTGCAGGCGCTCTCGACCAGTCCGAGTTCCTACTCGACGCAAAGCGGGGTGATCGGCGCCGCACAAAGCCTGGCGCAAAACCTCAATTCGATGAGCGCCGGCATCCAGCAGCTGCGCAGCCAGGCCGAAGCCGGTATCGCCAACGACGTGCAGACTGCCAGTGCCGCCCTGCAGCAAATCGCCCAAATCAACCAGCAGCTTGTCGCCGCTTCGGCGGATAGCTCCACGGCGACCCTGGAGGATCAGCGCGATCAGGCTATCACGCAGCTGTCGCAGCTGATGAACGTGACCGTGGAGCAAGGGAGCAACAATCAAGTTTCCGTCTTTACCGGGACCGGCCAGCAATTGGTCGCGGGTACCCAGGCTGGGCAACTGTCTTTCAACGGCATCGGGACATTGACGGCAACGTCGCAATGGAGCACCAATCCCAGTCAGGACACCGTCGGCACCATAACCCTGACGTCGCCGAGCGGCATCACCACCGATCTGGTGGCCAGCAATGCCATTCAATCGGGGCAGATCGGCGCCTACTTGCAGATGCGCGACAGCATCCTGCCGCAGGCGCAGAGCCAGCTCGACGAGTTGGCTAATCAGATGTCGCAGGCGTTGTCGAACCAGACAACGTCGGGCACCGCGGTGACATTCGGCTCGCAAGCCGGCTTCAGCGTCGATACCGGGAGCCTACTGCCGGGCAACACGGTCCAGCTCACTTACACCGACGCGCAGAATAACAGCCACACCGTCACCATCGTCGCGCTTGGCGCCGGCGGTACGCTGCCGGCGCCGTCGGCCAATGCAACCAATCCCGTTGTCGGGGTTAATTTCTCGTCCGGCATGGCTTCGGTGGTGTCGCAGCTTAACGCCGCGCTTGGAAGCAATCTGCAATTCTCCAATCCGTCCAGTACCGTGCTGCAGGTGCTCAATAACGGCGCCGGCAATGTCGTCAATTCGCTGTCGGCGACCCGGACTGTCACTTCGTTGCAAGGCGGCAATCCGCAACTGCAGCTGTTCACGGACGATGGCCAGCCGATTACCGGCGCCATCACCGCCGCCGGCTCGCAGACTACGGGTCTCGCCGGAGCGATCCAGGTCAATTCGGCGCTGGTCTCCTCACCGTCGGCTTTGGTTGCTTATGCTGCGAATACCTCATCGGGTGATCCGACTCGGCCGAATTTCCTCCTCAACCAGGCAAACAATGCGATTCTGACCTATTCGCCGGCAACCGGCCTCGGCACCAGCGCGTCGCCCTATAGCGGCACGCTCTCGCAATACATGAGCGCGTTCGTTACTCAGCAGTCGCAGGCCGCGAACGCCGCCACCAATCTGCAGCAAGGCCAGGACACCGTTCTCACTGCGTTGCAGCAGCGGTTCAACGATCAGTCGGGAGTCAGTATCGACACCGAAATGTCCAATCTGATCGCGCTGCAGAACGCCTACAGCGCCAATGCCCGGGTAATGTCGACGGTTCAGCAGATGATGGCGGCGCTGATGCAGGTTCTATCGTAATGAGTATCACTGGACCGGGATCGATCACCGCTGCCAACGTGTTGGCGCAGACTAATATGATGAACCAGCTGAACACGCTAGGTCAGGAACTGGCGAGCGGACAGGCGGCGCAGACCTATTCCGGACTGCAGTCGCAAGCCGGTGTAGCGCTGGCGCTCAACGCGCAACTTTCGGCTCTCACCGGCTATAGCGGTACTGCGTCGACGGTTGGCACCACGCTGAGCGTCGCGCAGTCGGTCTTGACCCAGCTCGGCACGGCCAGCAGCTCGATGATGCAGGCAATCAATCAGCAAGAGACTTTCCAGCTCAACGGCAACGGCCAGACGACCACCCAGGCGACCGCGGCGGCACAGCTCGACAACATTTTATCGCTGCTGAATACACAAGTCGGCAGCAGTTACATTTTCTCGGGCAGCGGGCCGAACCAGCAGTCCGTTGCCAGCGTTGCGGATATTCTTAACGGCAACGGCGCCCAAGCCGGCTTGACGCAAATGATCACCGAGCGCCAGCAAGCCGATCTCGGCGCGAGCGGGCTCGGCCATGTGAGCGCTACTGTGGGCGGCGTGGGTTCTTCCACTGTGACGCTCAGTCAGGACGGCACGCCGTTTGGCTTCCAACTCACCGGCGTTAATTCCAGTCTGACCGGCGCGACGGTGACGGGGCCGTCGGGTTCACCGACGTCGATCTCGGTCGATCTTGGATCCAACCCGAACCCGGGTGACGCGATCCAGTTCCAGCTTACGCTTCCGGATGGCTCGACCCAGACCATTTCGCTGCAGGCCACGACGAGTTCGCCGCCTGGGGTGAACCAGTTCACCATCGGCACGGCGCCGGCGAATACCGCGACCAACTTGCAGACGGCGCTAACGGCCGCCGTCACCGGCCTGACGCAGACGGCGTTGCCGGCCGCTTCCGCCATGGCGGCAGCGAACAATTTTTTCAGCGATCCGCCGCAGCGCGTCAACGGTTCGCCGCCGGACACCTCCACTGCATTAGTGAATGGTACGTCAGCCAATACGGTCTTTTGGTACACCGGTGAAAACGGTTCCACGCCGGCGCGGCAAACCGCGACCGCGCAAGTCGGGCCTTCGATCACGATCGACTACGGCATGCGCGCCAATGAGCAGGCGCTCACGACGTTGGTTGAAAACGTCGCCGTGCTCGCGGCGGCCACCTATTCGCCAACCGATCCCAATGCGCAGACCAATTACCATTCGCTGAGCCAGAAAGTAGCGGCGAATCTGAACGGCCAACCGGGCACGCAGCAGATCAGCGATATCGAGGCCGATCTGGCCAACGCGCAGACCACCGTCACCAATGCTGCAACGCTAAATACGCAAACCCAGACAACACTGCAGGATATGTTGCAGAACATCGACGGCGTGAACCAGAATCAAATCGGCGAGGATATCCTGACGTTGCAGAACAGCCTGTCGGCGTCGATGTCGGTCACGGCGCGGCTGGCCCAGCTCAGCCTCGTGAATTATCTGTCGCCTGTGAATGGCTGATCGGCCGCCGCCCGGCGGCATTGGTAATCAGGCTGTAGCTTTCGCGGGCCCTGGGCTCGGCTCGACGAACAGACGATCGGACTGGACCTTGTATTGCGCTGCGCTGGCGTGGAGCTTGGCATTATTCGCCTCGCGCAGCGCCGCGTCGGCCTCGCCATAGAGGAAGGCGAGGAACGCGTAGCGGCGTCCGCGCGTCACCGGGGTGACCTGATGCAAGGCGCCGCAGGAGAATACGACGGCGCCGCCCATCGGTGGATGATAGGTTTTGCGGCCGAACTCCGGAAAGATGAGATCGCATCCGTCGAAATCCTTGTTGAGATTGATCGAGATGGCGAAGCGGCGATGCTGCGCGCCGATATTCTCGTTGTCGCGGTGACGCTGGAAATGGCCGCCGACCTCGCTGTCGTAGCAGGCAACGATGTAGCGATCCATGCGTGTGGCCTGGAATTGAAAGAAGCGCTCGATGGGTGGCAGCAGCCGGCGGACGATCTGGTCGCGGATGGCTTCGCGAAGCACCGGGTGGGCGACGAGAAGATCGTTGCGCCGTTTCATCCGGTAGTCGACGACTTGCGCGGTTTTCGCGTCGACATCGATCAGAAAGCCGGAATCATGGCCGCCGATTTTGTCATAGAATTGGACCAGCGTTTCGCAGAGCGGAAAGTCGAACACCCGCGGAACGATCAGAATCGGCGCCGTCAGCGGCACGCCGGCGGAATCGTCAACCGATGGCAGACTGCACAGAAGGTCGCGCACGGCAGACGCGTGATTGCCGCTGTCATCCCATGCAACATTGGCGATGGCGCGCAGCATCGGATCGAGCACGATAGTGCGTGGCCACGCGCCGGCGCCATACAAGCGGCTGATGGCGCCGTCATAATCGGCGATGAAGGCGATGGCGGACGCGCTGCGGGCCAGGAACGGCGCCGGATCCGCGGGCGGTGAAGTGAGCACGCCGCAAAAGATCAGCTTGTCGCTTTCGAACAGATTGGCGTCGCGGAGCAGAGCGTCCAAATCACGTTCGACCCGTGGATCGGCGGGAGAGCCGAGAAAGCTGAGGACGATCCAGCGTCCGGCGGCGACTTGAAGGTGGAACGAGCCAGTGCCGAGCAACGGGGCGCCAAACCAGGGCACCGGGTCGCCAAGAACGATGGCGGGGCTTTGAATGTCGGCCATGGTGGCGCTTTCGGCTGATAACCGGCGCAATCATTGGTGGCTATGGTGAAGAATGTCTTAACTGCCCCAGACCGCACGCGCCTGCACGAGCGGTGGAAGATGTAATCGGCACAGATGGCGTTGTGGCCGAAATTGCGGCTGTAGCTTATCGGCCAGGTAGTTTCACGGATGCAGGCTCAAAAAACCGCGATTGGAATCAAACAGCGTCGCTCGGTAATGGCGGTCGCTCTGATAAAGGCATACGGAATCTCAGTTGCTTGCTAGGATTGACGGCGATTCGCAGTCCGGATTTCCTCGCATGACCACTGCAACAGTGGAACGGCGGCCCAAATCGTTCGACCCGGCCGCATTGTTCGCCGAGGCGATGGCGTTGCATCAAGCCGGCCGCTTGGCGGACGTGGAACGGCTCTACAATCAAGCGCGTGTGACAGCCCTTGGCATCCGACGGTGCGGCCATTTCGCGCGTGGGACACTGTGTTTGCGCGCGTTAGCGCCACGGTTGCGCGATCAGAGTGATGCACGGACGATCTCATCAGCCCGTGCGGACGTGGTTTTGGGTAAATTGACGGCAGCTGAGGCATGAAGAAAAATTCGAAAATCCGATTTTGCGATGAGCGGAAGGGACTGCGTCAGCGGCATGGGCCGGAATTGGCGCGTACGGCGGTGCTGCTGACGGACGCCGTCGCCCTGCATCAGGCCGGCCGATTGGCCGAGGCGGAAAATGTCTACAAACAAGTGCTCGACATTCAGCCCGATCAATTCGACAGCCTGCACTACCTCGGCGTTATTCTTTTTCAGCGCGGCAATCCGGCCGCGGCGGTTGCTCAGATCGATCGCGCGCTGAAACGAAACCCCAATGATGCCGCGGCGCTGAACAATCGCGGCAACGCGCTTCTGGCACTGCGGCGTTTCGACCAGGCCCTGGCAAGCTACGACCGTGCGCTGGCGCTGCAGCCCGCTCATGCCGATGCGCAGTGCAATCGCGGCGCGGCTCTGCATGCGCTCAAGCGCTACGACGAGGCGCTCGCGGCCTCCGATCGCACCATCGCCTTGCAGCCGGATTACGCCGAAGCGCACTCCAATCGGGGCAACACGCTAAGGGAGTTGCGACGTTGCAATGAGGCGGTCGCGGCTTGCGACCGGGCGCTGGCGCTGGCGCCAGGCTTCGCCGAAGCGCACTGCAATCGAGGCAGCGCCCTGTATGCTCTGCGGCGGTTCGACGAAGGGCTGGCGAGCTATGACCGGGCCTTGGCGCTGCGGCCCGGATATGCCGAGGCGCACTGCAATCGCGGCGCAACGCTGCACGCGCTCAAGCGTTACGCCGAGGCACTCGCGGCCTGCGATCAAGCCGTCGCGCTGCAGCCGGATTACGCCGAGGCGCACGCCAATCGCGCTAACACGTTGACGGCGCTGCGGTGCTACGACGAGGCTTTGGAGGCGTGCGGCCGGGCGCTGGCGCTGACGCCGGAGTACGCCGAGGCGTTTTGCTACAGCGGCGATGCCTTGCATGGTCTGCAGCGGTTCGATGATGCGCTGGTGGGCTTTGATCAGGCCCTGACATTGCGGCCCGCTTATGCCGACGCGCACTGCAATCGGGGCGCGACTCTGCACGCGCTCAAGCGCTACGAGGAAGCGCTCGCGGCCTGCGATCGTTGCATCGCGCTGCAGCCGGATCACGCCCAGGCGCACTGCAATCGCGGCGTTACGCTGCAGGACCTGATGCGCTGCGATGAGGCGCTCGAGAGCTACGATCGGGCGCTGGTGTTGCGACCGGATTTTGCCAGTGCCCACAACAATGCGGCGCTGTGCCGCCTGCTCGTCGGCGACTACGAACGCGGCTGGCAAGAACACGAGTGGCGTTGGCAGACCGACCAGCTCGCGGACGAAAGCCGCAGCTTCCCGCAGCCGCTGTGGCTCGGCTCGGGCGAACTCGCAGGCAAGACCATTTTGCTGCATGCCGAGCAGGGGTTTGGCGACACGTTGCAATTCTGCCGCTACGTCCCTCTGGTCGCCGCGCATGGCGCCCGCGTCACTCTGGAGGTGCAGCCGCCGCTGAAGGAGTTGATGCGCTCGCTGGAAGGCGCCGCACAGGTGATATCCCGCGGCGAGCCGCCGCCCGCCTTCGACCTGCACTGTTCGTTGCTCAGCCTGCCGCTGGCGCTGTGCACGCGGCTCGACACGATACCGGCGCGTACGCCCTATCTGGCCGCGCCGGAAGACAAGGCGCGCGCGTGGCGCGATCGCTTTGCCGGGCACGAGAAGCGGAGAATTGGTCTGGTTTGGGCCGGCAATCCAAGGAAGGAGCTGGCCAATTGCTTTCGGGTCGATGCCCTGCGCAGCATGGAGTTTGCGCAACTTGCGCCGCTGTTGGAAGTCTCGGATTGCGAATTCTACAGCCTGCAGAAAGGTGACGACGCCATCAGGCAACTGCGCGAGAGCAGTTTGCGCCAGCAACTCGTGGATTGGACCGACGAGCTGCGCGACTTTTCGGACACGGCCGCCCTGATCGAAAATCTGGATCTGGTCGTCACAGTCGATACGGCGGTCGCTCACCTTGCGGGCGCGCTGAACAAGCCGGTCTGGCTGCTCAACCGCTACAATACCTGCTGGCGCTGGCTGCTCGATCGCGAAGACAGCCCCTGGTATCCGACCGCTCGCCTGTTTCGACAGGATGCCAGCCGAGACTGGGACGGTGTCGTGACACGCGTTTGCGCCGCGTTGCGCGAATTTGCCCGTGGCTTATGAGCCGTCCGCGGCTTGCGCTCGGCAATATTTGCCTGTTCGGGGCAAAAATCAACGCGTCCAATCCGGCCAGTTGAATCGACTGCTGCGTGAAAGGTCTTATCCTCCCGTTACTTGCGTTGTGGTCTTGGTCTTGCATCGCCAATCCCGGGCGGTGCGTCCCAATCGCCGGGGCGAACAGCACGAAGGAGGGGGCCACGTCAACGATTGGTGCATCGAGCAACGATTCGCCCGCACAGGTTGACGCGTTCTCGAGGCGGACACGGCGGAGCGGCGCCACCACCCAGGGCGCCGTCAGCTCTCAATCATTGGCGCCCGCTAGCTCGCAAAGCACGAACGCGGCCACTGGCACGGCCAGGTCTGTGTTACTTGTGGTGCTGCCATCCAGTTTGCGTCCACCGGAACGCGACGCGACCAAAAAGACGTACCGGACTTTCCTGGCGTTTCCCTACGGCGTGCTGACGATTGCCTCGTACCTCAAGCGATTTGCCGCGGCCCTCAGCGAGGTCGAAGTCCTCGATCTGAATTTGCCCAGCGACCACCAGCCGGAGTCTTTGCTCGCCCGCAAGCTTTCGGCGATGAGCCCTGACATTGTCGGCTTCTCGATGTCTTATGACGCATCGTATCCATGGCTGCGGTCGATGGCGACTGCGGTGAGAAGTTACGATCCGAATATCTGCATAGTCGCTGGTGGCGCTGCGATCACGACGGCCTGTGCCGAAGTGCTCGCCGATTGCGACGTTGACGCGTGCTGCTACTCCGAAGGCGAGATTGCGCTTAAGGAACTGGTCGATGCCGAGGACATGGCGACGGCACTCACGTGTGATCCGTGGGTGACAAAAAACAAGCTACGGTCGGCCCCGGTCTACGATGACCTCGACCGCATAATCGACGTCGACTACTCGCTGGTCGACGTGCCGGCCTATAGCATGAAGGAGGCGTTTTCGCCGTTCACCAAGTTCAGCACGTCGTCAAAACAGTTTTTTATCGTCACCTCGCGCGGCTGCCCATTCAAATGCGTGTTTTGCGCCGAGCCCTCTTTCCACGGTGCCAATATGCGCTATGTCTCGGTCGATCGCGCGGTCGAACACATTGCCAGCCTCAAAGACCGCTATGGGCTAAGTGTACTCACCATCTATGACGACCAGATCCTGATGAATAAGCTGCGGGCGAAAGAGTTCTTCGCCAAGCTCGCGCCGCTCAATATCAGGGTCGAGATGCCGAATGGCGTGACGCTCTCGTACATCGATGAAGAGATGGCGGCGCTCATGAAAGCTGCCGGCGTTGACACGCTCTATCTTGCGATTGAGCACGGATCGAAGAGGGTTCTCAAGGATATCATCCGCAAGCCGATCGCTTATGGTCGCATCAAGCCGACCATCGAGCTTTTGCAGTCAGCCGGCATCTATTGCCAAGGGTTTTTTGTCATCGGGCTGCCGGGCGAGACTCGCGCCGAACGGCAGGAAACGCGTGACGCGATCCTGGACTGGGGACTCGACTGGGCCTCGTTCAATTATGCGACGCCGCTGCGCGGCAGCGAACTGTTTCGCCAGTGCAAAGCTAACGGTTGGATCGAAGAGAAGTATTTGCCGATCGGCGCCATCGATATGACGAAATACGTCATTCGGGCTCCCGGCATCGATCCCGCGGAGATCGAAAGCTTCGTGTTCAATGTCAATCTTGACGTGAACTTCGTGCACAATCGCAACATGCGCGTCGGTAATTTTGACGTTGCGCGTCGCACGTTCAAGGAACTTGTCGAGCGGCATCCCGGCCAGGCGTTCGCGCACTATTTTCTGGCGCGCTGCGACGACTTGCTTACTGGCGACGGTAGCGCGGGCTACCGGCGCTACGAGCAAATCGTCGCTGAGTCCCCGGTCTGGCGCGAGGCCGCCGGGCGTTTTGGACTGGAGATCAAGCATGATGACACCGCGACCTCGAAACGTTCTGCTGCAGGGCGCCTTCGACATCCTGAATTACGGGCGCATCATGACGTTTAAGTATGCACACCAAAGCCGCCGAGATCGCCAACATGAAAAAAAGGGCGGCTGCGATTGTTTCTCGGGTCGCTTCCAGGCGTCTTGACGTCCGCCATCAAGGCGATGCTGTTAAAAGAGCATCTCGATGCACAGAGCACGATCGTTCAATCGGCTGCCGCCTCTGGACGAGGCGATGAGCACCTTCGCGACGACGCTGTCTTTGGCGCCGCCGTCGCCAACGGAGCGACCGTTATACCTTTACGGGGCCGGCAATCTCGGCAGGTTGGCGTGCGAGTTTTTGACAGCTGTGAGACACGAACCAGCCGGCATCTTCGAACGTGGCGACCCGATCACGGATGCGAGTGCCCGGGTGGCGGTGAGTGTCGTCACGTCGCCGTACGTGGCGATCGAGCGCTCACTGACGGCTCGCGGTTGCATCGATGTTGTGCCGTTCTACGATCTCGCCGAAAGCCTGCGGGGCCAGCACCCGTTGGCAAATGGCTGGTTTGCGCCACCACTTACGGCGGCCGATCAATGTGAAATCGAAGCCGTACTCGCCGGCTGGGACGATGACGTGTCGCGGGCCCATCACCTGCAGTTCATTGCCTGGCGCCGCTTGCGCGAAGAATGGACGTTTGAGGGCACCCCCGTGTCGACCGAGCGTTATTTCATCCCCGAAGTTGCAGCGTGCCTGCGCGAGCGCGAGAACTTCCTCGACGGTGGTGCTCATCATGGCGCAGTGTCGCTCGCGTTCGCGGAGAGGATTGCCAGTCTCCGGGTCATTGCTGTCGAACCTGACACTGGCAATCGGGCGGTGCTCCGGGAAAGATTGCGCGGGCTACCCCAGTCAGCGGTTCTCGATTATGCGCTCGCGGCTGAGGATGGCACCGGAGCCTTCAGCGAAGGCTATGGCTATGCGTCGAGATTGTCAGCGTTCGGCCAAGCGCAAGTCAGCCTCCGCTCGATCGACAGCCTTGACGTTGAGCCGACCTTCATCAAGCTGCATCTCGAGGGCGGCGAACTCGACGCCTTACGGGGGGCTCGCGAGACCCTGCGTGCCCGCCGGCCGATCATCGCCGCGACCGTCTACCATAATACTGACGGTTTATCGCGCACGGCCGGCTGGCTCATGCGCGAACTCGACGGCTATCGCTTCCTGTTCCGCAACCATTGCTGGTGTGCCGCCGGCGCGGTCGTCTATGCGATACCGCGGGAGCGACGGCAATGAAAGCGCGATTGGAGCCACGGATTAATTTGCAGGGGCGCACGCCGCTCGAGACGGTGATCCCGCTCGCCACGCCTTTCATTGTGTTCGTCGATCCGGCAAGCGCCTGTAACTTCAAATGTACGTTTTGCCCTACCGGTCATCGCGACATGATCGCCGAAACTGGCCGCTTCCAGGGCGCCATGAAGTTTGAGCTATTCCAAAAGATCATCGACGATCTTGCGGAGTTCGACCGGCCGCTTAAGGTGCTCCGCCTTTACAAAGATGGCGAGCCGTTTCTCAACCGGCGGCTGGCCGACATGGTCGCCTACGCCAAGCGATCCGGCCGCGTCGACTATGTAGACACCACAACCAACGGCACTTTGATTTCGCCGGAGCGCTTGGCGCCCGTCCTCGCTGCCGGGATCGACAAGATCAATATCTCGGTCGACGGTATGACCGGAGATACCTATCGGAAATTCACCGGATTCAGACTCGACTTCGGTCGCTTCGTCGACAACGTCAAATGGCTCTACGCTAATCGAGGCCGCTGCGAGATCGCGGTCAAGATCCCGGCCGAGCTCATCAACGAGACGGAACGTCGGGCATTCTTCGACACTTTCGGTGATCACTGTGATCGTATCTTCGTCGAGAATTTCGCTCCGTGCTGGCCGCAGTTCGACATTGAGCAGCACACCGGCGTCAAGATCAGTCGCGGCATCTATCAGCAGGATGTAGGCGACACCGACACCTGCCCGTACATTTTCTACGGCTATTCGGTGAACGCCGACGGCCTGGTCAGCGCCTGTTTTCTTGATTGGGGCCGCAAGCTAGTGATCGGGGATGTCCGCCGGCAGTCCATGAGGGAAATCTGGAATTCGGAATTGATGAATGCGCTGCGTCTTCAGCATCTTGAAGGCCGGCGCC
This sequence comes from Xanthobacteraceae bacterium, assembly GCA_035515455.1. Classification (GTDB taxonomy): domain Bacteria; phylum Pseudomonadota; class Alphaproteobacteria; order Rhizobiales; family Xanthobacteraceae; genus BOG-931. The sequence goes on from DATJBH010000167.1 coordinate 119,046, forward strand.
GACAGAACGCCGTCTGCAGCGGTTGCGGCCAGCTCAGTCATTGCCTGCCGGACAATATCGATGCTCACCGGCTGGTGCTGCTCGCCAAATTCAAGGAGGCAGTTCGCCTCGATCCTTCAGCGATCGCACCGGGCGGCATTGCCTCGGGTTCAGGCCTAACCGAGGCGGTGGCATGAGAATTCTGCACATTGCCGTTCATCTGGGCGGCGGCATTGGTAAGGCGCATGCCGCGATCGCCCGCGAGTTACCGCGTGGTGTCGAGCAAACCTTCCTGTTGCTGGAGCCGCCGATCGATCGTCGGCATGCGCACGTTATCGCCCGCCGTGGAGGCCGCGTCGTCGTTGAGCGTGATCCCGCGCGAATTCGCGCGCTGGCCGATCAATCCGATATCGTCCAGCTTGAGTATTGGGGCCATCCTCTCTTGAACGACTATGCGCAGTTTGCTCTCGTGCCCGGAGTTAAGTCCGTTTGTTGGTGTCATGTCTCGGGCCTGTTCCCGCCGGTCCTGCCTACGTTGCCGGTAGTGGAGCGGCTAGTGGTCACGAGTAATATTTCGCTGCCAGTCGTGCCGCGGGCAATTCGCGACAGGACATCTGTCATCAACAGCGGTTTCGGTTTCGCTGGCATGGGGCTGCACACGCGGCCGCCCAGGCGAAAAGCTTTGATCGCCTATCTGGGCACGGTCGACTTCAAAAAGCTGCATCGCGAAATCTTCGACGCAGTCGATGCCCTGGATGGCGGCAAGGATGATGATTTGACACCGATATCATTGTGGGGCCACATCAGCCCGGAAGTGGCGACCCGCGCTGCCGCAATGCGCCATCCTGAGCGGATCAAGCTGCGGGGCCACACGCTCGATCCCGGCTCGGCTCTAGCCGAGGCTGATATTTTCTTTTATCCGCTGCGCCCTGACCATTATGGCACTGCCGAGAATGCGCTCGTCGAGGCGATGTCGATGGGCCTTGTTCCGGTCGTGCTGGATAATCCGGCAGAGGCCCAAATCGTCGCCCACGGCAAGTCCGGATTTGTCGCGCACACCGTGGACGAGTGCGTGTCATATCTGAGGCGACTCGTGCAGGCACCTTCGCTCCGCGAGGAGATGGGAGCGAACGCTGCGCGCGAGGCGCAAACAAAGTCACCAGCGCGCTCCGCCGAGGCGTTCGTCGCGTTGTGGGCCGGTCTGATAGCCGAACGCAGCAGCATGCAGGTAAAGCGATATGCTTGATCTACCCAATCTCACACTGGTCGCGATTTACACGGTTGCTCACGAGCTGACGGAGATGGCGGTGGCCGAGTGCACCCGGCATGTCCGCTTCGGCGACGTGAAGCTCTTCACCGATCGGCCGTTGCGATCGCAAGCTGACGCTATCCAGATCGAACCGTTCGCTGACTCAATGCAGGCGGGCGTATTTACGACCTATGAGGTGCCGCGATACGTCAGGACAAGCCACGTCCTGTTCATTCAGTGGGACAGCTGGATTGTTGACCCCTCGATGTGGCGCCCGCAGTTTCTCGATTGCGATTACATCGGGGCGCCCTGGTGGTATCGCGACGGCTTTAACGTCGGCAACAGCGGCTTCTGCATTCGCTCGAAGGCCCTCATTGATTTTTTGGCGGCGCATCCTGCGGAGTTTCCGCTGACCTCGCCTGAGGATCATGTTCTGTGCCGGCACTATCGGCCGCGGCTCCCGCAATTCAAGTGGGCGGACGAGGCGCTGGCCCACGAATTTTCGTTTGAGCGCACGCGCATTCCGGGTGCTCGCTCATTCGGCTTTCACGGCATGTTCAATTGGCCGTACGTGCTCACGGACGCACAGATCGCGGCGCGGCTTCTCCGCGGCACCGGCTACGTCCTGGGATCGCAGCACTGCAGTGAAATGCAGGCGCTGTTGGCGGCACGGCGAGGCGGACAGGCGGCGTAAGATCAATCCCTTCGCAGATTGTCTTCCTCAGCACTCCCGCAAACAGGCGTGAACCTCTGTAATGACTGGTTCCCACTGGCGTGTCTCATCCTGCCGGAATAGGCGCGCAGTCGGGTACCAGGGCGAGTCGTCGCGATCGAGCAGCCAGCGCCAGTCCGGCGTATAGGGCAGGAGCATCCAGACTGGTTTGGCCAAAGCCCCCGCGAGATGAGCGACGCTGGTATCCACTGCGATGATCAGATCCAGGTTCGCTATCAGCGCTGCGGTGTCGCCAAAATTCTTCAGGTCGTTTCCGAAATGCAGGACGTCGTTCCGTCCGCGCAACAGCTCCGTATCCGCCGGTCGAATCTCCCGCTGCAAGCTCACGAAGGTGGCGTCGATGCCGTCCAGGAGCGGCAGCATCGATTTCAGCGGGATCGATCGATTGTGGTCGTTCGTATGGGTCGGGCGGCCAGACCAAGCTAGGCCGATCCGACGGCCATCGGATGAGCCGAGCCGCGTTTTCCAGTCGGTGATAACCGCTGGCTCCGCGCGCAAATATGGTGTTGCGGACGGTATGGTCGAAAGCTGAGTCGAAAACGCGAGTGGCAAGCTAAGCAGCGGGCAGTGCATGTCGAAGTTGGGCAGTGCGTGGCCGCGCGAGACTACCTCGATCGGGGCAGAGAGGGTGCTGATGAGCTCGCGCAGCGGTTCCTGCACTTCCAGAATGACTCGCGCCCCGCGCGCCGCGACGAGCGGTGCGTAGCGGCAGAATTGGATCGTATCGCCGAAACCCTGCTCGGCATGCAGCAGGATGGTCTTGCCGGCTATATCGGACGACCCCAGCCACAGCGGCTGCACGAAATTGCGCCGGTCGCTTTCCATATGTGCGGTCTGCCAGCGCCATTCGTGCTTTTGCCAGCCGCGCTCGAAATCCCCAATCAAAAGTCGGCACAGGCTCTCGTTGTAATGAGCGTCGGAGAAATCTGGCCGTAGCGTATGGAGGTGGTTATACTGCGTAAGCTCCTCGCTGAACCGCTTGAGCTGGTGCAGCGCGACACCGCGATTGTTGAGTGCTTCCAGATAGTTCGGGCGCAGCTCTAATGCGCGCTCGTAACTCACCGCCGCTTCACTGAAGCGCTGCAGTCCCTTCAAAGCATTACCCCGGTTGTAATGGATCTCGGCGGAGCCGGTGCACAGCGCAAGCGTGCGGTCGCAGCTTTGCAAAGCTTTTTCGAAGCGCCTCAGCTCACACAAAGTTGCGCTCTGATTTCGGAACGCATCGGCATAGCGCGGATTAAGCTCAAGCGCACGGCCATAATCTACCAACGCCTCATCAAACCGCCTGGTTGCGTGCAAGATTACGCCGCGATTGTTGTACGCCTCGGCATAATCGGGCCGTAGCGCCAGCGCACGATCGCAGGCTGCCAAGGCCTCGTCAAAGCGGTTCAATGCGTGCAGGACGATGCCGCGGCTGCAATGCACCTCTGGAAAGTTCGGTCGCCATTCCAGCGCCGCGTCATAGCTGGCAAGCGCCTCACAGAGTCTGTTGAGCGCGAAGAGTGTATTGCCTCGATTGTAGTGCGCGTCGGCATAACCGGGCCGAGCCGCGATAGCCCGATTGAAACTCGCCAGCGCTGGTTCAAGCCGCTGCATGTTCCTGAGCGTATTGCCGCGATTGAGCAGGGCTTCGGCAAAATCCGGCCGCAAAGAAAGCGCGCGAGCGTAACTGACGAGCGCCTCATCAAACCGGCCAAGGGCATCGAGCACCAAGCCGCGATTGTTGAGACCCAGCAGGTTGTCCGGATCAATTCTCAGCGCGGCATCGATTTGAGAGAGAGCGCCACGATGGTCTCCGCGCTGGTGATAGATCAGTCCGCGCAGATGCAGGGCATCAAAGACGTCAGGCTCGCTTACGAGAATTTGCGTGTAGATCCGTTCCGCCTCCGCCATGCGGCCGGCTTGGTGGTGTTTAAATCCTTCGGCGAGCAAAACGATTAGGTCGTCTGGTCTTGCCGTTGCGGCTGGGTCATGCCCATGAAGCATTACCTGATTCACCGGGCGGTTGCCTGATTATGGGGTGACGCCACGGGCGCGGCAGCAGCCTGCTTTGTTCTGATGAAGATCGAATCGGCGGCGCAGGTGGCGTTGCGGCCGAAATTGTCGGTAAAGCGGGTGTCGACCAGAAAGCTGCCCGGATGCAAGCCGAGAAAAGCGCGTAGCGCCTCGCGCTTGACGTCGCTGTCCTCGACCACGAGGTAATCGCCCGGCGCCAGATAGGCATGCATATAGCCGAGCACCGCTGCCACGTTGTGGTGGGCGTCTTCGACCACGAGCCACGGATGCGGCGCCGACTGCAAGAGACCGGCATCGAACAATCCCGCCGGATCGTTGCAATCTCCCTGGTAGAAGCTGACCAGCGGGTGTTCGACCCTGGCCTTGCGCAAATCGACCGAATGGACGCGCCCCTCGATGCCGCACGATGTCATCGTGTCGGCGAACCACGCCGCGCTGGCGCCGAGGCCTGAGCCGATCTCGAAGATGGTGCGCGGCCGCAGTTCGGCGATGAGCGCCGGGTACATGGCGAAATCGAACACGTTTTTCATCAGCGTCGTGCCGCGCCAGCGCATCAGCGACGGCGCGCCCTGGCAGGTGAGCTGCACGTCGACGCCGAATTCGGTGCCGAACCGCGGCTGATACAACGCGGCGGAAGCTTCACGTTCGGCATATTCGACGAATCGCCCTTGCTGCCAACGATCGAGAAACTGCCGCAGCCGAAACAGATCCCACTGCAGGTCAAGGGCCTGGCCCGCTCCCGCGGCGGCCTCGCGCACGCTATCTTCCCAGGAGCGTGCCGGGTCGAATTGCAACAGCCGGCTGACGACGCGGGTGAACCAGCCATCGAAGACGCTGAGTAGGCCGCCCTGCTCTGTCTCGACGCGCTGCCGCATTTCGCCGGAGTAGTCGTGTACCGCGGCTTTCAGCGCGTCGCCGGCGATCAGCTCTCTCGGTTGCGGCATCGTACCTCCTGGGCGACGGGCACGCGCTACAAAGCCGAATTAACTGCAGGAACTCACGGGTCTTTTTGCGGAGGCCGAAAAAGCGGCGGACTTAGGCCCGCCCGCGCAGGCCCGCCGCGATGCCGCGATTGACCTTGATCATGGCCTTCAGCTGGTTGAGCGTCGGCTTGGTCATGGCGGCGAAGGTCTCGTTCATAACGAACATGCCAAGCTGCACCAAGTTGTTGCGTACCGGCTTCGGCAGCTGATTGTCGTCCCTGTTCACTGAGTCGAGCAGCACGGTCCAGAGCTTGCGGTTGTAGAGCAGAGCATCGTTGAATTCGGGCGATTTCTCGGGCCACGCGTCGTGAGCAGCTTGCAACTTGGCGGCGGCCTTGAGCAACAGGATTGCTTCCAACTCACGGGGCGGTGCAGTTTCGTTCGCGACTTTGGCGTAGGCCTGAGCGGCGTAGTTCATCGTCAGGCGGTCCTCTTCGTACGCAACTAACTTACTGGCTTTTTTGTAGAGATCGCCTGTTAAGATTTGCTTATCGAAAGCATCGATAAACGGCTGCATATCGGGCATGGCAGCCAGAATTTTGCGGCAGCCGCAGATAAGGCGCGAAATCCTCGCGCGGCCGCTTTCCCGCGTACAAGCGCTGGATCGTAGATAGATGCGTTTGGCGGGGCTCTTGGCTCACCGCGCCGTCATGATGTTCTTGTCGCCCTCGATCGCCAGACGTGTGCGGCGGCCACCGTTGGTGACCATGCGCGCGGCAAGGATGGCGTGCTCACCTGGCTCGTGTTCGATGTTGAGAGGCAAGGTGGCATGCCGCGAAACGGGGATGCATCGCTGATGCGGGCGAAGGATCGGCTAAGCTAAGCTAAGCTAAGCTAAGCTAAGCTAAGCGGGCGCGCTACCCGCCACCAGACCGGACGTGAAAATGAAAACGGCGGGGCATTTCTGCCCCGCCGCTTTCACCATAGGCCTGTTCCAGAAGGGTATTAGCCGAACAGCTTGAGCACCGACTGGTTCGCCTGGTTAGCGATCGACAGTGCCGAAATTTCCAGCTGCTGCTGTG
>DATJBH010000168.1:0-2640 GCA_035515455.1 Xanthobacteraceae bacterium
CGGGCTGGTGGTGACCGGCTTGATCATCTGGATCACCGAATACTTTACCGGGACCGAGTACCGCCCGGTGCGCTCGATCGCGCAGGCCTCGGTGACCGGTCATGGCACCAACGTGATCCAGGGTCTCGCGATTTCGCTGGAGGCAACGGCGCTGCCGGCGCTCGTGATCATCGCCGGAATCCTGGTGACCTATTCGCTCGCCGGGCTGTTCGGCATCGCGATTGCAGTCACCACCATGCTGGCGCTGGCCGGCATGATCGTCGCGCTCGACGCTTTCGGCCCGGTCACCGACAATGCGGGCGGCATCGCCGAAATGGCCGGCCTGCCCAAGGAGGTGCGCAAGTCGACCGACGCGCTCGACGCCGTCGGCAACACCACCAAGGCGGTGACCAAGGGCTATGCCATCGGTTCGGCCGGCCTCGGCGCGCTGGTGCTGTTCGCGGCCTATAACCAGGACCTGCTGTTCTTCAGCAAGGACGCCGCCGCGCATCCTTACTTCCAGGGCGTGCAGCTCGACTTCGCGCTGACCAACCCCTACGTCGTCGTCGGCCTGCTGTTCGGCGGCCTGCTGCCTTATCTGTTCGGCTCGCTCGGCATGACCGCGGTCGGCCGCGCCGCCGGCGCCATCGTCGAGGAGGTGCGTCGGCAGTTCCGCGAGAACGCCGGCATCATGAAGGGCACCAGCAAGCCGGACTACGGCCGCGCCGTGGACATGCTCACGCGCGCCGCGATCAAGGAGATGATCGTGCCGTCGCTCTTGCCGGTGCTGTCGCCGGTCGTGGTCTATTTCGCGATCTATCTGATCGCCGGCGGCGGGGCGGCCGGCAAGTCGGCCGGCTTCTCGGCGCTCGGCGCCATGCTGCTCGGCGTCATCGTCACCGGTCTGTTCGTCGCCATCTCGATGACCTCCGGCGGCGGTGCCTGGGACAACGCCAAGAAATACATCGAGGACGGCCATTACGGCGGCAAAGGCTCCGACGCGCATAAGGCCGCGGTGACCGGCGACACCGTCGGCGATCCCTACAAGGACACGGCGGGCCCGGCGGTGAACCCGATGATCAAGATCACCAACATTGTGGCGCTGCTGCTGCTGGCGATTCTGGCGCACTGACGCCGCGAGAGCGGACATCAACAAGACGAAGGGCCCGCTCATCGCGGGCCCTTTTCGTTCGATGTCAGGCGAAGCGAAGAGCGCTCAGTACAGTTTCGGCGAGAAGGCTCTCAGCACGCCGCTCAGATAAGCAAACTCCTTGCCGCCGGTGGGCGTGGTCTGCGACACGAAGTCGAAGACCTTGCCATCCTTGAGGCCATAATTGGCCAAGCGCTGGACCCGCCGGTTTTTGTCGAAATAAACCGCGATCACGCGCTGGTCCTTGATCTCGTAGGGCATGAAGGCTGCCGTGCGCTGCGATGTCTGCGAAATATAATAGAACACTTCGCCGCTGATGGTGGCGACCGTCGACGGCGTGCCGAGCACGATCAGGACCTGCTCCTGGGTGGCGCCGATCGGAATCTGTTCGAGCGCGCCTTGCTGGATGACATAGCCGCGCTGCAGCGTCTCGGTGAAGGCGCCGCAGCCGCCAAGCGCGAGGCCGCCGGCGAGCGCGAGCGCAAGGCGGAGCGATTTGCTGGAGTTCCGAATGGCGGTCGAGCGCAAACGCGGCACCGTGAATTCGATCTTGCATCGGCGGGGGCGTTCACGTACCGGGCAGTCCCGGTCAGCACCGAACCAACGCAATGATTTTCCCCCTGTTTCGCCGCAAGCCGCGCGGCCCCGACACCATTTCGACCCTGTATGGCATGATCGTGGCGCAGGCGCGATTGCCGATCTTTTATCGGGATTATGCGGTTGCCGATACCGTTAACGGCCGTTTCGACCTGATCGTGCTGCATCTGGCCCTGGTGCTCGACCGGCTGGCGTCGGAGCCCGCGTTGCAGGAGCTCGGGCAGGGCATATTCGACCGGTTTTGCCGGGATATGGACCACAATCTGCGGGAAATGGGCATCGGCGACCTGAAGGTGCCCAAGGAGATGCAACGCATCGGGGAGGCCTTTTACGGCCGCTCGCAGGCCTACCGGACGGCTTGGGCGGGTTCGGACGACGGACTGCTGGTGGAAGCGCTGGGTCGGAACATCTATGGCGGGGCGTCAGCCGGCGCGCCGCGCCGTCTTGCGGCCTATGTACGGGAGGCGGTACGTGATCTGGCGAGCCAGCCGGTGGCGAGCCTCGCGGCCGGCGAGTTGCGCTTTCCGGAGCCGGGCGCAATCCCCGCGTCAGCAAGTTAAGGGATTGATTTTGATGAAAAAACAAGGAAATGCCTGGAGTGTGCCGGTGGTCGTGGAGGATATCCCGGAAACCGGTCTGCACCTCGCGATCCAGGCCCCAGAGACGGCCCGCGCGGAGGTCGCCGCGCTCGCCGGTTTGCGCGATTTGCCGCGGCTTTCCGCCGTCTTCGATCTCAGCCGCAAGGGCGCAGGCGTCCATGTCACCGGCCAGGTCAGCGCACGCGTCGGCCAGACCTGCGTGGTAACGCTCGAACCCATCGAGAACGCGGTGGAAGAGGCAGTCGACCTCGACTTCGCTCCGGCGAGCGGGGTCGAGCCTGACGCTAAAACCCGCCGTAAACGCACGCGCGACGA
>DATJBH010000169.1:0-24587 GCA_035515455.1 Xanthobacteraceae bacterium
TCTTTCTGAAAGCGCAGCGCCGGCTCGCGGGTATTGTCCGGCATCTGAATCGCCAGCACGCCGCCCGGCTGCATCGCACCGAGGAGCCGCCGCATGATCGCCGGATGGTCCGGCAGCCATTGCATCACCGCATTGCCGAAGATGAGATCGGTCGCCGGATCGGGCGTCCAGGTGGCGATATCGCCCTCGATGAATGTGCACTTGGGCAGCCGCTCGCGGGCTTTGCGCAACATGTCGGGCGAGGAATCGAGCCCGACGACTTCGCTGTCGGGGAAACGCGCGACGATCAGCTCGGTGGAATTGCCCGGGCCGCAGCCGAGATCGACGGCAAGCCGCGGCCGCTGCAGCGGCACTTGCGCCAAGAGATCGCGCGGCGGCCGGGTGCGTTCATCCTCGAACTTGAGATATTGGCGGGCGCTCCAGTCTTCCATCATTGCCGTCCGGCGTTCGCGACTTTTATCGGTGATTCGATTATGGTGCGGGGGTTTAGCAGGAAGCTCGGCCGATGTCTTTGCGAACTACGGCAGTCGCTGCCCTGGCGGCGTTGGCTTTCGCCGGCTCAGCAGCCGCGCAAAACGCCCCGAGCAACCAGATCCCCTGCTCCGCCATCGACAGCATCGGCACCGCAGAAATGGCGAACGATGGCACCATCACGCTGCATCTGCAGTCGCTGTGGCCCGATCCCGCCGCCGAAGCCGAGCTAGTCTATGCGCCGGACGATCCGCAATACGACGAGATCAAGCAGCACATCGGCGACATCCACCCAGGCGACAAGAAGCCGGTGAAGCCGTGGTGCTGACGGCCGATTACCGATTTATCAGCGTCGGCGATATTGATTGCGCTGCGGCGGACGCGGGCCGGTGCTGGCGCGCTCATCCTTGTGGCGGAAAATCATCCGGCCTTTTTCCAGGTCGTAAGGCGACACCTCGACCGTCACCCGGTCGCCGGCGAGCGTCTTGATCCGGTTCTTTTTCATCCGTCCCGCGGTGTAGGCGACCAGCACATGGCCGTTGTCGAGTTGCACGCGAAAGCGCGCGTCGGGGAGGATTTCGGTCACCAGGCCTTCGAATTCCAGGAGCTCCTCTTTGGCCATGTCATGAACCCCTCGATTGATCGGTAAAGCGCGGCGCGCCGCGACGGCGATCCGCCGCGGCGTCCCGGCGCAAGAAGGCGACGGCGCCGATGTCGCTGTTTTGCTTTTGATCGGCGTGCGGCCGCCCGTTTCGCGGCTGGGCATTATGGTGCTGGCCGTTATGCGGCTCGATGCGATTTTGCTGTGACCGATGCGATTGCCCGTGCTGCGATTGCCCATGACGCGATTGTTCATAGCGCGATGGCTTGCCGGCGCCGTTGCCGTGAGGCCGGCGTCCCTCGCGGTTATGTTGGTGACCATTGTGCCGGCGAGGCTCGGCCTTGGCGGGCGGCGCTTCCGCGCGCTGCGGATGCGCCCGCCGATCGCTCATCGGCAGCGACATGCGGATGAGCCTTTCGATGTCGCGCAAGAACGCCATCTCCTCGGTGTCGCACAGCGAGATGGCGATGCCTTCGGCGCCGGCGCGGGCGGTGCGGCCGATGCGATGCACGTAAGTCTCCGGCACGTTCGGCAGATCGAAATTCACCACATGGCTGATGCCGTCAACGTCGATGCCGCGCGCGGCGATATCGGTGGCGACGAGCGTGCGCACCTTGCCGCTGCGGAACGCCGCGAGCACGCGCTCGCGCTGGCCTTGCGACTTGTTGCCGTGGATGGCTTCGGCGGCAATACCGGCGCCATTGAGCCGCCGCACCACTTTGTCGGCACCGTGCTTGGTGCGGGTGAAGACGAGCGCCCGATCGATGGTTTCCTGCCGCAGCAAGTCGACCAGAATCGCCGGCTTGGCGGCGCGGTCGACGCGGATGATGCGCTGGTCGATGCGCTCGGCGGTCGAGGCAGTCGGCGTCACCGCGACCTTGACCGGATCGCGCAGCATATGCGCGGCGAGATCGGCAATGGCGCCGGGCATGGTGGCGGAAAACATCAGCGTCTGCCGGTTGGCCGGAAGCTTGGCGACGATTTTGCGGATGTCGGCGATGAAACCCATGTCGAGCATGCGGTCGGCCTCATCGAGCACGAAACACTCGACGCCGTTAAGCCGCAGCGCATTGCCTTGAACGAGATCGAGGAGCCGGCCGGGCGTGGCGACGAGAACATCGACGCCGTGCATCAGGCTGCGGACCTGGGCGCCCATCGAGACGCCGCCGATGGCCAGCGCCGACCGCAGCCGCAAATGCCGGCCATAGGCGCGGAAGCTGTCGAGAATCTGGCCCGACAATTCGCGGGTCGGGCTCAGCACCAACACGCGGCAGATTTTATGCTCGAGCGCGCGGGGAGCGGCGGCGAGGCGATGCAGGATCGGCAGCGCGAAGGCCGCGGTTTTGCCGGTTCCGGTCTGCGCGATGCCGACGACGTCACGGCCCGCCATCACGGTCGGAATGGTCTGCGCCTGGATCGGCGTCGGGGTTGCGTATTTTTCTTCGGTCAGCGCCCGGGCGATGGCGTCGTTAAGCTTGAAGTCGTGAAATTCGGTCAAAGATTGAACTTTCATTGTGCACATGATTACGGCCGCCGTGGCATAGGCCACGGCCCGTTGTGCGGGAGTTAATGAGACATCCCGCGCGATCTGGGCTGTCGATGAGATGAAAAAGAGCGAGCCAGAAGCCAATTAACGGGGTTTATTCCGTCGGGATCCCGTACACGCGGCTCGCAGCAGGCCTCTAAGGCCGCGAATCTCATATGCACTATTGCTGTGTCGGATTCAAGGCGACGGCGTTAACGCTTGCCGCGGCGGGGTTTCTTTTCTTCTTGAGGCGGCACCGCGGCCGCCGCGTCGGCGGCCTCCTTGGCCAACCGTAATGCCTTCAACCGCGCCATTTGCTCGCGGATGGCCCGGCCGTTGGCCTGATATTCCAGCATCGCCTTGGCGCCTTCCTTGGCGCGCTCTTCCTTCTTGAAATTCGCTTCGGCGCGGGACTTGGTCTCGGTCGCCCGGGCTTCGCTCGCTCGCGTTGCCAATGTCTTCTCCTTTTGCGCGGAAAGCGCGCAATCCAACCGCCGGCAATGATTGTGAAATAGCCCTTGGCGGCCCTGGTTACCCTATATAGGAACCAAGGTGGCAAAATGCCACCTCGGCCTTCATGGATAGGGCCGCTTATTCTCGGGATTTGGTCGCATTCGGGACCGCACATGTTATACGGCGCATCGTTACGGGGTGTGGCGCTGGTTCTGGCGTTCGTTGGCGGCCTTGCCGCGCCCTCCGCCGCGCAATCCGATGAGGGCCCGCCGATCCCCTGTGAGGCGCTTGACACGGTCGGCACGGCGAAAATGTCCGCAGACGGCGTGCTGACGCTTCACTTAAGAGCGCTGCGGTTCGATTCCATTCCCGCGCGCGACCTCGCCTATCAACCGGGCGACCCGCACTATGAGGACGTTAAGCGGCATCTCGGCGGCATCGCCCCCGGCCAAACCAAGAGAGTGCCGCCGCTATGCGGGACGGACTCCGAGCCGTAGCGCGCCGCGGGTCTCGCTGCGGAAGTGAGATTAGCGCGTGAACTTCTTGTATTTGATTCGGTGCGGGATGACGGTATCCGTGCCCAGCCGCCGCATCTTGTCCTTTTCGTAGTCCTGGAAATTGCCCTCGAACCACTCGACATGGCTGTCGCCCTCGAAGGCCAGCATGTGGGTGGCGATGCGGTCGAGGAACCAGCGGTCGTGGCTGATGATCACGGCGCAGCCGGCGAAATCCTCCAGCGCCTCTTCCAGCGCGCGGAGCGTATCGACGTCGAGATCGTTGGTCGGCTCGTCGAGCAGCAGCACATTGGCGCCGGATTTGAGCATCTTGGCGAGATGCACGCGGTTGCGTTCGCCGCCGGAGAGCGAGCCGACTTTCTTCTGCTGGTCGGCGCCCTTGAAGTTGAACGCCGAGCAATAAGCGCGCGAGTTCACCTCGCGCTTGCCGAGTTGGAGCATGTCGGCGCCGCCGGAGATTTCTTCCCATACCGATTTTTTGCCGTCGAGCGAGTCGCGCGACTGGTCGACATAGCCGAGATGCACCGACTCGCCGATCTTGATGCTGCCGCCGTCGGGCTTTTCTTGGCCGGTGATCATGCGGAACAGCGTGGTCTTGCCGGCGCCGTTCGGTCCGATGATGCCGACGATGCCGCCGGCCGGCAGCTTGAAGGTCAGATCGTCGATCAGGAGATTATTGCCGTAGCCTTTGCGCAGATGATCGAAGTCGATGACGTTCTGGCCGAGCCGTTCGGCGACCGGGATGACGATCTGCGCTACTTGCGTCTGCTTCTCGCCGGCCTTCTTGAGCAAATCCTCGTAACGCTCGTAGCGTGCTTTGGATTTGGCCTGGCGGGCGCGCGGCGAAGCGGAAATCCATTCCTGCTCGCGGGCGAGCGTGCGCTGGCGGGCTTCCTCCTCGCGGCCTTCCTGCTCGAGCCGCTTCTGCTTCTGCACGAGCCATGACGAGTAATTGCCCTCGTAGGGGATGCCATGGCCGCGATCGAGCTCGAGAATCCAGCCGGTAACATTGTCGAGGAAGTAGCGGTCGTGGGTGACGATGAGGATGGCGCCCGGATAATTGCGCAAATAGCTTTCCAGCCAGGCCACCGACTCGGCGTCGAGGTGATTGGTCGGCTCGTCGAGCAACAGCAGGTCGGGCTGTTCGAGCAGGAGCCGGCACAACGCGACGCGGCGGCGCTCGCCGCCGGAGAGCTTGGCGACGTCGGCCTCGTCGAACGGGCAGCGCAGCGCGTCCATGGCCTGATCGACCTTGGAGTCGAGATCCCACAGCCCCTTGGCTTCGATCTCGTCCTGCAGCTTGGTCATCTCGTCGGCGGTCTCGTCGGAATAATTGACGGCAAGCTCGTTGTAACGGTCGAGGATCGCCTTCTGCGGCGCTAGACCCTCCATGACATTCTCGCGGACCGTCTTCTGCGGATCGAGCGCCGGTTCCTGCGCCAAGTAACCGACGCGGGCGCCGGCCGCAGCCCAGGCCTCGCCGGTATATTCGGTGTCGAGCCCGGCCATGATGCGCAGCAGCGTCGACTTGCCGGCGCCGTTGACGCCGAGAACGCCAATCTTGGCATCGGGATAAAACGACAGATTGACGTCCTCCAAGACCTTGCGGTTTCCCGGATAAGTCTTGGACAGACCTTGCATATGATAGACGAATTGACGGGCCATTCGATTTGCGGACCTAAGGGCCCCGCCCTCTTTCTTGACGCAATGTGTGTGGAAGTTGCCGCTGATGTAGCGATTGCCTAGCTAAAGGGCAAGCGGAAGTGCGCGACTGACATAGCCAATTTGCGTGTTCATCGATCCCGATCTCATTCCGTTTGAGCCGCCGCCGCAACCGCTCGGGCTGCGCGGCCTGCCGCTGATCTGGCGCAACTACATCGAGACGATCCCGCGGCTCGCCTACGAGAAGCAAGGCGTCATCTGCATCAAGCGGCGCTGGTCTGAGGTGATCCTGCTCTGCGAGCCGCAGCTGATCGGCGAGTTGCTCGTCGACAAGGCCGAAGATTTCGAACGCGACATCGCGACCCGGCGCTCCTTCGCACCGGTGATCGGCGACAGCTCGCTGTTTCTCGCCGAGGGCGCCGATTGGCGCTGGCAGCGCCGCGCCGTCGCGCCGGTCTTCCGGCACGACACGCTTCTATCCTTCGTTCCGGTCTTCGCCGCGATGGCCGAGCGGCAGATCGAGCGGTGGCGAAGCCTCCGCGCGGATGAGCCGACGGATGTCGCCGCGGCCATGACCCGGACTACCTTCGACATCATCGTCGAGACCGTGCTGGGCGGATCGGCAACGCTCGACGCCGACCGCTATGGCCGGGCGCTCACCGTCAGTTTCGAAACGCTGCCCTGGCACCTCATCTACGCGATGTTTTCGCTGCCGGCATGGCTACCGTTTCCGCATCGCCGCCGCGCCATGCAGGCTCGTGATTTCCTGCATGCCGACATCGGCCGCATCGTCGCCGCGCGGCGCGCCCAAGTGTGCGGCAACGGCGCTTCACCGCGCGCGGACCTTCTCGATCTGCTTCTAGCCGCGCGCGATCCGGACAGCGGCCGAATCATGAGCGACGCCGAAGTGACGATGAACCTCCTCACCTTCATCATCGCCGGGCATGAAACGACGGCGGTGGCGCTGACCTGGATGCTGTGGCTTTTGGCCAAAGACCAGGCCACGCAGCAGCGCGTCGCCGACGAGGTCGCGGCCGTCGCCGGGGGCAAAGCGATCGGACCGGACGACGTCGAACGGCTGAACTTCACCCGCCAGGCGATCCAGGAAGCGATGCGGCTCTACCCGCCGGCCGCCGCGCTGTCGCGTCACCCCAAAACGGAACTCGCGTTTGCCGGCATGACGCTAAACCGCAGAACGCGGGTCCATGTGCCGATCTACGCGCTCCACCGCAACGCGCAGATTTGGGACGCGCCGAATGCCTTCGATCCCGATCGCTTCGCGCCGGATAAGGTCAAAGCGCGGCCGCGCTATGCCTATCTGCCGTTCGGCGGCGGCCCGCGCATCTGCATCGGCGCAGGTTTCGCCATGACCGAAGCCGCCGCGGTGCTGGGGACGCTGGTCCGGGCGTTTCGATTTCGCCCCGTAAGCGGCCACAAGCCGAAGCCGCTGGCCCGCGTGACATTGCGGCCCGACGGCGGCATGCCGCTCCACATCGCGCCGCGGTAATAGACCACCACCCCACGGGAACTTCGTTCCAATTTTATTTACCGCGCTAAAGCTTCGCTAAGCCTGATCACATTTATGGCCAGGCTCCGCCGAAATCACAACAAATTTTAATGATTTTTCGCGACAATAGATGTCAAACACACGTTTGAAATTGGAACCTGTGTTTGACAGCGTCGTTGGCGTCCTAGGACGCAAACGGCATCCCCAAGAACAGCCCCGTGAAGGGCGAAGGGAGCGTATCATGTGGCGCGGCATCTCGAAGACGCTTCGCGAGCTGTTGGAAATCCCCGGCTACAGCGCCGGCACGTACCGGCGCGACAAGTACTATATGCGCGGCCCCGGCCCGAAATGGCACGCCAAATACGGCAGCCTGATCGATCAGGCCTCGCGGCCGGACGCACCGCCGCGGCCCGTGGCCAGCGACCTCGCCGAGCACCGCGCCTGAGTCATTCCGGGGCGCGCGAAGCGCGAGCCCGCAATCCATAATCGCGACGATTCAGGACAGACTCGGCGCGCTAACTTAAACGCCCGTGGCTATGGATTGCGGGCTCCTCGCTTGCGCTCGGCGCCGGAATGACAAGCCTTCTTCTTTTCTCCGCCATCATGCTCTAGAACCGCTCGGCAAGTGCACGGGGTGCACGGGGTGGGAAACATGGCGGTTCGCTGCGCAATCCTCGACGATTACCAGAACGTAGTGCTCAAAGTCGCCGACTGGTCCAAGGTCAAGAGCGACGTCGAGATCAAGGTTTTCAACGAGCATCTCGGCGGCCCCGACCAGGTCATCAAGGCGCTGCAAGGCTTCCAGATCGTCGTCGCCATGCGCGAGCGCACGCCCTTTCCCAAGGCCGTGATCGACGCCCTGCCCGACCTGAATCTTCTCATCACCACCGGGATGCGCAATGCATCGATCGATACCGAGGCGGCCAAGGCCCGCGGCGTCACGGTCTGCGGCACCGGCTCGTTCGGCAGCCCGACCTCCGGCATCGCCATCGGCCTGATGCTCGAACTGACCCGCCACATCGGCTACGAGAACGCGCGATTGCATGCCGGCGACAAGTGGCAGGTCACCATCGGCCCCGATCTCGAAGGCATGACGCTGGGCGTGCTCGGGCTGGGCAAGCTCGGCACCCGCACCGCGCAAATCGCCAAGGCCTTCGGCATGAAGGTCATCGCCTGGAGCCAGAACCTGACGGCGGAGAAATGCGAGGCCGCCGGCGTCGGCTATGTCGGCAAGGACGAGCTGTTCCGCCAAGCCGATTTCATCACCATCCACGTCGTGCTCTCGGCGCGTTCGCGGGGGCTCGTCGGCGCCCGCGAGATCGCGCTGATGAAACCGTCGGCGTTCCTGATCAACACTTCGCGCGGCCCGATCATCGACGAGGCGGCGCTGATCGCCGCGCTGCGCGATAGAAAAATCGGCGGCGCCGGGCTCGACGTGTTCGACGTCGAGCCGCTGCCGCTCGATCATCCGTTCCGCAAGATGGACAACGTCGTCATCACCCCGCATCTCGGCTACGTGTCGGAGCAGAATTACCGCGGCTATTTCTCGGGCGTGGTCGAGGACATTCGCGGCTTCCTCGACGGCAAGCCGGTGCGGGTGATGGCGTGAAGTCTTCTTCCTGAGCGCCAAGATCGCGCGACGTAGTGCGCAAGGCCGGATCGAATCAATCGATGACGCCAATGAGCAACTGAACCCGGCCATCACCCCAGGTCGGGAGCAACATGCGCGAATAGCCCCGAGCACGATGCGCGGCAGACCCGCCGGCATAGCAAGTCGGCGCTTTGGCCTCGACCGTGGCGCTTGCCTGGGAGAAAAAAAAGTCCAGCGGGCTATGCAGCTCTAATTCGTCGGCGAATTTGCCGGCCATGTCGGCATGCAGCTGCCCGATCAAGGACTCGCTCAGCGAATTGAACCGGAACCGTTCCGGCTTGGCAAACACATCCACCAGAAGAAGATTACTCGTCAGCCGAGACAGCTCGGACGGATTCACGTCGTCGGCAAAGGGCATGGTGTTCTCGGCCCGTCTTAGTTTCCTCCACCACTCGAGCACGTCCTTCAGCGGTTTCGGCAATTTCCGCGGCAGTGGGAAGGGCTGAATTGATGCGGGCATGGATACGGTTCTCGAGGTGTTCGGCGTCGGGCTTGGCTGTGATGCCAACTATAGATCGGCCCGGCGGACGTGCCTATCAGCATCAATCCGCCGAGCATTTTGTCGTGTTATGCCGCGGCGCCAGCCCGAGCCGCCGTGTGTCTTTCATCGGCTTCGGCATTGACTGCGGCCATGGCCTCCGTCACATCCGGGTAGACGTCGTCGGCGATCGTCACCAATCCGAAATTGGAATTCTCGCCGTCGAAGCGTCCCTCGATCGGCTGGTCGGCGTGCTCAAACCAGTGATAGCCGACGAGCGACGGCCGGCACGCGGCGGCCGCCACATAGCGCCGGAGGCATGACGCGCGATCGGCCTGGGTGGCGACGATCGGCCCGGCACCGTTGGTGTTGGGTAATCCCGAATCCATCGAGCGGAACGAGAATTCGCCAATGAGGCAAGGCTTGCCCGCCGCGGCATAGCCATCGATCGCGACCGCGGGATCGCGCTCGTAGCAATTGAACGAGATGACATCGACGTGGCGCGCGGCCGCATCGACGACGCCCGGCGCAGGAGGATAGGCGAAGCGGCAACCGAGCAGAAGGTGATGCGGATCGGCGGCTCTGATTGCCGCGCCGGTCACCGCGAAATAACGTTCGGCCACCAGCGCTGCAAATGCGTCGCAATCAGCGGCGAATGCAGCGCGACGAGAGTCCGCGCGATTGGGGGCGGCCTCGCCGGCAGTGCTGCGCTCATAGGACGGCTTGCGCCGGTAAGGCGGCTCGACGCGGCCCAGCCCCGCCAAGGCATGCCACGATGCGGCGGGCGCACGCCATATCGCGATGAACTGTTCAAAATCAGGATAGCGGCTGCGCAGCCACTCGAACGCAGCGAAGCGTCCCGGGCTTGGGTGCGGCAATGACAGGAAAATCGTCAACAATTCGTCGCTCCCGCGCCAATCCGGGCCCCAGGACAGCTCGTTATCGACAAACCAGCCGAGAATACCTTCATCTTTCGATGCTGGACCGCAAAGCGTCCCGGCCCGCTCGCGGCTGTGGCGCGCGAAATCTTCACTGAACACATCCGGAAAGCTCTGCGCCGAGCGATGTCGCAGCGTACCGTTGCGGTCTCCGGCAAACGACATGCCGAGATCGAGAATAGGCGTGCGCGCCAGCGCAACGGCGCTCGCCTTTGCGACCGCCTCGTTCGACCAGGCGCCGAGCGTATTAAAGCCCCAACCCGCGAGCCGGCCGGCAACGCATGCCCGCCAAGCGTCCTGATTACGAAACTTCCGGGCGCACGCCTCGGCATAAGGGATGCGCCGGCCGTCTTGGGTCCGATCCTGATCCAGCCGGACGGTGTTGACGCCCTTGGAGAGAAAGCGCCCACCGTCCGGGTCAATCAGCCAGAAAATTCCATGGCGCTCGCCGATGCCAAAATAGCCTCGCTTCGAGAAGCTCGAATCGGCAAGTCCACCCCATCGGGTTCTCAGCGGCGGCGATACCATGACAAGTGCAAACCATGATGACTTCACAACACGCTAAAGCCGTTCGAAAGCCGATGTATTTGATATGCGTCAATATCATGCCGGCCGGACACATGCGAAAAGCATAATCCTGAGAATGGGAGGTCTCGTGCCTTCGCGCGATGCGGGTGAATCGACAAGGCCGGGACTTGCCTGCCGGACGGAGGCTTCGATCGTTGAGTCTCTGCCGACCGGTTTCGTTTGGGGCGTCTCGACCTCCAGCTTTCAAATCGAAGGCGCGGCCCATGAGGGCGGACGCGGCGCCAGCGTTTGGGACACCTATTGCGAAGAGGGCAGAGTAGCCAACCGGGAGACCGCCGAGGTCGCCTGCGACCACTATCACCGGTATTTGGAAGACGTCGGTCTCATACGGCAGCTCGGTGTGCAGGCGTACCGCTTCTCGATTGCCTGGCCGCGCATCGTGCCGCTCGGGCGCGGTGCACCGAACGAGGCAGGGCTTGATTTCTACGACCGGCTGATCGACGCCATACTCGCTGCCGATATCGAACCCTGGCTCTGCCTTTATCATTGGGACCTGCCGCAGGCGCTCGACGATCTCGGCGGCTGGACAAATCGCGACTGCGCCGGGTGGTTTGCCGATTACGCGGCGCTGGTGGCCGCGCGCTATGGCAGCCGGGTCAAACGCTTCGCTACCTTCAACGAGCCGTCCATTTTTACGTTATTCGGGCTTGGCTTTGGCGGCAAACGCGCTACGGCCGACAGCGTTACCCTGCACGCAGCCATTCATCACATCAACCTCGCTCACGGGGCCGCGGTCCGCGCTTTGCGCGCGCATGTGACGGGGGCGTCCATCGGCGCCATCCACAATTATCAGCCGTGCTTGCCGTTATCGCCGGCAGACCTGGACGCGACCGCAGTCTGTGACGCCTACTGGAATAGAGCCTATCCTGATCCGCAATGCCTGGGCTGTTATCCCGAAGGCATGAGGACGGCGATTGAGCCGCATTTGCAAGCGCAGGATCTCTCCAACATCGCCGCCCCGCTGGATTGGTTTGGGATCAACCACTATAGCCCCGTGTTCGTGAAAACCGACCCGACGGCCATGCTTGGTTTCACTTCCGGCCAAGCTCCGCCCGGGGTGCCGCTCACGCCCAATGGCTGGCCGATCATGCCGGCTTGTTTTCGTGATGCCTTGGAGCGGGCCGCCAATCGCTATCGGCTGCCGATCTATGTGATGGAAAACGGCTTCGGCGGATTCGATGAGCTCGATGAGAATGCCCAAGTGACCGACGTCAAGCGGATCGATTATCTGCGCGCTTATATCGCTGCAATGAACGCAGCGGCGCACGCGGCCGCCGATGTTCGCGGCTATTTTGTCTGGTCACTTCTCGATAATTTTGAATGGGACGCCGGCTACGGCGTTCGCTTTGGGCTCGCCTATGTTGATTATCCCACCCAACGGCGAATCCCGAAAGCATCCTTCCATTGGTATCGCAATCTCATCAATCTGGCACGGAAAAGATCGGCGTAGCGAGCGGGGCTTGGATTGACAACACATGGCGGATTTAGCGGTGTCATCTTGGCGGATGTCGACGCTACAAATGTGCGTTTCGCGGTGCCCCGGAACGGCGCGCTCGGACCGCTCGAACACATGACTGCAGGGGCTCGCTTCCCAATTCCACGGCCCGGTTTGCCATGGCAAAGATTGTCACATTGACCCCCAATCCTTCGGTCGATGTCTCGACGTCGATCGAAAACGTCGTGCCGACGCTCAAGCTGCGCTGTCGGAGTCAGCGGCGCGATCCCGGCGGCGGAGGCGTAAACGTGGCGCGCGTGGTCAAGAGACTCGGTGGCGACGTCGAGGCAATCCTGCCGGTGGGCGGCTTCACCGGGCAGATGCTTCGCCGCCTGATCGACGACGAGGGAATTCCGACCCGTCTTGTCGAAGTCGAAGCCGAAACGCGCGAGGACTTTTTCGTCTCCGAGCTGAATACGCGAGCGCAGTATCGTTTCATATTGCCGGGTCTGCCGTTGCGCGAACCGGAATGGCGTGAATGCCTTTCCGCCCTTGCCGCGACCCTGCCGCCTCCTCGGTTTGTCGTCGGTAGCGGAAGCCTGCCGCCGGGCGTTCCAACCGATTTTTACGCGCAGGCGGCAACGATCGCCCGGCGCCTGGGAGCAAAATTTCTGCTCGACACCTCCGGCATCCCGCTTGCCACCGCCGTCGAACGCGGCGTCCACCTCTTCAAGCCGAACCTCCACGAAATGAGCGAACTCACCGGCAGCGAGCTCGCCACTCAAGAGGATTGGCTGCTGATGGCGCGCGCTTTGATCGACAAGGGAAAAGCCGAAATCATCGCGCTGTCGTTAGGTCATCTCGGCGCCATGCTCGTCACCCGACATCAAACGCTGCGGGCGCGAGCGTTGCCGATCGCGCCGATCAGCGCCGTCGGCGCCGGTGACAGCTTTCTCGGCGCTCTGGTATTCGGGCTCGCCAATGAGGCCACTCTGCCCGATGCGTTCCGACTGGCTGTCGCGGCAGGCGCCGCGGCACTGATCAACGAGGGCACCGAACTCTGCCGACCTGCCGACGCCTACGCACTCGCCGCTGAGGTGAAGATCGAAACCATTTGAGGCTGGCACGTAGCCGCCGTCACGGCTTCGGCTCCCTGGCTTCCAGATCGTCGAGCGCAAGAAGTAGAGTCGCGACGCGGCGGGCCGCCGATTCCCAATCGGCGACGCGTTGATAATTGTCGACCAGCCAGTTGAACGCACTCTGGACCACGACAAATGCGGCCGCAGACTGCGTTAATTCTCCCAATGACATTGCGCCCGCAAGATATTTGGGCACGCAAAGAAGCCAAGCCACCACCGGCGCCAAGAGAACGTTGCCTTGCGATACAAGCGTGGTGCGGACGAGCTGCCAGCAGTATTCTCGCCACCATAGCAATACCGCCTGCAACTTGATCTGCATCGCCTGCCGCATTGCGGTGAAGCCGGCCGCCGATTCCAATGTGCCGTTTTGAGTGCGAACGGCGTCGACCGCCGCGCGAAATTCGGCCTCGGTCTGGCTCATGCGTTCGCTGACGCTGGTAAGATGCCGGCCGAATAGCAGCATGAGGCCGGATATCGACCCCGAATAGACAATGACGCCGATTACCAAATAGCCGGGTACTGTAATTTTCGTATCCAGCACGACAAAAGTAATGTCGCCACCCACGGTCCATAAGACGCCAAAAAATGTGATCGACGTCAGCAGCGACGTAAAGAGAGCGACCGCCATGTCGATTGGCGCGTCGGTGGCGAGACGCGTATCGACCGCGATCCGATACTCCGGATTCTCGGAACCCTTCATCAAATCCGTGAGCTGCCGAAAGCGGTCTTTTTCCAGCCACCTTGCAAGGACACGCCGCGTCAAGACTTCCCGCCACAGGCGCTGCGCGGACATGCGTCCCCACACCGAGGCTGCGGCCAGCAGGATGCTGGCGGTCGCGAGCGGCAGGAATAATTCGGCTTGTCTCAAAAGCACATGGCCTTCCTTGCGGCCGAGCGCGTCGAAGAAATTGCGGTTCCACATGTTGAGCAGGACTTGGACGAAGAGCTGCAAAAGCACGACAAGAATGAGGAACGCCGCAAGCGTCGCGATGCGACGGGTCTCTTGACGCCAGGCTTGGAAGGCGGCCGACCAAAAACGCGCCAACAGCCGCTTCTCGGGCTTGGTTCGATGGCTCCGGCGGAGTAGGTACATTTTGCTGTCGGCCCTACGGAACAACGAGAACTTTACAGGGCGCCAGACTCGCCAATTTTTGCGATACGCTGCCGAGCAGAAGACCGGACAGCGGCCCCCGGCCACGTCTACCGACCACCAGGATATCAGCCTTCTCTCGTGCCACGATTTCGATGATCGCCTCCGTCGGATCGCCCCAGCCCGTGTTCACCCTTATATCGGATACGCCCCCGCCTGCCGCGCGGAGTCGGGCGCGATTGAGGATTTCGTTCGCCGCCGCCTCCAGTCGCTCCGTCAGATCGCCCCCCGCGCTGGCAAGCTCCCTGAGCTCGGCTCCTGTGATGTTGCCGCCGACAGTCAAAATTACGAGCGGGCTACCGGTTGCTTTGGCAAGCCGGGCGGCGGCATCAACGGCGCGATTTGCGCCGGGCGAATCGTCCGTAGCAACAACAATCGGCGACATTTGTCGGTCTGCCCCTGGCAAGAGTCCCGTTTCGCACATCGCGCACTGACAACAATCGAAGCTAAGCGATCGCGATTGCGAAAGCTATGTCGCCCGCAGGAGCATCGGCCTCCATCTATTCTGCGCGGCGTGCGGTAACTCCATGGGCATTGCCATGAAGATCACCATTGCGCTCCGCGAGGCTGGGGAAAGTATAACGCCAAGCGGCCCGCCCAGACATGTCGCCAGTCGCGTCAGCGCGCCGTTGCGTGAACAGCCGTCCGCGCGCTCGACCGAAATCGCCAATGTGCTATCCTGCCGCCATGACTACACGCGAACAGAACGACTTTCTCGCGTTGACCGGCCCCGGCGCGCCGATGGGCGCGCTGATGCGGCGCTATTGGATCCCGGCGCTGCTGTCCGCGGAAATCCCCGAGCCGGAGTGCCCGCCGGTGCGCGTGAAAATCCTCGGCGAGCGGCTGATCGCGTTCCGCGACACGGGCGGCCGCGTCGGCGTGATGGACGAGTTCTGCGCCCACCGCGGCGTCTCGCTGTGGTTCGGAAGGAACGAAGAGCACGGACTGCGCTGCCCCTATCACGGCTGGAAATACGACGTGACCGGCCAATGCATCGAGGTGCCTTCGGAGCCGGTCGAGAGCGGCTTCTGCAACAAGATCAGGCTCACCTCCTATCCTTGCGTCGAGCTGGGCGACGTCATCTGGCTCTACATGGGACCGCCGGAGCTTCGGCCGCCCGCGCCCAATTTCGAATGGGCGACCGTACCCGCGGCCTCGCGCTTCGTCAGTAAGCGCACGCAAGAATGCAATTGGCTCCAAGCGCTCGAAGGCGGCATCGATTCGGTGCACGTGTCGTTCCTGCACCGCCACGATCTGCGCAGCGATCCCTTGCATGTCAGCCAGGGCGCCGAATTCACCCGCGAGACCGACGCCCGCTTCGAGGTGATCGAAACCAAGGGCGGCATGGTGATCGGCGTGCGCCGGCCGGCGACGCCGGGCAAGCTTTATTGGCGCATCACGCAATGGATCATGCCGTTCCACACCATGATCCCGCCCTACGGCGACAACGCGCTCAACGGCCACGCCTTCGTGCCGGTCGACGACGAGAGCTGCATGGTGTGGTGCTTCACGCACCATCCGTCGCGGCCGCTCTCCGCGCACGAGCTCGAGGTGATGCGCAACGGCGGCGGCATCCATGTCAATCTCATCCCCGGCTCGTTCCGGCCGGTGGTCAACAAAGACAACGATTACATGATCGACCGCGTGGCGCAGAAGCACCACAAGTCCTACTGCGGCGTCAAAGGCATCGCCATGCAGGACGCCGCGATCCAGGAAAGCTGCGGCCCGATCCAGGATCGCAGCAAGGAAAACCTGGTCTCGACCGACAACGGCGTGATCATGGCGCGGGCACGGCTGCGCAAGGCGGCGCTCGCGGCGGCGCAGGGCGGCATGCCTGACGGCATCGATCCGACGACGCACGCGGTACGTTCGGCGGCGATCGTGTTGCCCGAGGCGCAGAGCTTTTACGAAGCCGCCGGCGATGCTCTGAAAGCCAAGACCGGCGTCGCGCACGCGTCAGTGTAGCTTGGAGCCGGCGGCGCCGAACGGCGGCGCCTCACCTGAAGCAGACCCATGTCCCATCAGGCATACGAACGGCAGCATGGCCTGTATGTCTCAGGCACCAGCTTTGATTTTGGCCGCCCCATATGCATCGGCCGGACACGCTGCTCCGATGGTAGTTCGGACCACAGCCGCCTAACGCGAAGGCGGGCGTAACCGCAGATGACACGGCGGAAAGAATGACGACTCCGAACAGCGCAGTTGAAACCCTCTTCATGGCAACCTCCGTCCTCGCAAGCGTTGACCGAGCAGAGCCCCGCAAAGTGATTTTTAGCCCGCAGAACTCCGGCCGCGCAGCAAGACCATCATACGCTCCGACAACCTGAACCAGGCGTGAACGCCTCCTGATGGTTTGGATTCTCGCTTGGCACATGTCCCTCCGGAAAGCCGGCATCCACTATTCCGGATCATGCTCTAGCGGCTCCATAGGTCGCGGAATTCCGACGCCACCAGCCGCTCGTAGGGCAGCGGTTCCTTCAGCAAGCCGTTGGCCAGGGCGAACTTGTTGATGCCGTCGACGGCTTCCGCCGCGATCGTCGCGTCGTAAAACGGCGCATCCCGCGCGATGAGGCCGGCGATCAACGCCGCCGCTTCCGGCGCGAACAGGCGCTCTCCGATCGCCGTGGCGAGCGACGGATCGGTCTTGAGCGCGGCTTGCGCCTTCACGATGGCGCGCACCGCACCGGCAGCAACGTTCGGCTGCTCCTCGATCAACCGCTCGGTCGTGGTCAGCGCCGCGAAGTTGTAGAAGCGCGCGCCCGGCGGGCCATCGCCGCGCCGCAGGTCGAGATGCGGCTTGGCGACGCCAAGCTTTTCGCCGAGCGCAAGCCGCATGCCGTTGCCCCAATAGGCATCGGCGATATTTTGCTCGAGCGCCTCGACGCCGACGCGGTATTTGAAATGCTCGTTCTTCGAGGCCGGCATCGGCACGATCGACACGCCATCGCGTGTTAGATCGATGCCGGCCTGCCCCAAGAGATGACGCAGCCCGAGTTCGGGAAATGCCGTCGACGATGAAATGCGCAAGCCCTTGAGCGCGGCGAGATCGCCGCGGCGTACGTCAAGATCGGCGCGCACCGCCAGAAACCAGTAGGAATATTGCGACAGCGCGCACAGCAATCGTACGCCCTGCCAGCCGGGAAAGGCGCGCGCCGCCATATAGGCGGGACCGCCAAGGAAGTGCACCTCGCCGGCGCGAAGCCGCGCCGGCCCGTTGAGCGCGCCATAGGCG
The DNA here is from genome assembly GCA_035515455.1 of Xanthobacteraceae bacterium. Taxonomy (GTDB): domain Bacteria; phylum Pseudomonadota; class Alphaproteobacteria; order Rhizobiales; family Xanthobacteraceae; genus BOG-931. Next base: position 17,346 of record DATJBH010000169.1, read on the forward strand.
CGCTCAAGTTCGATGTCGACGCCCTCGGCTTTGAAGAAGCCCAGCTCCGCAGCGGCGGTGGCGACAAAATAGGAAGGCGAATCCAGGTCGGCGACGACGAGACGGAACATTCCACATACTCCAGTCGAAACTTCAGCGTTCCGCCAGCGCCCGCTTGCGCCATAGCGCCCAGGGCCGCGCCGAGGCGCGCAGCATGGCGTCGTTGGCGGTCAGCGCTTCGGCGCGCGTCATGAAATTGATCGGGCCGCCGATGGTGATGGCGGCCAGCTGTTGGCGCGCGTTGATCTCGGTGTAATAGGCCCGGAACACGGCGTTCGGCAGCGACGGCCCGACGACGGAGTCACCATGGCCGCGCATCAGCACCACCGCGGCATCCTTGCCGAGCTTCTGCGCCAGATCCTTGCCGAGGTCTGGCGTGAGGATCATCAGATCGGTGCCGTCGCCGACACTGTTGCGAATCTCGAACAGCGGCGTGCCGAGCCCGAGGAAGCCGGCATTGTGGAGAAGCGGCTTGAGCCTGGCGCGCGTCACCGTGAACGGCACCACCGTCGGCGAATGGCTATGCACCACGGCGTTGACGTCGGGCCTTGCCTTGTAGATCTCGCCGTGGATGAAACGTTCGCGGTAGAGCAACACGCCGTCGTCCTTGGCATCGACGGTCTGGCTATCGAGATCGAGCACGAGGATATCGGCCGCCGTCACCGACTCCGGCGCGATCGAGCGCGAGATCAGGTAGCGGTGCGGATCGCGCGGGTCGCGCACGCTGACATGGCCGAAGGCATCGAGCACGCCGAGCCGCGCCAGCGTGCGGTTGGCGGCAACAAGATCATCGACCAGCGCGGCATCGAGCCGCCTCGCCGACGCGGAACGGCGGGAGGCCGCGACACGCGATTTGGCGCTCATCTACCGGATGTCCTTCGCAGATCGAGCGCGGAGCCTAGCAAGTCCCGCGGCCGCCCGCCACGATCCGTTAACGCCTCGTTAGGGTTAACGGTCTATTGCTGACCCAAGCTCCGGCGCGGCTCGCCCGCGCGCGTTTGATCCGGGCAGCGATCGAGATGCGTCCGACTCCATCCCGCTTTGCACGCCTATTTGCCTCGGCCGCGTTCGTCGCCGCGATCGCGGTTGCGAACGCGGGATGCCAGACGACGCAAACCACGGAGACGACCGGCTCGATTACGCTGGCGCCGACCGACCGCCCCGAGGCCGATTGGCGCCACGATCTGCAGGCTTACGGCGCGCAATATCGCGCCGATCCGTCCAATGTCGAAGCCGCGCTGCGCTACGGCCAGGCGCTACGCGCGACCGGACAGGACGCGCAGGCGGTCGCGGTCCTCGAAGAATTGTCGATGAAGAATCCGAACAACAAGGTCGTGCTCGGCGAATACGGCCGGGCGCTCGCCGATGCCGGGCAATACCAGCAGGCGCTGACGGTGCTCGACCGCGCGCACACGCCCGAACTGCCGGACTGGCACATCCTCTCGGCACAGGGCGCCGTGCTCGACCAACTGGGCCGCCACCAGGAGGCGCAGCGCTACTATCTCACCGCGCTGAAGATCGCTCCCAACGAACCCTCGGTGCTGTCCAATCTCGGCCTGTCCTACGCGCTGTCGAAGGACCTCAAGGACGCCGAAGCGACCTTGCGGCTCGCGGCGGCGCAGCACGCGGCCGATCCGCGGGTGCGGCAGAATCTGGCGCTGGTGGTCGGCCTGGAGGGCCGCTTCGGCGAAGCCGAACAGATCGCGCGCGCCGACCTGCCGCCCGATCAGGCCGCCGCCAATGTCGCCTATCTGCGGCAGATGCTGGCGCGCAAAGGCAAGGCGCTGACCGATCAGGCCGCGCGTTCCGCGCAAGGATCGAGCTAGATCTTCCGCCGGCGCACAACGCCTTATTGCAGCGCCAGCACGCGGATCGCGGCCGGACCGAGAATGACGACGAACAGCACCGGCAGGAAGAACACGATCATCGGCACCGTGAGCTTCGGCGGCAGGCCGGCGGCTTTCTTTTCAGCCTCGGCCATGCGCATGTCGCGATTTTCCTGAGCCAGCACCCGCAGCGTGGTGGCGAGCGGCGTGCCGTAGCGTTCCGACTGCTGCAAGGCGAGGCAGACCGCCTTGACGCCGTCGAGCCCGGTGCGTTGCGCCAAGTTCTCGTAGGCCTGGCGGCGGTCCGGCAAGTACGACAATTCCGCGGTGGTCAGCGTGAACTCCTCGGCCAGCGCAACGGACTGCGTGCCGACCTCCTCGCTCACCCTGCGAAAGGCCGCTTCGATCGACATGCCGGACTCGACGCAGATCAACAACAGATCGAGCGCGTCGGGAAAGGCGCGTTTGATCGTGGTCTGGCGCCGCGTGATCTTGTTCTTCAGGTACAGATTCGGACTGTGCATGCCGAAATAGGCGCAGCCGATGCATATCGCGACCTTGAGCATCGGCGGATAATCGAGGTGCAGCACGACGAAAACATAGAGCAGCGATGCCACCAGCATGACCACCGGCATCGTCATGCGGAAGAACAGATAGGTGACGTAAGGCGCCTGGCCGCGATAGCCGGCCTGCACCAGCAGCTTGTGCGCTTCCTCCTGGCCGACCCACTTCGACAGATTGAAATTGTCGACCGCCCGCTTCATGTAGGCTCGCGGCGATTGTCGCAGCGCGACTTTGCTGCTTTGGGCCAGACGTTCGCGCTCGCGCTGCCGGATTTTCTCGCGTTCAAGAGCAACCGCCTTCATGCGTTTGCCCAGCGTGTCGGAGGACATGAACGGCATCGCCAGCGTCAGCACCGTGGCGCCCGCCGCGACCGCGGCGAACATCATGGTGAGAACTTGCACGTCGAGATATTGGGCGATCAGCGAACTCATGAAACCACCGCCCTAGAAATCGAAATTGATCATCTTGCGCATCACCAGGACGCCACACAGCATCCAGGCGGCTGAACAGGCCAGCATCACCCGGCCGAGCGGCTCGGTCCATAACAGGTCGATGTAGGAGGGGCTCGTGATCCAGACGAGCAGCATCACCGCGATCGGCAAGGCGCCGATGATCGCGGCGGAGGCCTTGGCTTCCTGCGACATCGCCTGGATTTTCGCCTTCATCTTCTTGCGGTCACGCAAGACGCGCGACAGGTTGCCCAGCGCCTCCGACAGATTGCCGCCGGCGCGCTGCTGGATGGAGACCACGATGCCGAAGAAGTTGGCTTCCGGAACCGAGATGCTTTCGTAAAGCTTCAACACCGCCTCGCCCATCGGCATGCCGATGGTTTGCGTCTCGATGATGGAGCGGAATTCACTGCGCACCGGCTCTTCGGCATCGGTGGCGATCAGCTTAAGGCTGTCGAGCAGGGGCAGGCCCGCCTTGATGCCGCGCACGATGACGTCGACGGCATCCGGAAACGACGCGAGGAATTTCGCCTCGCGGCGCTTTTTGAGGAACGACAGCGCCCAGAACGGCAGCCCGCAGCCGGCGGCGAACCCGACGCCGAGCGCCGGGATCAGGCCGCCGTGCACGATCATGATGACGATGAAGCCGGCAAAGCCGAGCGCGCCCGCCGTGATCATGAACCGCCGCTTTGACCAATCCAGGCCCGCCTGCGCGAGCCGAACCGACAGCGGCGGGCGACTGGCTTTTTTGCGACGTTCCTCGATTTCCTTGAGCGTGCCTTCGACCTGCTCGCGCCGGCTTTTCCCCGCGGCGCGCGTCGGCCGCGCCACCGGCTCGGCGCGCGCGACGCTCGCGACCCGCCGTTCCGCGTGCTTTTCGCCGGACAGGTACGGATAGACGAAAACCCAGACCACGCCGCCGATCGCGATCGCTACCAGGAAGAACAAGCCATACGTACCCATCGTTCAACCCGCTTCCTACACTCTCGCCGTTTCGTTGGCGGCTTCCGCGGCGTCGAGCGCGGCCGCAAGCCGCGCCTCTTCGCCGTAATAGCGCGCGCGCTCCCAGAATTTCGGCCGGCCGATGCCGGTCGAACGATGCCGGCCGATGAGGTTGCCATTAGCGTCCTCGCCAATGAGATCGTAGACGAAGACGTCCTGCGTGATGATGACGTCGCCTTCCAGGCCCATGACTTCGGTGACGTGAGTGATGCGGCGCGAACCGTCGCGCAGACGAGCCGCCTGAATGACGACGTCGACGGATGCGCAGATCATCTCGCGGATGGTGCGCGAAGGCAGCGAGTAGCCGCCCATCGTGATCATCGACTCCAGCCGCGACAATGCTTCGCGCGGCGTATTGGCGTGCAGCGTTCCCATCGAGCCGTCGTGACCGGTGTTCATCGCCTGCAACAGGTCGAATGCTTCCGGGCCGCGCACCTCGCCGACGATGATACGTTCGGGGCGCATGCGCAGGCAGTTGCGCACCAGATCGCGCATCGTGATCTGGCCTTCGCCCTCGAGATTCGGTGGACGGGTTTCCAGCCGCACCACATGCGGCTGCTGCAATTGCAGTTCGGCGGCGTCCTCGCAGGTGACGATGCGCTCGGTGTCGTCGATGTAGCGGGTTAGGCAATTGAGCAGCGTGGTCTTGCCCGAGCCGGTGCCGCCGGAGATCAGGGTGTTGACCCGGGAGCGGCCGATGATTTTGAGGATTTCCGCGCCCTCCGGCGAGATCGAGCCAAACCGCACCAGTTGCTCGAGCGTCAGCTTGTCCTTCTTGAATTTGCGGATGGTGAGCGCCGGGCCGTCGATCGCCAGCGGCGGCACGATGGCGTTGACGCGAGAACCGTCGGGCAGGCGCGCGTCGCAGATCGGCGAAGCCTCGTCGACCCGGCGGCCGACCTGGCTGACGATGCGCTGGCAGATATTGAGGAGCTGCTGGTTGTCGCGGAACCGGATGCCGGTCTTCTGGATCTTGCCGGCGACTTCGATGTAAACGGTGCCCGAGCCGTTGACCATGATGTCGGCGATTTCGTCGCGCGCCAACAGCGGCTCGAGCGGTCCGTAGCCGAGCACGTCGTTGCAGATGTCGTCGAGCAGGTCCTCCTGCTCCGAGATCGACATCACGATGTTCTTGATCGCGATGATCTCGTTGACGATGTCGCGAATTTCCTCGCGCGCGGAATCGGCGTCGAGTTTGGCAAGTTGCGCGAGATCGATCGCTTCGATCAGCGCGCCGAATATGGTGCCTTTGACTTCGTAATAGGAATCCGAGCGACGCGAATCGACCGCCGACGGCACCGGCGGCGCGGGCGGCGCATTAGGCGGACCGCCCACATTTTGCTTGCCGGTTGGCGCGCCGATAATCGGGGCGCCGAGGCCGGCCGAGGGAAACGGCGTGCGTCCCGCTTCGCCGGGCGCGGCGGCCGGCGGCGGCGGCGCGGCGACCGCCGGCGCGGTCGCCGGACTGCGCTGCGGCGCGACATTGGGAGTACCGGACGTGGGACGCTTGCCAAACACAACGCAACTCCAGACCCTGGCCTACCCCAAGAGCTTTTCGAGCAGCGGCGACAACAGGCCGGATCGCTGCTTCTTCAGCTCCGATCTGCCGGTCAGATGCTGCGCCATCTGCCGGAACAATTCCGCCGTGCGGTGGTTCGTAGAAATCTCAGCGATCATCTGCCCGTTGTTGGCCGCGGTTCCGAATATTTGCGGTTCGAACGGAATGATGGTCATCGGTTCTTCGTCGAGCGCTTTGGCGAAATCGGCCGCCTTGATCTCGGGCCGCTTCGGGACCCCGACCAGGTTGAGGCAATACCGCGGCAGGCGGTCGTTCGGCCGCGCGGTTTTGAGAAAATCGTAGATGTTCTTGGTGTTGCGCAGGTTGGCGAGGTCCGGGGCAGCGACGATCAGAACATCGTCGGCGCCGACCAGAGTCTGCTTGGTCCATCCGGTCCACTGGTGCGGGACGTCGAGCACGACGCAGGGCACCGTGGCGCGCAACGAGTCGAAAATAGATTCGAAGGCGTCGGCGCCGAAATCATAGACGCGATCGAGTGTCGCCGGCGCCGCCAGCAGATTCAGGTGATCGGTGCATTTGGCCAGCAGACGGTCGACGAACGCGGTGTCGACGCGGTCGGGCGAGAACACCGCTTCGGCGATGCCCTGCGGCGGGTCTTGGTTGAAATCGAGGCCGGCGGTGCCGAACAGCTGCGGATCGAAAGGAATGAGCGCCAGCGGCGGATCTTCCAACGCCTTGGCGAAGTCGGCCGGCGTGATCTCGGGCCGCTTGGGCACGCCGATCTGGTTCAGACAATACAGCGGGCGGTGATCGTTCGGCCGCGCCGATTTGAGGAAGTCGTAAAGATTCTTGGTGTTGCGCAGATTGGCGAGATCGGGCGCGGCGACGATCAGGATGTCGTCGGCGCTCACCAGCGTCTGCTTGGTCCACCCGGTCCACTGGTGCGGCACGTCGAGAATGACGCATGGCACGGTTGCGCGCAGCGAATCGAAGATCGCCTCGAAGGCGTCGGTGCCGAAGTCGTACACGCGATCCAGCGTCGCCGGCGCCGCCAGCAGGCTCAAGTGATCGGTGCATTTCGACAGCAGCCGGTCGATGAAGGCGTTGTCGATGCGGTCGGGCGAAAATACCGCTTCGGCGATGCCCTGCGGCGGATCCTGATTGAAATCGAGGCCGGCGGTGCCGAACGCGAGATCAAGATCGGTCACCACCGCATCGAGCACCAAATCGCGCGCTACGGAAAAGGCGATGTTATGAGCGATCGTTGAAGCGCCGACGCCGCCTTTGGCGCCGACCACGGCGATGATGCGGCCCACCGGCTTGGCATCGGGCGCGGAAAACAGCCCGCAAACCGCGCGCACGATCTGCAGCGCGCCGATCGGCGCGATCAGGTAATCGCTGACGCCGCGCCGCACCATTTCCCGGTAGAGCGTGACGTCGTTGACGCGGCCGATGATGATGACCCGCGTCGCCGCATCGCATATCGGGGCGAGCTGATCGAGGCCGGCGAGGATATCGGCGCTGCGGTCCTCCGATTCCAGGATGATGACGTTCGGCGTTGGCGAGTTCTGATACGCTTCGATGGCCGCGACCAGGCCTCCCATCTGGATGCGCAGATGCGCCTTGGCCATGCGCCGGTCCTCGCCGGCCGCCTGGATCGCGGCGGCGGTTTCCACGGTCTCGCAGAACGCCTGCACGGAAACCCGCGGCGCCGGCGCGATGCGTTCGTCGCGGCCGCTGACGTCGGCCGGGGCGCTTTCAAGTTGAACGGCTTGGGTGGCTGAACTCATGATATTGCGGCGTCACTTGCCAAGATCGCTGATCTTGCCTGATTCACTGGCCG
>DATJBH010000170.1:0-9844 GCA_035515455.1 Xanthobacteraceae bacterium
GAAAGCCAAGAAAGCCAAGCCCGCCCGCAAAAAGGCGATCAAGCGCGCGGCGCCCAAAAAGAAATCGCGCAAGCCGGCGGCAAAAGTGACCGCGAAAAAGGCGCTGAAAAAAACAGTAAAAAAAGCTCCGAGGCCGGCGAAACCGACGATCGAGGACACCATCGTCGACGTCATCGATGAGCCGGTGCCCGGCGTAATCCGGGTGACCGAATACGAAACGATCACAACGACCAACCGGGCGCCGGGCTCCGACACGGACGAAGACTAGCCGATCGTTCGATCGCGCTTCGTCGCTCCAGCCGCTGCACGGCTCGGACAACTTTGTTCCGGCGGTGACGGACGCTACACCGTCAGCACGTGCACGTGACAGATCGGCTTCTTGTTCCAGCGCTCGGCAATGCGCGAGCGCACGGCGCGCCGCACTGCTTCGGCCACGGCGTCGGCATCGCGGCGGCGCGGCTTTGGCAGGGAATCGAAGGCCTGCTCCACCGCGTCACGCGCGATCTCGCTCATGGCAACGCCGGCGGCGTCGCGGTCCGGCAAGCCGATCAGCTCGACTTCGGGATCGGCCAAAAGCACGCCTTTGTCGTTTAGGGCCAATGCGACGCTGACCACGCCGGAAAAGCTCAAGCGCCGGCGTGCCGCCACCGTGCGGGCCTCGGCGCTGATAAGCAGCGTGCCGTCCTTGTAAAGCCGGCCCGACGGAATCTCGTCGACGATATCCGGCCCATCCGGCGCCAGACGAACTAGGTCGCCGTTGCGGCAAACCAGGACCTTCGGCACACCGGCGCGCCGGGCGAGCTCGGCATGTTCGGCAAGATGCAGGGCTTCGCCATGCGCGGGGATAAGGATTTGCGGCCGCACCCAAGAGATCATGTCGCGCAACTCGTCGCGGCGGGGATGACCGGAGACGTGCACGAGGTGGCTACGATCGGTGATGACTTCGACTCCCTGCGCGACGAGGCCGTTGATCACCCGGGCGATGGCTTTTTCGTTGCCCGGGATCGGACGCGCCGAGAAGATCACCCGATCGCCGCGGGACAGCGTGACGTCCGGGTGTTCGTCTTCGGCGATGCGGGCGAGCGCGGCGCGCGGCTCGCCCTGGCTGCCGGTGCACAGCGCCAGCACCTTGTCGGGCGGCAGGTAGCCGTATGCTTCGGCGCTGCGGAAATCCTGCACGCCATCGAGATGGCCGGTCTCGCGCGCCACCTGCACCACGCGCTCCATGGCGCGGCCAACGAGGACGACCTCGCGCTCGGCGGCGCGGGCGGCTTCGGCGACCGCGCGCAGCCGCCCGACGTGGGAGGCAAAGGTCGTCACCGCGACCCGACGCGGCGCGGTGCGGATGAGCTCGGCCAGCACTTTGGCGACGTCGGCTTCCGACGGCGAGCGTCCTTCCCTCACGGCATTGGTCGAATCGCCAATGAGCGCCAGCACGCCCTCGTCGCCCAGCGCCCTTAGCCTCGCCGCGTCGGTCGGCGCGCCGATGGTCGGCGTCGGATCGATCTTCCAGTCGCCGGTATGCAGCACGGTGCCGGCCGGCGTGCGGATCGCCAGCGCATTCGATTCCGGTATCGAATGCGCGACGTTGATGAAGTCTATGGCGAACGGCCCGACCTCGATACGACCGCCCATCGGCACCACCTTGACCGGAATCTCCGGCGCGCCCGGCTCGGAGGCGCGGCGCGCCTCGAACAGCGCCGCCGTGAACGGCGTGGCATAGAGCGGCACTTTGAGCCGCGGCCACAGATCGATAAGCGCGCCCATGTGGTCTTCGTGACCGTGGGTCAAAACCAGGCCGACGATGCTTTTGCGTTCTTCGATCAGATAGCTGATATCCGGCAGGATCAGATCGATGCCGGGCAACTGCTCCTCGGAGGCAAAGGACACCCCGCAATCGACGATGAGCCATTGCCGCCGCCGCGCATCGCCGAAGCCGTAGATCGAGAGATTCATCCCGATCTCACCAATGCCGCCCAGCGGAGCGAAGACGAGCTCGTTATGCGCCATTGCTTATAACCGGCCCGGCACGGGCCGGCCGCCGCGCAGTGCGATGGGAAAAACGTCGCCCGCCGAGATTTTTTCGCTGCCGCCGCCGGGCGCTTCGAGAATAAGCCGACCCGACGGATCGAGCCCGGCAAAGCGGCCGTGCTTCTCGCCCAAGCCGTTACGCACCGTGATTGCCTCGCCGAGCTTATGTGCGGAGGACAGCCAGTCGGCGCGAATGGCGGCAAAGCCGCGGCCGCGATCCCATTGGACGATGCGCCCACACATTGTCGCCGACAGCCGCCGGAACAGCCGGTCGGGAGTGACGGCCGCTCCATGGCCGCGCAGGTCTGTCGCCGGATAGGCTGCGTCGGCGGGATGGCTTGCGCAATTGATGCCGATGCCGACGATGATGGAGAGGCTTTTGCCCGGCTCGGCTTCGCCTTCGATCAAGATGCCGGCGCATTTTTGCTCCGCCAGCAAAAGATCATTCGGCCATTTGAACGACAGCGCCGGCGCCAAGGCGCTCGCCTCGGCAATGACGGCATCGCGCAGCGCCAAGGCCGCGACAAAGGCGAGTTCCGGCGCACGATCGTGGGGCGACGGATCGCGCAACAGCAGGCTCGCGTAAAGATTGCCGGCGGGCGAGTCCCAGGAGCGGTCCATCCTGCCACGGCCTTCCGTCTGCGCCTGCGCCGTGATCCACAACGGCACCGGTTCACCGCGCTGCGCGCGAAGGCGGCCTTCCTCGTTGGTCGAGCCGACCGTGGCGAGGGCTTCGAGCCGCACGCCTGCCGCGACCGCTATCGGGTCAAGCTGCATCAAAACAAGGAATGCGCGGCCGCGCTCGCGACGCCGACCAGCGGCCCGGGATAAACGAAGAACAAGATATTGAACAGTCCGCAGACCGCCAGGACCACGCGCAACTCGTAGGGCATGTTGTAGAAGCCTTCGGCCGGCTCGTCGAAATACATGGCCTTGACGATGGCGAGATAATAATACGCGCCCACCACGCTGGCGAGCACGCCGATGACCGCCAGCACGTAGAGCCCGGCTTTGATGGCGGCGAGAAAAACGTAAAATTTGGCGAAGAAACCCGCGAGCGGCGGAATTCCCGCCATCGAGAACAACAACATGGCCATGAAGAATGCCGTCGCCGGATGGGTGCGGGCGAGCCCGGACAGCTGATCGATCGACTCCACCATGCCGCTCGAGCGCCGCATCGACAGGATCACCGCGAATATGCCGAGCGTCATGGTGATGTAGATCGCCATATAGATCAGCACGCCCTGGATGCCTTCGCTGGTGCCGGCAGCAAGCCCGATCAAGGCAAAACCCATATGGCCGATCGACGAATAGGCCATCAGGCGCTTGATATTGCGTTGGCCGATCGCGGCAAACGAGCCGAGCGCCATCGAGGCGATGGAGACGAAGACCACGATCTGCTGCCATTCCGAGGTGATGCCCGGAAACGCCATGACCGCCGCGCGCACGAACATCGCGATGCCCGCCACTTTCGGCGCGGCGGCGAAAAACGCCGTCACCGGGGTCGGCGCGCCCTCATAGACGTCGGGCGTCCACATGTGGAACGGCACCGCCGAGACCTTGAAGCAGAAGCCGGCGAACAGAAAGACGATGCCGAAAATCAAGCCGATAGCGGCCGGCCCACCCTGCCCCGCGGCGTGGGCGATACCGGCAAAGCTCACGGTGCCCGTGAACCCGTAGGTCAAGGACGCGCCGTACAGCAGCATCCCGGACGACAGCGCGCCGAGCACGAAATATTTCAGCCCGGCCTCGGTCGAGCGCAAGGAATCGCGGTTGCTGGCGGCGACCACATAAAGCGGCAGGCTCATCAATTCGAGGCCGAGATAAAGCGCGATCAGATCCGCCGCCGATATCAGCATCATCATGCCGAGCGTCGACAACAGGATAAGCACCGAATATTCGAAACGCTGCTGTCGCGCGTGTTCGGCGTAATCGAGCGACATGGCGATCGCCGCGGCCGAGCCAAGCAGCGCCAGGATTTTCAGGAACCGCGCAAAATCGTCGACGATGAAGCTGCCGCCGAAGCCCGTCAGCTTTCCGGCCGGCAACAGGACGAGAATAACTCCAACAACCACCAAGAGCGTGATGGCGGCATAGTCGACCATGCGCCCCGGCCGGCCGGTCTGGAAAACGCCCAGCATCAGCAGCGCGGCGGCGCCCATGCCGAGAACGATTTCCGGCAGCACTGGAACGAGCCTGGCGAGGTGGGCGGTATCCATCGCTTTCCTTGGTGTATCCTTGCCGTTACTTCGTCAGCGCCGCCGTCTGCACGGCGCTGAGCGCATGGTGATAATTGTCGATCAGCGCCGTCACTGAAACCGAGGAAATATCGAGCACCGGCTTCGGATAGATGCCGAACAGGATCGTGAGCGCGACCAGCGGCGCCAGGATCGCGATTTCGCGCCAGCCGATGTCCTTGATGGCGAACAGACTCGGCTTTTCCAGCTTTCCGAAAATAACCTTGCGGTAGAGCCAGAGCGCGTAAGCCGCCGACAGGATCGTGCCGAGCGTCGCCAGCGTCGCCACCCAGTTGTTGACGCGGAAGGTGCCGATCAGAGCGAGGAATTCGCCGACAAATCCCGACGTGCCCGGCAGTCCGACATTGGCCAGGGTGAACACCAGGAAGACAAAGGCGTAGAGCGGCATGCGGTTGACCAGTCCGCCATAGGCGGCGATCTCGCGGGTATGCATGCGGTCATAGATGACGCCGACGCAAAGGAACAAGGCGGCGGAGACGATGCCGTGCGAGATCATCTGGAAAATGCCGCCGGCCACGCCCTGCGCGGTCACCGCGAAAATGCCCATCGTGACGAAACCCATATGCGCCACCGAGGAATAGGCAATGAGCTTTTTCACGTCCTCCTGCACCAGCGCGACCAGCGAGGTGTAGATGATGGCAATGACGGAGAGCGCATAGATCAGCGGCGCCAGATGCTGGGACGCTTCCGGAAACATCGGCAGCGAGAACCGCAGGAAGCCGTAGCCGCCCATCTTTAGGAGAATTGCGGCAAGGATGACCGAGCCCGCGGTCGGCGCTTCGACATGGGCGTCCGGCAGCCAGGTGTGGACCGGCCACATCGGCATTTTCACGGCGAAGGAGGCGAGGAAGGCGAACCAGGCCCAGGTCTGCAAAGCGAGCGGGAACGGATGATGCAAGAGCGTCGGAATGTCAGTGGTGCCGGCTTGCCAGTACATCGCCATGATGGCGAGCAGCATCAGTACCGAGCCAAGCAGCGTGTAGAGGAAGAACTTGAAGCTGGCATAGACCCGGCGCGGGCCGCCCCACACCCCGATGATGAGGAACATCGGAATAAGGCCGCCTTCGAAGAACAGATAGAACAGCACGAGGTCGAGCGCGCAGAAAGTGCCGACCATCAGCGTTTCGAGCACTAGGAACGCGATCATGTATTCGCGCACCCGGTCCTGGATCGAGGTCCAGCTCGCCAGGATCGAGATCGGCATCAGCGCCGTGGTCAGGATCACGAACGGCAGCGAAATGCCGTCCACCCCCATCGAATAAGCGATGGCGCCGCCGAGCCACGGCCGCTTCTCGAGAAACTGGAAATCCGCCGTCGACGGATCGAAGCGCCAGACCAGGATCAGCGAGATGGCAAACGTGATGAGCGTGGTCCACAGCGCCACCCAGCGCGCATTGCGGAGGCCGGCCGCGTCATCGCGCAAGAAGGCAATGAACAGCGCGCCGGCCAGCGGCAGGAACGTGACGACGGAGAGGATCGGCCAGCTCGTCATCAGTGCGGCCCCGCGAACATGAACCAGGTGATGAACGCAGCCACGCCGATCAGCATCGCGAAGGCGTAATGATAGAGGTAGCCGGTCTGCAGCCGGATGACGTTTTTGGTCACGTCAAGCACACGGGCGGAAACACCGTCGGGACCAAAGCCGTCGATGACAAAACCGTCGCCGCCCTTCCAGAACAGGCGCCCGAGCCAGAGCACCGGGCGGACAATAAGGAAGTCATAGATTTCGTCGAAGTACCATTTGTTGAGCAGGAATTCGTAGAGCACGCGCTGGTCGCGCGCCAAAGCCACCGGAAGATCGGGCCGGCGGATGTAGAATTGGTAGGCGACCAGGAAGCCGAGGATCATCATCAGCGTCGGCAACAGCGAGAACCACAGCGGCAGCTTCTCGGCGTTCTCGAACAGCGTGTCCGCCCCACCCAGTTTGAGAGCCTCGCGGAAAAACTCCCCGGCGCCGTGGCCGGTGAAAACCGACAGAAACGGCCAGCCCGCGGCGATCGACCCCAAGGCCAGGATCGCCAGCGGGATGAGCATCACCTTGGGGCTTTCATGCGCCGCTTCGTAATGATGCTGATCGTGCGGCGTGCCGTGAAAGGTCTTGAAGATCAGCCGCCAGGAATAGAACGCGGTCAGCGCGGCGGCGCCCAGCGTCATGAGAAAGCCGTAAGCCGCCATCGGATTGGTGCTGACGGCGGCGGACTCGATGATGGCGTCCTTGGAGAAATAACCGGCGGTCAAGGGAAACCCGGTCAGCGCCAGGGTGCCGATCAGCATGACGGCGTAAGTAAAGGGAATTTTCCGCCACAGCCCGCCCATGTGGCGAATGTCCTGCTCGTGATGCATCGCCAGGATCACCGAGCCGGAGCCCAGGAACAGCAGCGCCTTGAAGAAGGCGTGGGTGAACAGATGGAACATGCCGACCGAATAGGCGCCCACGCCCATGGCGACGAACATGTAGCCGAGCTGCGAACAGGTCGAATAAGCGATGATGCGCTTGATGTCGTTCTGCACCAGACCGATGGTCGCGGCAAACATGCAGGTGGTCGCGCCGATGAAGATGACGAATGCGGAGGCGTCCGGCGACAAGGAGAACAGCGGCGACAGCCGCGCCACCATGAACACGCCGGCGGTGACCATCGTGGCGGCGTGGATCAGCGCCGAAACCGGCGTCGGGCCTTCCATGGCGTCGGGTAGCCAGGTGTGCAAAAAGAATTGCGCCGATTTGCCCATCGCGCCCATGAAAAGCAGAAGGCAAACGGCGGTGAGCGCGTTGACGTCCCAACTGAGGAAATGAAAGCTCTTGCCCGCGAGCGCCGGCGCCTGGGCGAAGATCGTGTCGAAATCGATCGCGCCGGTGAGATAGAAGACGGCGAAGATGCCGAGCGAGAAGCCGAAGTCGCCGACGCGGTTGACGATAAAGGCTTTGATCGCGGCGGCATTCGCTTCCGGTTTATGAAACCAGAAGCCGATCAGCAGATAGCTCGCCAGCCCGACGCCTTCCCAGCCGAAGAACAGCTGCACAAGATTGTCCGCCGTCACCAGCATCAGCATGGCGAAGGTGAAGAACGACAGGTAGCAGAAGAAGCGCGGCTTATAGGGGTCCTCATCCATGTAGCCGATGGAATAGATATGGACGAGCGACGAGATCGTCGTCACCACGACCAGCATCACGGCGGTCAGGGAATCGATGCGCAGCGCCCACTCCGAATGCAGGTCGCCGAAGGTTATGAACGAGAACAAGGTCACCCGCGCTTCGTGCCCTTCGATGCCGACGTCGTAGAACGCGAACCAGGACAGTACGCAGGCGATCACCAGGAAGGTCGAGGTGACGAGCATGGCCGGCAGCGAGCCGGCGGCGGACGGCTCCTGCGCCTCATGCTCTTCGGCGTGCGTGTTGGAGAATGCCGCGTGCGCCGCATGCGGGTCCGGCGCGCCGTGCGGATGCCCCTCGGGCACGAGGGGAGCCGCGTGGTCGTCGGCCGGCGGCGGCGGATTCTCGCCGGGATGGCGCTGCGCGGCGCCAACGAGCGTGACGATGCCGGCGATGATCGCGCCTAGAAGCGGCAAGGCAACGATGGCTTCGTACATCTGCCGCTCAACCTTTCATCAGATTGATGTCTTCGACCGCGATCGAGCCGCGGTTGCGGAAATAAGCAACCAGGATCGCGAGCCCGATCGCGGCCTCCGCCGCCGCGACCGTAAGCACGATCAAGGCATAGACTTGGCCGACGATGTCGCCGAGGAAGCTTGAAAACGCGACGAGGTTGATGTTGACGGCGAGCAGGATGAGCTCGATCGACATCAGGATGACGATCACGTTCTTGCGGTTGAGAAAGATGCCGAAAATCCCGAGCGTAAACAGGATCGCCGCCACCGACAGGTAATGGCCAAGCCCGATCGTCATGCCAGCCCCCGCCTCATGACACCAGCCCCTGCCCCGATTTCACTTTGACCACTTCGATCGCGGTTTTCGGGCCGCGCGCAACCTGGTTGGCGATATTTTGCCGGCGCACATTCGGCTTGTGCTGCAGCGTGAGCACGATGGCGCCGATCATGGCGACGAGCAGTATGACGCCGGCGGCCTCGAAGAAATAGACGTAACGCGTATAGAGCACGAGGCCGAGCGCCGCCGTGTTGCTGACCGCGCTGGGCGCCGGGATCGGCGCGGTGATCGCCTTCGCCACGTCGGGTCCGATCGCCCAGGCGCCGACCACCACGAGCAGTTCGACGAGCAGCACGGCGCCGACGAGCGCGCCGACCGGCAGGTAATTGAGGAATCCCTGGCGCAATTCGGCGAAGTCGACGTCGAGCATCATCACCACGAACAGGAACAGCACCGCGACCGCGCCGACATAGACGACGATGAGGATCATCGCCAAGAATTCCGCGCCCAGAAGCACGAACAAGCCGGCGGCGTTGACGAAGGCGAGAATGAGGAACAGCACCGAGTGCACGGGATTGCGCGATGAAATGACCATCACCGCCGAAGCGACCGTGATCCCGGCGAACAGATAAAAGAAGATGGCGTGGATGATCATGAACCGGCAAGCTCAACGATAGGGCGCATCGAGCGCGATATTAGTTGCGATTTCGCGCTCCCAGCGATCGCCGTTAGCCAGCAGCCGCTCCTTGTCGTAATAAAGCTCCTCGCGCGTTTCGGTGGCGAACTCGAAATTCGGCCCCTCGACGATGGCGTCGACCGGGCAGGCCTCCTGGCACAGCCCGCAATAGATGCATTTGACCATGTCGATGTCGTAGCGCGTGGTGCGCCGCGTGCCGTCGTTGCGCCGCGGACCGGCCTCGATGGTGATGGCCTGCGCCGGGCAGATCGCTTCGCAGAGCTTGCAGGCGATGCAGCGCTCTTCGCCGTTCGGGTAACGGCGCAACGCGTGCTCGCCGCGAAAGCGCGGCGACAACGGCCCCTTCTCGAACGGATAATTCAGCGTCGCCTTCGGCTTGAAGAAATAGCGCATCGACAGCACGAACGCCTGCGCGAATTCCTTCAGAAACAGCGAGCGGGCGGCTTGATCGAGCTTCATATCAACCTCTCACGCCCCTTTGTCGCCGATGGCTTTGCCGATCCAATAGCCGATGGTCGCCAGGATGGCGATGTCGGCGCCCAGGATCGCCCGCCGCGTGATCGAGAGCCTGTCCTCGAAAGCGGCGCGCTGTTCGAGCGATTGCGGACCGCTGTGCGCGCGCCACCGCCGCTCTACGATGCGGATCGCCGGAACGTAGATGACGATCGCGACGATCGTCCCGGCAAGACCGCCGAGCCAGGCCGGCAGCGAAATCTCCATGCCGCCCTCCCGTCATTGCGGCGCCCAGCCGGTCAATTGCAGCACGCCGGCCACGATCGCGACCATGGCCAGCGAGATCGGCAGGAACACCTTCCAGCCGAGCCGCATCAACTGATCGTAGCGGTAGCGCGGTACGAAGGCCTTCACCATGGCGAACATGAAGAAGACGAAGAACGCCTTGAGCACGAACCAGATGATGCCGGGCACCCAGGTGAACGGCGGCAGCAGCAGCGGCGGCAGCCAGCCGCCGAGGAA
>DATJBH010000171.1:0-73394 GCA_035515455.1 Xanthobacteraceae bacterium
GAGTTCGTGAACGTTGGTGTAGCCGGCGTTGTAACAGACCTTTTCGGACTCAAGCCCCGACCAGGTCGGCGCCGAAATGATCTTGCGCGGCTGCGCCACGATATCGCGGAAGCGGATTTTCTCGTCTTCCTTCGGCATCGCCAGATGGGCATGCTCGCGACCGGTGGTTTTCGACAGCGCCTCCCAAGCTTTGACGGCGACTTCGCCGTTGGTTTCCGGCGCCAGCGCAAGAATGACCTCGGCGGCGTCGATGTCGGTATCGATCTTCGCCAAGCCCTTGGTCGGACCTTCCGCGGTGACCGCGCCATTGAGACGCTTGAGCAGGTCGACTTCGTGCTCGGTGTTCCAGGCGATGCCCTTCACCGCGTTGCCCAGCTTCGACATCAACGGCCCGAGCGCCGTGAAGCGCTTATAGATATTCGGATAATCGCGCTCGACGACGGCGACCGCCGGCATGGTCCGGCCGGGAACCGGTTCCACTTCGCCTTTCTTCCACTCTTTGACATCGATAGCCTGGGCTATCTCGTTGGCCGTGTCGTGCTGGATCGGCGACAGCACAACATCCTTCTCCACACCAAGGACTTCGGGTGCGACCGCGGAGAATTTCTCGGCGATCGCCTTGTAGATTTCCCAGTCGCTCTTGCATTCCCACACCGGATCGACCGCAGCCGAGAGCGGATGGATAAAGGGATGCATATCGGAGGTATTGAGATCGTTCTTTTCGTACCAAGTGGCGGTGGGCAGCACGATGTCGGAGTAGACGCATGTCGTCGACATGCGGAAGTCGAGCGTCACCAAAAGATCGAGCTTTCCTTGCGGCGCCTCTTCGTGCCAAGCGATTTCCTTCGGCTTCTTGCGGCCGGTTTCGCCCAGATCCTTGCCTTGCACGCCATGGCTCGTGCCGAGAAGATGCTTGAGGAAATACTCGTGACCTTTTCCCGATGAGCCGAGCAGATTGGACCGCCACACGAACATGTTGCGCGGCCAGTTGTCGGGATGATCCGGATCCTCGCAAGCCATCTGCAAGGCGCCGGATTTCAATCCATTGACGACATAGTCCTTCGGCTCGACGCCCGCCGCCGCGGCGTTCTTCGCCACGGTCAGCGGGTTCTGCTTAAGCTGCGGCGCGGACGGTAGCCAACCCATGC
Source organism: Xanthobacteraceae bacterium (assembly GCA_035515455.1). Lineage (GTDB taxonomy): Bacteria > Pseudomonadota > Alphaproteobacteria > Rhizobiales > Xanthobacteraceae > BOG-931. The sequence goes on from DATJBH010000171.1 coordinate 1,149, forward strand.
GCTCGGCGCGGACGTTGTAGTCGATCATGGCGCCGTCCCATTGGCCCGGCGGCGCGGTCGGGGAGAGGATTTCATCGACGCCGAGCGTTTCGTACCGCCACTGATCGGTGTGGGCGTAAAAGAACGACGTCGAGTTCTGTTGCCGCGGCGGCCGGCCCCAATCGAGCGCGAAGGCGAGCGGCAGCCAACCCGACTGCGGACGCAGCTTCTCCTGCCCGACGTAATGCGACCAGCCGCCGCCCGATTGGCCGACGCACCCGCACATCACCAGCATGTTGATGACGCCGCGGTAGTTCATGTCGCAATGGTACCAGTGGTTCATCGCCGCGCCGATGATGATCATGGAGCGGCCGTTGGTCTTCTCGGCGTTGCGGGCGAACTCGCGCGCCACTGTGATGATCTGGTCGCGCGGCACTCCGGTGATCTTCTCCGCCCAGGCCGGCGTATAAGGCACGTCGTCGGCGAAGGATTTGGCGACGTGCTGGCTGCCAAAGCCGCGATCGAGCCCGTAATTCGCGGCCAACAGATCGAACACGGTGGCGACCAGCGCCTGCCCGTCCTTCAGCGTCACGCGCTTGACCGGCACTCGGCGAACGAGAACGCTCGGATGATCGGTGCCGGCGAAATGATCGTGCTCGCGATTGCCGAAATACGGAAAGACAACCTCGGCGATCTCGTCCTTATTGCCGGCGAGCGACAGCGCAAGTTGCGTGTCTCGTCCCTTGGACTCCCGCTCTTCGAGATTCCATTTGCCCTTTTCGCCCCAGCGGAAACCGACCGAGCCGTGCGGCACGACGACTTCACCGCTTGTTTGATCATAGGCGACGGTCTTCCATTCGGGATTATTGGTCTCGCCGCAGGCATCGACGAAATCGGAGGCGCGCACGAGCCGCTCGGGCACCAAACCGCCGTCGGATTTTACCAAGCGAACCAGAAACGGCATGTCGGAGTACTGCCGGGCGTAGCGGTCGAAATACTCCGCCTGCCGGTCGATATAAAACTCGCGCAGGATGACGTGGCCCATAGCGAGCGCCAAAGCCGCGTCAGTGCCCTGCTTCACGGAAATCCACAGATCGGCAAACTTGGAGGCTTCGGAGTAATCCGGACAGATGACGACGCTCTTGGCGCCGCGATAGCGCGCCTCGGTGTAGAAATGGGCGTCGGGCGTGCGGGTCTGCGGAACGTTGGAGCCCCACAGAATGAGGAAGCCCGAATTGTACCAGTCGGCGCTTTCCGGCACGTCGGTCTGCTCGCCCCAGGTCTGCGGCGAGGACGGCGGCAGATCGCAGTACCAGTCGTAAAACGACATGCAGACGCCGCCGATGAGCGACAGATAGCGCGAGCCGGCCGCGTAGGACACCATGGACATCGCCGGAATCGGCGAGAACCCGATGATGCGGTCCGGACCGTGCCGCTTGATCGTATAGGCGTTGGCGGCGGCGATGATCTCGGTGACTTCATCCCAGGTGGCACGCACGAAGCCGCCAAGACCACGCTTGGTAACATAGGCGGCGCGCTTCTCCGGGTCCTCGACGATCGACGCCCAGGCGCCGACCGGCGTGCGCGTGACGCGCGCATCGCGCCACAGCTTGAGCAGGCGTGAGCGCACCAGCGGATATTTCACGCGATTGCCGGAATACAGGTACCAGGAGTAGCTCGCACCGCGCGAGCAGCCGCGCGGCTCATGGTTCGGCAGCTCCGGGCGCGTGCGGGGATAATCGGTCTGCTGCGTCTCCCAGGTGACGATGCCGCCCTTGACGTAGATTTTCCACGAGCACGAGCCGGTGCAATTGGCGCCGTGCGTCGAGCGCACGATCTTGTCGTGTTGCCAGCGCTTGCGATAGCCGTCTTCCCAGCGCCGATCCTCGCGCGTGGTGATGCTGTGACCGTCGGCAGAACGATCGACGACGCGCGTGAAGAAAGTCAGGCGATCAAGGAAATGGCTCATGCATCACCTCTACCGCGCCGAGAGAATCGCAGGCTTCAAGGGCCTTGCCGATTTACTGCCGCGATCGAGGTGCCAGAAGTAGGCAGAAACACCGATCGCCATCACCGCAAGCGCCACATAGGCGAAGAAGCCTCCGGCGTAGCCTTGGGTGCCGAGCGCATCGACAACGGCGCCCAGAAACGGCGGAATGATGAAGCCGCCCAGCGCACCCAGCCCGCCGACAATTCCCGCCGCGCCGCCGACGGCGTCCGGTACATATTTCGGCACCATCTTGAACACCGCGGCATTGCCGACGCCCATACCGGTGGCAATCAGTAATTCGCCGACGAGCGCTTGCGAGAAGTCTTCAACGAAAGTGAGCAACAGCGCGCCCGCCAAGACCGCGATGAAGGCGACGGTCGCGGTTCGCTCGCCCCCCATGCGCTCGGAAATCATGCCGCCGAGCACGCGGACGATCGCGGCGAGCAGCGAGAAACCGAGCCCGCCGAGCATGGCGGCCGACTTCACGTCCATGTGGTGCAGATTGGTCCAGTAAATCGGGAACCAGGCCGTCAGCGCGAGGAAGCCGCCGAAGGATACGAAGTAAAGTGCAACGAGGCCCCAGGTGCGCGGCTCTTCCGCTGCCGTGATCACCGCCTGCCATACGCGCTCATTCGGAAACAGTTCCTCGCCCTTCTCCTTTGCAATTTTTCGGCTGGTCTCGGAGTCAAACCCTTGCTGGCGTAACTGGAAGAAATAAGCATCGCGGGCCAACCAGGCGTAGAGCCCTGCGCCAAGGAGGAGGAAGCCGAACCAGGCGAAATAGGAGCCGGCCAATCCCCACACCGCGATGGCGTACGGCAGCAACAGCGTGAAGATGCCGGGAGCGAGGTTGCCGATGCCGCCGTAAGCGCCCAGCACCGTGCCTTGGCGCGACTGCCGGAACCAATAGGATACTTGCGGAACCCCGACGGAGAACGAGGCCACCCCGCACCCGCTCAAAAAGCCGAACATGATGACGATCGGGTAAGCAGAGACTGTAAGGGTTTTCGCGGTCAGCAGGATAAACACCAGGCCCCACATGCCGACGAGCGACAGCGCGAACAACGTCAGCATCGGCAACCGGCCGCCGACACGATCGACCCAGCCGCCGAAGGGGATACGCAGCAGCGAGCCGGTGAGCTGCGGCGCGGCGACAAGAAGCCCGAGCGCCAGTCCGCCGAGATGCATCTGCTCCTGGAAGTATTTGGCCGCCGGCCCATACAGCGCGACAGCCGCAAAGCCGATGAAAAAGCCCCATGTCCCCATGGTGAGCCCGCCGGCCGGGCTGCCCGACAGCCGATAGTGTTCACGTGATGCCGCAGCAGCCGTATCGACGGTGTTGGCCATGGAGGGAGCTCCTTTGAAGACGCCCGCAGGCGCGAAAAGAGCGGAACAGCTCACACGGCGCTTTGATGTCGATCAAAAATTTATCCGCGAAAGACAGCCAATCCCGGCGCAAGCGCCGATCAATTTTACTCAGGTGTCGTTATTGAGTTCTTCTATAGCCCGATAAGATTTTTCTATCACGGCGCCGGTGCGCAAAATCCCTTACGGCAAGCCACCGTGCGCCCCGAGTACACCGGCGGCGATCGCGAAGGCGGAGACCAAGAGCGCGATCGCGTGGAACCGCGTTGCCATCGCGAAGGCGCGATGCCTGTCACGCAGCGCGAAGGCGCGGAAGCGCCGATGCAAGAAGAGCGGCTCAAGCACGAAGACCATGACCGCGAACGCCGTCCAGACGGCGACCATGAGGTCGAGCCACCAGAACGCCGCATATTGGAAGCGGTCCCAGGCATCGAGCTTCGCCACCATATAAAGCCCGGATAGACCGACGAGCAGAATCGAGACGCGAACCTGAGAGGCGAAGCGCCGTTCGAATGCCTCGAAAGCGTCGATCGCGTGCTTCGCATCCGGCAATGCCCGCGCGTTCGGCAAGACAATCGTGGTCACGACAGCCACGCCGCCGATCCAGTGGACCAAAGCCAGAATGTGAATCGCGCGCGCCAGCGCGACATCGTCGATCATCATGGCCTGAAGCTGTCACAAAAGACTTTGCGGGTCGATACATCGCAATCCTGCCGGCAAATGTCGCGCTACAGCGGCGGCTCTTCGCCGCCTTCCTTCTTGCAGGCGATGCTGGCTTCTTCCAGGTCGAGCTCGCGCTCGATGCGGCGGCGCGCTTCGTCGGTGATCTCGCCGTCCTGCAGGAGCTTGTAGATGAATGCGCGTTCCGCCGCGATCAGCTCGGTTCTGATGTCGGCGGCCAACGCTGCGGCAGCGCCGCCGTCGGACGGGTTCGCCGGCAGCCGGCCGGTGCGGTACTCGTGACGGGCGCGTAAGACTGTCAGCGCCTCCGGCGTTATGCGGCCGTCGGCGACGAATTGCTGCAAGCGTTCATGCCCGACATCCAAGGCTTGCGCCCGCGCCGCAAGCTCGGCCGCGTGTTCGCGCCGGCGCTCGCTGGCGGCGTGCTCGTTAAGGCCCAGCCAACGCACCAGCGACGGCAATATCAGCCCCTGCCCGATCAACGTGACGACGATGACGCCGAACGTGACAAACAAAATGAGATCGCGATCGGGAAACGGCGCGCCCGATGCGGTGAACAGCGGAATGGCGAGCGCCGCCGCCAGCGAGACGACGCCGCGCACGCCGACAAAGCCCAAGAAGAACAGCCAACGCCAGGGTGGCAGCGGATCGCGGCGCGACAGCGACGGATTGAGCCAGCGCGGCAACAGCGCCGCCGGATAGACCCAGATGAAACGGGTCGCGATGACCACCGCCACCGTCAGCAGAATGGCATAGGCGAAATGATGCCACGGCACTTCATGCAGCTGCAGAAACACCGTGCGCACCTGCATGCCGGTGACGAGAAAGACGAGGCCTTCGAGCAGATAGACCACCAAATCCCAGAAGAAGATGCCTTGCAGGCGCGTCGCCGCCGGAATGAGCAAGGGGCCATTCCAGCTCACGTACAGGCCGGCGGCCACGGTCGCCAAAACACCTGAACCGCCCAGCTGCTGCGGCAGCAAAAATGCGGTGTAAGGGGTCAGGAGCGACAGCGTGATCTCGACCCGCGGATCGTTCGCCCAGCGGCGCAGGCGCAAGCTCAGCCAGCCGATGGTGATGCCGTAGGCGATCTCGCCGACGACGATGAGCGCGAATTCGCCGGCCGCATCGCGGAACGAGAACAGTCCGGTTGCGACGGCGGCCACGGCGAAGCGGTAAAGGATCAGCGCGGTCGCGTCATTGGCGAGGCCTTCCCCTTCGAGCACCACCACGAGCCGCCGCGGCACGCCCAGGCGGCGGACGATGGCGAGCGGCGCTACTGCGTCGGGCGGCGCCACAATGGCGCCGAGCACGAAACCAGTGGCAAGCGTCATGCCGAGAAGCCAATGTGCCGCCGCCGCCACCGCGCAGGTCGTGAACACGACGGCGCCGAAGGCAAACAGCGTGATCGGCCGCAGATTGAAGCGGAATTCGCGCCAGCTCATGGAAACGCCAGCGGAATAAATCAGCGGCGGCAGGATGCCGAGCAGAACGAGTTCCGGCGCCAGTTCGATCCGCGGCAGTCCGGGCAGCAGCGCCAGCACAATACCGGCGATGACAAGGAGAATAGACGGCGCGGTATTGAGCCGCCGGGCGGCGACGGCAACCACCACCAGGACCGCGAGTAGCAGCAACAAGGTCTGAATCGTTTCGGTCATGGTTGCGGGCATCGTTCCGGTCACGACCCGTCACTTCTAGCACGGCGGTAGTTTGCATGGAGGCTAGCCCTGCCCCGCTGCACCCAGCCTTGCGGCAGCACGGCGCGACCGCCTATATCGCGTGGACCTAACCTCGCCGTCTCGGCGCATTCCAGGTTCAATCGTTCAAAACGGGAAACCCATGCCGCAATCCATGTCGCAAGCTTCACTGCCGGCTTTCGAGATCACCCTCAATGCCTTGTTCGCGGTTCTCGGCAAAGCCGAAGCCTTTGCCAAAGCCAAGAAGATCGAGGACTCGGTGCTGCTGCACTCACGGTTGGCGCCGGATATGTTCGATCTCGCCCGGCAGGTGCAGGTGGCGACGGATCAGGCACGGCGCGGCGGCGCGCGGCTTGCCGGCGCCGAGCCGCCGAAGGTCGAGGACAACGAGACCACGGTCGCGCAACTCAAGGACCGGATCGCCAAGACGGTCGCCTATATCAAGACGCTGGACCGCGCCAAGATCGATGCTTCAGCCGAGCGCGAAATCATCTTTCCGCTCGGTCCGGAGAAGAAGGGCCACATGAAGGGCGACGACTATCTCAATCAGTTCGTGCTGCCGAATTTCTATTTCCATTGCACCGCCGCCTACGCCATCCTGCGACATCTCGGCGTCGAGATCGGCAAGCAGGATTTCATCGGCGCCATACCGCTGAAGCTAACCTGACCGCCCGTATCGGAGGGTCTCATGTGCCGCAACATCCGCACGCTGTTCAACTTCGAGCCGCCGGCGACGGAAGATGAAATCCGCGCCTCGGCCCTGCAATTCGTCCGAAAACTTTCGGGATTCGCCCATCCGTCGCGCGCCAACGAGGCCGCTTTCGGTCGCGCGGTCGATGAGGTCTCGGCTGCGGCGCGCCGGCCGATCGCGTCGCTCGAGACCGCAAGCCCGCCCAAGAACCGCGAACAGGAAGCGGAAAGGGCTCGCACCCGGGCAAGGGAGCGGTTTGCGTAACCGTCGCTACAAAAAGCTCTGCGGATCGACGTCGATGTCGAGCTTGATCGACCCGTGTTTCTTCGGCGCCGTTGCCAGCCATTCACGCACATAGGCCGATAGATCGAAGGCGCGCGGCGCTTTGACGAGAAGCCGCAGGCGATGCCGGCCGCGCACCAAAGCGAGCGGCGCCTCGGCGGGGCCGAGCACGCGCACGTCGCCCTGGAGCAAATCGACCTGCGGCGCGGCGCGGGCGAGCGAACGCGCGTAACTCGCGGCGTCGTTCTTGTCGGGGCCGGACACGACGATCGAGGCGAGCCGACCGAACGGCGGATAATGCGCGGCCTCGCGGGCGGCGATCTCGGCGGAATAGAACGCCTCGCGATCCTGCGCAATCAGCGCCCGCATCACCGGATGCTCGGGCTGATGGGTCTGCAGATATCCGTGGCCCACGCCCGCATCGCGGCCGGCGCGGCCGACCACCTGATGCAGCAGCTGAAACGTGCGCTCGGCGGCGCGCGGGTCGCCATTGGCAAGGCCCAGATCGGCATCGACGACGCCGACGAGGTTGAGCATCGGGAAGTGGTGGCCTTTCGCGACGAGCTGCGTGCCGATGACGATGTCGAACAGGCCTTTGGCGACATCGGCGAATTCCTCGCGCATGCGCTCGATCGTGGCGACGAGATCGGACGACAGCACCAGCACGCGCGCTTGCGGAAACAGCTCCCGCACTTCCTCCCCGAGCCGCTCCACGCCCGGGCCGACGGCAACATAGGAATCCAGCGCCTGGCATTTCGGGCAATTCGCCGGGTGCGGCATGGCGAAGCCGCAATGGTGGCAGACCAGCATGCGGCGAAAGCGGTGATCGACCAGCCAGGCGTCGCAATTCGGGCAAGAGAAGCGGAAGCCGCAGGCGCGGCACAAGGTCAGCGGCGCATAGCCGCGGCGATTGAGAAAGAGCAGCGACTGCTCCTTGCGCTCCAGCGCGGTGTTGATCGCGTCGGCGAGTGTCGGCGCGATGAAGCGCCCGCGCGGCGGCCGCTCGACGCGCAGATCGATCGCCTCGACCGACGGCAGGCGCTGACCGCCAAACCGCTCCGGCAGCGCAAGCCGCGCATAACGGCCGCGCCGCGCATTGACCTCGGTTTCGAGCGACGGCGTCGCCGAGGCCAGCACCACCGGGATCTTGGCGATGTGACCGCGCACCACCGCCATATCGCGGGCGTGGTAATGGACGCCGTCCTCCTGCTTGTAGGCCTGGTCGTGCTCTTCATCGACCACGATCAGCCCCAGATCGGCGTACGGCAAAAACAGCGCCGAGCGCGCGCCGACGACGACCGAGACCTCGCCCTTCGCGACCGCCGCCCAAGTGCGCGCACGCTTGCGCGGCGACAATTCAGAATGCCATTCCGCCGGGCGGGAGCCGAAGCGCGCGGCGAAGCGGTCGAGGAACTGCGCCGTAAGTGCGATTTCCGGCATCAGAATGAGGCTCTGCCGGCCTTTGCGGATCGTGTCGGCGACCGCCTCGAAATACACCTCGGTCTTGCCCGAGCCGGTGACGCCGTCGAGGAGCGTCACGGAGTAGCCGCCCTTGGCGACGGTGGCTTTCAGCGCATCGGCGGCGGCACGCTGGTCGACGGTGAAGTCGCTTTGGATGAAATCCGGATTGGGCTTTTCGGCGACCGGCTCCGCCGGCAGCACAATCGTCTGCAACGTACCTTCGTCGATCAAGCCATCGACCACGCCGATGCTGACGCCCGCTTCGCGCGCCGCTTCGCTCTTGGCCCGCGTCATGCCGTCCGCGAGCAGCTCGAGCACGCGCGCCCGCGCGGAGGTCATGCGCTGCGGCGGCGCGCCGGCAAGCTTGACGCCGGTGCGCTCGCGCTCCGGACCCAGGTGCTCGCCCATGCGCAGGCACATGCGCAATACCATCCCGCGCGACGACACGGTGTAATTCGCTACCCAATCGACGAAGTCGCGCAGCTCGGGGCGCAGCGGCGGCACGTCGAGCTTTTCCTCGATGTCTTTGAGACGGTTATCCAGCCGCGGATTGGGCTTCGGGTTCTCCGCCCACACCACCGCGGTGGTGTCGCGGGCGCCGAGCGGCACCGACACCACGTCGCCCGGGGCGAGCGCAAGCTTGTCCGGCACCCGGTAGGAATACGGGTGATCCAGCGCGACCGGGACCAGCACATCGACGACGCGTTTCGCCATACCGGGATTCTCTGCCGATTCCGGGCGGTTTAGGAAGGGGAAAGGGCTAGCCTACTATTCTCCGCTCATTCCCGCGAAAGCGGGAATCCAGTAAACGGGTCCCCGCTTCCGTGGGGACGAGCGCAAATGGCCAAATCCAGCGAATTGCCCGACATCATCGCCCCCAAAGTCGCGGCTGAGATCGAAGCGTGGCTGAAGCATCTCGGCGCGGAGCGGCGGATGTCGCCGAAGACCGTTGAGGCCTATCGCCGCGACGTGCTGCAATTCCTCGCCTTTCTCGCCGGGCATCTCGGCGGCGCGCCGTCGCTGCAAGATCTCGCGGCGCTGAAATCGGCCGACGTGCGCGCATTTTTGTCGTTGCGACGCACGCAAAATATCGGCAGCCGTTCCCTGATGCGGAGTCTCGCGGGGCTGCGGGCCTTCGCGCGTTTTCTGGAGAAGAACGGCAAGGGCAAAGTCGGCGCGCTCGCCGCGGTGCGTGCGCCGAAAATAGGCAAAACGCTGCCGCGTCCGTTGACGTCCGACGTGGCAAAAAGCATGGCCGATCCCGGCAGCGCCGCGGGCGATGGCCGCGAGCCCTGGATCCATGCCCGCGACGCCGCGGTGCTCGGTTTGCTGTATGGCTGCGGGTTGCGCATCTCCGAAGCGCTGGGGCTCAAGCGCGGCGATTTTGGCGCGCGCGATGTTCTCACCGTCATGGGCAAGGGCCGCAAACAGCGCATGGTGCCGTTGATCGCGCCGGTCGCAAAGCTCGTTGCCGACTACATCGCGCTCTGTCCGTTCGACCTGCCGGACCAAGGCCCGCTGTTTGTCGGCGCCAAAGCCGGGCCGCTGTCGCCGCGCCTCATTCAACTGGCGATGGCGCGGCTGCGCGGCGCGCTCGGACTGGCCGAGACGGCGACGCCGCACGCGCTGCGCCATTCCTTCGCCACACATCTGCTGGCCCGCGGCGGCGACCTGCGCTCGATCCAGGAACTGCTCGGCCATGCCTCGCTGTCGACGACGCAGATTTACACCGCGGTCGACGCCGAGCGGCTGATCGAGGCCTACCGCGCCGCCCATCCGCGCGCTTGATATTCGCTCATTCCCGCGAAGGCCGGAATCCAGACGGAATAGAGTGAATTGGAGTCCCCGCTTGCGCGGGGACGAGCGGAATGCAACTTCATGGGCTCCACGCATTCGTCGAAGAGGGGCACAACAATCATGTCGGAAATCCACGAAACCATCGAAAAAGCGCATGAAGGCGAACACGGCGAGGGTTTCAACAAACGCATTGCGCTGGTCATCGCAATCCTGGCGCTGTTCCTGTCGTTCTCCGAGACGCTCGGCAAAGGCGCGCAGACCGAGGTCGTAACCAAGAACATCGAGGCCTCGGACCTGTGGGCCTTTTTCCAGGCCAAGGATATCCGCCGGACCGTTGTGAACGTCGCAGCCGATCAAACGAACTTGCTTGCGGCCGGCTTGACCGATCCGGCCGCCAAGGCTGCTATCGACAAGCAGGTCGAGACATGGCGCAAAACCGCCGAGCGCTATGAATCGGATCCTAAAGCCGGCAATGGCCGCAAGGAGCTGGAAGAGAAGGCCAAGGGCGCGGAGGAAGAGCGTGACTTGTCGACCGCGAAATATCACCACTACGAATTAGCTTCGGCGGCGTTCCAGATCGGCATCGTGCTGGCTTCGGCGGCGGTGATCACCGGGATGGTTTTGCTCGCCTGGCTCGCCGGCGCGCTCGGTGTCGTCGGATGCGTGCTCCTGGCGCTCGGCCTGTTCGCGCCGCATGCGGTGCCGTTCATCGCGACGTTGTAGAACTAGACCGCTCATTCCCGCGTAAGCGGGAATCCAACTCTGGGTTCCCGCTTTCGCGGCGACGAGCGAACGCTGTCAGTTATCAATAATTAATCGCGCGCTTGTCGACCGCGAGCGCCGCTTCCTTCATCGCCTCGCTCAACGTCGGGTGGGCGTGACAGGTGCGGGCGATGTCCTCGGACGAGGCGCCGAATTCCATGGCGATGGCGGCTTCCGCGATCATGGTCTCGGCGTCGGGACCGAGGATGTGCACGCCGAGCACGCGATCGGTCTTGGCGTCGGCCAGGATTTTGACGAAGCCTTCGGTGGCGAGATTGGCGCGAGCGCGGGCGTTGGCGCTGAACGGAAACTTTCCGACATTATAGGCGACGCCCGCGGCTTTCAGTTCCTCCTCGGTCTTGCCGACCGAAGCGATCTCCGGGCTGGTGTAGACGACGTTGGGGATCACATCATAATTTACGTGCCCGGCATGTCCCGCGATGATTTCGGCGGCGGCGACGCCCTCCTCCTCGCCCTTATGCGCGAGCATCGGTCCGGCGATGACGTCGCCGATGGCGTAAATGCCGTCGACATTGGTTTTGTAATGCGGATCGACGACCACCCGGCCGCGGTTATCTTTCTTGACGCCGAGTGCTTCGAGGCCGAGGCCTTCCGTGTAGGGCACGCGCCCGATGGCGACCAGCACCACATCGGCCTCAAGCGTCTCCGCCGCGCCGCCTGCGGCCGGCTCGACTTTTGCCTTGAGCGTCTTGCCTGAGGTGTCGACCGCAACGACCTTGGACGACAGTTTGAAGGTGAGCCCCTGCTTCAGCAGCATGCGGTGGAACTGGTTGGCGACTTCGCCGTCGATACCGGGCAGGATGTGGTCGAGGAATTCGACGACGATGACTTCGGCGCCAAGCCGCCGCCATACCGAGCCGAGCTCGAGCCCGATGATGCCGGCGCCGACGATCAGGAGATTCTTCGGCACAGCTGGCAGCTCCAGCGCGCCGGTCGAAGACACGATCCGCTTTTCGTCGATGTCGATGCCGGGAAGCCGCGCCACGTCCGAGCCGGTGGCGATAACGATATTTTTGGTTTCGAGCATCTGCGCCTTGCCGTCGGCGCCCTTGACTTCGATCTTGCCCGGCGCGGCGATGCGGCCAAGGCCGCGGAACGATTCGATCTTGTTCTTCTTGAACAGGAAGGCGACGCCTTTGACGTTGGCATCGACGTTTTGCAGCCGGTATTTGTGCAGCGCCGGCAAATCCATGGCCGGCTTGCCGACTTTGATGCCCATGGTGCCGAAGCTGTCCTCGGCCTCTTCGTAAAGCTCCGACGCGTGCAGCATTGCCTTCGAGGGAATGCAGCCGACATTGAGGCAGGTGCCGCCGAAGGTCGCGTTCTTCTCCACGACGGCGGTTTTCAGCCCGAGCTGCGCAGCGCGGATGGCGCAGACATAGCCGCCGGGACCCGAGCCGATGACGATGAGGTCGTAGGGCATGACTTACAAGTCCAACACCAGCCGTGACGGCTCCTCCAGCAACTCCTTCACTCGCACCAGGAACGCCACCGCTTCGCGGCCGTCGACGAGGCGGTGGTCGTAGGAGAGCGCCAGATACATCATGGGCCGCACCTCGACCTTGCCGGCGACGACCATCGGGCGGTCCTGGATCTTGTGCATGCCGAGGATGCCGGACTGCGGCGCGTTGAGGATCGGCGTCGACATCAGCGAGCCGTAGATGCCGCCGTTGGTGATCGAGAAAGTGCCGCCCTGCATCTCCTCGATTTTGAGCGCGCCGTCGCGGGCGCGGCGGCCGAAATCGGCGATGGTCTTTTCGATCTCGGCGAGCGATTTCTGGTCGCAGTCGCGCACCACCGGCACCACCAGACCGCGCTCGGTGCCGACCGCGATGCCGATGTGATAGTAGTTCTTGTAGATGATGTCGGTGCCGTCGATCTCGGCATTCACGGCGGGAATGTCTTTAAGCGCCTGCACGCAGGCCTTCACGAAGAAACCCATGAAGCCGAGCTTCACGCCGTGTTTCTTCTCGAACAGATCGCGATATTGCGTGCGCAAGGCCATCACATGACCCATGTCGACCTCGTTGAAGGTCGTGAGCATGGCAGCGGTGTTCTGCGCGTCTTTGAGGCGCCGCGCGATGGTTTGGCGCAGCCGCGTCATGCGAACGCGCTCCTCGCGCGCCGCGTCGTCGGCCGGCGACGGCGCGCGGACCTGGATGGCGGCTGCGGGCTGCGCCACCGGCGTCGGTTGTGCCGCGGCGCGCTCGATGGCCGCCAGCATGTCGCCTTTGGTGACGCGGCCGTCCTTGCCGGCGCCTGGAACCGAGGATGCATCGATCCCGGATTCGGTCGAGAGCCGTCGCACCGATGGGGCTTGCGGTAGATCGGCAGCGGCTGCGGCCGGCTTTGCGACGGCAGCGGGCGCAGCCGCAGCTGGCTTGGCCGGCGCAGGAGGCGGCGCTGCCGCCGTCGTCGCCTTCGCGGCACCGGCGCCATCCTTGATCTGGCCGAGAACCGCGCCGACCGCGACGGTTTCGCCATCTTTGGCGGCGATCTCGCTGAGCACCCCGGCGGCGGGCGCCGGCACTTCGATCGTCACTTTGTCGGTCTCCAGCTCGACCAACGGCTCGTCCACGGCGACCGCATCGCCCGGATGCTTGAACCATTTGCCGATCGTCGCCTCGGTCACCGATTCGCCGAGCGTCGGCACGCGAATTTCAGTCATGGCGTCCCTCTTCGGCGGTGATTCACCCCAACGCCTCGTCCAGGAAATGCTTGAGCTGCGCGAGATGCAGCGACATCTGGCCGACCGCGGTCGAAGCCGCCGCAGGGCGCCCGGCATAGCGGGCGCGGCGGTGCTTAGCGCCGATCTGATTGAGCACCCACTCCAGGAAGATATCGACGAACACCCAGCCGCCCATATTACGCGGCTCTTCCTGGCACCAGACGATCTCGGCTTGCTTGAAACGCGACAGCTCGGTCATCAGCGCCTTGGTCGGGAACGGATAGAGCTGCTCGATGCGAAGCAGATAGATGTCGTCGATGCCGCGCTTCTCGCGCTCCTCGTAAAGGTCGAAATAGACCTTGCCGGAGCAGGCCACGACACGGCGGATCTTGTCGTCGGCGACAAGCCTGATCTTCTCATCCGGCTGCTTCTGCGCATCGTCCCACAACAACCGATGGAACGACGTGTCCGGCCCCATTTCGTCGAGGCGCGACACCGCGCGTTTGTGGCGCAACAGCGACTTCGGCGTCATCAGTATCAGCGGCTTGCGGAAGTCGCGTTTGAGCTGCCGGCGCAGGATGTGGAAGTAGTTCGCCGGCGTCGTGCAGTTGGCGACCTGCATATTGTCCTCGGCACACATCGAGAGAAAGCGCTCGAGCCGCGCCGAGGAATGCTCCGGCCCCTGGCCCTCGTAGCCGTGCGGCAGCAGGCAGACCAGGCCCGACATGCGCAGCCATTTGCGTTCGCCGGAGGAGATAAACTGATCGAACACCACTTGCGCGCCATTGGCGAAGTCGCCGAATTGCGCTTCCCACAGCGTCAGCGCGTTCGGCTCGGCCAGCGAATAGCCGTACTCAAAGCCGAGCACGGCCTCTTCCGACAGCATCGAATTGATGACTTCGTAACGCGCTTGGCCCTCATGCAGCTCATTGAACGGCGTGTAGCGCTGTTCGGTCTCCTGATCGATCAGCACCGAATGGCGCTGCGAAAAGGTGCCGCGCTCGGAATCCTGGCCGGACAGCCGCACCCGGTGCCCGTCGAGCAGGAGCGAGCAGAACGCCAGCGCCTCGGCGGTCGCCCAATCGATGCCCGTTCCGGTCTCGATCGCCTTGCGCCGGCCGTCGAGAAAGCGGTTGAGCGTGCGGTGCAGATGAAAACCGGGCGGCAGCGTGGTGATTTTCTGGCCGATCGCCTTCAGCTCGATGAGATCGACGCCGGTGTGGCCGCGGCGCGGGTCATCGGCGCTCGCAGCGGTCTTGAAGCCGGACCAGCGGCCGTCGAGCCAATCGGCCTTGTTGGCGCGATAGCCTTGGGCGGCCTCGAGCTCGGTGTCGAGCTTGGCGCGCCAATCCGCCATCATCTTCTCGACTTCGCCGGTGCTGACGACGCCCTCGGCGGCGAGCTTCTTGCCGTAGATCTCCAGCGTCGTCGGATGCGCAGCGATCGCCTTGTACATCAAGGGCTGCGTGAACGACGGCTCGTCGCCTTCGTTGTGGCCGTGCCGGCGATAACAGAACATGTCGATGACGACCGGCTTCTGGAATTTTTGCCGGAACTCGGTCGCGATCTTCGCGGCAAAGACCACGGCTTCGGGATCGTCGCCGTTGACGTGGAAAATCGGCGCTTCGATCATCTTGGCGACGTCGGAAGGGTACGGCGAGGAGCGCGAATAACGCGGATTGGTGGTGAAGCCGATCTGATTGTTGACGATGAAGTGCAGCGAACCGCCGGTACGGTGGCCGCGCAGCCCCGACAGGCCGAAACTTTCGGCCACCACGCCCTGACCGGCAAACGATGCATCGCCATGAATGAGCAACGGCATCACCATGGTGCGGTCTTCGGAGGTGGCGCCATGCTGATCCTGCTTGGCCCGCACCTTGCCGAGCACCACCGGATCGACAATCTCAAGATGCGAGGGATTGGCAGTGAGCGACAGATGCACCGTGTTGTTGTCGAATTCACGATCCGACGAAGCGCCGAGGTGATATTTCACGTCACCCGAGCCTTCGACCGCGTCGGGCGTCGATGAGCCGCCCTTGAATTCATGGAAGATGGCGCGGTGCGGCTTGCCCATGACCTGGGCCAGCACGCTGAGTCGGCCGCGGTGCGGCATGCCGATGACGATCTCGCGCACGCCGAGCGCGCCGCCGCGCTTGATGATCTGCTCCAGCGCCGGGATCATTGCTTCGCCGCCGTCGAGACCGAAGCGCTTGGTACCGGTGAATTTCACGTCGCAGAATTTTTCGAAACCCTCGGCCTCGACCAGTTTGTTGAGGATGGCGCGCTTGCCCTCGCGGGTGAAAGTGATCTCCTTGTCCGGACCTTCGATGCGCTCCTGGATCCAACCCTTCTGGGCGCCGTTGGAAATGTGCAGAAACTCGACGCCGAGCGTTTGGCAATAAGTCCGGCGCAGGATGCCGACGATCTGGCGCACCGTGCCGAATTCGAGACCCAGCACCTTGTCGAGGAAAATCGGGCGGTCGAGGTCGGCGTCGCCAAAGCCGTAGGTGCGCGGGTCGAGCTCTTCCTCGTTCTTCTGCGGCTCAAGCCCGAGCGGATCGAGATTGGCATGAAAATGACCGCGCGCGCGATAGGCGCGGATGAGCATCAGTGCCCGGATCGAATCGCGCGTGGAGCGCTCGACATCGGCGGACGATAATTCGACGCCGCGAGCCTGTGCCTGCGCCTTGACCTTGCCGCCGAGCGCCTCGCCCGCTTCCGCCCAACCGCCGTCGAGGGCGGCCACGAGATCGTTGCGCGGCAGCGGCGGCCAGTCTGGCCGCGCCCAGGATGGCCCTTGGGCGTTTTTTTCGACGTCGCGAGCGTCGTCCTTCAGGCTGTGAAAGAACGCCTGCCATTCCGCGTCGATGGATTTGGGATCGGTTTCGTAGCGGGCGTAGAGGTCGTCGATGTAAGCGGCATTGCCGCCGTAGAGAAAGGAAGTGAGTGCGAAAGCAGCGTTCGCGTCCTGGCGAGACATAGGGCAGTCCTTGGCAAGTCCCGAGCTAGGGAACGGTAGGCGTGGCGCAATACGTAGAAACCGATCGCGTAGGAAGAAGCCGCGAATCAGTCCCGGCCCGGCGCTGGGAAACTCTGTTTACCCTATTTAATGGCTCGATGCGGCAGGCAAAAGACGTAAAAAGTGAATCAGGATTTCAATATTTCGGCGAGCGTATGCCCCAGCCGCGCCGGCGACGGCGAGACCTTGATGCCGGCCGCTTCCATGGCGGCGATCTTCGATTCGGCGCCGCCCTTGCCGCCGGCGATGATCGCACCGGCGTGACCCATGCGCCGACCCGGTGGCGCCGTCCGCCCCGCGATGAAGCCGACCATCGGCTTCTTGCGGCCGCGCCTGGCTTCGTCCTTGATGAATTGCGCTGCGTCCTCTTCTGACGAGCCGCCGATCTCGCCGATCATGACCAAGGCTTCGGTCGCCTTGTCCGCCAAGAACATTTCCAGCACTTCGATGAAATCGGTGCCCTTGACCGGATCGCCGCCGATACCGACCGCGGTGGTCTGGCCGAGACCTTCCTGCGTGGTCTGGAACACCGCCTCATAAGTGAGCGTGCCCGAGCGCGACACGATGCCGACCTTGCCGCGCTTGAAGATATTGCCGGGCATGATGCCGATCTTGCATTCGCCCGCGGTCATGACGCCTGGGCAATTCGGTCCGATCAGGCGCGACTTCGATCCGCACAGCGAGCGCTTCACTTTCACCATGTGGCTCACCGGAATGCCTTCGGTGATGCAGACGATGAGCGGAATCTCGGCGTCGATAGCCTCGGCGATGGCGTCGGCAGCGCCCGCCGGCGGCACATAGATGACGCTGGCATCGGCGCCGGTTTTCTCACGTGCTTCGGCAACGGTATCGAATACCGGCAAACCGAGATGCGTCGCACCGCCTTTGCCGGGAGAGACGCCGCCGACCACCTTGGTGCCGTAGGCGATTGCCTGCTCGGAATGGAACGTGCCGTTCTTGCCGGTAAATCCCTGGCAGATGACCTTGGTGTTCTTGTCGATGAGAATGGACATCACGCCGCCTCTTTCACCGCCTTGACGATCTTCTGCGCGGCGTCGTCGAGATCGTCGGCGGACGTCACGTTCAGCCTCGAGTCGGCGATGATCTTTTTGCCGAGGTCGACATTGGTGCCTTCGAGCCGCACCACCAGCGGCACCTTGAGACCGACTTCCTTGACCGCGGCGACGACGCCCTCGGCGATGACGTCGCACTTCATGATGCCGCCGAAGATGTTCACCAGAATTCCCTTCACGCTCGGGTCCGAGGTGATGATCTTGAAGGCCGCCGAGACGCGATCCTTGGTGGCGCTCCCGCCGACGTCTAGGAAGTTCGCCGGCGCCATGCCGTAGAGCTTGATGATGTCCATGGTCGCCATGGCAAGCCCGGCGCCGTTGACCATGCAGCCGATCGAGCCGTCGAGCGCGATATAGTTGAGATCGAATTTCGAGGCCTCGATCTCCTTGGCGTCCTCCTCGGTCTCGTCGCGCAGGCTTGCGATCTTGGGGTGCAGGAACAGCGCGTTGTTGTCGAAGTCGATCTTGGCGTCGAGGCAGATGAGCTTCTTGTCCTTGGTGACGACAAGCGGATTGATCTCGAGAAGACTCATGTCCGTGTCGATGAAGGCCTTGTAGAGATTGCTCAGAAGCGGGCCGAGCTGTTTCGCCAGATCGGCGTCGAGATGCAGCGCATGGGCGACGGCGCGAACGTGATGCGGGCAAATCCCGGCAACCGGATCGATCGAGATGGTCACGATCTTGTCCGGCGTCTTGTGCGCCACCTCTTCGATGTCCATGCCGCCCTCGGTCGACACCACGACGGCGACCCGCGAGGTGGCGCGGTCGATCAGCATCGACAGATAGAATTCCCTGTCGATCGCCGAGCCTTCTTCGATATAGAGGCGATGCACCTGTTTGCCGTTTGGCCCGGTCTGGTGCGTCACCAGCGTCGAGCCCAAGAGCCGCGCGGCTTCTTTCTTCACGTCGTCGATCGATTTGACGACCTTAACGCCGCCGGCTTTGCCGCGCCCACCGGCGTGGATTTGCGCTTTCACCACCCAGACCGGGCCGCCCAGTTCTCCGGCGGCTTTTTCAGCTTCGGCGACGGAGAACGCTGCAACCCCGCGCGGCACCGGCACGCCGTATTCGCGCAACACTGCTTTGGCCTGATATTCGTGGATGTTCATGGAAAATATTCCGTCATCCTGAAGGTGCGAGCGTAAGCGAGCCTCGAAGGATGCCGGCCGAGGAACCGGAGTCGTCGCCCTTCGGGGGCCGCCCTGCGCGCGGCCGCCTCAGGGTGACGGTTAGTTCACTTTCCCAGATCGGGCGCGATCTTTTTGCAAGCCTCGACCAGGCTCTGCACGGCTTGCGCCGATTTCTCGAACATCCCGCGCTCGGCGCCGTTGAGTTCGATCTCGACGATGCGCTCGACACCTTTCGCGCCGATTACCACCGGCACGCCGACATAAAGGTCTTTTACGTTGTATTCGCCATTGAGGTGCGCGGCCACCGGCAGCACGCGCTTCTTGTCGCGGAGGTAACTCTCCGCCATCGCGATCGCCGACGCCGCCGGTGCATAGAACGCGGAACCGGTCTTGAGCAGGCTCACGATCTCGCCGCCGCCGTTGCGGGTGCGATCGACGATTTCGTCGATCCGCGCCTGGGTGGTCCAACCCATTTTGACGAGATCCGGGAGCGGAATGCCGGCCACCGCCGAATAGCGAACCAGCGGCACCATGCTGTCGCCGTGACCACCCAGCACGAAAGCGTTCACGTCTTCCACAGAGACGTTGAATTCGTCGGCGAGAAAATAGCGGAAGCGCGCCGAATCGAGCACGCCCGCCATGCCGACCACCATGTTTTTCGGCAGGCCGCAGCATTTCTGCAGCGCCCAGACCATGGCGTCGAGCGGATTGGTGATGCAGATGATGAACGCGTTCGGCGCGTATTTCTTGATGCCGGCGCCGACCTGCTCCATGACCTTGAGATTGATGCCAAGAAGATCGTCGCGGCTCATGCCCGGCTTGCGCGGCACGCCGGCGGTGACGATGCAGACCGCTGCGCCCTCGATCGCTTCATAGGAGTTGGCGCCGGAGAGGCGGGCGTCGAAGCCCTCGACCGGTGAGGCTTGGACGAGATCGAGCGCCTTGCCCTGCGGGATGCCTTCGGCGACGTCGAACATCACGACATCGCCGAGTTCCTTCAAGCCGATGAGAAGCGCCAGCGTGCCGCCGATCTGCCCCGAGCCTATCAATGCGATCTTGCTTCGCGCCATCTCACGAATGTCCTTGATTGGTGAAAAACGCCCGGCTGCGGCCGTCATTAGCCGTTTCGGTTGACGCGTTCAAGTCGGGGCCAATCGCCATGCCGGTCGGAGGTAGGAACGAAAACGGCGGCGATATACTTACGGTGAACGACACCGTACGGTCGTCGACATGACCGCTTCCGACGGGAAACGCAAGCTGCATGACCATTCGCACTGGCGACGCGGATAAGACCCGGCCGGGCAAGCGCGTTTTCCGGATGATGGGGCCGGGAATCGTCACCGGGGCTGCCGATGACGATCCAAGCGGCATCGCCACTTATTCGCAGGGCGGCGCCCAGTTCGGCTACCTGCTCGGCTGGACGATGTTTCTGACCACGCCGTTCATGATCGCCATTCAGCTGATCAGCGCCCGCATCGGCGCGGTGACCGGCCGAGGTCTGGCGGCGAATTTGGCCAGGGCTCTGCCGGCCCCGGCGCTGTACGGCATCGTCGGCCTGCTGCTCGTCGCTAATACGCTCAACATCGCCGCCGATATCGCGGCGATGGGTGAAGCGCTGCGGCTCGTGGTCGGCGGACCGACGCTGGTTTACGTCGGGCTGTTCGGAGTGGGTTGCCTAACCGCCGAGATTTTGGTCCCCTACCACCGCTATTCCGGCTACCTGAAAGCGCTGACGCTGGTGTTGTTCGCCTACGTCGCCGCCGCGTTCAGCGTCGAGATTCCCTGGGGCCAGGTCGCGTTCGCGACATTCCTGCCGCACCTTTTATGGAATCGCGATTTCATGCTGATGCTGGTCGCGATTTTCGGCACCACGATCAGCCCGTATATGTTTTTCTGGCAGGCTTCGCTTGAGGCGGAGGACCGCAAGCTCAAAACGGCAGCTAAAACGACGGCTAATAAGGCGGCGAAGGCGCCGGCCAAGACCGCGCCCAATCGCAAGCGCCTGACCAATCGCGACGCGGCCCGCATTGATTTCGACACCACGATCGGCATGGTGCTGTCGAACGTCATCGGCTTTTTCATCATCGTGACCACCGGCGCGACGCTGCACGCGCACGGCGTGACCCATATCGATACCGCCGCGCAGGCGGCCAGGGCTTTGCTGCCGCTCGCCGGCCCTTTGGCGTTTCTGTTGTTCGCGCTCGGCATTGTAGGGACTGGCCTGCTCGCCGTGCCAGTGCTGGCCGGATCCGCCGGTTACGCCGTCGCCGAAAGCGTCGGCTGGAGCGGCAGCCTCGAATTGCCGGCGCGGCTCGCGCCGGGCTTTTATCTCGTGGTCGCAGCGGCGACACTCGCCGGGCTCGGCGCCGCACTAACACCGCTCGATCCGATCCGCATGCTGTTCTGGAGCGCGGTAGTCAACGGCGTGGTCGCCGCACCGCTGATGACGGCGATGATGATCGTGGTCGCCAGCTACAAGATCATGGGCAAATTCGCGGCATCGCGCGCCTTGATGATCGGCGGCTGGAGCGCCACCGCATTGATGGCAGTCGTCGTCGCCGCGCTGTTCGTTACCAGCATTGGCGGTTAGAAGGATCGCGGTCAGGTTTCCACGATGCCGGTCGACGCGCCGGTGGTTTTCGCGTGCGCGGCGCCGTGCGGCCGCGCCAGGTAGTCTTGCGAGCGCATCTCGATCAGCCGCGAGGCAGTGCGTGCGAATTCGGCCGCCTCGAAGCCCTCATCCGCGCGATAAAGCGCGTCGGGCTCGGCGTCGGCCGACGCAATCAGCTTCACGTTATTGTCGTAGAGCGTATCGATCAAGATGATGAAACGCTTGGCGGCATTGCGATTGTCGTAAGTCATCACCGGCACATGATCGATGATGATGGTATGATATTCATGCGCGATCCGCAGGTAGTCGGCGGCGGCGAGCGGCTGCTCGCACAGCTCGTGAAAGGAAAACCGCGTCACGCCCATGAACGCGCGCGGCACGCTGATCTTCCGGCCGTGCAGCGCTAGTTCATGCGCCGCACCGCCATTGCCGCCGGTCAGGCGGCGCCAGGCTTCGTCGAGCTTTGCATCCGCCGCCGCATCAGCCGGCACGTACCAGACCGGCAGTCCGGCGAGCTTTTCCAAGCGGAAGTCGGTGCGTGCGTCGAGCCGCACGACATCCATGTGCGCCTGCAGCATGTCAACGAAAGGCACAAACAAGGCGCGGTTCAAGCCGTCTTTATAGAGCTCGTCCGGCGACACGTTCGAGGTCGCCACCATGACGATGCCGCGTTCGAACAATTGCTTGAAGAGACGCCCAAGAATCATGGCGTCGGCGATGTCGGTGACGTGAAACTCGTCGAAGCACAATAGCCAGGCCTGCTCGGCCAGCGCGTCGGCGACGAGCCGGATCGGATCGTCGCCCTGGTGCTCGCCGCGCTTCATCTCCTGGCGCACGACGTGAATGCGCTCATGCACGTCGAGCATGAATTGGTGAAAGTGCGCACGGCGCTTGCGCTCGACCGGGCTGGTTTCGAAGAAGAAGTCCATCAGCATGGTTTTGCCGCGACCGACAGCGCCATAAATGTACAAGCCCTTGATCTGCGGCAGCGTGCGCTGTCGGCTGGCGAACAACCAGCCGAGGGAAGAGGATTTGCGGGCGAGGCGATATTCCGCGATTCGCGTTTCAAGACGCGCCATCATCTCGAGCAGGGCGAGCTGGGCGTCGTCGCTCTCGACGCGGCCTGAAGCGACACCCGCGGCATAGTGTGCTGTGATGGAATTCGCCATGAGAAATTCAGCGGCACCAGCCGCCGCGAATTAACGATTGTGGGGGAAACGCGGCATAGCGAATCAACTTCTGAAGCCTTGCAGCCTGCATGCTGACCGATTGATGGATTGCCGTCGTGAAATCGTCGTAAACGCCTCGGAAGCCATGCGTATACGGAATGTGGGCATGTTGCTCAATCCTTTGCCTTGCCAAATTCCGCTGCCACACAAGATGATGCTTCGATTCGCCGGCCGTCAAATCAATCGACGCCGCACGATTCAGGGAGGAAGCGAAAGGGAGGGTCTCGTCGACGACAACGTCAGGAGATCCAATGCACGAAGTCCTTCCCGAAGGCGGAGTAATCCGCAAATTGTGGATCGTCGAGACGGCAAAATACCGCGAGCATATGCTGCGGCTCGATCCCAACAGCCGGCGCAACAGATTTGCCGGCGGCGTATCCGACGACTTCATTTGCAACTATGTCGAGCTGACCGCCGGCCTCGATGCCGTGGTACACGGCTTTTTCGTTGACGGCTTGATGCGCGGCGCCGCGGAGTTGCGGCCGCTCGGCGCGCGCTTCCCGCGCCAGGCCGAAGCCGCGATCAGCGTCGAAAAAGCCTGGCAGAGCCACGGCGTCGGCTCGGCGCTGCTGCGCCGAACCCTGCTCGCGGCGCGCAACCGCGGCTACCGGCTCCTGCACATGGCGTGCCTTGCCGATAATCGTCGAATGCAGCAACTCGCTCGCAAATTCGATGCCGAGCTGTCGTTCGATTTCGACGAAGTGGTCGGCGAGGTCGAATCCTCACGGCCGACGCCACTGTCGGTGATGCGCGAAATGATGTCGGACAGCCACGGCTTCGCTACCGCGATGCTCGAACTGCAGTCGCGGATGCTGCGGGCGTGATGCACGAAGCCGTGCCGCGGCGCGGGCGCTCGATCGCGGATGGAGCCTGTGAGACGTCAAACCGTCATTCGCGCTTCGCGGCCATCGGCGCTTTGGCGCGTGAGCGGATAGGCTTCCTCGATGACATAAGGCCCGCCACCGACGGAGGCGCGCGAGGAAAACAGGACGAAGCGCGACACCGCAAATGGCGCCGAGCGATAATGCCCGCGTGCGGCGAGGTAGTCGGCAACCTGGTGGCTCGAGGAATCACGCAACCGCGCCAGCGTGACATGCGGCGTATATTTGCGTCCTTCGGGCTCGAGCCCGAGCCGTTGCAGCAGGCGATCGTGTTCCGCCTGCAGCTCCATCAGCGGCGCCACCGGCGCTGCGACGGCGACCACCGCACGCGGCTTGCGGCCGCCGAACGAGGTCAGCCCGTCGAGCCGAAGCTCGAACGGCCGGCGATGCACGCGGGTCAGCTCTCCCGCGATCTCGCGCGCCAAGGCGTCGTCGATGTCGCCGATGAAGCGCAGCGTGAGATGATAATTCTCGGCGTCGATCCAGCGCGCGCCGGGCAATCCGCCCCGCATCATGGCCAGCGACTGCGCGACCGATGGCGGAATTTCGAGACCGGTAAACAAGCGGGGCATGGCAACCTCCGGGCTCGATTGACGAATCACATGCCGTGAGAATGGGGTCAACGCCGCGGGCGCGCAACCCTTTACGATGGATGCTGCCGCTTCGCTTGTGCGACCAGTTCCATGACCTTGGGCATCATCCGCTGCACGATGACCGCGACGCCGGCCGGATTGGGATGCATGCCGTCTTGCTGGGTCAGGTCGAGATTGGCGGCGACGCCTTCGAGAAAGAACGGGTAAAGGAGAACCCCGTATTTTTTCGCCAAGTCCGGATAGATCTGCTCGAATGCTTGTCCGTAATTGGCGCCGAGATTCGGCGCCGCGCGCATGCCGCACAGCAAGACAGAAACGTGACGTTGCGTCAGACGTTGCAGGATTGCGTCAAGTGCGGCACGCGTCACCTCAGGCTTGATGCCACGCAACATGTCGTTGGCGCCGAGTTCGACGATTACCGCATCGGTGCCCTGCGGCACCGACCAGTCGAGCCGACTAAGACCGTCGGACGCGGTGTCGCCGGACACTCCGGCATTGGCGATATCGGCGGCGACACCGTTCGTTGCCAGTGCGGCTTGCAGGCGCGGCACGAAGCCGTCCTTGTCGGCAAGACCGTAGCCGGCAGTCAAGGAATCGCCGAGCGCGACGATATGAATTGGCCCCGCCGCGTGCGCATGAACCACGCCTGTTGCGGCGAGAACCGCCACGCTACAAACCACGGCAATTTGGCGGAGCGCACGCCGGCACCCATATGAGCGGCCGCGGGCTGAACGGGCTTTTGCAGGAGCGGGGCTGGTTGAGCGGATGAAGGACATTTCAGGGCATCCTACCTCTGGCGCCGCTATCGTGCTCGACGGCGTCAACCTCTCGCTCGGGCGCGGCGCCGCGCGGGTCCACATCCTGCGTGACATTTCAATGAATATAGGCCGCGGCGAGGCGGTCGGCCTGCTCGGCCCTTCCGGCTCCGGCAAGTCGACACTGCTCATGGTCATGACGGGGTTGGAGCGGCCCGACTCGGGGACGGTCACGGTGACCGGCAGTGATTTGCACCGGCTCGACGAAGACGAGCTCGCCCGCTTCCGCGGCCGCACCATCGGCATCGTCTTTCAGGCATTTCATTTGATCCCGACGATGACCGCCCTAGAGAACGTTGCAATCCCGCTTGAACTCGCCGGCGTTCCCGATGCGCGCCCACGCGCCGAACGCGAGCTTGCCGCGGTCGGTTTGAGCGCGCGCCTGCACCACTATCCCGCGGCGCTTTCCGGTGGCGAGCAGCAGCGCGTCGCGCTCGCCCGAGCCCTTGCCCCCGCACCCGCGATCATCGTCGCTGACGAGCCGACCGGCAATCTCGACGAAGCGACCGGACGCGACATCATCGAGCTTCTGTTCCGCGGTCACAAGGAACGCGACACCACGCTGGTCCTGGTAACGCACGACAGCGAACTCGCCGCGCGCTGCGATCGCGTGCTGCATATGCACTCCGGGCGGATCGAGAGCCGCGCCACCGCGACAGCACAACCATGACTGCATCCCCACGCATCCCATTTGCGGTCAAGTTTGCCTATACCGCATTCGTGGCGGTGCTGCTCCCGGTCTATTGGCACTATTACGGGCCGACTAATTTTCTTTATTTCTGCGACATCACGCTGATTCTCACGCTGATCGCGATCTGGCCGGAGAATGCGTTGCTCATCTCCATGGGCTGCGTCGGTATATTGCTGCCGCAGACGTTTTGGGTGCTCGATTTTCTGCTCAACATCGGGGGTTATTCGCTCACCGGCATGACCGATTATATGTTCGATTCGAGGCACTCGCTGTTTTTGCGGCTGTTGTCGCTGTTTCACGGTTGGCTGCCGTTCTTGCTCGTCTACCTGGTGTGGCGGATCGGCTATGACCGGCGCGCGCTGCCGGTTTGGACCGCACTGTTCGTCGTCGACATGCTGGTCTGCTTCTTTCTGATGCCGTCGCCGATGCCGCATCCGGGGCTTACCCCGGTCAACATCAATTATGTCTGGGGACTGCGCGACACCGCGGCGCAGACCCTGCTGCCGCCATACGCGTGGTTTTGCGGCTTGTTGCTCGGGTTACCGGTTTTCGTCTTCGCGCCGACGCATTTCATTCTGGCGCGCGTCATGCCGAGGGCGGCGTGATGCTGGCGCCCGTGCAGCAGCCGACGCCGCTTACGCCCTGGCGATTCGCCTTTCGCTTCGCGCCGCATTTTATCTGGCGCGATCTGCGCGGCGGTTTCCGCGGTTTCGGCGTTTTCATGGCCTGCATCGCGCTCGGCGTCATGGCGATCGCCGGCGTTGGCTCCGTCGCGGCGAGCCTCAACGACGGCATCGCCGCCGCCGGTCGCGTCATTCTCGGCGGCGACCTCGCCTTTACACTCATTCAGCGTCGGGCAAGCGCCGCCGAGCGGGCGTTTCTCGACGCCCAGGGCGCGGTCTCAGAGATCGCCACTTTGCGGGCAATGGCGCGAACGACGGCGACGCCCCTCGAGAGCGGCAGTTCGACCCTGGTCGAGGTCAAGGCAGTCGACGCCAATTACCCGCTGTTCGGCAAGGTCGCGACCGAGCCGGCCATCCCGCTTGCCGCGCTCTTGGCGCAGCGTAATGGCGCGTTCGGGGCGGCGGTCGATCCCACGCTGCTGACGCGGCTCAACCTGAGAACCGGTGACCGCATCACCATCGGCAATGGCGTGATCGAGTTGCGCGCGGCACTGACCGGCGAGCCGGACAAACTTTCCGGCGGCATCGGCTTCGGCCCACGCGTCCTCATCAGCCAAGCGGCATTGCAGGCGACGGGACTTCTGCAGCCCGGCAGCCTGGTGCGCTGGCAGTATCGGCTGCGCTTGCCCGACGGCGATTCGAGTGATGCCGCGGTCACGACGGCTGAAAGCGCGGCGCAGACGCAATTCCCGCAAGCCGGCTGGCAAATCCGCACTCGGATGAAGGCGTCCCCGGCATTGGAGCGAAACATCGAGCGCTTTGCCCAGTTTCTGACGCTGGTCGGCCTCACCACGCTTCTGGTCGGGGGAGTTGGTGTAGGCAACGCGGTCGCCAGCCATCTGGCGCATAAGCGCGACGTGATTGCCACCTCGAAAGCACTGGGCTTAACGGGCGCCGGCGTCTTCACCGTCTATTGCGGCGAGATCATCGTGGTCGCATTGTTGGCCGCGTTGCTCGGCGCGGCGCTGGGCGCGGCTTTGCCATTTGTCATCGTATCGCTCTTCAGCGCGGTCATTCCGCTCCCGGTCGCACCGGCGCTGCATCCGGGCGTCCTTGCGCTGTCGATCGCATACGGCCTGCTCACCGCGCTGGCCTTTGCCCTGTGGCCGCTTGGGCGGGCGCATGACGTCTCGGTGGCGCGGCTGTTCCGCGACCAAATAGCCGGCGAACGTAACCGCCCGCGGCTGCGTTACGTCGTCGGAACTGCCGTCATCGGCGTGCTGCTCTCAGTTCTCGCAGTCGTCACCACTTATGACCGCCGCGTGGCGCTGTTCTTTGTCCTCGCCGCCGCGATCGTTTTAGTGGTGCTGCGCCTCGTTGCCATGGCGACGATGGTGCTGGCGCGGCAACTGCCGCATCCGCGCTCTTTCATTTGGCGGCTCGCCATCGCTAATATGCACCGGCCAGGCGCGCTCACACCAAGCGTGATCCTGTCGCTTGGCCTCGGGCTGGCCTTGCTGGTCACCGTGGTCGAAATCGACGGCAATCTGCATCGCGAATTGGCCGACGCCCTGCCGGCGAAGGCGCCATCCTTTTTCTTTCTCGATATCCCGGCGGCGGACGCAGATCGCTTCGATGCCTTCGCGCACGCCCAGGCAGCCGGCTCGACGCTGGAGCGCGTGCCAATGCTGCGCGGCCGCATCGTCGCGGCGAACGGCGTGCCGGCGGCGGCTCTCAAGCCGGCGGCCGGATCGCGTTGGGTCCTGCGCGGCGACCGCGGCATCACCTACGCCGCGGCAATTCCTGCCGGCTCGCGTGTCGTCGCCGGCCAGTGGTGGAACGCCGACTATGCCGGCCCGCCCCTGGTCTCGCTCGAGAACCGGACGGCACAAAATCTCAATCTGAAAATCGGTGACAGCATCACCGTGAACGTGCTCGGCCGCAACATCACCGCACGGATTGCGAATCTTCGCGCCGTCGATTGGGAAAGCCTCGGCATCAATTTCGTCCTGGTGTACTCGCCGGGCAGTTTCGCCGGCGCGCCGCACAGCGACATCGCGACATTGACCTTTGCCGATGGCGGCTCCGCGGCCGAGGACGCCGCGCTGATCACGGCACTTGCCCAAGCCTTCCCCACCGTGACCGCGCTCCGCGTCAAGGACGCACTCGATGCCGTCGCGGCGATCGTCGGCAAGCTCATCTTGGCGGTGCGGGCCGCGAGTTCGCTGACGCTCTTTGCCGCCGCCCTTGTTCTCGGCGGCGCCTTGGCGGCCGGCCAACGCTTCCGCGTCTACGACGCGGTCGTGCTCAAGATGCTGGGCGCCACGCGCATGCGGCTCACCGCCGCGTATGCTCTGGAATATCTCCTGATCGGGCTTGCCACCGCCGCTTTCGCGGTCGCAGCAGGTTCGATTGCGGCCGCCCTGGTGGTGACGCGGCTGATGGAGTTTTCCTTCGTCTTCGTGCCGGGCGAGGCCGCAGCGACGGCGTTGCTTGCGCTTTTTGTCACGGTGGGCCTGGGGCTCCTCGGCACCCTCGCGGCGCTTGGCCGCAAACCCGCGGAAGTGCTTCGGAACCTCTGAATCCGGGCGTGTCTGAGACCGTTAAACACCATGAAGACTTGGTAACAGTCGGGAAATATGGCGTCGCACCCATCTGGCGCACTGGGGGCTTTCGCACTAGATTCGCGCTATGCGCGATCGGCTTCCGCCGAACGCCAGACCCGGCGAACCGCCGGAAGAACCCAGGGGTATTTTCCATGTCCGACTTCGATCGGAATTACGCGACCACGAGGACCGGCTACCGCACCGATCAGGTGACGATCGATGCCGGTCTGCGCGCGTACATGATCCGCGTCTACAACTACATGACCGCCGGAGTCGCGCTGACCGGCGTCGTTGCTTGGCTCACCTTCTCGGCTGCCGTAACCGATGTCGGCGGCACGCTGCAGCTCACGCAGTTCGGCCATCTCATCTTCCAGAGCCCGTTGATGTGGGTGCTGGTTCTGGCGCCGCTCGGAATGGTCTTCTTCATGAGCTTCCGCATCAATCGGCTATCGGTCTCGGCCGCACTGACAATGTTCTTCGTTTATGCCGGATTGCTCGGCCTGTCGCTGGCGTCGATCTTCCTGGTCTACACCGGCGAGTCGATCACGCGGGTGTTCTTCATCTCGGCGGCGACGTTCGGCGCCATGAGCCTGTATGGCTACACCACGCAGCGCGACCTTACCGGCGTTGGCTCGTTCATGATCATGGGTCTGATCGGCATCATCATCGCTAGCCTCGTCAACATGTTCCTGGCGTCGAGCGGGCTTGCTTGGGCGATCTCGGTGATCGGCGTGCTGATCTTCGTCGGCCTCACCGCCTACGACACGCAGCGGATCAAGGAGATGTATTCGCCGATGGACGACGGCACTGTTGCCGGCCGCAAGGCGGTGATGGGCGCGCTGTCGCTCTATCTCGACTTCATTAACCTGTTCCTGATGCTGCTCCGGCTGTTCGGCGACCGCCGCTAAGCCAGGCGACAGAGCTTCCAGATCGAACGCCCCGGGTGAGACCCCGGGGCGTTTTTCTTTTGCGACCGTCTTAGTGCGACGATGCGCGCAACATCAAAAGCGCCGCCAGGGCCGCAAGGCACAGAGCTACTGTGACGAAGATAGCCGAGACGCCCATGGCGTCGATCAAAAGACCGAACAACAAGGGCGCGAAGGCTTGCGCGGCGCGCGCTGGCGCACCGAGTAGCCCGGTGCGCTCGCCGTAGCCATCCGGCCCGAATACGGCGAGAGGCACTGTGCCGCGCGCGATAGTCAGAAGACCATTGCCGGCGCCGTAAAACACCGCGAAGGCTGCAGCCGCCGGTGACCCAATCACGGCAAAGATTGCGGCGCCGAGCGGATGCAGCAACGCCGCGATGCGCGCCGACACCAGCGGATGAATGCGGCGCAAGATCAGAAACTCGGTCAAGCGCGCCACGACCTGTGCCGGACCGACCAACGCAGCCGCGGCAACCGCCTCGACCGGGGTCGAGCCGGCGCGCTCGAGCAGCGTCGGCAGTTGCGCGGCCATCGCGCCGGTGACGAACCACGCCGCGGCAAATACGAAGGCAAGCAAAAACATCTCCTTGTACGGCTTCCAGCCGACCGGCGGCGCACCCGATTGCGACATGCGCGACAGGTGCGCCGCGTGCGCTGGAACCGGCAGCAGAAAGCGGTTAAGCGGCAGTCCGACCAGGATGTTGAGCGCAGCCCAGACGAGTACACATTCGCGCCAGCCGAGCGTGTCGTTGAGGAGCGTCGACAGCGGCCAACTCACGGTCGAGGCGAAACCGGCGTAGAGCGTAATGCCGGTGATCGGTCCGCGCGCCTCGCGGCCATAAAGCGCGGTCAGTGCCGCGAAGCCGGCGTCGTAAAGTCCGAGGGCCATGCCCACGCCCAGCACCGCCCAGGCGACGAACAGCATGACCGTGCCATTGGCGGCGGCAAGCAAAAGCAATCCGGCGGCCAACACGATATTGGAAAGCGCCAGCACGCCGCGTCCGCCATAGCGATCGATGATGCGCCCGACCGATGGGCCGGCAAATGCGGCGATCAGCAGCGCCATCGAAAAAGCGCCGAACACCCACGTGCGCGGCAGGCCAAGACTTGCGCCGATCGGGTCGGCGAGGATCGCGGGAAGATAATAGCTCGACGCCCAGGCCAGCGTTTGCGCAACTCCCAAAGCGGCGACGACGACGCGGCGCGAGTGGACGAATGAAACTTGCTCCGGCTGTTCGGCCACCCCGCACCATCCTGTCAACGACTCGTCGCAGCAGACCTTTGGCAGCGATCCTAGTCAACCTTTGCGAATTTTTTGGCGTCGCTGTAATTGGACTTACCACGACCGCACCAGGGACATTGCGATGAGCCGCGCCATCGTCCGCCCGGCCACAGCCGCCGACATTGCAGCTATAACGCGGATTTACACTCACGCCGTCGAGCATGGCACCGCGTCATTTGAGCTCGTACCGCCAGACGAAAATGAAATGATGGCCCGCATGAAATCGCTGCTCGACGGCAAGTTTCCGTACCTCGTTGCGGAAATCGACGGTGCCCTCGCCGGCTATGCCTATGCCTCGTTCTACCGGACGCGGCCAGCCTATCGTTTTACCGTCGAGGATTCCGTGTATGTCGACCCGGAATTTCACCGGCGCGGCGTGGGCAAGGCCCTGCTGATGAAGTTGATCGAAGCATGCACTGCGCTCGGCTTTCGGCAGATGATCGCGGTGATCGGCGACTCCGATCAAGCGGCATCGATCGGGGTGCACCGCGCCTGCGGCTTCACGGACGCAGGTAACCTGCGCGACGTTGGCTGGAAGTTCGGGCGCTGGCTGGACACGCCGCTGATGCAACTGACCTTGGGGGTCGGAGCGCGCGAAGCGGCACCCGAAGCAGATGCGACCACAGCCGCAGCGGGACGCGGCAGCCTACATTAAGCCGTCAGACCACCACGCGGAGCGAGCGGTCGAGCGCGCCGAGCACTCGGTCGAGTTCGGGGCCACGGCGGACGATGTGGCCGGTCGCAGATATGACGCTGTAGGCACCCTGACGGCGGGCCAATTTCGGATTCTTCTCGATCCGGTAGATCGGGACCTCCGAGGCACGGCGGAAAACCGAAAATACCGCGCGATCTTTCATGAAATCGATGGCGTAATCACGCCATTCACCGGCGGCGACTTTACGCCCATACAGCCGAAGAATGCGGTCGAGTTCGCGCCGGCTGAAAGTCACTTCACTTGCGGGAGCGAGCGGCTGAGCCTCGCCCCCGCGCCACGCGCTTGGATCGGTGTCGCCGAAATCCATACGGCGCCTCCTTCTGTCGTCCAAACTTCATGATCGCGCCAGAACGGACGGCGGGCAAGGGCCTGCGGGAGGGGCCGTTCAGCTTCCCCTTGAAGCTCCTGCGACACATTTTCCGTCCGGAATCACGGCTTCGTTAAGCGAATCATAATACGGCCCTAATTCCGACAAGCACGCGCCGTGCTGGGCTGCGAAATAATACGCTGTTGCCTCAAGGCCCGGTTCGGATGCGTTCCGGATTCCTCAGCCCCCCAGCCCCCCGGGGCGCGGACGGATCGGGCCAGAGGCAGCAGAGTTCTCTGTATGGTTCATTCCCCAATCCCTCTAGGCCGGCGCGTTGCCGGCCTTTTTTATTCGGCCGGAGAGGGGGGTGTCGGCCGCGGTCGAGAGCTAGCGGAGCGACGTGTAGGCCGCGCCCAGGATGATGCCCGGCTTGTCGCGCGTGCCTTCCTGCACCATGACGGCGGCGGCATCGACGCCTTCAGCCTTGAGTTCCGACATCGGAACGGTCCAGGACGATGCCGCGCCGGTCCAGTCGCCCAGCTTCAGCCAGCCGCGCACCACGTTGTGATAGGTTATGGTGCGGCCGCGATTTTCGCCGCGGCCAATGGCGACGGCGATCGCCTTCGCCAGCGGACACAGCCAAACCTCCCCCGTATGGCGATCGCTCTCCGCCGAGTCGACTTTGACACTTAGACTGTTGCTGCCGGCGGTCACCTCAACCGGAACCGACATCACCCCGGGTTTTTGATCGGTCTGCGTGATAGTGCGCTCGATCGCCGTCTTATCGCTGCCGAGCACATGCATTGCGCCATTGACCACGATCTGCGGCGTGTAGACTTGCCGGTCGCCGCGCATACGGGCGTAAGCGCGCTGCCGCGCCGAGTGCGCCGGACTGGCAAGCGTGTCTTTCCAGCCGAGATAATCCCAATAGTCGATCGGCAGGCTGAGCACGACGAGCGACGGATCGGCCGCCAGTTCGCCAAGAAGCTTGTCGGCGGCTGGACAGGACGAACAGCCTTGGCTGGTGAACAGTTCAAGCAGCGCCCGCGGCTCGGCAGCGCGAGCAACCATCAACGATGCGATCAGGAAGCTTGCAATGAGGGATGCCGACGCGAGGCGGCGATGCAGCATTCCGACCTCCACCCCCATCCACAGCGACAGAATCCGCCCAAAGCGGAAACACGGTTCTCGGTGACGATTTCGTGACCGCGCCACTTGTAATGCCGCCGCCTGTCACTCGCCACTCACTTCGCGGTGAGGACTATTTGTAGCGCGGGGCCTAGTCCCCCGAATTTTGCGCCGCGGTGAAACCGGCGCGTTGTGCCGCCAGGTGGCGCAGCACATATTGCAGGATGCCGCCGTTCCGATAATAGTCGAGTTCGTCGGCCGTATCGATGCGGCAGATCAGCGGCACACGCTTAAGCCCGCCGTCGGACGCGATGATCTCGGCGAGGAGCCGCTGATGCGGCTTGAGATCGCCGTGCAGCCCGCGGATGGTGACTTGCTCGTCCCCCTTCAAGCCCAGCGTCTGCCATGAGGTGCCTTCCTCGAACACCAGCGGCACGACGCCCATGCCGACGAGGTTGGAGCGGTGGATGCGCTCGAAGCTCTGCGCGATCACAGCGCGCACGCCGAGCAGCATGGCGCCTTTGGCCGCCCAATCGCGCGACGACCCGGTGCCGTATTCCTTGCCGGCGAACACGACCAGCGGCACGTTCTCGGACTTATACCGCATCGCCGCGTCATAGATCGTCATGCGCTCTTTCGAGGGATAGTGAATGGTGTAACCGCCCTCGACGCCCGGCATCATCTGATTCTTGATGCGGATATTGGCGAAGGTGCCGCGCATCATCACCTGATGATTGCCGCGCCGCGTGCCGTATTGGTTGAAGTCCTTCGGGCGAACCTGATGATCGCGTAAATATTCGCCGGCCGGGCTGTCTTCCTTGATCGATCCGGCGGGCGAGATGTGGTCGGTAGTGATCGAATCGAGGAACAGCCCGAGGACGCGCGCATCGACGATGTCTTCGATCGGCTGGCTGCGTTTGGGCATGCCATCGAAATAGGGCGGATTCTGCAGGTAGGTGGAACGATCGTCCCACTTGAAGGTCAGCCCGCCCTGCACGCTGATCTTGCGCCAATTGGCGTCGCCCTTGAACACGTCGCCGTACTTCCTCGTGAACATCTGCTTGTTGATGTTCTTGTGAATCACGTCGGCGATCTCGCGGCTCGTCGGCCAGATGTCGCGCAGATACACCTTGCGGCCCTTCTGGTCGGTGCCGAGCGGCTGTTTGGCGACGTCGATCTGCATCGAGCCGGCGATCGCATAGGCAACCACCAAAGGCGGCGACGCCAGGTAATTGGCGCGAACGTCGGCATTGACGCGGCCTTCGAAATTGCGATTGCCGGACAGCACCGCTGCCGCCACCAGATCGTTCTTGTTGATCGCTTCGGAAATCTCCTCCGGCAGCGGCCCCGAATTGCCGATGCAGGTGGTGCAGCCGAAGCCGACCAGATTGAATCCGAGCGCATCAAGGTCCTTCTGCAATCCGGATTTTGAAAGATATTCGGCGACCACCTGCGAGCCGGGCGCCAGCGAGGTTTTCACCCACGGCTTCACCGTAAGCCCCTTGGCCACCGCCTTGCGGGCCAAGAGCCCAGCTCCGACCATCACCGAGGGATTGGACGTATTGGTGCAGGAGGTGATCGCGGCGATCACCACGTCGCCGTGGCCGAGCGTGTGCTTGCGGCCTTCGACCGGCACGCGCTTGTCGAGCTCGGCGGCTTTGTTGAACTCCTTGTCCATCGACCAGGCAAAGCCGTTCTTGACCTCTTTGAGCGCGATGCGGTCTTGCGGGCGCTTGGGTCCGGCAAGCGACGGCTCGATCGAGCCCAATTCGAGCTTGAGCACGTCGGTGAACATCGGATCGGGCGTGTTCTTGGTGCGATACATGCCCTGCGCCTTGGCATAGGCGATGACCAGCGCGATGCGATCGGCCGAGCGGCCGGTGTCGCGCAGATAACGAATGGTATCGTCGTCGATCGGGAAAAAGCCGCAGGTCGCGCCGTATTCGGGCGACATGTTGCCGAGCGTGGCGCGATCAGCAATCGACAGGTTGGCAAGCCCCGGACCGAAATATTCGACGAACTTCCCGACCACCCCGCGCTTGCGCAGCATCTGGGTCACGGTGAGCACGAGGTCGGTCGCCGTCATGCCTTCCTTGAGCTTGCCGTTCAATCGCACGCCGATCACTTCCGGCAACAGCATCGAATAGGGCTGGCCGAGCATGGCGGCTTCCGCCTCGATGCCGCCGACGCCCCAGCCGAGCACCGACAGCCCGTTCACCATGGTGGTATGCGAATCCGTCCCGACCAGCGTGTCCGGATAGGCAAGCTCGGTGGCGACCGTCTTCTTGTCCGGGAATTGGATCTTGGCCTTCGACGTCCACACCGTCTGCGACAGATATTCGAGATTGACCTGGTGGCAGATGCCGGTGCCGGGCGGCACCACGCGGAAATCCTCGAACGAGCGCTGCGCCCATTTCAGGAACTTGTAGCGTTCCTGATTCTGCTTGTACTCGTCCTCGACGTTCTGCTTGAACGCCAGCGCATTGCCGAAATGGTTGACCGCGACCGAATGATCGATGACGAGGTCGACTGGAACCAGCGGATTGATCTTCTTCGCATCGCCGCCGAGATGGGCCATGGCGTCGCGCATGGCGGCAAGGTCGACGACGGCCGGTACGCCGGTGAAATCTTGCATCAGGACGCGCGCCGGCCGGAACGCGATCTCGCGGTCCGAGGTCTTGGATTTCAGCCATTGCGCGACCGCCTGGATGTCCTGCTTGGTGACGGAGCGGCCGTCTTCATTGCGCAGCAAATTTTCCAGCAAGACCTTGAGCGAGAAGGGCAGCCGCGAAATCCCTTTCAATCCGTTCTTTTCCGCCACCGGCAGGCTGTAATAGGCATAGGTCTTGGAGCCGACCTTGAGCGGCCGGAGGCATTTGAAGCTATCGAGCGATTCCATGACTTTTTTCCCATCCCGCCGGCCGGGCGCCGGCGCAATCCGGAGGTAATTTATTGCCGAAACCGGCCCAATCCCCTCCCTTTCCTCCCCCGCTCGCGGGGGCGGAGGGGAGAGGAAAAATCGGACGTGGCAGGCGCCACCGGCGCGCCGCGGCCGACCAGCGGCTTATAAGGTCTTTTGTGCGCTTGTGCCAGTTCAGCAACGAATTGTCCGCTAACATGCAGAACATGGCCCAAAACCTCGCAAAATTCCGCGCAAAAGCGTCGCCGGGTCCTTCCTGATGCGTCTCATCGGCATCGACCTGGCCTGTCAGCGCGGCGAACGCGGCGTTTTCGCCGGCGTCAACTTCGCCGTCGAGGCCGGCCAAGCTTTGATCATTAGCGGCCGCAACGGTGCAGGAAAATCGTCGCTTTTGCGTATGATCATCGGCCTTCTACCCATCGCGGGAGGGCGGCTGGCGCTGGAAAGCGGCGATTCCGAATTGAGCATCGCCGAGCAGGCGCATTATCTCGGCCACCAGGATGCACTGAAAGGCTCGCTGTCGGTCGTCGAGAACTTAAGCTTTTGGGCGGGCTTCTTCGGCCTGCGCTCCGCCGATCTGCACACTCCGCTGGCGACGGTCGGGCTCGCCGGGCTTGCCGGCCTTCCCGCCGCCTATCTTTCGGCCGGGCAGCGCCGCCGGCTATCGATCGCGCGGCTGATCGCGGTGCCGCGCCCGATCTGGCTCCTCGACGAGCCGACCAGCACGCTCGACGCTTCGGCACAGCATCGGCTGGCCGAACTGATGGCTGCGCATCTCACGCAAGGTGGGCTCATATTGGCGGCAAGCCATGGGCCGATTGGACTCACGGGGGCACAAGAACTGCGGTTGGGGGAAGCGTCGCCGGGAGAAGCCTCATGACGCCGCTCGCCGCCGTTTTGGTCCGCGACATGCGCATCGCCTTGCGCGTGGGCGGTGGCGCGCTGATCGGAGTGTTGTTCTTCCTCGTCGTCGTCACGCTTGTTCCGTTCGCCGTCGGGCCCGATCTGGCGCTCCTTAAGCGTATTGGGCCGGCGATCCTCTGGCTTGCAGCGCTGCTGGCAAGCCTGTTGGCGCTGGACCGGCTATTTGCCGGCGATCGCGACGACGGTTCGCTCGATCTCATCCTGATGGGGCGTGCGCCTCTGGAACTCGTGGTTGCGACCAAAGGCCTGGCGCACTGGCTCACCACCGGCCTGCCGCTCGTGATTTGCGCCCCGGTCATCGGGCTCCTCCTCAATCTCGACCTGCCAGAGGAAGCAGCGCTGATGCTGACCCTGTTTGTCGGCACCCCGGCGCTGACATTCATCGGATTGATCGGTGCCGCCATCGCCGTGACGCTGCGCCGCGGCGGCCTGCTGCTCGCCGTCATCGTGCTGCCGCTAACCGTGCCGATCTTGATTTTCGGCGTCGCCGCCGCCAATGCGGCGGTCACCGCTCCGACCCCCTTCGGCACACCGTTCACGATCCTCTGCGCGCTGACGCTGGCCAGCCTGGTGGTCGGGCCGTTCGCGGCCGCCGCGGCGCTGCGGCAAGAAATGGAATGATCGGAACAGGGCGGTGAGATGAAACAGCAACCGTGCTCATGCAAAAGTGACGGCCGTACCGGTGGAGCGGCATTGTATTACCACCGGGACCTGCACTAAGAACCCGCTGCACTGGAAAGCTGCCGATGGCCCTCCTCGACCTCGCCAATCCGTCGCGGTTCCTGAAAATTGCCAACGGCGCCATTCCGTGGCTTGCCGGCATAACGGTGCTCGTCTTCGCCTTTGCGCTGGAGCAGGCGATGAGCGCGCCGGACGACTATCAGCAGGGCGCAACCGTCAAGATCATGTATCTGCACGTGCCGTCCGCCTGGCTCGGCATGCTGTGCTGGGGATTGATGTCGGTCGCGGCGCTCGGCACCTTGGTCTGGCGCCATCCGCTCGCCGACGTGACGGCCAAAGCAGCGGCGCCGATCGGCGCCGCGTTCACGCTGCTTTGTCTCGTCACCGGTTCGCTCTGGGGACGGCCCGAATGGGGCACCTATTGGGTGTGGGACGCGCGGCTCACCTCCGAGCTCGTCTTGTTTCTGCTCTATCTCGCCGTCATCGCCTTGTGGAATACGGTCGAGGATCCATCGCGCGCGGCACGGGCGGTGGCCGTGCTCACGCTTGTCGGAGCGATCGATCTCCCCATCATCAAATTCTCGGTCGATTGGTGGAACACGCTGCATCAAGGCGCTTCGGTGTTCCGCGTCGGCGGCTCGACGATCTATCCGACGATCCTGCTGCCGCTGTTTTTCATGGCCGGCGCGTTCACTTTGCTGTTCGTTACCCTGGTGCTGGCGGCGATGCGCAATGAAATTCTGCGCCGCCGCGTGCGCACGCTGCTGCTGATGCAAGCGAGTGCCGTGAGCTGACGATGGAGACCACCGCGCATATCGATTTCATTGCCGCCGCCTATGCCGCCGCGGTGATCGTGGTCGGCGCCTTGATCGCCTGGGTCACCCTCGATTACCGCGCGCAGGGCCGCAAGATTGCCGAGCTTGAATTGCAAGGATTTACCCGCCGCTCCGACGCCGCAGTGGCTCGGCCCGTGCCGCCGGGCAAAGAAGCGGCGATCGTACAGGCCGAGGAACAGGCATGAGCGCGGTGGAAGATGCAAACCGCCCCGTAAAATGGCACCGAATTTTGGTGCTCTTGCCGCTTGCCATATTCCTCGGGCTCGCGGTTCTGTTTCTGATCGGGCTCAATTCCGGCGATCCTTCGTTTATTCCCTCGGCGCTTATCGGGCACAAGGCACCGCAAACGAAATTGCCGCCGATCGCCGGACTCGAGCGCGACGGCGCGCCTGTCCCCGGCATCGATCCCGCCGATTTCCAGGGTGCGGTGACGGTGGTCAATGTCTGGGCATCGTGGTGCGTGCCGTGCCACGACGAAGCGCCGTTGCTGACGCAACTGGCCAAGGACGCGCGCTTTCGGCTGATCGGCATCAATTACAAGGACGATCCCGATAACGCGCGGCGCTTCCTTGGCCGCTACGGCGATCCCTTCGTCGCCGCCGGCGCCGACCAAAGCGGCCGCGCCGCGATCGATTGGGGCGTCTACGGCGTGCCGGAGACGTTTGTGATCGGCCGCGACAGCCGCATCGTCTACAAGCTCGTCGGACCGATCACGCCGGAAAATTACCAGGCGCTGCTCAAGCCGCAGATCGATAAGGCGCTGGCGGCGAAGTCCTGATCGTCACTCAGCGGGCTCGATGGCGTAGCGTTTCAAGAGCGGCACCTGCAAGGCGCCGAATATAAGCGTCAGCGGAGTCACGCCGAACACCTTGAAATCGACCCAAATATTGGTCGAGGTGTTGCGCCAGACGATCTCGTTGAGGACGGCAAGCACAAAGAAGAAAATCGCCCAGCGCAGCGTCAATTTGCGCCAGCCCTCGTCGGTGAGGTTGAACATCGAATCGAACACGATGCCAAGCAGCGGCTTGTTGAAGAGCAAACCGCCCATCAATATCGCGCCGAACAGCGCGTAGATGATGGTCGGCTTGACCTTGATGAAGGTCGCGTCGTGCAGGATCAGGGTGAGGCCGCCGAACACCACGACGATGATCGCCGTCACCACCGGCATGATCGGCAGCTGCCGCGTCATCACATAAGACACCGCCAGCGCCGCCAGCACCGCGACCATGAACGTCGCCGTGGCGACGAAAATCCCGTAGCGCGAGTTGGCGAAGAAAAACAGCGCCAACGGCCCGAGATCGAGCGCTATCTTCAGGAGGGGATTGAGTTGGGGTGTTTTCGATGTCTGCATGCGCGCTATGTAGCGTGCCGCTCGTCCCTGCGAAAGCGGGGACCCAGTACCTGGATTCCCGCTCGCGCGGGGATGAACGGAATTTTCCTATTCATCGAGTCCGACCATGGCGCGGGCAAAATCATGCGCCGAAAACGGCGCCAAATCCGCGATGCTTTCCCCGACGCCGACGTAATGAACCGGGAGCGCGAATTTCGCCGCGATTGCCACCAGAATGCCGCCGCGCGCGGTACCGTCGAGCTTGGTCATGGCAAGGCCGGTAACCCCGACGGCTTTACGGAAAATCTCGACTTGCGACAACGCGTTCTGTCCCACCGTGGCGTCGAGCACGAGCAGCACCGCATGCGGCGCGCCGGCATCGACCTTCTTGATGACGCGGACGATCTTTTCCAGTTCGCCCATCAGTTCGGTGCGGTTCTGCAAGCGGCCGGCAGTATCGATCAACAGAACGTCGATGCCGCGCTCTTTCGCCGCGCGCACCGCATCGAAGGCGAGACCCGCGGCGTCGGCGCCGGCCTCGCGCGCGATAAAATCAGTGCCGCTCCGGCCGGCCCAGATCTTGAGCTGCTCGATCGCGGCGGCACGAAACGTATCGCCGGCGGCAAGCATCACGGAACGGCCTTCGGCGCGGAATTTCGCCGCCAGCTTGCCGATCGTCGTCGTCTTGCCGGAGCCGTTGACCCCGGCGACGACAATGACGAACGGTTTCTTCGCCGGATCGATGACCAGCGGCTGCGCGACCGGCGTCAGTGCCTTTTCCACCTCCGCCGCGACCACCGCCTTGATCTCGTCCGGGGTGATCGAGGTGGAAAAGCGGCCGTAACGCAGCTCGGTGGCGATGCGCGCCGCCGTATCGGCGCCGAGATCGGCGCGAACAAGCGCATCCTCGATCTCCTCGATGGTCGCCGCATCGAGCTGCCGCTTGGCGACGACGTGCGCGATGGCGCCGCCGATCGCCGTCGAACTGCGCTTGAGCCCGCCGGACAGGCGCCGCCACCATGATTGCCTGGTTTCGGCGGTGTCACCGCCGCCGTCCGATTGGCCGTCCTGAGGAGTTTCTTGCATGCGGCGTCCGTGATAGCCGTTTCGCCGAGGCAGGCAAACATGACTCCGGAAGAGATGGTGTCGCGGCTCCTGTATCGCGACGGGCTGATGCTGGTGCTCGACAAGCCGGCCGGCATGGCGGTGCACCGCGGCTCGCCGAACAGCAAGGACCGGAACCGCGAGTCGATCGAGGATCATTTCGACGCGCTACGCTTCGGCCTGCCTCGCCCGCCCGCACTGGCGCACCGGCTCGACCGCGACACGACCGGATGCCTCGTGCTCGGCCGCCATCGCAAGGCACTGGCGCAGCTCGGCAAGCTGTTCCGCAACGGGGCGATCGACAAGACTTACTGGGCCGTCGTCGAAGGCGGCCCCGATGCCGCGGAAGGCGAAATCGACATGCCGCTCGGCCGCCTCGATGACAAGATCGGCTGGTGGCAAAAGCACGATCCCAAGGGCCAGCCCGCGGTGACCAAGTGGCGAGTGATGGGCCGCTTCGCCGCCCTGACCTGGCTCGCACTGGAACCGCTGACCGGGCGCACGCATCAGCTGCGCGTACACTGCGCGGAAACGGGCTGGCCGATCCTCGGCGATGCGATCTATGGCAACGCGCCGCGAACTGGCGGACCGACATTGCATCTGCATGCACGTGAAATCATCGTGCCGCTCTATAAGAATCGCCCGCCGATCCAGGTCGTCGCGCCGGTGCCGGAGCATATGCGCGAGCGGCTGACGGCATGCGGGTGGAGGAGCGGGAATGATGACGCGCGCGCAGCCGCCCCAGCCTCCCTGCGCGAGGCGGACGCGGAAATTCAGTAAATCGTCTGCTTGATCCGTTCCGGCGCCAAGCGGTCATGCTCGGGACCGCCCATCTTGCCTTCGGTCAATTCGGCAAGGATGCTGCCCGGCGTCGGCAGCGTTTTGCGGTCGACGATGCTCGCCGGATCCCACAATTTCGAGCGAATGATCGCCTTGGTGCACTGGAAGTAGGCCTTCTCGATCGTCACCACGAGAACGCATTTCGGCACCTTGCCGTTGAAGACGAAGCTCTCGGTCAGTGTGGGATCGGTCGAGATTTTGGCGCGGCCGTTGACGCGCATGGTCTCGCCGACGCCGGGAATCAGGAACAGCAAAGATATGCGCGGATCACGCACCAGATTGCGCAAGGAATCGATGCGGTTGTTGCCGCGGCGATCGGGAATGACGAGCGTATGCTCGTCGAGGACGCGCACGAAGCCCGGCGGATCGCCACGCGGCGAGCAGTCGAGACCTTCCGGACCGCAGGTCGCCACCACGGCGAATGGCGCGGCTTCGATCAGCTTGCGGTATTGCGGCGTAATACGATCGGTTTCTTTGTAGACGGCGGGGCCGTAGGGCGCATCCGTGTATAAGCTCTCGAGCTGCTCGGTCGTCGAGATGGTGTAGTCTTGCCCGTTGCCGTCCATAGTCGGTCTCCGCTGGCGCGGTCATTAGGCTTTCATTTTAGCTCAGGCCGCCAGCAACTGTCTGCCGTCATGCGCGGCGATCTTGAGATTGAGAATTACGCCCGGCCCGGCCGGTGTCGCAAGCAACACCCTGGCGAATTGTTCGGTATGACCGGTACTGCCCGTTTCCGTCATGACCCGGCGCGTCGCACCGACTTCGGCGTCGAGATGGCGTTGGAGCGCCGCCGCGCCGCAGGCGCGCAGGCGCCGCGCGCGTTCCTTGGCGACAGCGCGGTCGACCTGCGGCATGCGCGCTGCAGGCGTTCCCGGACGCGGCGAGAACGGAAAGACGTGCAGATGCGTGAGCCCGCATTCCTCCACGAGATCGAGCGTCTTTGCGAACATCGCCTCGCTCTCGGTCGGGAACCCGGCGATCAGATCGGCGCCGAAGACGATGTCGGGCCGCAAGCGGCGCGCCTGCGCGCAGAACGCGATGGCATCGGCGCGACGATGTCGCCGCTTCATGCGCTTGAGGAC
Organism: Xanthobacteraceae bacterium; assembly: GCA_035515455.1. Classification (GTDB taxonomy): domain Bacteria; phylum Pseudomonadota; class Alphaproteobacteria; order Rhizobiales; family Xanthobacteraceae; genus BOG-931. Next base: position 43,889 of record DATJBH010000171.1, read on the forward strand.
GAGATCGTCGCCGGATTGCAGCGACAGATGCAGATGCGGCATCAGCCGCGCCTCGGTCGCCAACGCATCGAGCAGATCGCGGTCCGCTTCGATCGAATCGATCGACGACAGCCGCAGCCGCGGAAGTTCCGGCACGTGCTTGAGGATTTGCTTCACCAGCGTGCCGAGCTTCGGCGCGCCTGGCAGATCGGCGCCGTAGCTCGTCAGATCGACGCCGGTCAGCACGACCTCGCCATAACCGTTGGCGACGAGCCCGGCCACGTCGTCGACCACGGCGCCCATCGGCACCGAGCGTGAGTTGCCGCGGCCGAACGGGATAATGCAGAAAGTGCAGCGGTGATCGCAGCCGTTCTGTACCTGGACGAAGGCGCGGCTGCGGCCGGCAAAGCTGTCGATCAGATGCGCCGCCGTGTCGCGCACCGCCATGATGTCGTTGACGATAGCCTTCGGCGCGTCGCCGAGGTCGAATGCGGCGCGCGCCTGCGCCCAACCGGTAGCCGACAGCTTTTCCACGTTGCCAAGCACGCGATCGACCTCGGTCATGGCGCTGAAAGTCTCCGGCTCGGTCTGCGCCGCGCAGCCGGTGACGACGATCTTGGCTTGCGGACGCTCACGACGCAGCGCGCGGATCGACTGTTTGGCCTGCCGCACCGCCTCGGCGGTGACCGCGCAGGTATTGATCACGACGGTATCGGAAAAGCCGGCGCGCTCCGCTTGGCGCCGGATCACTTCCGATTCGGCGGCATTGAGCCGGCAGCCGAACGTGACGACCTCGACGCTCATCGTGCCGCTCCCGCGCCGGCGAGCGTCGCCGTATCGAAGCGGCCCTTGTGCTCGTACTCGACGGGACCGGTCATCAGCACGTGGTCGTCGGCCTCGCGCCATTCGATGCCGAGATCGCCGCCGGGCAGCGTGACCGTCACCTTGCGGCCGGTGCGACGAAGCCGCGCCGCGGCGACCGCGGCGGCGCAGGCCGCCGAGCCGCAGGCCTTGGTCAGCCCGGCGCCGCGTTCCCAGGTGCGCATCACGATGCGATCGCGCGATGGCGTCGCCGCAAGCGTGATATTGGCGCGCTCGGGAAACATCGGATGATGTTCGAGCAGCGGCCCGATCCTGGCGAGATCATAAGCGGACGGATCGTCGACCCAAAAAATGGCGTGCGGGTTGCCCATGCTGACAACGGAGGGCGAATGCAGGATCGGCGCGCCGCGCGGTCCGATTTCCAATTCGATGTTGCGCGTATCGGCGAATTCCTGCGCCAGCGGGATCTCGTCCCAGCGCAGCCGCGGCGGGCCCATGTCGACGGTGAACAATCCGTCTTTCTCCCGCCAGCACGCCACGACGCCTGCAGGCGTGGCGAATTTGAGAGCGGTGCGACCCGTTTGCTCGCCGATCAGCGCCGCCACGCAGCGCATGCCGTTGCCGCAGGCGCCGGCTTCCGAGCCGTCATTGTTGTAGATGCGGATCGAGGCATCTTCCTCGCCGCGCGGCGGAAAGAGCGCCATGAGCTGATCGTACGGCTCTTGCCGCGCCGCGGCGCGCGCTTCCGCCGCGTCAATGGAGCCCGCGCCGCCGCGCAAATCGACGATGACGATCTCGTTGCCGAGGCCGTTCATCTTGACGAAGTCGCGGTTCGCCAGCGCGCCCATCGGGGTGCCCATGATAAAGCCCAAAATGTGAGCGACTTATATGAGAGTTTGATCCTCGTGCGCCAGCCTTGCGACTGGGCGCACGATCATGTTGACGGCAATTTGGGCAGGGCGGATGCGGCGGAAAGTGCTAGAATCGCTTGCCGATCAAGGAATGAGGCAATGCAGGCAACGGTGCAGCCGCGGGCGCCGGATTGCCGGTCCAAGGAGAAAATGATGCCGCTCCGCTTGGCGCGCGCCGGTCTTGTCGGCGCCGCATTGGCTGCAATCTTGGGCTCGAGCCTGCCGCAGACGGCGTTTGCGCAAAACCCGGCCCCGGCGGCTCCGGCCCAGGCCCAGCCGCAAAACCCGGCGCCGCCGACGACTCCGCCCGCTGCCGCGACCGCGCCAGCGGCCCCCGAGCAGATTGCACCTGGATCGACGCCGGCGCAGCCGGGCGACGTGTTCGGCGAGAACACGACACTGACCGCGCGACCGATGATCTATGTCAAAGGCAGCGGCACCTGGGACAAGACCTTCGACATCATCACGACGTCGCTGAAGAAGATCAAAGCTTACCTCGATAAAGAAGGCATCAAGCCCGACGGCCCCCCGATGACGATCTTCACCGCATCGGACGACAACGGCTTCGACTACGAGATCGGACTGCCGATCGCGGCGGCGCCGAAAAATCCGCCGCACGGCGAATTCACCGTTGGCCAGACGCCGGACGGCGCGGCATTGAAATTCGTCTATCGCGGCTCCTATGACGATCTCGACAATACCTATGAGACGATCACGGATTATCTCGACGAAAAGCGGCTCGACGCCAAGGAGATGATCGAGGAATACGTCACTGACCCGCTGACTGCCGGCGCCGGCAAGCTGGTCATCAATGTCTACGTGTTGATCAAGCCGCCGGACGCTTCGCCGGGCTAGTCGATTTGAGCATGATCTTTTCCGAAAACCGGTTCCCACTTTTCGGGATCATGCTCTAGCGCTTACAGCTCCCACACCTGCCCGGGCCGCAAGGTGCGAAATCGAGCGGCCGGAATGCCGGCGGCCGGCAGCGCATCGGCCAAGGCGATGAGCGGCGCATCGATCGCCTCGTCGGTGAGCTGGAACGTGCCGAAGTGGTGACCGAGCGCAAGCTCGGCGCCGCAGTCGATGAAGGCCTGGACCGCTTCAGCCGGATTCATGTGCTGCTCACGCATGAACCAGCGCGGCTCATAGGCGCCGATCGGCAGAATGGCGAGGCGGAACGGTCCATGGCCCTCGCGCACGCTGCGAAAATGACCGCCGTCGCCATAGCCGGAGTCGGCGACGAAATAGATCCGTCCGGCCGGCGTCTCGATGACGAACGAAGCCCACAGCGACATGTTGCGGTCCGACAGATTGCGCGCCGACCAATGGCGCGTGGCGACGGGCGTCACTGCCAAACCGGCGCCGAGGTCGACGCGCTGCCCCCAATCGTAGCTTTCGACGGCGATGGCCGGATCGTGATTGCGCATGATCGTGTCATTGCCGAGCGGCGTGATGACACGGGGGCGGTACGCGGCTGCGAGGCGTGACAACGTGGCGACGTCGAGATGATCGTAATGGCCATGTGAGACCAGCACGGTATCGATCGGTGGCAGATCGGCAAAAGCGATCCCCGGGTCGTTGACCCGTTTCGGGCCGACAAAGCGGAACGGCGAGGCGCGTTTCGACCAGATCGGGTCGAGCAGGATATTGCGGCCGCCGGTCTGAAGGAGAAAACTCGCATGGCCAACATAGGAAATTCGCCAGATGGCTCCGTCGATCCTGGCCGGGGGACGATCGGCATAGGGCGACGGCGCCCATGACGGCCATTTCGCCCGGGCGCTCCGGCGCAGGCGCCAGCGCAGCAGGTCGCGCCGGCTGCGCGGCGGTGCGCCGTCCGGGTCGAAAAACCGTTCGCCGTCGAAATGGTCCGAAATCGGGCCGTGGTAATAGCGGGACATGGCGGGTTTAGAGATATGGCGGAATTCGAATATATGCTTGGCCATCGCGGCCGCCCGGCCATAGCGCCCGGTTGACGGCGGGGCAGTCCGCACTTATTTTCCGCGCGCTCTCGTTAAGAGACCGAAATTCAACCGCCGACCGGCCTGAGAGGCCGGAGGCTCCCGCCCGACAGCGCGATGCGCCCTCGGGCGCGACAGGTGTTTTGCATAGGCCGCCCGCAGGGACGGCCGTTCTAAAAGGACAAGAACCTTGTTCGACAATCTGTCCGAACGGCTCAATGGCATTCTCGACCGGCTGACCCGGCGCGGTGCCCTGTCGGAGGCCGACGTCGAGACAGCTTTGCGCGAGGTGCGCCGTGCACTCCTTGAGGCCGACGTCGCGCTCGATGTGGCGCGTAGCTTCACCGATCAGGTCAAGCAGCGCGCGGTCGGCGTCGAGGTGATCAAGTCGGTGACGCCCGGCCAGATGGTCGTCAAAATCGTGCACGACCAGTTGATCGAGACCTTGGGATCGAGCGCCGAGCCGATCGATCTCAATGCGCCGGCGCCGGTCGTCATCATGATGGTCGGTCTGCAAGGCTCTGGCAAAACCACAACCACAGCCAAGATCGCCAAACGGCTCGCCGATGGGCTCAAGCGCAAGGTGCTGATGGCCTCGCTCGACACCCGCCGGCCGGCGGCGATGGAACAGCTCGCGGTGCTCGGCAAGCAAGTCAACGTCGAGACGCTGCCGATCGTCGAAGGGCAAACGCCGGTGCAGATCGCGGCACGCGCACAGCAGGCGGCGCGGCTCGGCGGTTACGACGTGGTGCTGCTCGACACTGCCGGCCGGCTCACCCTCGACGAGGAGTTGATGCGCGAAGCGGCGGACGTGCGCCGCACCGCCAATCCGCATGAAGTGCTCCTGGTCGCCGACGCCCTGACCGGGCAGGACGCGGTCAATCTGGCCAAGAGCTTCAACGAGCGTCTCGATCTCACCGGCATCGTGCTGACCCGGGTCGACGGCGATGGCCGCGGCGGCGCCGCTCTGTCGATGCGCGCGGTCACCGGCAAGCCGATCAAGCTCATCGGCACCGGCGAAAAGCTCGACGCGCTGGAGGACTTTTATCCGCAGCGCATCGCCGACCGCATTCTCGGCATGGGCGACATCATTTCGCTCGTCGAGAAGGCCGCCACGACCATCGATGCCGAAAAAGCGGCGCGCGTCGCCGAGAAGATGCGCAAGGGCGCGTTCGATCTATCCGACCTGCGCGAGCAATTGGCGCAGATGCAGCACATGGGCGGCATGTCCGGCCTGATGGCCATGCTGCCCGGCGTCGCCAAGATCAAGAACCAGCTGGCCGAGCGCAATCTCGATGAAACCGTGCTCAAGCGGCAGATGGCGATCATCGATTCCATGACGCCCGGCGAACGGCGCCACCCCGATGTTCTCAAAGCAAGCCGCAAGCGCCGCATCGCCGCCGGCTCCGGCACCAAACCTGAGGACATCAACAAGCTTCTGAAGATGCACCGGACGATGTCCGACGTGATGAAGGCCATGGGCGGCGCCAAGCGCGGGCCGATGGCGGGGCTCGCCAATATGCTCGGCTTCGGCGGCGGCGGCATGCCGAGCCCGGAAGAGATGGCGAAGCTCGCCGAAAAAATGCCGGGCGGATTGCCGGCAGGATTGCCGGGTGCGGGTGGCCTGCCGCCGAATATGCCGGGCATGCCGAATTTGCCCAAAGGCCTGCCGCTGAACTTTCCGGGACTACCGGGATTCGGTCCGAAATTTCCCGGCGGCTTGCCGGGTTTGGGAAAGAAAAAGTGAACTTAATTGAGCATCGTCATTCCGGGAATGACAATTACGCAGAAAGGGAAAACTAAATGCCTCTCGTCATCCGCATGGCACGCGCCGGCACCAAGAAGCGGCCGTTCTATCACATCGTCGTCGCCGACAGCCGCAGCCCCCGTGACGGCCGTTTCATCGAGCGGCTCGGCTATTTCAATCCGCTGTTGCCGAAGGACAAGACCGAGCGGCTGACCTGGGACCTGGAAAAGGCCAAGTCCTGGATCGCCAAGGGCGCGCAGCCGTCGGACCGCGTCATGCGCTTTCTCGACGCCGCCGGCGTGATGAAGCGCAAGCCGCGCAACAACCCGGAAAGGGCGATCCCGCGCAAAGAGCGCAAGGCCAAGGAAGAGGCCGCCAAGGCTGCCGCAGGCGCAACTCCGGCCGCAGGTGCGGCGCCCGCTGCGGCCGCAGCCCCGGCGAACTAACCGCCGATGCCGGGCGGCCCGCGCATTTGCCCGAAGCTTGTCTGCTTGGGCCAAATCGGCGCCGCCCACGGCGTGCGCGGCGAAGTCCGGCTGTGCTCGTTCACCGCCGATCCGGAAGCGATCGTTAGCTACGGGCCGCTGCAGACCGAGGACGGTCGCATCTTCAAGATCGAAAGCTTGCGGCCGGCCAAGGATCATTTCGTCGCGACGCTCTCGGGCATTGCCGACCGCAACACCGCCGAGCGGCTCGCCAATACCAAGCTTTACGTAGCGCGCGATCGGCTGCCGGAGCCGGATCAGCCCGACGAATATTATCACGCTGACCTGATCGGGCTTACCGTGGTCGATCGCGCCGGCAGCCCGCTCGGCACCGTCGTCGCCGTCCACAATTTCGGTGCCGGCGATCTGATCGAGGTGCGGCGGACGGACGGCGAGCCGACGCAGCTCTTTCCGTTTGATGCATTGACCGTGCCCGATGTCGACCTCACGGCCGGACGTCTGGTCGTCGAGCTGCCGGCGGAGCGCGAGTGAGATGTGGCGCGCCAGCGTCCTCACTATTTTACCGGAAATGTTTCCCGGGCCATTGGGCGTGAGTCTGGCGGGCAAAGCGCTCGCGTCCGGCACTTGGTCGCTTGATGTCGTCGACATCCGCGATTTTGCCACCGACAGGCATCGCTCGGTCGACGACACGCCGGCCGGCGGCGGTCCGGGCATGGTGATGAAGCCCGACGTGCTCGGCCGCGCCATCGACGCGACGGCGACGGATACGCGGCCCCGGCTGTTGCTGTCGCCGCGGGGTGCACCGCTCGATCAAGACTGGGTCGAGGAGCTTGCCCGCGGCGGCGGCGTCATCCTGGTTTGCGGCCGCTTCGAGGGCGTCGACGAGCGGATCGTCGCCGCGCGCGGCCTGGAAGAGATATCGATCGGCGACTATGTGCTGTCCGGCGGCGAGATTGCCGCCATGGTGCTGATCGACGCCTGCGTGCGGCTCCTGCCCGGAGTCATGGGCGCCGCGGAATCGAGTGCCGAAGAGAGCTTTTCCGGCGGATTGTTGGAATACCCGCACTATACCCGGCCGCAGTTATGGGAGGGCCATTCGATCCCGGACGTGCTGACGTCGGGGGATCACGCCAAAATCGCCGCCTGGCGCCGCGCCGAGGCCGAGCGGCTGACCCGCGAGCGCCGGCCCGATCTTTGGGAGCGGCGTTCAGGGCCACAGACGAGGCCGGGAAGGCCGAAGTGACCAGAGGCGACGTTGAGGTGACAAAGCCCGCGCGGTGTAATAGAAGCACGCCCAACCCGCATAGACCCGGCCGGAACGGCGCGACGAATGCGCAGCCCAAGACCGCGTATCCTTTGGAGAATTCGCCATGAACTTACTCAAGGAAATCGAAAACGAACAGATGGCGAAGCTTTCCGCCGGCAAGGAAATTCCCGATTTCCAGCCGGGCGATACGGTCATCGTTAACGTCAAGATCGTCGAAGGCGAGCGCAGCCGCGTGCAGGCCTATGAAGGCGTCTGCATCGGCCGCGCCGGCGGCGGGCTCAACGAGAACTTCACCGTGCGCAAGATTTCGTACGGCGAGGGCGTCGAGCGCGTCTTTCCGCTCTACTCGCCGATGATCGATTCCATCCAGGTGGTGCGCCGCGGCAAGGTGCGCCGCGCCAAGCTCTATTATCTGCGCGGCCGGCGCGGCAAATCTGCCCGCATCTTTGAGCGCCAGGACCACACCGCCGAGGCGGCCGAGGAGAGCGGGGCCAAGAAGAAGGCGGCCGAGTAATTTTTAATCCGCCGCGCCGCGGCTATAGTGCGCGCCGGTGGTGAATATTTGTGAGTTTCGAAATGGCCAAGCCGCGCACGCTCTACGATAAAATCTGGGACGAACATGTGATCGAGGAAGACCCCGACGGGTCCGCCCTGATCTATATCGACCGCCATATCGTCCACGAAGTGACGAGCCCGCAGGCCTTCGAGGGTTTGCGGCTCACCGGCCGCAAAGTGCATGCCCCGGACAAGACGCTCTTGGTCGTCGATCACAACGTGCCGACGACCGATCGCCACAAGCCCAATCCCGACCCGGAGAGCGAAGCGCAGATCGCCTACCTCGCCGAGAACGCCAAGTTCTTCAACCTCGAATATTACAACGAGTTCGATAAGCGCCAGGGCATCGTCCACATCATCGGCCCGGAGCAGGGCTTTACGCTGCCCGGCGTGACGCTGGTTTGCGGCGACAGCCATACCGCGACCAACGGCGCGTTCGGCGCGCTCGCCTACGGCATCGGCACCTCGGAAGTCGAGCACGTGCTTGCCACGCAGACGCTGATCCAGTCGAAATCGAAGAATATGCGCGCGGTGGTCGACGGCAAGCTGCCGGACGGCGTCACCGCCAAGGACATTATCCTCGCCATCATCGGCGAGATCGGCACCGCCGGCGGCACCGGCTATGCGCTGGAATATGCCGGCGAGGCGATCCGCGCGCTGTCGATGGAAGGCCGCATGACGGTGTGCAACATGTCGGTCGAGGCCGGCGCCAAGGCCGGCTTCATCGCGCCGGACGAGAAGACCTACGAATATTTGAAGGGCCGCCCGAAATCGCCGCAGGGCAAAGACTGGGACGCCGCGGTAGCCTATTGGCGGACGCTTGCCTCCGACGACGGCGCGCATTTCGACCGCGAGATCAAGCTCGATGCCGGCAAGCTGCCGCCGCTGGTGACCTGGGGAACGAGCCCCGAGCAGGTGGTCTCGGTGACCGGCCGCGTGCCGGGCCTCGACGGCGTGACCGACGACAAGAAGCGCGAAGCTATCGAACGCGCGCTCAATTACATGGGATTGAAGGGCGGCGAGAGGATTTCCGACATCGCCGTCGACCGCGTCTTTATCGGCTCCTGCACCAATGCGCGCATCGAGGATTTGCGCGCGGTGGCCAAGGTCGTCGACGGCAAGAAGGTGAGCGAGCGGGTCAACGCCATGATCGTGCCCGGCTCAGGCCTCGTCAAAGAGCAGGCCGAGATGGAAGGGCTCGACAAGATCTTCGTCAAAGCGGGCTTCGAATGGCGCGAGCCGGGCTGCTCGATGTGTCTCGCCATGAACCCCGACAAGCTCGCCCCCGGCGAGCGCTGCGCCTCGACCTCGAACCGCAATTTCGAGGGCCGTCAGGGCTACAAGGGCCGCACCCATCTGGTGTCGCCGGCGATGGCGGCGGCGGCGGCGATTGCCGGGCATTTCGTCGACGTGCGCGAGTGGAATTGACGACTATCCCTTTACCCACCAGCAGCGCATCTGCGGATAGAGCACCGTGCCGCTCGGCCGGTGCTGCAATTCATACCAATCGACGCAACGGCGGTAGAGCAGCCGGCCCGGATGGATGGTGATCCGGCCGCGCACGTGACGCGGCGGCGGCGCAGCGAATCCGGGCTGAGCAATCGGCGAGGCCGGGTTTTGCGCGGCGGCTGGCGCAGCGACGGCAAACGGCAGCGCGCCGACCATCACAGTAGCGATCAAGACTTTGAATGCCATCGTCGGCTCGCGCTTCCGCTCATTCCCGCGAAGGCGGGAATCCAGCACCTGGGTCCCCGTTCCGAGGGGACGAGCGGAATGGGGTGAATGGCGTTACACTAGCATTATGGCCGATCTAAATTCCGATCCGCTGGCTTGGCGGCCGGTGAAGGCGCCGTCGCTGGCCGAGCTCGAAGTGCTGGCCGGCGAGGTGTTTCGCCATCTGCCGAAGAAATTCCGCGATCTCGCCGCCGATGTCGTCATCCAGGTCGACGATTTCCCGACCCGGGAGGTGCTCCGCCGCATGAGAGCACGGAGCGAGTTCGAGCTCCTAGGACTGTTTCACGGCATCGGCCTGCCGCTCCGCGGCACAAGCTTCACCGGTCAGATGCCGAACATGATCTGGCTCTATCGCCGTCCGATCCTCGACTACTGGGCCGGGCACGACGAGACCTTGGGCGCCATCGTCAAGCATGTGCTCGTTCATGAGATCGGCCATCACTTTGGTTTATCCGACGCCGATATGCACGCCATCGAGCGTGCGGCCGGGTAGTCGCGGGAAAAGGAGCGAAACATGAAAATCGACGGCAGTTGCCATTGCGGCTACATCAGCATCGAAGGCGAGGCGGATCCAGAGAAGGTCGCGATCTGCCATTGCACCGATTGCCAGACCTCGACCGGAACGGCATTTCGCATCTCGGTCCCGGTGCCGGGCGCCACTTTCAAGATGACCGGCGCGCCGACGACCTATTTGAAGACGACCGGCGACAGCGGCAATCCGCGCGTGCAAGCCTTCTGTCCGCGCTGCGGCGCACCGATCTATTCGACGACGCCGGGCGACGGCGTGCAACCGTCCTACACGGTGCGCGTCGGCCTGCTGCGCCAGCGCGATCAATTGCCGCCGAAGCGGCAGAACTGGTGGCGCTCGGCGCGGCCCTGGGTCACCACGCTCGCCCAGGTGCCGAAATTCGAGAAGCAAAACTGATGCGCCGGAAGTGACGATCCGTATAATGGCTCCGCGCTTTTGCGCGGCCGAAACAGCGCGGGGACTATTGCCATGCTGATTACCGTTTTCCGCTCGCGGCTCCGCCCGGGTGTTCGCGATGAATACGTCGCGCTGGTCGAACGCATGAACGAGCTGGCCAAAACGATGCCGGGCTACATCTCGCACAAGGGATTTTTTGCCGATGACGGCGAGCGGGTAACCATCGTGGAGTTCGAGCACGAGGAAGGGTTGCGCGCCTGGCGCACCAACCCCGAGCACATCGCGGCGCAGAAACTGGCGCGGCAGAAATATTACAGCGAGTATCACGTGCAGGTCTGCACCCTCGACCGCGAATCGAAATTCCAGGCAAAAGAAGCCGCTGCGGCACGGACTTGACCCGCGCGCGCCAAGACGCCATTAACTCGCCGCAGATCGCGGGCAGCTGCTGCTTGCAGGACTGAGATTTACGGATTTGGCCATGGAAAAATTCACGGTTCTCGAAGGCGTCGCCGCGCCCTTGAAGATGATCAATATCGATACCGACATGATCATCCCCAAGCAGTATCTCAAAACCATCAAGCGCACCGGCCTCGGCAAGGGCCTGTTCTCCGAAAAGCGCTTCCGCGACGACGGCAGCGAGAACCCGGATTTTGTGCTCAACAAGCCGGCCTATCGCAAGGCCAAGATCCTGGTCGCCGGCGACAATTTCGGCTGCGGCTCCTCGCGCGAGCACGCGCCGTGGGCGCTGCTCGATTTCGGCATCACCTGCGTGATCTCCACCTCGTTCGGCGATATCTTTTACAACAACTGCTTCAAGAACGGCGTGCTGCCGATCAAGGTGTCGCCGGAAGACCTGGAGAAGCTGTTCGACGACGCCGATCGCGGCGCCAACGCGACGCTCACCGTCGATCTGGAAAAACAGGAAATCCGCGGGCCCGACGGCGGCGTGGTCAAGTTCGACATCGATCCGCACCGCAAGCACGCTCTGCTCAACGGTCTCGACGAAGTCGGCGTCACCATGCAGAAGCAGGGCAAGATCGAAGGCTTCGAGGCCAAAGCCAAGCAATCCCGGCCCTGGGTGTGACGCTCGCCGTTTGTCGGGTCAGGCCGCCGCGACGTGGACAACGTCGTAGAGGCAGGGCTCGATCTCCTGCGCCAGAGCGCCGAATTGCGGCCATCGCTTGCGGAATTCGGGCGAATGATGCGCGGCGGCAAGCTTGTCGGCATTGGTCCATTGCACGTAATTGACGACGTGGGTGCCGTCCTTGCTGCGGTGCAGATTGATCGATACGAAGCCGGGCTGGGTCGCCATGAAACGGGCACGCTCGATCATTAGGTTGAGGACTTCGTCCTGACGGTCGGGCGGCAGTTTAACGGTGGTGATCTGCGTGCAGATGCCATTGCTCTGGCGGATATCGGTCATAGATCATCCTCCTCGTGAAGCGCGCCAATCGTAGGTAACGCATGGCCGACCGCCGGGTTTCTCTCGCCGAAATCAATCATAACGGGCTGCGAAGCGGCTCCGTGGCGGGTCCCGGAGCCGCGGGCTCCGCCATTGCCGTCGCGCTGCTCAATAAGACTTATGACAGCGGGTTCCAGGCGCTCAAGAACATCAATCTCGACATCCGCCACGGCGAAATTTTCGCGCTGCTCGGGCCGAACGGCGCCGGCAAGACGACGCTGATCGGCATCATCTGCGGCATCGTGCGGCCGTCGAGCGGCCGCGTCACCGTGGACGGCCACGACATCATCGCCGACTATCGCGCCGCGCGCTCGCTGATCGGGCTCGTTCCGCAGGAGCTCACCACCGACGCGTTCGAGACGCCGCCGGCGACCATGCGCTTCTCCCGCGGGCTTTTCGGCAAACCGCCCAATCCCGATCACATCGAGAAAGTGCTGAAACAGCTTTCCTTATGGGACAAGCGCGACGCCAAGATCAGGATGCTCTCTGGCGGCATGAAGCGCCGGCTGATGATCGCCAAGGCGCTGGCGCACGAGCCGCAGATTTTGTTTCTCGACGAGCCGACCGCCGGCGTCGACGTCGAATTGCGCAAGGACATGTGGCAATTGGTGCGGGAATTGCGCGCCTCCGGCGTCACCATCATCCTCACCACCCATTACATCGAGGAAGCCGAGGACATGGCCGACCGGGTCGGCGTCATCAATCACGGCGAGATCATCCTGGTCGAGGACAAGGCCGAGCTGATGCGCAAGCTCGGCAAGAAGCAATTGACGCTCGAACTGCGCGAGCGCGTCGACGCCATCCCGGCGGTGCTGGCGCCGTACCGGCTCACGCTGGCCGGCGGCGGCACGGAGCTCGTTTACAACTACGACACCCGCGGCGAGCATACCGGAATTACCGCCCTGCTCGACGATCTCAGCCGCGCCGGTATCGCGTTCAAGGATTTGCAGACCACACAAAGCTCGCTGGAGGACATATTCGTCGGCCTCGTGAGCAAGGATGCCGGAGCCGCGCGATGAATTATTACGCCGTGCGGGCGATCTATAGTTACGAAATGGCGCGCACCGGCCGCACCCTGTTCCAGAGCGTGGTGTCGCCGGTGATCTCGACGTCGCTGTATTTCATCGTGTTCGGCGCCGCGATCGGCTCGCGCATCACTCAGATCGACGGCGTGTCCTACGGCTCCTTCATCGTGCCGGGGCTGATCATGCTGATGCTGTTGACGCAGAGCGTGACCAATGCCGCCTTCGGCATCTATTTTCCGCGCTTCGTCGGCACCATCTACGAGATCCTCTCGGCGCCGGTGTCGGCGTTCGAGATCGTGCTCGGCTATGTCGGCGCGGCGGCGACCAAGTCGATCGTCCTCGGACTGATCATCCTGGCGACGTCGTTCCTGTTCGTGCCGATCCATATCGCGCATCCGTTCTGGATGCTCGCCTTTTTGTTTTTGACGGCGCTCAGCTTCAGCCTGCTCGGCTTCATTCTGGGTATCTGGGCCGAGGGATTCGAGAAGCTGCAGATCGTGCCGCTTCTCATCATCACGCCGCTGACGTTCCTCGGCGGCACGTTCTATTCGACCCGCGTGCTGCCGCCATTCTGGCGCAAGGTCACGCTGTTCAATCCGCTGGTCTATCTGATCTCCGGCTTCCGCTGGAGCTTTTTCGACATCGCCGACGTCAATGTCGAAGTCAGCGTGGCGATGGCGCTTGTTTTCCTCGCCATCTGCCTCGCCATCGTGTGGTGGTTCTTCAAGACCGGCTACCGGCTGAAGAATTAGAAATTGATAGGACCGAAACAATCGGGTCCTTCTCAATCCGCTCGTCTCCGCGAAAGCGGGGACCCGGTTGAAACGATCGGCCCGCCAAAATAGCGCTGGATTCCCGCCTTAGCGGGAATGAGCGGACAGCGCGCAGCGCCCTCGGATCGTTACCCGAACCCCTACGCCGTCGGCTCAATTGTCGGCTCACGTCCCCATGAAATCGCGCTTGCCGATCTCCACGCCGCACTGGCGGAGGATGTCGTAGGCCGTGGTGGCGTGGAAGTAGAAGTTCGGCAGGGCGTTGCCGAGGAGGAGGCTCTGGCCGGTGAACTGGCGGGTCTGGCCGCTCGGGAAGGTGATGCTGATGTCCTTTGCCTCGGTGCCGTCGATCTCGCTTGGCTTGACGCTTTTGAGATAGTCGATGGTCTTGGCGATGCGGTCCTTCAACTGCGCGATCGTTGTCTCGTCGTTGGCGAACTTCAAAAGCTCCTTGCCGGACAGCCGCCCCGCCGCATTGGCGGCGTGATCGGTCGCCGCGCGCACTTGACGGGTCAGATTGAACATGTCGGGCGACAGCCGCATGTTCAACAGGTCCGCCTCGTTGACCTTGCGGGCCGCGGCCCAGGCGGCGGCCTTGTCGAGCACGGTCGAAAGACCGTTGAGATGCTGAATGAAGATAGGGACGGAAACGGTGTACATGGAAATGGGCATTTTAATCTCTCGTTCGCTGCTGTTTTTGGATAGTCCAGTCTAGCCTAATCGCAATCCGCTTTTAATCCCAATCCGGGAGAGCCGCGCAGGCCGGACACTGGGCAGCACCGCAGTCATACTAGCCCATCGGTACCCTAGATGAGTTGCTGGCGCGAGTGAATGCTACGGCATCATCAAAATTGATGATGTGGTCCCGCCCACACATTGCCACGTTGCCGCTCAAGGCCTCGAAAATGGCTTCGGTGGGGGCATCATGTCTGGTATGCAAGGAACTGCCTGTTATCAGGAAGCGTCCGATGGGCCATGGCGACGATGTCATAACGGCCATCTCGCGAATTCACGCCGCCGGGCTCAACCCGGAAAAATGGCCAGATGCGCTATCAAGCATTACCAATTTGATTGGTGGCCATGGCGCTTCATTGGAATTCATGTCGCGGCCGACACTCTGCCACTACGGTTGGTTTTCTCACGGACTGCCCCCCGAGGACCCCTACCTGGAATATTACGCACGGTACTCGCCGCGACTACCGTACGCGGCGCGTCAGCCTGCCGGCGCTGTCCTATACGATGCCCAGTATTGCGACGACGACGCCGTGAACGCCAATCCGTTCTACATGGAATTCCTAGCCCCACACGACATGCGCTATTTCCTTGGCGGCGTGGTTGCGAAGTCTCAGCACGAACTGGTGGCAATGGGCGTCCAAATTTCACCCAAGCAAGGCCATCCCAGCCCGGCGAAAATCAGACTGATGGGGGTCTTACTACCACATATCCAGCAGGCCACTGATGTGATGCGCCAGCTCGGCACCCTGGCGGACGCCCGACGCGCGTTTGAGCGGACCCTGGATTGGCTCGCCGACGGCGTTCTCCTGTTGGGGTCTGACGGCGCGGTTCTTTACGCCAACATCGCCGCCCAGGACATCGTCCGCGCGAACGACGGTATCTCGATCCGCCGCGGCTTCATCGAGTTCTCCTCCGGCGACGCCAAACTGAAATTCGGCGCGGCGCTCAAGGCCATCGGCGAACTGCGTGACGCCAAAGGGGCGGCGGCGATGCACGGCGATTTTTTGGTCGAACGGCGTTCGGGCACGGCGCGTTATTCGGTATCGGTGCGGCCGTTGACCGGCCGAATGCCCAACCATGGCTCGGCCGTCGCGTTAATGTTCATTCACGACCCGCTGGTCCGCAACCATGTGGCGGTCGAGTTGTTGCGACAGGCCTTCGGTCTGACGCCGGCGGAGGCGGATGTCGCCAACGGCCTGCGGGCTGGCCTTTCCGCCGACGCCTACGCGCGACAACGCAATGTCAGCCCCAACACGGTATACACGCATATCCGGCGCATCAGAGAGAAGACCGGCTGCACTCGAATGGCGGAACTGATTAGAAAACTCAATGATGTGCAGATGCCCGTGGTGTCGACGAACACCTAATGGGCCAAGCGGCGCCGGCATTCTCTTCCAGGCCGCTTTCGGTGCCTGCGATGGAATTTCCGTAGGGATAAGACGCCACCATCATCAAAATCGATGATGCTTGCGGCGCTGCAGAGACGCTAGCCTACAAGGCGGTTGCGGATCACCGGGGTCGCGTTGCGGCACCGGCAAACGGGGTTGCTTTTGAGGGCGGCGTCATGATTCTCGTTCGGAAGCCGGGCCTTTGGGCCGGGGGCACCGTCGGCCTTTGCCTGCTCAGCTCGCTTGCCTTCTCACAAAATGCTGTCGAGCAACGCTGGCCCGTTGTAACGGATTCCACTGACTGGCTACTGGCTTACGCAAAGCCGGCGCAAGCTCCCGATCCGTTTGGTGAGGTGACAATCAAGCCGCCGGCCGCGGGCCTTCCGGCTGAGTCGGGGATCAACTACACGCTGTCGCCATTCGCAGGATATTTGAACCCCGGCAGTGGATCAGGCGGACAAGCCGTAGGCGGCACGACGGGCTCAATCGCTTTTCCAATCGGCCACTCGTTCGGACTGCTCACGCAAGGCAGCGTCGGTTCGATTGGCGGGGATGGCTTTTATGCCTTCGGCTCCAATCTCTATTGGCGTGATCCCAGCCTGGGACTGGTCGGCGTCGCCGGGGGGGCGGGGCATGTCGATAGCTTTGGCGGTACGAGTTTTGCGTCGGGCGGCGCAAATTTTGAGAGCTATATCGGACGCATCACGCCGTTTGCATCTGTCGGCGCGATTGGCGTGCAAAGCTTGGCGACAAGGGGATATGGCACGCTCGGCGCCGCTTATTATCCAACAGACAATCTGCAACTCACTGTAGGTGGTTACGACTATGGTGGATTTAGTGGCGCGCAGGGTGGTATTGAATATCTGCTGCCTCAGAGAATCAACGGCGTCGCAACTACGGTGTCGGCGAATGGCTTTGTCGGCAACCACGGCACGTCGGGCGCAATGGCGAGAATGACATTTCTATTCGGTCCAAAACCTACGAACAATAAGACTCTGATTGAGCGCCGCCGCCAGGACGATCCTGTATCCGACGGGCCGTCTGCTGATTATATCGAAAATCAGGATATGGGAGGCGCGTGGTACGGCGAGTTTGCCAGGGCGTTGGCCAGTACGACAAACACTCAAAGGGGCGCGCATAATATTTGCCTACCAAACGAGAATGTCTCGGACGGCTGCATATGCCACGGCTACATTGACCCGGTATCGCATGAATGTTCATGACCTTCAGCCGCGCCATCCGAACAAGCGAATCCAATTTATAGAATTTTTGCCATTAGTCGCTTGCCCGAGGGGCGATGAAGACTGCCTGGAGGATGACGGCGTCGCCTGACAGCATGCGCGTCAGTCCGGCGCGACTTTCCCTGCGGCCGGCTGATCTGATTTTCGCTTCTCGATCGCTTCCGCGATCGCCACCGTCTGCCGCGCCATCTCGGCGTGCAAGCGCTCGACCATGCGGCCGTCGACCTGCACGACACCCTTGTCCTTGTTCTCGGGCAGATCGAAGGCGGCGATCGTCTTGCGCGCCAGCGCGACCTCTTCCGCACTCGGCGAGAACGCCTCGTTACATGGCTCGATCTGCCGCGGATGGATCAATGTCTTGCCGTCGAAGCCCAAGTCGCGCGCCTGTTTGCATTCCGCGGCAAACCCCTCGGCATCGCCGAGATCGTTGTAGACGCCGTCGAGGATGGCGAGCCCGTAAGCGCGCGCCGCGGCGAGGCAGGTCATCAGCCAGGGCAGCATCGGCGCCCGGCCGGGCACCAGCCGCGCGCGGGTGTCCTTGGCGAGATCGTTGGTGCCCATGACGAAGCCGGCGAGCCGGGTCTCGGAGTCGAGCGCGGCATGGGCAATTTGGCCGACATTGAGCATGGCGAGCGGCGTCTCCATCATCGCCCAGACGCGAACGCTCGGATGGGTGCCCATGTCGACGAGGCGCGCCGCCAGGTCCTGCAATTGCTTCGGCGAGGAGACCTTCGGCACCAGGATGGCGTCGGGCTCGGCGGCAGCGGCGGCGGCGAGATCGTCGACCCACCAGCGGGTATCCAGGGCGTTGATGCGGACCAGCACCTCGCGGTCGCCGAAGCCGGTCTGGAGCGCCTTGACGATGTTCTGTCGCGCCGCCGCCTTGGCCTCCGGCGCCACCGCGTCCTCAAGATCGAGGATCACGCCGTCGGCCGGCAATTCGCGCGCTTTATCGAGCGCGCGCGGATTCGATCCGGGCATATAGAGCACGCTGCGGCGCGGACGGACGGTCATCGCTCGGCCTTTCCTGGGTGGCGCAAACTAGCGGGCCTGCACGCACCGTGCCAGAATATGTTCAGCACCGGCAGACTGCGCCGGCCAAGGCGGTTCAATAGAGGGATAACGATAAGAAAATGCCGGAACAACCAAGAATTGCGATCATCGGCGGCGGCATCGGCGGTCTCACCGCGGCCGTCGCCTTGCGGCGACGCGACATCGACGCCCAGGTGTTCGAGCAATCGGCGCAAATCAGCGAGATCGGCGCCGGCGTGGCGCTGACGCCGAATGCCATGAAGGCCTATCGCGGGCTTGGCCTGGAACAAGAGATTGCCGCCATCGGCTACGAGGCCGACTTCCAGACGATGCGCAACTGGAATGACGGCAGCGTGATCTCGCGCGTGCCGCGCAAGGGCGCCTACACCAAGGAATTCGGCGCGCCCTATCTGACCATGCATCGCGCCGATCTGATCGACGTGCTGCACAAAGAGCTTCCCGACTCGGCCATTCATCTGGGCGCGCGCTGCGTCGGCGTCGAGTCGGACGAGCGAAGCGCCCGCGCGCGCTTTGCCGACGGCCGGGAGATCGAGGCGGACGTTGTCGTGGGGGCCGACGGCATTCATTCCGTGGTTCGCGCGAGCCTTTACGGCAAGCAAGCGCCGCGCTTCACCGGCTGCGCCTGCTGGCGCGGCCTGGTGCCGTTCGACGCCTTTCCGCCCGGAGTCGTCAGCACCGACGGCACGTTGTACATGGGGCCGAACAGCCACGTCATTTACTACCTCGTTCGCCGCGGCGAACTGGTCAATTTCGTCGCTCATTTCGAAAGCGACGCGTTCACCGGCGAATCGTGGACGCAGGAATGCGACCGGTCGGAAGTCATGAAGGCCTATGCCGGCTGGCACGAGCCGCTGCTGCAGCTGCTCGGCTCCGCCGAGCGCTACTACAAATGGGCGCTATACGACCGCGAGCCGCTGCCGCACTGGAGCAAGGGCCGCGCCACTTTGCTCGGCGACTCGGCGCACGCCATGCTGCCCTATATCGGCCAGGGCGCCTGCATGGCCATCGAGGACGGCTATACGCTGGCGGCCGTCATCGCGCGGATGCCGGACAATATCGGCGAGGCGCTGAAGGTTTACGAGCAGATACGGCTGCCGCGCGCCCGCCGGGCAGTCCTCGAGGCACGAGCGCGCGGTGAGGAGTTGCACCGCACCTCGCCTTGGGGGCAGATCAAGCGCAACATCAAGATGGCGCTGCATCGAAGGCTCGGCGGCGACAAGACCGGCATCCAGCTCGGCGGGTTCTACAATTACGACGTTGCCGAGGCGGTGCGATCCGCCGTCAGCCGGCCGTCGCCGCGTGTGCAGCCTGCTGCCTGATCAGGGCGACGCAGAGCGCGCCGAGAAGCGCCGGCGCGGCGATGCATAGGATGATCCGATCGACGGGCCATTGCCACGACAGCAAAATCCCGCCGAGGATCGGGCCGACGGCGGCGCCAATCCGGCCGATCGCCATGGCCCAGCCGACGCCGGTCGAGCGGATGGCAACGGGATAGACCACCGCGGCCAGCGCGATGACGCCGGTCTGGCTGGCGCCGGCAAAGAAGCCGCTCAGCGTGATGGCGACCGCCGCCGTGGCGAAGGTCGTCGTCGAAAAGCCGAGCACGCCGGTGGCGAGCGCGGCGAGTATGAAAGCCGGGATCAGCACTTGATAGCGGCCCAGCCAATCCATGACACGGCCGACCGATGCGGAGCCGGCGAAGCTGCCGAGACTGTTGAGCGCAATGGCAAAGCCCGCCTGCGCGACCGACAGGCCGCCCGCGCGCAGCAAGGTCGGTATCCATGACGTGGTGAAGATCAGAATCATGAAGCTGGTGAAGAACGGCACCCATAACAGCAGCGTCATCGCCGCGCGGCGTTCGGTAAACAGATGCTTCATCGGCGCGCCGGGCAGCTTTTCCTCGTTGGCGACGTAACTGGTGTCGGCCGTGGCCGGAACATCCGGCGCGATCTTGTGCACGATCTGCCGCACCGTTTCGGAGCGCAGGCCGCGGGTGAGCAGGAACGACACCGATTCAGGCAAGGCGAAGAGCAGCACGACGACAAGGATCAGCGGCACGATGGCGCCGAGATAGAACAGCGATTGCCAGCCCCATAACGGCAGCATGAACGAGCTCAGCAGTCCGACCGCGACGCCGCCGAGCGGCAATGCCGACCACTGTACCGCGACGAATGCGGCACGCAGGCGCTTCGGCGCATATTCCGAGGTCAAGGCGACCGCGTTCGGCCCCAGACCGCCGAGACCGATGCCCGCCAGAAAGCGATAGACCAGGAGTTGATCGAACGTCGTGGTCCATACGATCGCCAGAGTGAAGATCGCAAACAGCAGCACGGAACCGATAATCAGACGTTTGCGTCCAAAACGGTCGCCGAGCGGACCGCAGACCAGGACGCCGATGACGAGGCCGACCTGGCCGATGCCGAACACCGGGCCGAACGAGGTGACTTTCACGCCGATTGCAGCGGCGATCGAAGGGGCGGTAAGGCCGATCATGATCAGGTCGACGCCGTCGAGAAAGATCATCAACGCGCACAAGATGGTGACGCGGATCTGCAGCTCGGTAATCGGCCGCAGATCGATCAGTTCGGTGACGTTGATAGTGGTTGAGCGCTCGGCCATAAGTTCTCCCCCCGGGCGCGCTTTAGTGCGCGCTATTTCGCGGAGCGAAGAATGCATGCTCCGCGTCCGGCCGTCCAGCGGAACAAGCGGGAAATCGACGACGCCTACGCCGCCTTCTGCTTGGCCGTGATCAGCTTGCGGTTGATCAGGCATTCGGCGATCTGGATGGCGTTGAGCGCGGCACCCTTGCGCAGATTGTCCGACACCACCCACATCGACAGGCCGTTTTCGACGGTGGCATCCTCGCGAATGCGGCTGATATAGGTGGCGTCCTCGCCGGTCGCTTCGTAGGGCGTGACATAGCCGCCCGGCTCGTGCTTATCGATCACCAGGCAGCCCGGCGCGTTGCGCAGGATTTCGCGCGCCTCATCGGGCGTGATCGGCTGTTCGAACTCGATATTGACCGCCTCGGAATGGCTGACGAAGACCGGCACCCGCACGCAGGTCGCGGTGAGCTTGATCTTGGGATCGAGGATCTTCTTGGTCTCGACCACCATCTTCCACTCTTCGCGGGTGTAGCCGTCCTCCATGAAGGTATCGATTTGCGGAATGAGATTGAACGCAATGCGCTTGGGGAACTTCTTCGCCTCGATGTCGTCGAGCGTGAACACCGCCTTGCTTTGCGAAAACAGCTCGTCCATCGCCTCCTTGCCGGCGCCCGACACCGACTGATAGGTGGCGACCACGACGCGGACGATCTTCGCCTTGTCGTGCAACGGCTTGAGCGCGACGACAAGTTGCGCGGTGGAGCAATTGGGATTGGCGATGATGCCGCGCTTGCGAAACCCGGTGACGGCGTCGGCATTGACCTCCGGCACGATCAGCGGAACGTCGCTGTCGTAGCGCCAGGCCGACGAGTTATCGA
This sequence comes from Xanthobacteraceae bacterium, assembly GCA_035515455.1. GTDB lineage: Bacteria > Pseudomonadota > Alphaproteobacteria > Rhizobiales > Xanthobacteraceae > BOG-931. The sequence continues at coordinate 65,394 of DATJBH010000171.1, forward strand.
TCACCACCGCGCCGGTTGCGGCGATCTTCGGCGACCATTCTCTGGACACCGCGGCGCCCGCCGACATCAGGCAGATGTCGACGCCGGAAAAATCGCAATGCTCGAGCGCCTTGACCTTGAGCGTGCGGTCGCCGAACGAAACCTCGGTGCCCTGGCTGCGCCGCGAGGCGAGCGCGGTCACCTCGTCGGCCGGGAACGACCGTTCGGCGAGAATGTCGAGCATTTCCCGGCCCACATTGCCGGTCGCGCCGACCACGGCGACGTTGTAACCCATCGTTAACTCTCCACCGAAAATTCGCCCGCCGGCCCGCGGCGCAGGAACCGGAGCGGAAGCGCTTCTAAGCGAGAACTGGCGCGAACACAATCTTGATCGGAAAGGTCCGTGCCGCAGATCTCCCACGCCGTCCCCGGCGATTTCCGCGCCACTTTCGTGCGCATCCTCGCCTATATGGGCGGACTGGCCGTGCTTGCCATCGCCGCGGCGGGCTTTTTTCGCGCGCCCTCGGTTGTCGCGGCGATCCAGCCGGCGCCGCGGCCGGAATGGATCAATGTCGAGCGGCCGCATCCGGCTTTCGACATGCAGATGCCGGAATTGGCAGCGGCCGGCTTTCATTACGCGATCCTGCGGCGTGACACCGATGGCGCCCGCAAGGATGTCCTGACCTGGGGCGAGCCCGGCGCTGCCGGCCCCTATGTCATGGTGGAGATTTATCGGCCGGGCGGCGCCGGCGAACGCTTCCTCGATGCGCCGAGCGAGATCGCCGCGCGCATCGTCGATTTTACCGTCACCGATGACGTCAAGCCGGCCGGCGACATCGCCAGCAAATTCGGACCGCTGCCGCTGGTCGATTTCGCCATTGCCGTGCCGGGCGCGCATAACGGCTTGCAGCGGCGCTGCCTCGGCTTTGCCCGTCCCTTCGACGATCCGTCGTTGCAGATTTCCGGCTGGTATTGCAGCGCCGGCGAACAACCGGTCAACCGCGCGACGCTGGCTTGCGCGCTTGATCGGCTGACGATCCTTTCCGCCGGCGGCGACGCCAAAGTCGCAAGCCTGTTTGCGCGCGCCGAGCTCAAGCGAACGTTTTGCGGCGAACGCAATCCGATTCTGGCGGCCACGCCGGAACGCAATGTCCCGGTCCCCGTCCCGCACCGCATCCGTTACGGCGGCGCCGCGAAGCCGCGCGGCGAGCCGCGCTGATCACGTGCCGTAGTTCTTCGTCAGATATTCGACGATCGCTTTGGCGTCGTCATCGGGAATCGGCGCGCCCATCGCCTTGATCATCTTGGTGACCTCCGCCTGCCATCCGGCGTGATCGAGGAACGGCGAGTTCATCTCGATATAAGCCAGGCTGTGGCAAGCGCCGCAGTTTCCTTCGACCTTGTCGAGCCCGGGTCCGGCTTTAAGCTTGATCTGTTGTTCCTGCGCCAGCGCCGGGACGGCGATCATCATGGCGACGCATGCACATAGAAATCTCCGCATGATCTCCCCCCTCAGCTCGCGTCCAGCGTGATGTTCTGCATCACGTTGTTGTGGTAGCCGGCCGGATTCCAGATCAGAGTCGCCGTCTGGGTCTGGCCGATCGTGTTGATGGCATTGGCCATGATCGTGTTCTTGCCGCGCTTGGCGTTCAGCTCGAAGCTCCACGGCCGGAAAGCGAAGCGGCCGAGATCCTGGCCCAAGGTCGCGTCGGTCCAGCTCTTGCCGCCGTCGGTCGAGACCTCGACGGTCCGGATGCCATAGCCGCCGTCCCAAGCGAGCCCGCCGACGGTGACCTTGCCTCGCTTCACTTTCGCGCCGTCGCGGTGGCTGGTGATCAGCGAATTGACGACCATTTCGGTGATCGGCGTATTCGGCGCGTATTCCTGCGATGTGAAGCGCGCAACGACCGGGAATTTGCCGATCGGAATGCGATAGGCGGGGTTCATCCAGAATCCGCCCTGCGGTTTGGTCAAGGCGGTGACCGAAATGAGATGTTTCATCCAATACGTGCCGGTCCAACCCGGTACGATCAGGCGGGCGGGAAAGCCGTTGAAATGCGGCAACGGCGCGCCGTTCATCTCGTAGGCGATCAAGGTCGATTCATCCATCGCCTTCCATATCGGCAGGCTTTTGATGAAATCCGGCGTCTTGTCGTAGATCGGGCTGTCGGCGCCGTTGAAGGCGATCTCGATCGCCTCCGGTTTCAACCCGACCATCGCCAGCACGTCTTTGAGCCGGGCGCCCTTCCAGCGCGCGCAGCCCATGGCGCCGTAGCCCCACTCGACGCCGGCGACATGCGGATTGGAGAGGCCGCGCCGGTTACCCGAGCATTGGTTGACGGCGACCACCTCGTAGGCCGGCATCTTCTTCAAATCGTCCAGCGTCAACTCGGTTTGCCCGTTCGCCCCGTCGCCGCCGACCTCGATCTTGTAGGTTTTCGCATCGATCTGCGGGATGACCGAGAGGTGATAGCGGATAAAGAATTCGTCGTTCGGCGTGATCGGCGTGCGGAAATATTCGAGCGGCGCTTCGTAATTCGGGCCGCGATCGGACAATTGGATCAGCGGCTTCTTGCCCGGCAACGTCGCCATAGTGACGTAGCTTTTGATCCCGGCCGGGACGCCCGGCGAAAGCTCGGCACTGGCGCTTTCCGCTGCGAAAAGAAGCTTCGGCAAGCCGAGCGCGCTGCCACCGAAAGCGGCAGTCGCGCCGGCAGCCCCTAACAGGCTGCGACGCGTCAACATTGGGGACCCCTCCCTTTTGTCCGGGCGTCTATGGAGATGCGCCCGCAAAAAACGACCTCCATCGAGGCCATTTTCGGAAATCATGTAGCAAAAATGACGCGAGTCAAAGCATATTCTTCTGCCATAATGCCGCGTGTGGCGATTCCGCCGGAACCTGGCACCGGCAGAAGAGTTTGCCCAAGCTGTTTCCGGGGGCCAAATCGGGTTACATTGGCTGAGCCAAGCGAGGAGCCGATGCGTAAAGGACGCCCATTTGCCGTCAGTGCCGTTGCGGCAATCGCGCTCGCGTCAGCGGGCGTCTGCGGACAGGCCGCGACCAGGAAGCCGCCGCAGCAGCCGGTCGTCGAGCGCTCCGCCGCCGGGACCGTGATCCAGCCGACCACCACCATCATCCCCGACGGCAACGGCCATCGCACCATCATCATCATTCCGCGGCATCGGTCTTATCTCGATACCGGGACCGAGGTGTCGGTGGGCGACCGCTCCTATCGGGATTACGTGCTGCCGCCGGGCGGCGATCCCGGTCGCCCGAACTGGTACATGGGTCCCGACGTCCAGGGCAAAGGCGGCTACCCGATCGCGGAACCGTTCTATATCCCGGGCCTCAATCCGAACACGCCGTTCTAAGCCTTACGCGGCCAGCCGCTTGCGACCGGCGCGACTCTTGGTCGTGAGCGAATAGGACATCAAGGCGCCGTCGCTGTTGCGGGTCAGCGTTTCCTCGGCCTCGATGCCGCCGTCCGACGCCTGCCAGCGGTGGATGCGATAAATCACGGTGTCGTTGGCGTCGCAATTTGCAAAATAGAACACGTCGCGGCGAAGCGTGCTGAAGTCGGCGTAAGAAGGTCCGGCGTATCGTCCGGCGCAAATGTCCTTGATCATCGGATAGGCGGCAAAATACAGCAAACCCACGCCATTGATGTCGTGACAGGGCGCAATCGAATATTCGCACTCGAACAGCGGCGGCGCCAGCGCAGCGCCGCGCCGCAAGCGATATTCGTCGGCGAACTCAGGCAGCGCGGCGAGCGCCGGAATGGCGCACCCGGCCGGGATATCGGGCTGCGCCGGCTGCAACGATATATTCGTGGCGGCTTCGCCAAATTTGGAAAAGCTCGACATCACCCGCAATCTGGCGAGCTTGCCCTCGCCGGACATCGTCGCCTCATTGAAGAACATTGACGAGCCGTATCGCGATATGTTGCCTTCGATTGCGATCGGCTCGTTCTCGGCATAGGCGGTCAACGGCACGGTCGAGTCGATCTGAACGCGGGTGAAGGTCGCCAACAGCCGATTGCCGCCGACGTCGCGGACTTGCGAGGAGGTTACGCCCAGCCCCTTGCTGATCTGGCTCCAATGCAAATCGCCGATTTCCTTGAACAGCCAGGATTCGGAAAGACCGCCGGCCGCCATCTGCGGCAGGTTCACCTGGTATTCCCGCCGTTCGCTGACGACGGCAGCGGCATGAGCCCGCTGGCGCGGCGGCGCGACATTGGAAAAAATGCGGATCGCATCCGCCGGCGTGGCGACCGAGGACCATGTTTCATCGTCGATGGTTTTTCCCGACGCCTCTTCGAGCCTGGTGCGCAGCGTCAGCATGCCAAAGCTGTCGACATCGAGGTCCTCGAACGAGCGCTCGAGGTCGTCCGCGCCCAGCGCCGGACACTCTTTGCGAATAAGCGCGAGCACGTCGTCGCCCGAGAACGGCGCCGCCGACGCCGCGGAGATCGGCGGCGAAGCGGCCGCGGCGGAAGCGGTGGCCGGCGTGCGATCGCGCGCGGCGGCCGCAGCGGGTCCGGCTTCGGCCGGCGGCGGCAGGCCCCTAATTTTGCGGACCTCATCGATGAACTTTGCGATGTCGCGGCCGAGCAGCAACGGCCGCAATGCTTCGACGTGCTCGCGGCTTAGATCCCACCAGCGCAACTCCAACAGCGCGGCGATGATGTCGTCGGAAAAGCGTTTGCGCACGACCTTGGCGGGACTGCCAAAAACGATGGCGTAGGCCGGCACGTCCTCGATCACGATCGAGCCCGCGCCGACGACGGCCCCGTCGCCGATGGTGACGCCGGAGAGAATCATCGCATTGCTGGCAATCCAGACGTCCGACCCGACGACGATATCGCCGCGGCTGTAAGGATAACCCGGCGGACCGATCCCCTGCCGGTCCAGATATGACGTCGTCACCGTGTCGGTGGGATGATTGCCGCCCAGGACGAAGGTCGCGCCGGCGGCGACGCTGCAATACTGGCCGACGATCAGCCGCGACGGATTGTACAGCCGGATTTCGGCCTGCCCCATCGAGAAGTCGCCGATCTCGAAGCCGTGCTTGAAGACATAGAAGGCGAGCCGGCGCCGCAGCTCGTGGCGACGATCGATGCGCCGCCCATACCAACGCATGCGCTGCTTATAAATAAAGGCCGACAGCGTCGACATCGGGATCGCCTTACGCGCAACCGCACATGAGCAGGATTCCTATACATGCGATCCGGCATCGCCCGCAACGGCGTTTGGACCGAAATTGCCGGCGCCGCGGCCGCGCGCTCAGGATTTGACCACGACCGCCGTGCCCGACTTGTCGGGAATAAGCACCGGCCGCTCCGGCTTGTCCTCGAAAAAGGCGTCGATCGCCCGCGCGCATCCGCTCCAATGACCGGAGCAGTAGTCGTGCAGGATAAACAGTCCGCCGGGCGACAGCCGTGGATAAAAATAGTCGAGGCCTGCCGCAGTGGGTTGCTGCAGATCGCAATCGAGATGGACAATGGCGAAGCGGTCGGGGATTTTCACCGTCGACAGCGAATCCGGGAATCTGCCGACGACGTATTCGACGCAATCGGTTCCGACGAAGTCCCTTACCTTCTCCAGCGAGGTGTCGGCGAAGGCGCGGCTCGGACGATCGCCATCGGCCTGATCGGCCGCATCGAACCCGGAAAATGTATCGAATAAAAAGAGGCGGCGGTGGCCCGCTCTCGCGGCTTGCGCCAGGATGCGCGCCGTGTTGCCGCGGTACACGCCGATCTCCGCAAAATCTCCAGGTATCGCGTCTTTGAGAACCCGCGCGATGTTCAGCAGCAGCAGATACAGCCGGCCCAGGTCGCCGGAATTTTGCTTTTTCGAATCGTGCACGAAATCCCGATAGAACTCCGAGAAATTGGGAAAGCCGGCAAAATCGAAGTGCGAATCCGGGCGATAGGCGAGATAGATTTTCGCGTTCCGCGAATTGAAAAAAGAGCCGATCGTGCTCATCGCCGCCTGCGCAATCTCTCTGGCCAGGAAGCGTTCGAACCGCGATTTTCGCCGCTCCTGCGGTCGCGCCACATAGAATTTCGTCGACGCCTCGTCGCCGTTCGGCACGGCGGTCTCCGCGTTTTTTTCATTTCGCTTCATCGGCAGTCACCATCGCGCCACGTCGAGGCCGTCACATCCTGCATTGAACCCGTTGCAGGTTCCAGAGCGAACTGCTTCGCAGCGCGCCGGAGCATGCCGCTTCCGGCGATGACGATGCTCAGGCGGCGAGCTTGTCGAGCTCGGTGACCACCGCCTCGCCCATTTCCGCGGTCGAGACGATCTTGCAGCCCTCCGACTTGATGTCGGCGGTGCGCAGCCCCTTGGCGAGCACGCCTGCGATTGCGGCGTCGAGCCGGTCGGCCTCCTTGCCCATGGCGAACGAATAGCGCAGCGCCATGCCGAACGAAGCCAGCATGGCGATGGGGTTCGCCATGCCCTTGCCGGCGATGTCCGGCGCCGAGCCGTGGACCGGCTCGTACATCGCTTTGCGCCGCTTGGTCTTGGCGTCGGCCTCGCCCAGCGAAGCCGACGGCAGCATGCCCAGCGAGCCGGTCAGCATCGCGGCGATGTCGGAGAGCATGTCGCCGAACAGGTTATCGGTAACGATGACGTCGAATTGCTTCGGCCAGCGCACCAGCTGCATGCCGCCGGAATCGGCCAGCATATGCTCCAGCTGCACGTCCTTGTAGTCGCGCGCGTGCACGGCTTCGACCACGTCATGCCAGAGGATGCCGGTCTTCATGACGTTGCGCTTTTCCATCGAGGTGACTTTGTTGCGGCGCGCCCGCGCCAGCTCGAAGGCGACGCGGGCAATGCGCTCGACCTCGTAGGTGTCGTAGACCTGGGTGTCGATGGCGCGCTTCTGGCCGTTGCCGAGATCGGTGATGGTCTTCGGCTCGCCGAAATAGACGCCGCCGGTCAATTCGCGAAGAATGACGATATCGAGGCCGTCGACCGCCTCGCGCTTGAGGCTCGAAGCATCGGCAAGCGCCGGGTAGACGATGGCGGGGCGGATATTGGCGAACAGGCCGAGGTCTTTGCGCAGCCGCAACAGGCCGGCTTCCGGCCGCACCTCGAACGGCACCTTGTCCCATTTCGGGCCGCCGACGGCGCCGAAAATCACCGCGTCGGCCGCGTGAGCCTTCGCCATGGTGGCATCGGTGATGGCGACCTTGTGGGCGTCATAGCAGGCGCCGCCGACGAGCCCGTCCTCGGTGCGGAAATCGGCAATGCCGTTCTTGGCGTAAAAGCCAATGAGCCGTTTCACCTCGGCCATAACTTCCGGACCGATGCCGTCGCCGGCGAGCAGAAGCAGATCGAACATGGGCATGAACGGGCGCCTCGTGAAAACAGGCGCCGATTGCTAAAGGGCACGCGCACGCTTGGCAAGCCGGGCGCCGGCCCGGACCTTATGCCGTCCCGGTCAGCGCCAAGCGGCCTCGTTCTTGGCTTCGTAGTCGCTGAACGCCTTTTTCAATCCGCCGAGCACCTCCGCCGAAGTTTCGAACATGGCCTTGGCGCGCGGGTCATCGATTTTTCTGACGTCGCTCCGCAAATGATCGATCAACTCCTGGAACCGCCCGGCAATTTTCCCAACGTGATGGTGCGGATTTTGCTGCTCGGAACCTGTCGTCTCCGCTGACTGCATGACCGCTTCTCCTGTCGAACCATGCGGAAATCCAACGGCCGGACGCGAGACCGGGTTCCGGGGAACCCGGTCACTCTCCGCAGCGATCGGAATGGACAGGCCGCGCCGATCAGTTGCCGCTAAACCAATTGTAGCCCTGATTTTCCCAATAGCCGCCGGCGTCGTTGTTCTGCACCCACAGCGCGGTAACGTATTTCGGATTCTTGAAGCCGAGCTTGGTGGGGATGCGGATCTTGACCGGGAAGCCATAGGCGACCGGCAGCGTCCGATGGTCGAATTTCAGCGTCAGTTGCGTCTGCGGGTGCAACGCGGTGGGCATGTCGATGGTGTTGGAATAGCCCTCGGCG
>DATJBH010000172.1:0-24311 GCA_035515455.1 Xanthobacteraceae bacterium
CGGCGCGGTCATGTGCGTCGCCGCCGGCGCGCTTACATCGTTCGACGCGGTATTGGTGCCGAGCTGACCCGGCCTATGCCCATAGCCGAACGCCACCGCTATCACCACCACCAGAAAAATCGCGGCGGCGATCCATCCCCAAGCCGAGCTGGGCGGACGGGCATTCGGGTCAAGTTGAGGGTCACCCCGGAGCGGGTCGTTCGGGTCGTAATTGCGATAGTCAGACATGGATGGGTCTCCCTCCATCGTTAAGTCTGGAGAGTAACCCTGGGGCGTTGGAGGACGTTCCGCTGTCGCAGGCGGAATACCCGCTCCGCAGTTCTGGCATGCGTGCGGAACCGGCCGCTGCTTCCTTGCCACGGAAACAATTTTGCAATGCGAAGTGGTTGTTGGCACGGGACGGCCCCGCAGTGACTTTTGTCGCAAACCGACTATTGTGCGGCGGCCGCGCTCGTAGCTCAGCTGGATAGAGCATCAGACTTCGAATCTGAGGGTCGGGAGTTCGAATCTCTCCGAGCGCGCCATGACCGGCCCCCGGCTTCCCCGATTTGCAGGCAGACGCCATGCCAAAAACGTATCGCGAAATTGCCATAGAGCAGATGCTGGCGACCGTCGAGGAAGCGATGAGCAAGGTTATCGACTGGTGGGGCGACTTGCCGCCGCCGATGAAAAAAGCGATCGATGAATTTCGCGGCGAGCTTGGCGCAGCCATTGATTCCGTGGAATTTGTGAAACGGGCTCTCGATAGAGAGGTCGACGAGGCCGGCCGCGAAAAAAGCGGCGACTGATGTCCAACGCGCGAAGACGAAATTGGGCGGCGGAATGGAATTCCGCCGCCCAACGGTCCGCCGCCTACCACGGGCCGGTCCTACGTCATGGCTTTCGAAATGGCGATGGCGCCGATCAAGTGATCGGTTCGCGTTCGCGCGGCTGCGCGGCCGCGGCCGCGCTTTGGGGTGCCTTGGCTTCGCCATGCTCCTGCGGGGCCGCCGGCAACTGCAGCACGGTCGCGGTTTGGCCGGGAACCAGGCGCGTCACCATCACGATCTGGCCGCCGGGGAATTCCAGGGCGTCGTGATGAACGTGCGGATCCTCCATGTTGACCTGGCGGAAGCGCGCGACGCGTTGTTCGACCCGGGCCCGGCCGAACATGCTGAAGGCACGGTCGTACTGCACGGGTTGATCGAAGGCGACCTCGGTGCCCGGAAGCAGACATACCGCTACCTCGGGCTGGCCGACGGCGCTGAAGCCGCGGGTGATTGATTTGACGAAATCTGTGGCAACAAGCTTGTCGGCCACTTTGGCCGGTCGCGAGGCGATGAGGTGGAGGCTGTAGTCGCACATGGAAGGGACTCCCTGGGAGGGCGCGCCCTCGGATCCGCCGAGCGGCTCTTCTTCCTGCAAACCCGCCGTTTGGTTAAATGTTCCTGCGGCGAGGCCGGGGACGTCCGCAATATTGGCGTTTTGTCAGTTGCTCTGCTTTGCAGAGAAAGGCACCGGGTCGCTAAAATTTTAAAACATGTATTGGACGAAGCTTTACGACTGCCCCCTAGGCTATCCCCTGTTGGGGTTCCCATGTGGCAAGCATCCTCAAGAGCCGAAGGTTTTCTTCGTAAGGCGAAGCAGCAAAGCTCGCATTACGACATCATTCAAAACCTCATCCAAGCCCTCGACGAACTCACCCGCGAGGTCAAGCGCCTGGACAACGAGGTTCACAGGGTCCAGCGCGAGGTCCAGTTCAGGCGCCGATACTGAACGCTGCAGCCTTGCCGACGTCGGTCGTTGCGCGCGCCTGACGCACGTAGGGTCGGGCAAAACCTTGCCGGCGCGTTCTCCGAGCGCTCGATTGCAAATCCATTGGTGACGTCATAGACCCCTCCTATCGGGCGATGGGCGCCGCGGCGTGAACGGCGCGATTGGGGATGGACGATCTCACCGGCAAACAGCGCGCGGCTATTTCCGGGGGATCGATTGCCGGCAACGCCGCGCTTGCGCCGAAGCACGGCCGCACCGAGGACGTGCCCCGCGGCATTGTTCTGATGATCATCGCCACGGTGCTGTTCGCCAGTGCGTCTGCGGCCAGCAAATGGCTGGTCGCGATTTATCCGGTGGGCGAGGTGCTGTTCCTGCGCTCGCTATCGTCGTTTTTGGCCTGCGCCGTCGTGATGCTGCCGGTCACCGGCCTGTCGGTGTTCGCAACGCGCCGCCCCCGCGATCATCTCCTGCGCGGCCTGTCGCAATCGATTTCGCAAGCCGCGCTCTTACTCGCCTTCAGCTTGATGCCGCTTGCCGGCGCGGTCGCGATCAATTTCTCCGCGCCATTGTTTGCCGCCTTGGTTTCGATCGTGTGGCTCAAGGAGCGCGCCGGTTTCGTGCGCGGCACCGCGCTCGTCGTCGGCTTTTTGGGCGTGCTGATCGTCACCAATCCCGGGGCCAATTCGCTGACGCTCGGTGCGCTGTTCGCGTTGATCAACGCCGTCATGTACGGCAGCGTCACGGTTGCGGTGCGCGGCATGACCCGCACCGAATCGGCCAATACGCTGGTGATCTGGCAATTGGCGGTGCTGGCCTTCTGTCACAGCTTCCTCCTGGTCTTCGGCTGGCGATGGCCATCGGCGCTCGATGCGACATTGTTGTTCGGCAGCGGTTTCATCAATGCGGTCGGGCAGTGGTTCTGGACCAGGGCGCTGCATCTGGCGCCGGCGGCGGCGGTTACGCCGTTCTACTATTTGATGCTGGTCTGGGCGCTCGCGATCGGTTTTGTGGTGTGGGGCGACGTACCCACCGTAAGCCTGCTTGTCGGCTCATCGATCGTGGTGACGACCGGGCTGTTCCTGTTCTTGCGCGAGGCGCGCCTGCAGCGGCGGTTGGCCTGACGGACGGCGCACCTGCGACGCTGCGGCGCATCTACTGACAACGGGCAGAATACCGCTATAGTGGCCGGATCGCCGAAGCGACTTCGCTGTGGGCGCAATTGCCGGCATAAGGCAATCGGAAGGGCAGGGGGGAAGCGTGAAACGCCGAAAATTTCTGATGTTGGGAGCGGGGGTGGCTGCGTTGCCGTTGGTCGCTCGCCGGGGCTTTGCGGCCGAGTATCCGACGCGGGCGGTAACGGTGATCGTCGGCCAGGCCGCCGGCAGCTCGTCGGATATCACCGCGCGGCTGTTGACGGCGCCGGTGGCGCAACAGCTCAAACAGCAGTTCATCGTGGAAGTGAAGCCGGGCGCGACCGGAAACATCGCGACCGAGGCGGTCGTGCATGCCGCGCCGGACGGCTACACGCTGCTTTTGGTGAATTCGCAAAACACGATCAATGAGGCGCTGATTCCCAATCTGCCGTTCGATTTCGTTCGCGATATCGAGCCCATCGTCGGCATCGACCGCGTGCCGCTGGTGATGGAGGTCAATCCATCCTTTCCGGCAAAGACCGTCCCGGAATTCATTGCTTATGCCAAGGCGCATCCGGGCAAGATCAACATGGCATCGGCCGGCGTCGGCGGGCCGCAGCATGTCGCCGGCGAACTGTTCAAATACATGGCCGGCGTCGATCTGGTGCACGTGCCGTATCACGGCTCGACGCCGGCGCTGGTCGATCTGATGGCCGGACAGGTGCAGGTGATGTTCGACGTCACGCCATCGTCGCTGCCGCACATCAAGGCGGGCAAGCTGCGGCCGCTCGGCGTCACCACGCCGCAGCCGCTCGATGTGCTGCCGGGCGTGCCGCCTATTGCCCAGTTCCTGCCGGGCTATGAGGCGTTCGGCTGGATCGGTTTCGGTGCGCCGAAGGGCACGCCGGCCGAGATCGTGATCGCGCTCAACAAGGCATTCAATGCGGCGCTCGCCGATCCGAACGTGAAAGCCCGGCTCGCCGGTCTCGGCGGCATCGAGATGGAGCCGAATACGCCGGCGGAATTTGCCAAATTCATCGCCGCCGATACCGACAAGTGGCGCAAGGTGGTGCAATTCGCTCATCTCAAGCCGCAATAAGCGCGATCGATATTTGCGCGATCACACTGGGGAGGAACCATGTCTCTGTCACGCCGAAAACTTATGCACCTCGCCGCCGGCGCGGGCGCCGCCGGCGCTTATCCGGGCTTCGCTTTTGCCGTCGATTATCCGACCCGGCCGGTCACGATCATCGTGCCCTTCGCCGCGGGCGGCGCCACCGACGTGCTGGCGCGGATGATCGCCGATCCGATGGGCAAGTCGCTCGGCCAAACGGTCATTGTCGAAGACCTCACCGGCGCCGCCGGCTCGATCGGTGTCGGCAAGGTCGCGCACTCGCCGCCCGACGGTTACACGCTGTGCGTCGGTACCTTGACGACGAACGTGCTGATCGGCGGCCTCTATAAACTGGACTTCGATCTGCTCAACGATCTGATACCGATCGCCGAGCTCGCCTATGAGCCGCTGTTGATCTGTGTCAAGAATGCCCTGCCGGCGCACAACCTCAAGGAGCTGATTGCTTGGCTCAAGGCCAATCCGGACAAGGCCAATGTCGGCATTCCCGGTGTCGGCTCGACCGGCAATCTGGCCGGCCTCGCATTCCAGAAGGCGACCGGCACGACATTCAAGTTCGTGCCATACCGCGGCGACAATCCGGCGGTGCAGGACTTGATGGCCGGGCAGATCGATATGATGATCGAGCCGTCGTCCAATTTCACCGCGCAAGTGAAGGCCGGCACCATCCGGGCGATCGCGGTGCCGTCGAAGACGCGCATGACGAGCCTGCCGGAGGTGCCGACGACGGATGAGGCCGGACTGCCGGGCTTTTATGCCTCGATCTGGTTCGGCATGTGGGCCCCGAAAGGCACGCCGCAGGACGTGCTCGATAAAATCCACGCCGCGACCGTGGCGGCGCTGAAAAACGACAACGTGAAAGCGAAGCTCAACGGACTGGGCCAGCAGATCTCCTCGCCCGATCTGCAGGCATCCGCGGCATTTGCCGCATTTCAGAAGGCCGAAGCCGCCAAGTGGTGGCCGATCATGAAAGAAGCCGGCATCAAGGTGCAATGAGTTTGCCGGCGGCGGGCGCCGTTCAATTGGCGTAAGCCGCCGGCTTGGTTTCCGTCACGAACATCCCAATCAGGGCCGTCGCCGCACCGGCCACCGCCGCGATGGCGATAAAGCCGCCGGCCTGTCCAACGCCTTGGAACAAAAAGCCGGTGATGAGCGTGCTTAGCGACGCGGCGATACCGGTCGCCGCGCCGACTGCGCCCTGCGCCAGATTGAAGCGGCCGGTGCCGGCGGTCAGATCGGCAATGACGATCACCGTGAGAACGCCGATGATCGCCCCGGTAATGCCGGAGAGCAATTGCGCGACGATGAGGAAGCCATAGGCATTGGTGAAAGCCAACAGCGCGGCGCGGATTGGCTCGGCGGCGAAGCCGAGCAGCAACAGCGGCTTGCGCCCGCGCTTCTCGGAGTGGAAGCCGACCCACGGCGCAAAGATCGCCACCACGATCTGTGGCACGATGATCAAGCCTGACATCCATAGCGACGACCCGGTCGGCACCGTCGTCACCAGATTCTCGCCGATCAGCGGCAGCATCGAGGCGTCGGCAAGCTGAAACAGCACCAATGCCGCGGTGAATAAAATAAGACCGCGGTTCTTCAACAGGTCGGAAATCCGACCGACTCCCCTCGCGCCGGCCGCGGCATTGCGGGCGCGAGCGTAGTCGATTTCATCGGGACGGATGAACCAAAGCGCGATCAGCGCTGGGATGCACAGCGCGGCTGCGGCGATGAAAATCGTACCCATGGCGAAATAGGCGCCGACGAGCCCCATCAATGCCGCGGTCGCGGCATGACCCCCGGCGGCATAACGGTAATTTCGCCCGGTGCGCAGCGACATGGCGCGCCGCCCCACCAGGCCGAGGCTGATGGCGCCGATCGCCGGCGTGATGATCCCGCCGGTCACGCCCTGCAGCAAGGATGCCAGCAGTACCGTCACATAGGTCGGTACCAGCGCCAGGATCAGCGCGGCCGCGCCGATCATGGCGATGCCGGTGGCGATCAGCGCGCGCTTCCAGGACAGAGCGTCCGCCAGCGCGCCGCCGGGAATTTGGCTGGCGACGCCGGCCAAGCCGCCAAGCGTCAGCGCGAAGCCGACGTCGCGTTCCGACCACCCGAGATGGGCGAGGTAGAAGGCGACAAAAGCGCCGAACCCGGTCTGCACGTCGGCGAGGAAAAAATTCATCCAATCGAGGCCGTAACGGCTGCGCGACGACGCCGGCGTATGCAGGGTCTTGCGGGCGTCGCGATAGCGCGCGACAACGCCGTGCAAACGTGTCCTTCTGCGGTGAGGGGTGTTCACAGCCGTCAAAACGCAAAAGTCATGGAGGGCAAATCCCCGTCCAAATCGCTCGTCGAAGTAACCGCCGAGCGCGCAGCGCGGTTCCGCGAACACGGGCGGGGAGCTCGGCATGCATGAGGGAGAAGGCTTCGTGGAGCAATACGCACCACAACGATCGGAGGCTTCGCAACCGACGGCGATCGCCATAACATCGTGGTTCGTGGAAGCATTCTCGCTGCATCAGGCCGGTCGATTGGCCGAGGCTGAAAGCTTTTACAAAAAAATTGTCGCGGTGCAGCCCGATCATTTTGATAGCTTGCACCTGCTCGCCGTCATTGCTTATGAGCGGGGTGATTTTGCGCGCGCTCTCGACCAGATAGATCTCATCCTCGCCAAGGACCCCGACCACAGCCTCGCTCTAAACCATCGCGGCCTGGCGCTTACCGCGGTGAAGCGGTTCGAGGAGGCGTTGGCGAATTACGACCGGGCCATTGCCATACAGCCGGATTACGCCGAAGCGCTTTTGAATCGGGGCGACGTGCTGGCGGAGCTGCAACGGTTCGAGGAAGCATTGGCGAGCTTCGATCGCGCGATCGAGATGCGGCCGGACTACGCCGATGCGTTCTGCCATCGCGGCGTCGTGCTGGCGCAATTAAAGCGCGCCGACGAGGCGTTGGCGAGCCATGCGCGTGCGATTGAGCTGCGGCCCGCATACGTCGAAGCGCTCTACAATCGCGGTGTCATCCTGCATGAGCAGAAGCGGTTCGCGGAGGCTTTGGCGAGCTACGATCACGCGCTTGCGCTGCGGCCGGACAATGTCGATGCGCTCTACAATCGGGGGCTGGTCCTCAACGAGCTGAAAGCGGCGGAACAGGCCCTGGCATGCTTTGACAACGTGCTCGCATTGCGGCCGGATTTCGTCGACGCGCAAATCAATCGCGGCAATGCTTTACGTAAGCTCAAGCGGTTCGAGGAGGCGCTGGTCAGCTGCGAGCGCGCGCTCGAGCTGTGGCGGGACCGTGCCGCTGCCTTTGGCAATCGGGCCATCGTCCTGCATGAGCTGCAGCGGTTCGAGGAGGCCATGGCGGACTACGATCGGGCCTTTGCCATCGATCCGGATTACGTCGATGCGCATTCCAATCGCGGCGTCACGCTTTATGAACTGGGCCGCTTCGAGGAGGCGCTGGCGAGTTATCGCCGTGCGCTCGCCGTGCGGCCGGATTTTCCCGAGGCGCATTTCAACGAAGCTTATTCGCGGCTGCTGACCGGCGATCTTCGTCGCGGTTTCGAAAAATTCGAATGGCGATGGCAGATCGAGCCCTACCTAAGCCACAAGCGCGAGTTCGCCCAGCCGCAATGGACCGGCGCGGACGATATCGCGGGCAAGACCATTCTCCTCCATGCCGCCGACGGCTTCGGCGACAGCATCCATTTCTGCCGCTACGTGCCGCTCGTTGCGGCGCGTGGCGCGCGCGTCATTCTCGAGGTGCAAAAGCCGCTGCACGAATTGATGCAAACCCTCGCCGGAGGAGCGCAATGCCTTGCCAGAGGGAACTTACTGCCCGATTTCGATTTGCAATGCTCTCTGCTCAGCCTGCCGCGCGCGTTTGCGACCGAGCTTGCGACGATACCGTCCACGACGCCGTATTTGTTCGTTCCGGCGCCGCGGGCGGGTAAGTGGGACGCGCAACTCCCGCCGCGCAAGCGCCCGCGGATCGGCCTCGCCTGGTCCGGCGACCCGACGCACAGCAACGATCGCAATCGATCGATCGCGCTCGGCCGCTTGCTGCCGCCATTGAGCGGCATCGACGCGACCTTTGTCAGCCTGCAGCAGGAAGTCCGCGCCGGCGACACCGCAACGCTGCAGGGGAGCGAGCTCTTGCATTTCGGCGCGGAGTTGAAGGATTACTCCGACACTGCGGCACTGATTTCGGATCTCGACCTCGTTATTGCCGTCGATACCAGCGTCGCCCATCTTGCCGGCGCATTGGGAAAGCCGGTGTGGATATTATTGCCGCACATTCCCGACTGGCGCTGGTTGTTCGATCGCGACGACAGCCCGTGGTATCCGACCGCTCGGCTGTTCCGCCAGGACGCCACGCGGACATGGGACAGCGTGTTGGTGCGCGTTCGGGCGGCATTGCGGGACTTTGTCGGAGACGGTCGCGGTCCGCAATAAACCGATGCTAGCGATGATGCCGCGGCGCACCGGGCATGATCAGCATCAGCGCGGCGGTTCCGACCGCCGCAAAAAACGCACCATAATAAAACACTGCCGCGTGTCCGATCCGGTCCCATAACACACCGGCGACGATGCTGGCGAAAAGCTGCAACAGCCCGACGGTCGTGTTGTACCAGCCAATGCCGCTGGCGCGCAGTTGTTGCGGGACCAGGTGCGAAGCGAAGGTCTTGCCCGCGGTACGAAATATGCCCTGGAATAGCCCGTAAAAAATAAAGAAGCCGCCAATCAGCACGACGTTCCGGGTCACTGCGAGGCCAAGATAAGCGAGCAAAAATATCACGAGCGAAAGAAGCATTATGGTTTTGCCTCCCCATCGATCGTAGAGCGACCCGGCAGGGTAGGAGATCACCGTGGCGAGGAAGTTGAATGCCGCGTAAATCAAGATGGTCGTTTCCAGCGAGGCGCCAAAATCCCGCGTCCGCAAGATCAGGAAGGCATTGCTGGAATTGCCGATGCCGAACAGCGCGATCACCAGGAGGTACCGCCAATAGGCCGCCGGAAATTGCCGCAAGCCGGCGTCGATCTTGGTCTTCGCCGCGACCGCACGATGAGGGTCTTTGACCAAGAGGACCAGAAAGAAGGCGAGCAGGCCGGGAATGACCGCAAGAAAGAAGATCGACCTGATGCCGACGTGGAACGAATACAGAAGAAGGACGGCCAGCAGCGGGCCGACGCAGGCGCCGGCATTGTCGCCGACGCCTTCGAGCCCGAACGCACGGCCGCGGTTGCGTTCGGAAACCGAGGCGGCAATCAGCGCGTCGCGCGCTGGCGACCGCGTTCCGGCCCCTAGCCGGTCGAGCAACCGCGCGCCGAGCACGACCTGCCAGACCGTGGCAAGCCCGATCAGCGGCTTGCCGATCGCGGCGAGAAAATAGCCGACAAGTGCGACGGCTTTTGGCCGTTGCACTCGATCCGACAAGGTGCCGGAAAAGCCCTGGACGATGTTCTGTGTCGCCTGAGCGAAGCCATCGATGAGACCAACGATGCTGCCGCTCGCTTTGAGCGTCTGCGTCAGGAAGATCGGCAGGACGGGATAGAGCATTTCCGTGGAAATGTCGGCGAAAAAGCTCGTCAGCGCGAGGAGGAACGTGGTCGTTGAAAGACCCGCGAAATATCGTCCGATCGCTCGGTCAGTCATGCGCCAGCCTTCAGGTGGCGCGTCAGGCATAATTGAATAATGCCGTCATGCACCGCGCATCCTAACGCATCAGCGGGTCCGCGAAGACGTCGCACACGAAAAATTCATCGGCGGTGACGCGCGCAAACGGGTTCCGCGCCGGGAAACGTCAAAACACTACGACGCTGCGGATCGATTTACCCTCGTGCATCAGCGCAAAAGCCTTGTTGATATCGGCAAGCGGCATGGTGTGCGTGATCATCGGATCGATCTGGATCTTGCGCTCCATGTACCAGTCGACGATTTTCGGCACGTCGGTGCGGCCGCGGGCGCCGCCGAAAGCGCTGCCGCGCCACACCCGGCCGGTGACGAGCTGGAACGGCCGCGTCGCGATCTCCTGGCCGGAGCCGGCCACCCCGATGATGATGCTCTGCCCCCAGCCGCGATGGCAGCTCTCCAGGGCGATCCGCATCAGGCCGACATTGCCGACGCATTCGAACGTGTAATCGGCGCCGCCGATCTGGTCGGCGCCGCTTTTGGTCATATTGACAAGATGGGCGACGAGATCGCCGCCGATCTCCTTCGGATTGACGAAATGCGTCATGCCGAAGCGCTCGCCCCAGGCTTTCTTCTCCGGGTTGACGTCGACGCCGATGATCATGTCGGCGCCGACGAGGCGCAGCCCCTGAATGACGTTAAGCCCGATGCCGCCGAGTCCGAACACGATGCATTTGGCGCCCGGCTCGACCTTGGCGGTGTTGATCACCGCGCCGATGCCGGTGGTGACGCCGCAGCCGATGTAGCAGACTTTGTCGAACGGCGCGTCGTCGCGAATTTTCGCCACCGCGATTTCGGGCAGCACGGTGAAATTGGCAAATGTCGAGCAGCCCATATAATGATGGATCTTCTTGCCCTCGATCGAGAAGCGCGAGGTGCCGTCCGGCATGACGCCCTGGCCCTGGGTGGCGCGGATGGCGGTGCACAGATTGGTCTTGCGCGACAGGCAGGATGGACAGTTCCGGCATTCGGGCGTGTACAGCGGAATGACGTGATCGCCCTTTTTGACCGAAGTCACGCCCGGGCCGATATCGGCGACGACGCCGGCGCCTTCGTGGCCGAGAATCGCCGGAAACAATCCTTCCGGATCGGCGCCGGAAAGCGTGAATTCGTCGGTGTGGCAAATGCCGGTGGCCTTGATCTCGACCAAAACTTCTCCGGCGCGCGGGCCATCGAGCTTGACCGTGGTCACTTCGAGCGGTTTGCCGGGCGCAAAGGCCACGGCGGCGCGTACATCCATGCTATCCTCGTTCACGTGTTTGCAAACGATGACATTGTGAGGCGCGAATGGCAAACCCCGAACCGGTCAAGCCGGAGCCGCCGACTCCGCGATTGGAGTTCATCTTTACCGCCCGCGTGAGCGTCGATGTACCGCTCGACCTTGGCGACGTCGGCAAGGGCGGCCGCCGCATTGTTGCGATCACCGGCGGAGATTTTTCCGGACCGCAATTGCGCGGCGAAGTGCTCCCCGGCGGCGCGGATTGGCAGGTGCTGCGCGGCGATGGCGTCGCCGAACTCGAGGCGCGCTATACGCTGCGTACCGACGACGGCGCCTTGATCTACGTCCGCAATCAGGCGCTGCGCCACGGCCCCGCCGAGGTTATGGCGGCGCTGGCCGCGGGCCGGCCGGTCGAGGCGAGCGCCTATTATTTTCGCGGCGCGACTTTTTTCGAGACCAGCGCGCCGCGTTATGCCTGGCTCGGCAAGCATATCGTCGTCTGCACCGGCGCGCGCGAGCCTGACTGCGTGAAGATTTGCTTCTACAAGGTGATGTGAAAGGCTTACCGATGCCGCTCCGCACCGCTTCGATGGGCGAACGCATCGCCATGTATGGCGAGAATGCGTTCAAGATCGGCTTCTTCGGCGCGAATTGCTCGTCGGCGCGCACCGCGACGCTGGTCCCGGAACGCTGGCTCGCGACTTGGCCGGACTGCCTCGCGCTCGCCAAACTCGCGGATGCGGCGGGCATCGATTTCCTGCTGCCGATCGGGCGCTGGAAGGGCTACGGCGGCCCGAGCGATTTCCACGGTACGACGCTCGAAACCGTGACCTGGGCGTGCGGACTTCTCGCCGCCACCGAGCGCATCACGATTTTCGGCACCGTGCATGCGCCGCTGTTCCATCCCTTGATCGCCGCCAAGGAATTCGTCACCGCCGATCACATCGGCCGCGGCCGTTTCGGGCTTAACATCGTCGCCGGCTGGAACGAGGGCGAATTCGAAATGTTCGGAATTTCGCAGCGCGAGCACGACGACCGCTACGAATTCGCGCAGGAATGGATCGACGTCGTCAAGCGCGCCTGGTCGGGCGAGGAGGATTTCGATTTTGACGGCCGGTATTTCAAGCTTGCCGGGGTGCGCGCCAAGCCGCAGCCTTACGGCGGTACGCGGCCGCTCATCATGAATGCCGGATCGTCGGCGACCGGCCGCAGTTTCGCGTTGCGCAATTGCGATGCTTTCTTCACTTCGACCGGCGCGTCGCGGCTTGCCGCCGCCGGCACCGGCGCCGACCGACCGAGCCTGTTCGTGCAAACGAGCAAGATGGTCGCCGACGCCAAAGCGGCAGCCCAGCAATTCGGCCGCGACATCGACGTCTTTACCCAGGGCCAGGTGATTTGCCGACCGACGCAGGCAGAGGCGGAAGCATACTATCGCCACGCCAACGTCGAAAACGCCGACTGGGGCGCCATCGAGCGCATGCTGGAGCTTAAGAGGATCACGCCGCAGAACACCGACGCCGACGCATTCGCCGCCAAGCGCGCCTTGCAGGCGGAAAGCGGCATCGGCGGCTACCCGTTCGTCGGTACGCCCGACAAGGTAGCGGAAGAATTCGCCGCTCTCGCGCGCGCCGGTGTGTGCGGCATCGCCGTTTCGTTCGTGAATTATCTGCAGGAGGCGCCGTATTTCTGCGCCGAGGTCTTGCCGCGCCTTGCCCGCATGGGGTTGCGGGCCATGCATTAGCGGCGGTCGTGGCGCGGAGCCGGCTGCGCGCGCCTTACCGTCGGGGTTGCTCCGGCGCCATCACGATCTGCGTCTGGATCACCAGGGCGCAGAGCCGTCCGTCGTCGCGCGTGATGCGGGTCTGCCACACCATCGTCGAACGGCCGCGGTGCAACGGCGTGCATTCGGCATAGGCGGTATCGCCGACCGGGACGGCGGCGAAGAAATTGGTCTTGCTTTCGATGGTCGCGGTGCGTCCGCCCGGCGGCAGGTTGGCGACGGTCGCTGTTCCGCCGAGATTGTCGGCGAGCGCCATCACCGCCCCGCCGTGCAACGCGCCGAAGCGGTTGTTGAGCTCTTCGCGGACCGGCATTTCGGCCACCACCTTGTCCTTGGAGAGGTGCGTGATCTTTATCCCCATGAAGGCGGCGAACGGCGGCTGAATTTCGGCATCCGGATTCATGACGGTCCTCAAGACAAAGGCGCGGCCAAAACGGCCGCGCCTTTGACATCAAATCAGAGAGTTGAACTTAACGCTACCGCGGTTGCGGCACGACCCGGATATAGGGCTTCGGGGTTTTCCAGCCGGCCGGATAGAGCTTCTTCGCCTCTTCATCGGTGATGGCGCCGCCGAGGATGACGTCCTCGCCCTGCTTCCAATTGGCCGGCGTCGAGACGCGGTGCTTGGCCGTGAGCTGCAGCGAATCGATTACACGCAGGACTTCATCGAAGTTGCGGCCGGTGCTCATCGGATAGACGAGAATGAGCTTGATCTTCTTGTCCGGGCCGATGACGAACACGTTGCGCACCGTTTGATTGTCGTTCGGCGTGCGGCCTTCGGAAGTGCCGTTTGTCGAGGCCGGCAGCATGCCGTAAGCCTTGGAAATCTTCAGGTCGGTGTCGCCGATCATGGGATAGTTCGGGGCGAAGCCGACCACGTCCTTGATGTCGCCCGCCCACTTTTTATGGTTGTCGACCGGATCGACCGACAGCCCGATGATCTTGACGCCGCGCTTGTCGAATTCCGGCTTGAGCCGCGCCATGGTGCCGAGTTCGGTGGTGCAGACCGGCGTGAAGTCCTTGGGATGGGAAAACAGCACCGCCCAGTTATTGCCGATCCAGTCGTGAAAACGGATTTTGCCTTCGGTGGTTTCGGCTTCGAAATCCGGGGCGGTATCGCCGATCGCAAGAGCCATGCAAATTCTCCGTCGTGTTCATCGTGGAGAGGGGTGATTTGAAGTTCGGATCGGAACCCCGTCTCATCCGCCGAATAACGAATAATGTACTGCGCGACGGCGCCATTGCCAGACTGAAACCGGTAATAATTACTTGAACCAAAAGCATTATTTGCTTTGGCCGGTCTGACGCCGCAAAATTTATCTCACCAATCAATGCATCCCGGAAAGTTCCTTCCCGGCGCTGATTTTCGCTTCTCCCCCACCTCGCGCAGGCGAGGTTGCCTGCGACGTCCGCCAAATTATTGCGCGGGCAAATTATTGCGCAGAACCGCCGCGAGTTTGCCGTAGTGCCGCCGTTTGCGAGCCACCCTGGCATTGAAGCTTTGAACCGTCGGCGCGCGATGGACGACTCACAGGAACCAGCGCCGGTCGCGGGAGTTTGCATTCTGCGGGCGGCCGGAGGTGGCAGTGGCAATTCCGAGCATGCAAGATACCGATCTCGAGACGCTCGCCGCCGTTATTGCGCGCTCGCAGATCGTTGTCGCGGACCGCACGCCGCCACGACGGCTTCCCGCCGGCTTCGATGATGTCGACGCCGCCATCCTCGACTGGATCGCCGCCGAGGGCCGGCGCACCGGCCGCAACTTTCTCCGAATGTAATGGGCCGTTTCGGCCAGCCCCGACGTTATTTTACCCGATAGCCATCGACCAGCGTATTGAGGAAGGCGATGATGTCGTCTTCGTCCTTATCCGTCATAGCCGGCGTATCGCCTGCCTTGCGGTCGAAGGGCGGATCGGTGACGTCGATATTGGCGCGAAAGGCCGGCGGCAGATCGTTGAATTTTTCAACCGCGCCGTCGCCGTCATGCGGATAGACGCGTTTCGGGTCGGTGTCACGAAAGTCGTAGAAATCCAGAACCTGATTCAGCGATGAGAAGACGGCATTGTGGAAGAACACATGTCGGGTCGCGACGTTGCGCAAGGTCGGCGTCATGAACAGGCCGCAATATTGCGTGTCGGCCGCCATGTCGTGGCGATAAGGCCCGCAAATGCCGAGATCGAAAAAGTGCGCGTCGGCATCGACGGCAAGCGCAGGATTGCGCGGCGCGCCCAAGGCTTCGAATTGATGATCGGTGAATAACGGTGGCAGACCATCGCGCGTCGGCTGGTCGGCGTGGCAGCCGGCGCAATTGGCCTTGGCGGGATCGTTGAACAGTGCGTAGCCGCGGGCTTCGCTTTCGGTAAAGCGCGCTTTGCCCTCCAGCCAAAAATCGAACTTGCTGGTATAGGGGTGGAAGCTCTCGTCCTCGATCTGAAAACGCGCCACGGCGAACAGAGCCTCGCTGACCGCAAGACGCGGATCGGACCATACCGAGCGGCCGAACAGTTGCGTCAGACGCCCCGCATACGCCAATCGCTGCAGTTTGCCGGCGACGGTATCGACCGAGCCGCCGTCCATCTCGCGCGGATCGAGCAATGGCGAGCGCGCCTGGTCTTGCAGCGTGTCGGCGCGGCCATCCCAGAATAGGCCGCCCTGCGGCACCATATTGGTCGCCGACTGGCTCTCCTGCGGCGCGGTTTTCTGCACGCGCACGGCGTCGCGGCTGAGCGCGACGAGCTGCGCGATGCTGACATTTTCGTTTTCTTCGTTGTCGGGGCCGATCGCAAAGCTCGGCTGCCGTTCGAGATACATCAAGGACGGCACCGCGCGCACGCCCGGACGCGACAAGTCGGGCCCGCCAAGCATCACCGGCAGATCGCCCGGCGGTCCGTAGGCGTACTGCGGACTATGGCACGAGGCGCACGAAAGCTTGCCGGAGGATGACAGGTCGGCATCGAAGAAAATCAGCCGGCCGAGCTCTGCCATGGCGGACAACGGTCCGCCTGGCGGGCGTTGCAGCGCAATCGGATGCGGATTCTCGCCCGTCGCCGGCGGTAGGGGATGAGCCGCCGGGCCCGCGAGCCCGGCGGCACAGATCAGGCTCGCGACGGCAAGCCAGCGCAGGTGCGCGCCCGGTCTCAGTGAGCGCCTCCCGATGGCGGCGTTTGGAGCGGCGTGCCGTTCGTCGGATCGAGATAGAGCGCCGCGGTCTTGCCGCCGCCGGTAAAGTCGAACAGGCCGTCGATCGACCCCGCGCCGGCGTCGAACGCGCCGCCGCCGAGGCGTTCACCATGCAGCCAATTGTCTTCGATGAAGCGGACCACGGAGGCGAAGGACAGTTGCTCGTGGCCGACATAGTTTTGCTTCGCCCACGGCGAAATTACAAAAAACGGAATCCGCGTTCCGGGACCGCAGCGGCCATTGACCGGTTTGCCACTGACACCGGGCAGCGCCGCGCCGGTGCCGCAGTTGCCCGGCCCGTCGAGCTGGTCTGCTTGCGCGTCGAACGATGGGCTGGTCACTTTCGTGAAGACGTGGTCGTACCATCCGTCGGAATCGTCCCAGGTGATGACCACGGCGGTGTTTTTCCAATCCGGTTGCTGTTGCAGGAAATTGATCAGCGTCACGTTGCCGTCCTGCTCGTCGAGCGGATCCGAATAAGCCGCATGACCGTCCTGATAGGCCGGCATCTTGATGTACGACACCGCCGGGAAATTTCCGGCTTTCACCGCGTCGTAGAAATCGCTCAGATCGTAATTGTGGTTGGCCGGATCGCGCGTCGTGCCGTCGTGCTCGAGGCTGTAGCCGATCGCCGCGAGCGAACTCGGCCGCTGGTGTTTCGGATTGGCGGTCGAGGCGTAATATTGAAACCAGGCGTGATGCGGGATGTAGTCGACGACGTCGTGGCCGACGATAGTCGAATGCGTCGAGCGCTTGCAGCCGGTCGTGCCGTTGGCGTTGGTGGTGTCGAGGCGGAAGCCGCCCATGAACGAGCCCCAGCTCACCCCGGCGCCATTGAGGAGGTCGCCGATGGTCTTGCCGGACATCATCGCCTGATCCTTCGGATTGGAGCAGACATCGTAACCGGGATCGACGTCGTTGATCATGGTCAGGCCGCCCTGGCCGTCATTGATGTAATACGAAACGGCGGTGACGGTGGAGGGCTTTTTCGTCGTGGCGACGATGGTCATGCCGTTGGTCTGTGCCGAGGAGATATTGAGCATCCCCGGCGTCGATGGGCCGTAGGTATCGCCGAAGGCGTTGTCGCTCATGGCGAAGGCTTGCGCATAGTTCCACATCGCGGCAACCGTGTTGCCGTCGTAATAGCCCATCACCTGGCCCTTGGTGCCGAAGGCGCCGGCACCGCCGCTCGTGCCCTTGCCGGTGAATTTCGGAAACAAGTCGGCCTTGCCGCCGTCGTAAGCCTGCTGTTCCGCGGTGTAAGCGTGGTTTTGATCGGCCGTAAACGCTTGGCTGCGGTCGAGCCGGAACGGCTCGGCGGCATCGCCGCCATTGGCCTTGTTGGTGAAGTTCGGATTGTTGGTCAACAAATTCGCATTGGCGAGATTGTTGACCCTCGGCGTGCCGGGCTTGGCGGTGAACGCCGGCTCGCCCGGCGGATTGGTCGACTTGGGATAGGTCGCGAAATAATGGTCGAACGAGACGTTCTCGTTGAAGATGATGACGAGATGCTTGATCGGCGTCGCGGTTTGCGCAGCGTCTTGCGGCCCGGTAGCCGACGCGCTCTGCGGCGCGACCGAATCCGCGCCCGCGGCGCCGTTGCAAGCGGCCAAAACCGGAAACAAAGCACCGACCACCGAAGCCGCTATGGTTGAGAGCAGCTTTTTGCTCATGGGATCCCTCGAAATTGGCTGATGTGCGAAGGGAAGCTAGTCCGCGATATGTGACCGGCACGTGACAGGCGTGTGCTCTGGGGATTACCTGCGGCGGCCGAGCGATCGCAAATAAAAAGCGGCCCCCGTAAGGGGGCCGCCTCTTCGCATTTGAAGTCCGCGGAGCAGACGGGAGGATTACTCGCCTTCCACGCCGATCGCGTAGGCCGTCTCGCCGTGCACCGCGTCGTCGCCGACCTTCAAGGTCGCTTCGTCCATCCGCAGGCTCACGAAGATCGAGATCACCTTGAGGATGATGAAGGTCGCGATCGCGTTGTACACGATGATGAAGGCAGCGCCCTCGGCTTGCAGGAGGAGCTGGTTGGCATTGCCGTAGAGCAGGCCAGTGATGCTCACGCCGGGCGCGTCCTTGTCGGTGCCGATGTATTCGAGCATCGCCGGGTTGGCCAGGATACCGGTCAAAAGGCCGCCCATCAGTCCGGCCACGCCATGGGTCGAGAACACGCCAAGCGTATCGTCAACCTTCTGCATGAACGAGAGCTTCTGGAACTTGTTCATGCTGAGCCACGGGATGATGCCGGCGCAGATGCCGATGATGATCGCGCCCCAGCCGTCGACGTAACCGGCGGCGGGAGTGATGCCGACGAGGCCGGCGATCATGCCGTTGACGGCGCCGAGCACTGACGGCTTGCCATAGGCCATCTTGTCCATCAGGGTCCAAACCAGCAGGCCCACCGCGGTCGCGGTGTTGGTGTTCATGAGCGCGGCACCGGCATTGGCGTTGGCGAAGTACGGATCGCCGCCGTTGAAGCCGTTCCAACCGATCCACAGGATGCCGGCGCCGACCAGGGTCACCAGCAGGCTGTTCGGCGGGAAATGATCGCGGTCGGCCTGAATACGCGGGCCGATAACCCAAGCCGCGATAAAGCCCGACGTGCCGGCGGCAAGATGGATGACGTAGCCGCCCGAGAAGTCCGCGACGCCCAAGCTGGCGAGCCAGCCGCCACCCCAGAGGCTGAACGCGCCCACGGTGTAAACCAGCGTCATCCAGATCGGGCAGAAGATCATCCAGGCCGTGAAATTCATCCGGCCCAAGACCGATCCGGCCAAGATGATGACCGTGATCGCCGCGAACACGAATTGGAAGTACATCAGCGTCGCCATCGGGAAGGCGAGGCCGGGCATGCCGGCAGCCGCCGCCGGTACGGTCGCCTGACCGAGCGTAAAGGCGGCCGAGGTCGCTAGACCGGGCGTTCCCAAGAACGGAAACCATTGCGGCCCAAAGGCCATGTTGTAGTCGAAGAGAACCCAGACGACGAGAACCGAGGCAAAGGCGTACATCGACATAAAAGCGGAGTTGATTGCCCACTTCTTCTTGACGATGCCGCCATAGAGAACCGTCAGTCCTGGAATGCTTTGCAGGCCGACGAACGTGGCGGCAGCCATCTGCCACGCATTATCGCCTTCATTGAGCCAAGTCGGTGATGGAACGAGTGCCATATCCTGTCCTTTCCCCCAGTATCTGCCGCCTCAAGCGCCAATGATGACTAGGCGAGCGGAAACGGAGGTGGCAAAATTTATGCCAGTCACTAAGACATTGACTGGATAGGTTTTCCGTGAAGGATTTGGCTGAAGCGAGATGGCGGTGTCTAAAAAAACTGCATCGTGAGCAGAAACTAGGCAGAGGCGTATGCAAATATCAGTTTTGACTAGGTCATTGGCCGGCAGACTTGGCGCGCTGACACTTCTGAGCTTGGCGATTGCCTTTTCCGCAACCGCCGGCGCCGCACCGACCGGCGAAAAAGCAATCACCTGCACCAATCCGGCGAGCGGGGCCAATTGGCAGATCAGGATCGACTACGATCATAAAACGGTGGATTCCCAACCCGCCTTGATCAGCGAGGCGGAAATTTCCTGGCACACTGCCGGCGGCGAGAATTACAAACTTGATCGAAAATCTGGAAATCTTACGGTGATCGTCGCCTCGAGCACCGGCGGTTATTTCCTTCATGATACGTGCAAGCTCGACGATTGATCCGGCATCCGCAGGCTTGCGCTTCGCGTCCGGCGTTCACCGGCTACGAGCAGCGGGGCTGCGCTGATGGCCGAGCCAGTGTCCGGCGTGAAGGCCAGTGCGGGGTTCGCCTCTGAGACTGGACCGCGCGAACGCAACGAAGATTTCGCCGGCGTGGTGTTCGGCTCCGAATTGCCGCAGCCGCGCCGCGATGTCGTGGCGGCGATTGCCGATGGCATCGGCGGCGCCAGAGGCGGCCGCATCGCCGCCGAAACGGCGGTCCGCGGCTTTCTCGACGGCTTTTGCGATCTGCAAGAGACCATGGAAGTGCGCCGCGCCGCCGCGCGCGTGCTCAATTCGCTCAATCGCTGGATCTATGCCGAAGGTCATCGCAATGCCGAGTCCGCCGGGATGGGATGCACCTTTACCGCGCTGGTGCTGCGCGGACGGATCGCGCATCTGCTGCATGTCGGCGACACGCGCGCCTACCGGCTGCGCGGCGAGCGGCTGGCCTGCCTGACCACCGATCACGTGCGGCGGGAGGAGAGCGGCGCCGGACGCTCGAACATTCTGACGCGGGCGCTCGGCGTCGAGACCGAGGTGCGGCTCGATTACGCCGCACATCCGGTGGCGCTGCACGATCGTTTTATGCTGTGCACCGACGGCGTGCACGGCTACCTGACGCCGGAAGCCATCGCCGACATTTTGCTTGAGCGTTCGAGCTCCGAGGATACGGCTCGTGCCCTGGTGAAGGCCGCGCTCGATGTCGGCAGCACCGACAATTGCACCGCGTTGATGCTCGACATCATCGATCTGCCGGCGGCGGGCTCGGCCGATATCGGCGCCGAGATCATGGAGTTGCCGCTCGTCCCGGTGCCGATCGACGGCGAAACGATCGACGGTTTCGTGCTCAAGGTGCTGATGTCGGACGGCCGCTACACGCGCCTGTTCGGCGCGCTCGACGAAGTCGAGGGCGGCGAAGTGGCGTTGAAATTTCCCAAGCCGCAGGTCGCGGCCGACGCCACCTATCGCGCGGCTTTCGCCCGCGAAGCCTGGGTCGGCGCCCGCGTGCACAGTCCCTATGTCGGCCGTACCATCGTGCTGCCGCCCGGACGGCAGACCTGTCTCTACACGGTGATGCCGCTCTATCAGGGCGAGCTTCTGGAAACCCGGCTGTCGCGCCGGCCGGCGATCGGCCTGGAGGAGGGCCGCAACATCGCGATCAAACTGGCGCGCGGGGCGGCGGCGCTGCATCGCGCCGGTATCATCCATCGCGACATCAAGCCGGATAACGTGATCCTGGAGCGCGAAGGTTCGCTGAAATTAATCGATCTCGGCGTGGTGCGCGTGCCCGGCCTGGAAGATTTCCCGCCCGACGACATTCCGGGAACGCCGGCTTACATGGCGCCCGAGATGTTTGGCGGCGAACCCGGCAACGAGGCGACCGATATTTATGCGCTCGGCGTCACCATGTTCCGCGCCTTCACCGGCGAGTACCCTTACGGCAATCTCGACGCCACCAGCAAACCACGCCGTGACCGGCCGAAAGCATTGGGCGAGCTGCGGCCCGACCTTCCGGCTTGGCTGCAGGCCGTCCTGGCGCGCGCGATCGCCGCCGATCCGGCCAACCGCTATCGCGACATGATGGAATTCGCCATCGAGATGGAGGAGGGGCCGGCGCGGGCGCCGCACGGAACCGGCGGCACGCGGACGCTTTATCAGCGCTACCCGGTGCAATTCTGGCAGGGCATGGCCGCGCTTCTTGCGCTCGCGCTTATCGCATCGCTCTTGCTGCGGCATTGATACCGGCTGGCCGCGATGATTGACATTTCCCTGCCGCCGCCGCAAAGCGAACGGGCCGGTTCGCGGGGCCGTAAGCTTCGATGTTCAAGCGCATCCTGATTGCCAATCGCGGCGAGATCGCCTGCCGGATCATCAAGACCGCGCGCCGGATGGGTATTGAAACCGTCGCGGTCTATTCCGAGGCCGATCGCGATGCGCTCCATGTCGAAATGGCCGATGCGGCTGTGCCGATCGGACCGCCGCCGGCAGCGCAAAGCTACCTGGTGATCGACAACATCCTCGCCGCTTGCAAGTCGAGCGGCGCCGAGGCGGTGCATCCTGGCTACGGCTTTTTGTCCGAGCGTGCGGCATTTGCCAGCGCGCTCGCCGAAGCCGGCATCGTCTTCATCGGGCCCAATGCCAAAGCCATCGCCGCCATGGGCGACAAGATCGAGTCGAAGAAGGCGGCCGCCCGCGCCAAGGTCTCGACCGTGCCCGGCCATCTCGGCATCATCGACGACGACAATCAGGCGATCGCGATTGCCGAACAGATCGGCTATCCGGTGATGATCAAGGCCTCCGCCGGCGGCGGCGGCAAAGGCATGCGGATTGCCTTTTCCAAATCCGAGGTGGCGGAAAACTTCGCCCGCGCCCGCTCCGAGGCGAAATCGAGCTTCGGCGACGACCGGGTCTTCATCGAGAAGTTCATCACCGATCCGCGCCACATCGAAATCCAGGTGCTGGGCGACAAGCACGGCCACATCGTCCATCTCGGCGAACGTGAATGCTCGATCCAGCGCCGCAATCAAAAGGTGATCGAGGAATCGCCAAGTCCGCTGCTCGATGAGAAGACCCGTGCGGAAATGGGCGCCCAGGCGGTCGCGCTCGCCAAGGCCGTGGGCTATGACAGCGCCGGCACGGTCGAATTCGTCGCGGGTCAGGATAAGAGCTTCTACTTTCTGGAGATGAACACGCGGCTGCAGGTGGAGCATCCGGTGACCGAACTCGTCACCGGGATCGATCTCGTCGAACAGATGATCCGCGTCGCCGCCGGCGAACCGCTCAAGCTCAAGCAAAGCGACATCAAGCTTTCCGGCTGGGCGGTGGAAAGCCGCATCTATGCCGAAGACCCGTACCGCAATTTCGCGCCCTCGATCGGCCGGCTCGTTCGTTATCGGCCGCCCGCCGAGGGCGTGCGTGACGGCATCACGGTGCGCAACGACACCGGTGTCACCGAAGGCGGCGAGATTTCGCTCTATTACGACCCGATGATCGCCAAGCTCGTCACCCACGCCAAGACCCGGCTTGAGGCGATCGAGGCGCAGACCGAAGCGCTCGACGCTTTCACCATCGAAGGCATCCGCCACAATATTCCGTTCCTCGCCGCAATCATGCAGCGGCCGCGCTGGCGCGCCGGCAAGCTCTCCACCGCCTTTATCGCCGAGGAATTCCGCGGCGGTTTTGCGCGCACCGCGCCGGCAGGCGAAATCGCACGCGCCATGGCCTGCGTCGCCGCTGCCATCGATCACCTGATGGGCGAGCGCAAGCGCAAAATCTCCGGCCAATTGGACGCGACGCTCACCCGCGAGCGGCGGCGCGCGATCTGGCTCGGGCCCGACGAATACAGTGCCGACGTCGAACACGACGGCAAAGCCATCGTGGTCACTTTCGAGGACGGCGCACGGCACGTTTTGTCGTCGAATTGGATTCCGGGCATGCCGGCTTGGGTCGGCACGATCGACCGAACGCCGGTTGCCATGCATGTGCGCGCGATCCCCAACGGCTTCGAGCTGGCGTATCACGGCATCGAGGTCAAAGCCTTCGTCTACACCGAACGCGAGGCCTCCTATGCGCGGCTGATGCCGGTGAAAAAGCTGTCCGACAGCGAGAAGGCGGTGCGTTGCCCGATGCCGGGCCTCGTCGTGTCGCTTGGCGTCGGCGAGGGCCAGGAGGTCAAGGCGGGCGAGACCTTGGCGGTGGTCGAGGCCATGAAGATGGAAAACGTTCTGCGCGCCGAACGCGACGGCACCATCAAGCGAATCCGCGTCAAGCCCGGCGACAGCGTCGCCGTCGATGCGGTGATCATGGAGTTTGCGTAAGGCGCGCGATCGGCGCCGAATCGGGCATGATGCTGGCTCGCCGGGGTAAGCCAGATGCAGGCAGTCCAGTTTCTGTTCTCACCGAACGGGCGGCTCAAG
This sequence comes from Xanthobacteraceae bacterium, assembly GCA_035515455.1. Taxonomy (GTDB): domain Bacteria; phylum Pseudomonadota; class Alphaproteobacteria; order Rhizobiales; family Xanthobacteraceae; genus BOG-931. The sequence goes on from DATJBH010000172.1 coordinate 23,558, forward strand.
CCCCAGCCCTTCATCTATTGCGCGGCGGGCGTTTATCTGTTCGGTGTTGTTTCGCATCTGCTCACCACGCCGGACGTTGTCAGGAACGGCGGCCTGTGGCCCTTCATTGCCGCGCAGGCTCTATTGCTCTGGATCTGGTTCGTGCTGCACGCCAAGCGGCTGCACGACGCCGGCCGCAGCGGCGGCTTGGCCGCGGCGGTAGCCCTGCTGTACGTGCTTTCGATGGTGCTGCTCCTGATCGTGGCGGACAGCTTTTTCAACACGTCGGGTGCTCTGATGGACAACGCGCCCGCGACCAGCGCGCTCGAGCTCATCCTGCTGCTTTATGTCATTGTCACCCTGATCGGTTCGCCCCATTACGACCTGGCGTGGCTCATGGTCGTGCTGCTGATGCTGGTCGGCTTCGCACCCATCGTCGTGGCCGTTATCTTTTCGGCATGGACGGCGCGGCGGCCGAGTCTTGCTGGCGAAACCCTTGCTGGCGCGAGGTGATGCTTCATTTCGCGTACGGTTCGAACATGCATCGCGGCGTCATGCGCAAGCATGCGCCGAGTGCGGTGCCGCTCGGCTTGGCGCGGCTTGCCGATCATCGCTTCGTCATCACCGCTGACGGCTATGCCTCGGTCGCGCCGGCGCGAATGCACAGTGTCTATGGCGTGCTGTGGCGGCTCACCCCGCGCGACCGCGTCACGTTGGACCTGTGGGAGAACATTGCGGCCGGCCAGTATCGCGCCGAAATCCTGCCGGTGCTCGG
>DATJBH010000173.1:0-4557 GCA_035515455.1 Xanthobacteraceae bacterium
GCCGGCGGTTCCATAAACGAGCAGCCGGTCGAAGGCCACGCCCAATCGGCCGCGCAGCGTTCCAAACCACGGCATCTGGCTGGTGCCCGACAAGACGCCGGAGGCCAGTGATTGATTCTGCCCGGAGGCGTCGAAATCGGCCTCAAATCCCCAGACGATCATGCCGGTCTGATAGTTCACGCCGATCTGGGCGCCGCCGATAAATCCTGGAACGTTTGCGTTGGCTACGGCGCTTACGCCGCCCCCTGAGGCGGTGGTCGTGTTCGTACCAAATCCGTAGCCGGCGTTCAGGCCAAGGTAGAGGCCGTTCCAATTGTAGACGGCTGGCGCAACAGCGCGGACAGGCGCGGGCGACAGATCGGCGCTCGACGCGTATCCGGTCGTGGCGAGAAGACCGACCAGCGACATCACTACCGACATCGGCGAGGACGTCGCCGCGCCCGCGCGGCCATGCCTGACGCTTGACCCCATAACACACCTCTCGTTTCCATGCTTCATGGCGTACGCGCTCATATTTTCTTTTTGATGCCGACGAAGAAGCCGCGGCGCGGGCCATATTGTGATGCGAATACGCCGATGCCGCTGCCGTTTCTAATCTGATAGATGGTGTCGAAGATATTGACGACGTCGAAGCGGACGGTGAGCGGCTTGCCGTCGGGCATGGCGAAGTCGTGGGACAGGCCGACATTGAATTGCGCATAGGGCGCTTCGGTATCGATATTGGCGTCGCCGGCACGCAAGCCCGAGCCGTAGATCATGTCGGCCGAGAAGGTCGTGCCGCACAGCGAGCCCCACCAGTTCTCGCCTCGATAAGACGGCCGATTGCAGAATTGATAGGACGCGCCGGCCGAGCCGGTCACAAGCTGAGTATGATCGGTATAGATCCAGTGCGAGTCGATGTACTGCAGCTCGGTCAGCCCGCCGAGATCGGCGAGCGGCGTTGCGGTGTCGAACAGATACTGATTGGACACCACGTCGGTGGCCTTTTCCTGGCTCACGGCGAGGTTGCCATAGGCCTGGAATCCGCCGTCGTGATATTTGGCGGAAAATTCGACGCCCTGCACCACGCCCTTGGCGTAGTTGAACGCGCTGAGCACCAGCGCCTGGCCGAAATTGCCGTTATCGATCAGGTCCGTGGCGATCTTGTAATAAGCGTCGAGTCCGAGATCGAGCGTGCGGCAGTCCTTGGCGTCGGCCGAGTAACAACCGAACGGGATTTTCTGATCGATGCCGGCATCGAAATAATGCGAGCGCTCCGGCAGCACCGGGCTGTTGCCGTCGTTGCTCGCCGCTCCGGACGTGCCATCGAACAGCGCGGGATTGAACGGCGCTGCCTCGACCATGACCGGCGGCGTGAAATAGCGCGCATAGCCGGCGTGCATGGTCGTATTCGCGAACGGCTTATAGGTGAAGCTGATGCGCGGGCTTAGCTGGTTGGCGTCGGTGTATTGCCACATCTGGTCGAAGCGCAGTCCGGCGTTCATGGTCAGCTTGTCGGTGATCCGCCATTCATCCTGCGCATAGACGCCGGCGAGCCAGCCGAGCTTGGCGGAATCCTCAGTGATCGCGAAAGGCGGTTCGGCCGCGGGTGGCGCTCCGGCCTCGACCAACGACGTATTGTCGACCCAGGCCTGTTCGGCGCTTACGGTAAAGCCCATGCGCAGCGTATGCGCCGGGGTAAGCACATAGGAAGCGTCGCCTTGGATACCATTGGTATAGGCTTGGCGGCTGATATCGGAGGCAATGCCGTTCAACAGCAGGTCGCCGACCGGATCAGGCATGAAGTGCAGAGCGTCATAGCGGGTGAAATAGGACAATTGCCCGTCAAAGCCGTTGATCGATCTTTGCAGGGCCACTACGCCGAACTGGGTGTCTTCGTATTGGTTGTCGTTGAGCATCGATGAATCGAAAGTAGTGACCCCGAACGCGCTACCAAGCACGGTCGGCGCACCGGGCACGTTGGGAATCTGGAAATTGCTGGTCGCCGTTCCCGCCATCAGGGTCAGGCGCGTATAGGGATCGAGGAAGGTCGAGGCATAGGCGAAGCCTCTTTCCTGCGACGAGAAGTCGTGGATGGCATTGAGCGTCGGCAGCGGATTCTCGATGCCCTCGGTGGTCTGCAGATATCTGCCGGTCAGGAAATATTGCACGCCGCCGATGCAGGCGCCGCCCGGCGCCGTCGGCTTCGTTGCGTCGGCGGAAGGCGGGCAATAGCTGCCGCCGTAATCGAAGCTCGGCTCGATCGTGCCGCGGCTGCCGCCGTAATAGCTGATGCTGCCCGAATTATTGAAAATGTCGGTGCGGGTGGTGATGTCGATCAGGCCTGTCGTGCGCAGCCCGTATTCGGCCGGCAGCGCGCCGGTGACCAGCGAGATGTTGCCGATGAGGCTGGTGTCGAGCACGCTGCCGAAGCCGGTGACGCCGTCGGGCAGCATGATGCCGTTGATGCGGAATTGGGCGTTGGCGTGATCGTTACGAATGTGAAGCAGCCCGCTCGCCGCGGAATCCTGCGACACGCCGGGTGCCTGCAAGATGACGCGTTCGACCGGCGTGTTGGCGCCTTGCGGCAGCGCCTCGATGGTGTCGTGGCTGATCGTGTCCGAGGTGGTGCCGATGGTGGTGTAAAGGCTGCCGAGCGCCGCATTGAAGCCGTTTTGCTTCTCCGTGAGCTGTTCGGCAGGTGTTATCGGCGGCACGGTCGGCGAGGGCGCGCGACGTGCGGTGACGTGAGGCGCGGCTCGCTTGATGATCGGCGCGCGGACATTGATTTGCGGCAGTTGCGTTTTGTTACCGCTAATTTGCGGCTTCGCAATCGTCGGTGGTGATGGCGTCGGCGGTGTGGACGGCGTCGCCGCGGATGGCGGCGGTGACGAAGAAGGCGGCGGTGGCGGCGCCGGCGTCTGCGGAGCTGCCGCAGGCTGATCCTGGGCGCTCGCCAGCGGCAAGCCGACAAGCAATGCGCACAGCATCGTACCGCCGAGAAGAGCCGCGCGGCGAACGCGATAAGCATGAACTGACATGATACTCCGCCAAGCAAATGTGCAGGGGTGACCCGGTTCGTGAACGGTCGTTCAGTCGCGGCAAGTCGTGATGTCGAGGAAAGCTGCAATGCCGCGCTCGATCTCGCGGATCTTGGCCGGCGCGCATGAGGAGCGGCCGCGCGATCCACGGGCGAGTAACGACCACCAGCCTAGGCGGAGGGCGGCGCGCGCGAGCGGAAGACGACGCGACGCGGCAGCGAAACGCCGCGCGCGATGCTTACGGAGTGCTTGATCCGTTCAAAGCCGTCCGGCACCGGCAATTGCGGCGGCTCGGAGACAAATGAGGTGGAGACCAGAAAGATCGATGCGCAGATCGGGCAATAGCCGTCGTCTGTATTCTGCGTGGGCGCTTGGTGGGATGTCTTGGCGGCAGCGACTATCTTATGCGCCGCGCCGACCGCGAGATGGTCGCCGCCTACGGCGCTGTCGAGGTCGACATGGCCAAAGGAGATGGCGATCTGTAGCAAAAGCGCCGCAAGCGCGAGATATGCGCCACGCCGTTTATGGCCGTGAACCCACCCCATAACGGGAATGCTAATGTTATAGTGTTACGTTTGGCAAGAGGGATTGCTTGGGCGGTGCAGACGCACATCGCCTTGCAGATTTTCTCCAGCAAGATCAGCGGCAATTATGGCCCCGCTCGGTAGCGATTTCAGACCGGTTCAGCATCGATCAGCACGAAGGCGACCACCGCCGGCTCCGCAGTGCGATTGCTCCAGGCATGATTGGTGCCGCGCTGCACGAGGACCTCGCCGGCTTTGAGCAAAACCTCGCCTTCGTCCATCATCGCGTAGATCTCGCCCGACAGCACGATGGCGTAATCGATGGTCGCCGTCTTGTGAAAGCCGGGATGGCGCGGATTGTTGCGGTCGCTGGCCGCGGCGCGTCCGCTATCGTCCGGCAGTGCATGCTCGCGCGCGATCGCGGCGAGACGCTCGGTGTCCGGCGGATATTCGATGACGCGGAATACCGAGCCGTGCTGCGGCGGCGGCAGCCGATGACCCCGCGCGATGGCGTCCCCGTTGCCGCGATTGTCGGCCGGCGTGCTCGTCGTTTCCCACAGCTCGTGCACGATGGCGCTGCCCTTGGTGCGGCTGAATACGTGCGGGGTGGGACCGTCGCTGACGAAGATCGATTTTCCGGCGGCGTTATGGCCGGTGACGACGCGGCGCACTTGTCTGGTCATCTTGCGTCCCGGAACTCTTTGTCAGGCGTTGGCGCCATGGATGGCATCGATGACGGCCGCCGTCACCTCTGCGGTCTTGGCCTTGCCGCCGAGATCGGGCGTATGAAAGCGATCGTCGGCCGTGACGCGCTCGATTGCCCGCATCAGCCGCTCGCCTGCTGCCTTTTCGCCGAGATGATCGAGCATCATCACCGCCGACCAGAACGTACCGATCGGGTTGGCGATGCCTTTGCCCATGATGTCGAAGGCCGAGCCGTGGATCGGCTCGAACATCGATGGGAACTCGCGTTCGGGATTGAGATTGGCCGTCGGTGCAATGCCGAGCGAGCC